>NZ_DGUN01000050.1 GCF_002395745.1 Fibrobacter sp. UBA4309
AAAATCCTCAACCAGCTTTCGCTGTTCTGGTTCAAGCACCTCGGCATGAAGAACCACCTCATCACCGCCGACGTGAACGAATACCCGGAAGTGCTCAAGAAGCACGCCGACTACCTCCGCGGCCGTTCCATGATCGTCAAAAAGGCCCACCGCCACTCCGTGGAATGCATCGTGCGCGGCTACATCGTGGGTTCCGGCTGGAAGGACTACCAGAAGACGGGCCGCATCTGCGGTCACGTGCTCCCCTCCAACATGCAGCTCTGCCAGAAGCTCGAAAAGCCGCTCTACACGCCGAGCACCAAGCCCGACGTTGGCCACGACGAAAACATCAGCTTCGAACAGACCTTCGACATCGTTGGCGAAAAGGTCGCTACCACTCTCCGTGACATGTCCCTCGACATCTACACGAAGGCCCGCGACTACGCTGCCTCCAAAGGCATCATCCTCGCCGACACCAAGTTCGAATTCGGTGAAATCGATGGCGAAACCATCCTCATCGACGAAGTGCTCACGCCGGACTCCAGCCGTTACTGGCCGGCCGACAAGTACCAGGTGGGCAAGAACCAGGAAAGCTTCGACAAGCAGTACGTTCGCGACTGGCTCGAAACTCTCGACTGGGGCAAGACCTACCCGGGTCCGGAAATTCCGCCCGAAGTCGTGAAGAACACGCTCGCGAAGTACGAAGAAATCTTCGTGCGCCTCACCGGCAAGCAGCCGGAATTGTAATGCGACCGTTCGCGCTAGACTCGGGGATTTATTCTCCGGTCTGCGCTCACTCTCGCGACCGCGCCTAGTCAATACTAGGCACTTGTCGCTCACAAGGCGACCGCTGTTCGCGCAAAACGTAATCCAGGTCGTCGGCTCCAGGGCCTGCGGCCTTTTTTAAAGAGAAAAACTTTCATCCGAAGGATATAAAAATGAAATCTGTACCTATAACGCTGCTCACCGGTTACCTCGGAGCCGGAAAGACGACCCTCCTGAACTTCGTGCTCAACAACCAGCAGGGTTACCACGTCGCCGTCATCGTGAACGACATCGGCGAAGTGAACATCGACCAGACGCTCATCGAGAAGGGCGGAAACATCACGAAGGAAGATTCCGGCAAGGTGGTGCCGCTTTCCAACGGGTGCATCTGCTGCAGCCTCAAGACCGACCTCCTGGAACAGATTGCCGAACTCCTTGAGATGAACAAGTTCGACTACATCCTCATCGAAGCAAGCGGTATCTGCGAACCCGTGCCTATCGCGCAGACCATCTGCATGGCGGGCAGCCAGCTGCAGAGCCGCGACGGTCGCCCCCTCGCCTGCCACCTCGACAACATCGTCTCCGTGGTAGACGTGGCCCGCCTCGCCGATGAATTCGCGGGCGGCCAGAAGTTGCTCGCGAACAACCTCGAAGAAGAAGACATCGCGAACCTCCTCATCCAGCAGATTGAATTCTGCAACACCATTATCATGAACAAGGTCGATTCCATCAGCAAGAACGACCTCGAGCACGTGAAGGCGGTGGTCCGCGCGCTGCAGCCCGAAGCCAAGATGATCGAGACGAACTACGGCAAGGTCGAGATGAAGGACATCCTCGACACCAAGCAGTTCGACTTCGAGAAGGTCGGGAACTCCGCCGCCTGGGCCAAGGAACTCATGAAGGAGACGAAGCCCGAAGACGAAGATGACGATGACCATGATGAACACGAGCATCACCATCATGACCATGACGACGAAGACCATAGCCACTGCGACCATGAGCATGGCGTGTGCCACTGCGGCCACCACCACGACAAGGACCATCCGCACGGCGACGAATACGGCATCGGCACTTTCGTGTACGAACGCCGCCGCCCGCTAATCCGCGACCGCTTCGAGACGTTCCTCGACAACTACCCCACGAGCATCATCCGCACCAAGGGACTCGTGTGGTTCGAAGACGAACGCAACAACAGCTACCTGTTCGAACAGGCCGGCAAGCAGGCGTCCGCCCAGAATTTCGGACCGTGGTTCGCCAGCGAAAGCGAAGAGGAACAGAAGAGGATCTTGCGCGAGAATCCCGACCTGCTGAAGGTATGGGACGCCGAATACGGAGACCGCATCATCCGTCTCGTCTTCATCGGCCAGCACATGGACAAGAAGAAGATTATCGCCGCTATGGACAACTGCCTGGGCAAATAGCCCAGCCGTCCAGGCTCAATGTCGCAACGGGCATCAGTGTCCTGACCTGATTCCCAGTTTATTCATGCGGTAATTCATCATGCGGGGCGAAACGCCAAGGCTGCGGCCCGCAGCAGAGAGATTACCGTCGTTCTGCTTGATGGCTTCGGTGAGAATTTCCTTCTCGTAATTCTGCAACATCACGTCGAGCGGGGCGCCTGTCAGCACAATGGAACTTCCGTTGCCCGAAGTAACGCTCGTCTGCAACGAAGGCGGCAAGTTGAAGCTGTGTACGCATTCATCTTTCGCCGTAAGCACGGCTCGTTCAATGCAGTTCTCGAGTTCACGCACGTTACCCGGCCAGTGGTAGCTCATAAGCAAATTGATGGCCGTCGTCGAAAGGCGCGTAATCTTCTTTCCGTACTTCACGTTGAACTTGTCTATAAAATGTTCCGCCAGCAAGATAATATCGCTCTTGCGCTTTGCCAGGTCGGGCATCACGATAGGGAAAATATTCAGGCGGTAGTAAAGGTCCTCGCGGAACTTGCCCTGGGCCATGAGCTCTTCGAGGTTACGGCTCGTCGCCGCCAAGAAACGCACGTCGGCATGGATTTCTTCGTTGCTGCCCACGCGGCTAAAGGTTCGTTCCTGCAAAAAGCGCAACAGTTTGACCTGGGTTTGCATGGTCAAATCGCCAATTTCGTCCAGGAAAAGCGTTCCGCCGTCTGCCGCTTCGGCACGGCCAATACGGCGAGCCATCGCTCCCGTAAATGCGCCCTTCTCGTGTCCAAAAAGTTCGCTTTCCACAAGGTTTTCGGGGAGAGCCGCGCAGTTCAGGATAATGAACGGCTTGTCCTTCCTTCCGGACAGGTTCACGATGGCACGGGCAATCATTTCCTTACCCGTACCGCTGCCGCCGCGGATAAGCACGGTCGCGTCGCTGGGTGCCACCTGGTGGAGCTGTTCGTAAACAATCTGCATTTCACGGCAGTTACCCACCATCTCGCCGTGATTGTTCGAAAGCATGTCGCGGAGCTTGCGGTTTTCGTCAATCATCGCCTGCTGTTCGTTATGCAGCTCGATGCATTCGTTCGCCGCATCGCCCGTGATATTCGCGATGATTTCGAGCAATGCCACGTCGCGGTCCAAATCCGTCGTGCCGTCTACGGGGCGGTCAATCGAGAGCGTACCGATAATCTGTTCGTCGTGAATCAGCGGTACGCATATAAAAGCCACCTGGGAATCGTAATGGCGGGATCCGGTCCTGTTCAGGAACCTGGAATCCTTGCGCAGGTCGGGGATAACGTGGCTGATACCGCGTTCTGCAACGTGGCCCGTAATACCCTCGCCCATACGGTAAAGTCCCTTTTGCTTCTCGGATTCTTCAAGACCGCGCGAAGCCTCGATTTTCAGGGTATCGCCGAACAGGAGCGCAAAAGTCCCGCGGAGCATGCCAAGCTCTGTTTCCAGGATGTCGAGGACGTTTTCCAGCAATTTCTGTACATTGCGCTCGTGAATAATGGCGACACTGATCTTCTGGATGACCGAAATATCTGGACCGATAGGGTTTTTCATAAAATGTAAAATAGAAAAAGATTGTTGAAGCTAAAGCCTTTCTTTTATTCTCCGAAGGGCTTCTTTTGTACGTTCGTGATCGCCAAAGGCGGTCAGGCGGAAGTACCCTTCGCCGCAGGGACCGAATCCGCTACCGGGAGTACCCACCACCTCGCAGGTGGCCAGCAGCCTGTCGAAGAAGTCGAAGGACTTTTCGCCATCGGGAATTTTCCACCAGATATAGGGGGCGTGCTCGCCGCCGAATACCGTATAGCCGGCCGCCGTCAGTTCCTGGCGGATAACCTTAGCCGTATCCATGTAGCCCTTGATGACGCCCCGGGTCTGCTTCCAGCCTTCCGCAGTATAGATAGCCTCGGCAGCACGCTGCGTCACGTAGTTCACTCCGTTGAACTTGGTGCACTGGCGGCGGTTCCACATGGCACGGAGCTTGGAAAGTTCGTGAGGAATGACCGTGTAGGCGCAGCGCACGCCCGTAAAGCCAGCCGTCTTGCTGAAGCTGCGGAACTCGATGGCGCAGGTACGCGCACCGGGAATTTCGTAAATGGAATGCGGGAGCGTTTCGTCCTGGATATAGCAGTTGTAGGCGCCGTCGAAAAGAATCAGCGCGCCGTTTTCGTTGGCGTAGTTGACGAACTTCTGCAGCGTCTCGCGACTCAGCACCGTTCCCGTCGGATTGTTCGGACTGCACAGATAGATCAGCTGCACCGGATTCCTGGGAAGGTCGGGCTGGAAACTGTTCTCGGCCGTAGAAGCAAGATAGGTCACTTCGGAGAAGTGGCCGTCAGCCTGGAGAATCCCCGTACGGCCCGCCATCACGTTGGAGTCGAGATATACCGGATAAACCGGGTCAGGAATGGCGATGCGGGCGTCACCGGAGAAGAGCTCCTGGATGTTCGCCACGTCGCACTTGGAACCGTCGCTCACGAAGATATCGTCCGGATCCATCTCGATACCGCGGGCCGTGTATTCGCCGCGCACGATTGCCTCGCGCACGAAGTCGTAGCCCTGTTCCGGACCATAACCGCGGAAGGTATCCTTGACCCCCATCTCGTCAACGGCCTTGTGCATGGCCTTGATGACTTCGGGAATAAGCGGAGTGGTCACGTCGCCGATTCCCAGGCGGATAATGTCGGCATTTTCGTGCGAGCCCTGGTATTCCTTGATTTTCTTGGCAATTGTGGAGAACAGGTAGCTGCCCGGCAGGCGATCGTAGAAAGAGTTGATGTAGGAGTCGTTCATGGTTTAGTAGGAAGTGGTTAGTGATTGGTGGTTAGACGAGAGAAAGCGTTAGGGAGAGGTGTGGATTTAGAACTTAGAGTTTAGAACTTAGATGTCATTCTCCGAAGGAGAATCCATCACTTTTATAACCGCAGTTCACGGGATTGATGGTTCCTCACACTGCATACTACTTCTCGAGCCTCATAGCCCTATCTCTCCTCTGAAGACTTCTTCCGCGGGGCCGGTCATAAGTACCGGGCCGTCTTCTTCGTGCTTGACATGGAGAACGCCGCCATCCAGGATGATGTCGGCTTCGGCGCCCACGTGGCCAGCGCGCTGGGCCGCGACGAGGGTTGCGCAACTTCCGGTTCCGCACGCCATGGTGACGCCGCAACCCCGTTCCCACACCCGCATGCGGATGTGTGCGGGCGCCACCAGCTGTGCGAATTCAATATTGCACCTGTCGGGGAACTGCTTGTCGCATTCCAGAATGCGTCCCCAGTTTTCAAGCTGAATCTTTTCGACATCGTCCACGAAAATCACCGCGTGCGGATTCCCCATCGAAACAGTCTCGGCAGTAAAGTCGTAGCAGTCCGCCGTGAGCTTGATTGTGCCGAGGAAGTTCCTCGGTTTACCCATGTCCACGCACACGCGGCCATCGTCCAACAATTTCGGTTTCACGATACCGCTTTTCGTATGCAGGTTGAAGGACGTCGTTTCCGGGGACTTGGCGAGACCGCGACTACGGATAAACTTTGCCACGCAGCGCGTCGCGTTGCCGCACATGGCAGCCTCGCTACCGTCCGCATTGAAAATGCGCATCTCGAAATCGACACCAGAATTGTCCACCGGAGTCACGATGACGACTCCATCCGCCCCGATGCCGAAACGCCTGTCACACAGCTTGACGACAAGCTTTTCGAAACCTGCACCGTATTCCACTTTTTGACCCGGTTCCAATAAAACGAAATCGTTACCGAGTCCCGTCCATTTAGAAAAATTGATATTCATACGCCCCTTATTTGCAAGAATCGTGCCAATTTTACAGATTTTGTTAAAATTCCGCTCAAAACGGCGATTTTTGAATAATTTCGCGCTTTACAAGTTTGACTTATTTACATTTTATGTAAAGCGTATTGACACTTTTTACATTTTATGTAAAACAAGTGTAGACCAGTTTCCCCAGATTGCTCGGGAGGGAACTTTTCCCCAACGGAAAGCGCGCATATGTCTGGACATCTACCGCCAAATATTGTGACTATTGCGCAAACAACAGTGCATTAGCTTACCATATCTTTGCAACCACTGGCAAGGACTGGTTCAAAGTTGATGAAGGGACCCTGCTTGTTCGGGTCCGCAGTCTGCGTTGCGTAAAAGACTAAATCCTGTCTATTTTTTTTACCTTTTGTTGTAAGAGATACGAGGAGAATTATGATAAAAAAATTATCAATTTGTTTTGCATTCATCGCATTTATCGCCTGTGGAGATGACGAATCCAGCACATCGCCAGCACAAGAACTTTCCGAAGTTTCCAGCAGTGCAAAAGAATCCAACCTAAATGAGTCTTCGAGTTCAGCATCTGACAAGGCAGGCTCAGAACAAGGCAAAAGTTCCGCGAAAAACAATGCAAAAAATTCATCTTCAAGTGTCCAAAGCAGTTCCAGCACCATTCCCACGATGAAGGAATGCGTCACGAGCGTCCGCTACAACGAAATCATTCCCTCCTGGGAAGAGTATCTTGCATTTAAAGGCAACAACTGCGATAAAGAAGGTTACATCCTGCTGACGGAAGACAGCAAGATATTAGTCACCTGCAAGGACGGAACCTGGTATCCCGAAATAGTCAAGCCCTGCCCTGCAGGAACCGAGAAAAGCAGTTCTTCTTCGGAATCTCCTAAGTCTTCATCTTCAAGTGCAATTTCATCTTCAGCGGTGCAGAAATCCTGCCACCTTTACGACAAGGCTCCCACGGTTATCGGCTGTGAAGGGAAGTCGAAGCCCAGTTGGAAATTTCTGAACCCGGACGTCGAATACCACTGCTTAGTGGACGAACGCGACAATCAGTTCTACGCCACCGTTAAAATCGGAGAACAGACCTGGATGGCGGAAAACCTGGCTTACGCCGACGAAGAAAAAACGCCCAACCTGGTAGGCGGCCATTGGTGCGATGCGGATGCAGACAGTTGCGCCCTGTACGGGCAGCTCTATAATTTCATGAGCGTCATGAATCTCAATACCGACGAAATGATGGAAGGGCCTTTTATAAAGGACACCCTTTTCGGAACATGGGAAAATCCCCAGCAGGGAATTTGTCCTAGCGGTTGGCATGTTCCCACAGTTTCTGAATGGATGACTTTGGGCAAGGCCGTTGGCGCGGAATGCGAAGACGAGAACCAGACAAGTTTCCCAGATTGCTCGGGAGGCATCGTAAAACTGAGATCCACCTGCGGATGGGAATACGACTCTGACGGGAACGAAGACATTGCGACAAACGAGTCGGGATTTGCACTCCTCCCAGTCAGTAACACCGACGGCCCGGAACTTTTCCCCAACGGAAGGCGCGCATATGTCTGGACATCTACCGCCAAATATTGTAACTATTGCGCAAACAACCAAGCATTAGCTTACCACATCTTTGCAACCACAGGCAAGGACTGGTTCAGAGTTGATGAAGGGATCCTGCTTGTTCGGGGCCGCAGTCTGCGTTGCGTAAAAGACTAAATCCTGTCTATTTTTCTATCTTTACGCCCGAAAATTCAACCTATAACCCCAAGAGACTATGCTTTTCAATTTCGACATGATCCAGGGCGTCTACGCCCGCATTCCTGCCCGCGTTGAAGCTGCCCGCAAGC
>NZ_DGUN01000030.1 GCF_002395745.1 Fibrobacter sp. UBA4309
CGGCGCTTCTTACGCTTGTGAGTCGCAATCTTCCTGCGCTTTCTTTTCTTTCCGCAAGGCATGTTGTTTCTCCGTTAAGGGTTAAACTTAAAAATGTGTCTCCAAATAGAGAAAATTTTAGGGGCTTTGTCAAGGGGACGGATTGCGTTATTTTTCTCAAATTAGGCGTTTTTAGGGCTCTTGGACGAGTTCCATCGCATTTTTTACGAGGGTGACCGCCTCTGCCGGTCCTTTTGCCCTGGGAGCCCCGTTGCTGAGGGCCTGGCGGAACTTGCGGGCTCCTGGAAGACCCGTGAAAAGGCCGTAGAGATGCTTTACCAGGATGGTCATCGGGCAGCCTTCGGCAATCTGCTTCTCCACGTAGGGGAGGTAGGCCTCGAGCAACGTCTTGCGTGTGGCGGGACGGCATTCTCCCGCAGCGATCTTCGCGGGGTCGTCGCTTTCGGGGCGGATGTCATTGAAAATGCGTTCGTCTGCATCGTGAAGGAACCACGGGTTCTCGTAGGCTTCGCGCCCGACCATCACGCCGTCCAAATCTTTCAACTGTTCCTCTATCTGGTCGAGCGTCTTGATGCCGCCGTTGATGCTGATGTTCAGGTCCGGCATTTGCGCCTTGAGGCGGTGCACGAAATCGTAGTGCAGCGGAGGCACTTCGCGGTTTTCCTTGGGACTGAGCCCCTGGAGCCAGGCCTTGCGCGCATGCACGATGAAAATCCGGCAACCCGCATTGCGGATAGTTTGTATAAAATCCTCGAAAAATTCCCAGCTGTCGAACTCGTCGACCCCGATGCGGCACTTGATGGAAACGGGGATGCTTACGGCATCTTGCATCGCCTTGAAGCAGTCGGCGACAACATTCTTCTCTTTCATGAGGCATGCACCGAAGTTCCCGTTCTGCACGCGGTCCGAAGGGCATCCGCAGTTCAGGTTCACTTCCTGGAACCCGGCGGCTTCTACCAGCTTGCTTGCGCTGGCGAGGTCTGCGGGGTTGCTTCCGCCCAGCTGCAAAACTGCAGGGTATTCGAACGGCTCGTGTCCGAGGAACTGCTCCGGCTTGGCGTGGAGCACCGCGTTCGCAACAACCATCTCGCTGTAGAGCAAGATGTGCTTGGAAATCAGCCGCAAAAAATAGCGTTCGTGACGGTCGGTGCAGTCGAGCATCGGCGCAATGGAAAGCCTGCGGTTGAAATCCAGATTCATGGCGGTAAATGTAGAAAAAGAAACGGGGGAGTTTATTGACAAGCTAAGCGATTCTATGTAATTTTTTTGCAGGAGATTTTTTATGAAAAAACTTTTCGTTTTTGTCGCCGCATCCCTGTTTCTTTTTGGGTGCGGCGAAGACAGCAAATCGGTTTCGATCGAGACGAACGAGGTCCCGGGAGAATCCAGCGATTCCCTGGTGGAATCGAGCTCGTCGATAGAAGAACCGCTCTCGTCCGATGCTATCGTTTTCAGTTCGTCCGAGGCCGAAGAAGACAAGATCTCTTACGGGATTTTGACTGATGCGCGTGACGGCCAAACTTACAAGACGGTAGTTATTGGCGAAGGGGAGTCTGCCCAGGAGTGGATGGCCGAAAACCTGAATTACAAGGAAGTAAATCAATTTGGATCCTGTTTCAAAAACCAGGAATACTATTGCGAATTATACGGGAAATTGTATCCATGGGAAACGGCCAAGAAAATGTGCCCCGAAGGGTGGCGCCTGCCCAGCAAGGAAGACTTTGAACAGCTGTCCGCGAATATGGGGAATTCCTTTACGGAGGGAGAACGGTTGAGGTCGAAAGAAGGATGGTCCTACAAAAACGGAACCGACAACTTTGGGTTCAACGCTCTCCCTGCCGGCTTTAAGCTTGCTTCGGAAGATTACAAGAACCTGGGCGACGGAGCCTATTTCTGGACGTCTTCGGAAAGCGAGGATGGTCAGCCGATTAGCTTTAGTTTGACTGACCGGTTTGATGGAGAAAGTACGGCTCTTGACGACAGCCGTTACGGCCTCTCTGTCCGCTGTCTGAAAGACGAATAGTCTTATGGATAAAATTTTAGCCTTCCTGCTTTTTTCTGCCGCTTTCGCCTTTGCACAGCTTGTGCCCGAGGGCATGGTGCTGCAGCCTGCCGATTCGTCCGCGCCGACTCCTGTCGTGGAACAGCCTGCTCCCGTAAACATGGTGGAAGTTCCGGAAGGGCAGTCGGTGAACTGGAACGAACCTGCCAATCCGGACAGCCTCAAGTATTATGAGGTGGAAGCTTTCCGCAACACACAAGACGCCACGCGCAAGCATGCGATTTCGAATGTGCTGCTGTGGGTGGCCGGAGGCATAGGCGTTGCCGGCTTCGGCGTGTTCGCCTCCGGGCTCTTTATCGAGGACGAGGGGCGCGGCCGTATTTGCCGTTACGTGGGCGAGGGCCTGCTTGTAGGTGCGCTGGCTTCTGTCGGGTTCTCGTACGGTTTCGACATTTCGGCGAACGGCTCGCGTATAAAGGCTCAGTATTACAACCAGAAACTGGCGGATTACAAGAAACGTCATTCGGCCATGGGTAACGAATAGGAGAAAGGATGGCACAGGAATCCATTGCGGAACTATCGAAGAACTTTCATGCGGAACACCGCGGTAATTGCGCCATGTCGGTGGCCTACGGTTATGCTCGGGCGACAGGGAAGTCTGAAGCGGAATCCGTAAACGCTGCGGAATTGTTCAGGAACTTTGGTGGCGGCCGCGCTCCCGAAGGCTTTTGTGGTGCGCTCTATGCGGCCAAGATGATGCAGCCGGACCATGCCGAATCTATCGAGGACTTTTTCAAGCGTGGCGCGAAGGGTTGCTCCAAGTGCAAGGAAATCCGCCCGAATGCCGTTATCCCGTGCAATCGTTGCGTGGAACTTGCCGGCGAAGCGTTGGACTTCTTGAACAAGTAGAGAAAAATTCTATCTTTCGCGCGGAAAGTTTTACTTGGTGCCTGGGAAAAATAAAGGGAGCCCTATGAAATCGAATGCAGTCTTGGTTGCACTGGCGATGAGCTTGGCTATTTTTTCCGCATGCAATGAAAGCACGTCGGCCGATGACGCCGTCGTCCCGGGAAACGCGTTTGCCCCCTCCTCGAGCAGCGTGATTCCGGAGAGTTCCACGGGACAGTCTTCTTCGGAAGAAAAGTCCGAAAAGCCCCGCACTCCCGGTTTTGACCGTTGCCATTTCAATTTCGGCGCGGCCTGGCAGGCAGCGCACGAAGACGAGGCCAACTACAAGGGGCTGGATTACGTGGCCGTTTGGCTGGGCGATAACGGCTGGTACAACGAATTCGAGAAGCGCATGGTGGAAACGTGCGTGAATATCCATGCGACACCCATGATCTACGCGTACGTGATTGCCGAGCTCGGCAAGGATATGGGCCTTGTGGACTGCAACATGAAGGACGAGGAGCATCCGAAGACGCTGTGTACCGACGGTGCCAATGTGCTGCGCCAGTTCTACAAGGATTCCATCTTGTACCGCTATGAACAGTATGCTTCGGGCATGAGGGATCAGCTGAAGGTTTTCCTGGAACAGGATCCGGACACGTTTGAAACCATCTGGCTTATCGAACCGGACTTTTACCAGTATTCGGAATCGTCTTCGCTGCAGAAGGCCGAGTTCAACGGCGACGTGCAGGAAGACGGCGGTATTCCCGATGCCGACATGGGCGTGTATTTCTCGGGAATCGTCGCTACCATCAAGAAGTATCTGCCGGCGGCGAAAATCGCGATCGATATTTCCCCGTGGATATCGGACTGGAACGGCCTTTCGCAGGCGGCGTGGTACGCCAATTTCGATATGAGCCTCGTGGACTACGCGAGCACTTCTGGAGGCGGAACCTTCGCGGGCGGAGAGAAAATCCGCGCGGGCAACAAGGCGACGTGGAAGGAAATCTACGAGATAACGGGCAAGCCGCTCTTGGCCGATGCCGGTTACGACCGTGGTGGCGAAGGAACTGGCCATGCCGAAATCTGGGACAACGTCGCGAACATCAACGCTCGTGCCGCGGATTACGTGCTGGGCGTGATGCAGATGGATGCCTCGCTCGATTATCCTGCTACCGTCGAGAAACTCCGGTCCCAGGTAATCGTGGATTATCCCTGGTGTAAATAGAAAGTAGAGGGAACTTATGTCTGTAATCGTGGTTGACTACAATGCCGGCAACTTGACATCCGTGATGAACGCGCTTTCGCGTATCGGCGTTGATGCCAAGTCGAGCCGGGATGCCGACGAAATCGCGAAGGCGACCCGCTTGATTTTCCCGGGCGTGGGAGCGGCGGCGTCTGCCATGGAAACCTTGACAAGGACCGGAATCGGCGAGGCCATCAAGACGGTGGTGAAGGCCGGAAACCCGGTACTCGGCATCTGTATCGGTTGCCAGATTATATTGGAAGAAAGCGAGGAAGACGGCGGCGTGAAGACTCTCGGGCTCGTCCCGGGCAAGGCCGTGCGATTCAGGGACGAACCGGGCCTCAAAATTCCGCACATGGGCTGGAACCAGGTGAACTTTACGCGCGAGCACCCGATCATGAAAGGTATCCGCAGCGGTTGCGACTTTTACTACGTGCATTCGTACCATCCGCAGGTTCCGGCGGAGTACGCCTTTGCCGAAACGACCTACGGCACGCAGACATTCCAGGGAATCGTGGGCAAGGACAACCTGATTGCCACGCAGTTCCATCAGGAAAAGAGCGGCGACGTGGGTCTCGCGATGCTCAAGAACTTCTGCGACTGGAATATTTAAGAAAATGCGGGCGGCAACGCCGCAATGAGGAGAGGCCGTCGCTTCTCCTTTTTTTGGAATTAAAACGTATCATGAAAACACGAAATTTGAAGAAATTCAAAAAAAGGCCTTAAAAGGCATAAAAAATACGATTTTTGTATCATTAACATGTTGCTTTTGTGAAAAAACGGGTGTATATTTATTGGCATGAAACCAATAACAGAATATCTGGATTACCGGCAGTTCATGCAGGACTACTACGACGAAAAGAAGCGTCTTTCGTCGTTCTCGTGGCGTGAATTCGCTCGTGCTGCAGGTTTTTCTTCTCCGACCTACCTGAAACTCGTGTGCGAGGGGAAGTCCCGCCTTTCTTCGGCGGGTGCGGAAAATGTCGGCGCGGCGTTGCACCTGGCCGGCTTTGAACTTGAATATTTCAAGGCCATGGTCAACTACTGCCATGCCGAATCGGATATGGATAAGAAGAAGACCTTCGAGCTCATGCTTGAACTTGCGAAAAACTGCAAGGTGAAGGTTCTCGACGGAGAGGCGTTCAAGTATTATGAATCCTGGATTCATCCGGTGGTGAGAGAATTGGCGCCGGTGATGCCAGGGGCGACTCCGGGAGAAATCGCGAAGCGTTGCTGCCAAGCGGTTAGTGCGGGGGAAATCCGGGAGTCGCTCGATTTTATGGTGAAGACGGGCCTCCTTAAGAAAAAGGGGGAGGGCTACGAACAGGCGGATGCGCACCTGAAGGGGTCCTCGGAAGTGATGCCGGTGGCGCTCCGTTCCATGCATCGAGAAATGGCCCAATTTGCCGAGGAAGCCATCGAGAAGTTCCCTGCTTCGGAGAGGAACTTTACCGGGCTTACGATGGGCCTTTCTGCCGAAGACTACGAACAGGTCTTGCAGGAGCTGGAACTTTGCCGTAAAAAGATTACCCAGATTGCATTGAAAAGCCGCTCCGTAGAGCGTGTCTATAGGTTAAATTTACAGTTGTTCCCGCTGACTTGGGGGGGGAGGATAAATAAATGAAGAAGACTTATGTTGAACTGATGGCGTTTGTTGGCCTGCTTGCCTTGGCCGCATGCTCCGAATCGGGCAAGATGGCGGGGGTGACGGAAGATGATAATGCCTTCGCCCAGAACGTTAGCAGTTCCTTGACCGATTCGCTGTCGAGTTCGTTGCCGGTGTTGTCGAGTTCGTCGCCGACGTTGTCGAGTAGCAGCGTTGCGGTGACGCCCAAGTTGGACTTGTGGAACGGCGCGGACGGTATCGCTAAGATAAACACGGATAATGAAATGACCGGTTACTGGTACAGTTTTAGTGACTATGTGGAAGGGGGCATGTCGACCCTCAGTTTTCCGGTGCAGCAAGGAAACGAGTATAGTGGCGAATCTTACGACGTTGTTGTTGATGCTTGTGGGGGCATGTGCGGGACCATTAAGTTGAGCAACGCCATATCGACTCCCTGGGTGGGGCTTGGCATCATGCTTGCCGAAGAGGATTCTACCGCGGATGTTTCCGCGTGGGGTGGCATCTGTGTAACGTATGCTTCTGAGTATCCGGTGAATGTCTATCTCAATGTGGATGTCGGTGGCATAGATACGATTAGCAATGTGTCTCCGTTTATGACTTATCCGATGATAACACTCCCGAAAACGGTGACAAATGCACCGACGCTTAAGAAGATGCTTGAACCTGATGCCGCCATTACGCGTTGTGCCAAGTGGAGCGATTTTAAGGTGTCTGCCTGGGCAGAATACAATGCGGCTAAATTGAGCAAGGTCTATTCTGGCGAAGAGGCTGCCAAAGCAATTAAGGCCATTACCTTTGTGTTTATGGGCAATTCCGATGGTTCGGGAGATTTCAATATCGTAGGTATCAGTACTTACGACGAGAATCTTCCGCAGTGGCGTGATGGCGGTGTGAATGAACAGGATGTCGGCTTGATCACTGATGATAGCGATTCATTGACTTGCTTGTGGAAGGGCTTGAATGGGTCTGGCATTGTAAATACGGGTTATAACGACCGGGATGAATTTGTCGGGATGCTGTATGATTACGATGCTTCTCCCGAGGGTGCATATTCAAGAATTGAATTTCCGGCTTATCCAAATCCGGAATACGAGCCTTATATGTATGAGCCTGTTATCATGGAATGCAATGGTTTTTGCGGAACGATGGAATTTACTTTGGAAAAAGCGGATTATGCCGCATCTGCTGTAGCGTTCAATATTGCTGAAGACACATTGACTTCTTGTGAAGGTAACACTTGCTATGGAACGCCTAAATTTGCCGATATCAAGGACTGGGGAGGCCTTTGCATCACTTATTATTCCGAAAAGGATGCTTACTTAAATGTTGTTGTAAAAGATGTCCCGTACGAAAATTCTCCGAAAGCCTCTCTCCCTGCATCGGGAGGGCTTATCGAAAAGTGTGTTGCCTGGGATGATTTTCAACCGAGTGTCCCGAATCTGGGAACGGCAGTGAGTACGATTCAGTTTATTGTAAAGAGTACTGAAAATGGCGATAGGAACCAGTTTAATATAGCGGGTATCGGCAAATATTCTACTAAAGGGGCTTGCTCTATTCCCAAAACCGTTTATTAAATTTATAAATGAAGGAGGTTGGGTGTTATGTTTAGGAAAATCTTGAGGCTTGTCACAAGCGTGGCGATGCTTTGTCTAGTCGCTTGTTTCGATGACAATCCGTCGGACGCTTCCATCGATTCGCCGGAGTCTAGCGGGACTTCGGTGGTGTCTGGCGAAAGCAGTTCGTCTGTTGCGGAGTCGAGCAGTGGCGATGCCGGCGGGAGTGCCGCGAATGTCGCGTCGAGCAGCAACGAAAATGTTGCGGCGACATCGAGTAGCGTAATTGCAAATTCCTCAAGTAGTGCAAAAGCTCCGAAAAATACGGCCGCTTGCATGTGGAAGGGCACGGATGAATACGTTCCTGTGAAGACAGGACTTGATCCTGACGATAAATATGGTGCCGGTTACTGGTATAATTTCGGAGATAGTTTTAAAGGTGGAAAGTCGTTTATTGAATTTCCGATTAATGACGATGATCAATTGAATGAATGGGAAAATATTGTACGTCTTATAGGGGAATGCGGCGGCTATTGTGGTGCGTTTGTTTTAGATAGGGGTTCTGCAAACGAAGCGTATGCCGGTTTTGGTTTCAATGTTGCTGGCGTTGAAGACCCGATGAAGTCGAACCCCATTGATGGTGTGAGAGAAGGGGATATCAGCGATTGGGGTGGTGTATGTGTAACATACGCCGCAGATCAGGATGTTTATTTGGAACTCGAAGCTGATAGTGCTGCTTTATATGAAGTTAAGCTTGATAAATCTATTGATTTTGTAGAAAAGTGCGTTACATGGAATGAACTGAATGCTGTAGAATCTTCAAAGCATGCTCGTAGCATTAGATTAAAAATGAAAAGTACCGAGAAAATGACGGGGCACCTTACTGTTTCGGCAATCGGTAAATATGATGCGAATGGAGCTTGTGAAATTGATGGCCATGCTGAAGTTTTACCAAAGGATAATGGCCCTGCAGCTGCCTATGAAGGGATTATTGTACTGCGCAGTTCCAGTTCTGGACAATGCACTGAACCGAAAGAAGTTAGCGAAATGTGGAATGGATTTGCATCTCCTCTGACGACCGTTGAGACGGGATTAGATAATGGTACCGAAACTTCAGGATATTGGTTCAGCTTTGACGATGATATGTCCGGTGTTGGTTCTGTAAAATTGCCGCAACCGCTTGGGATTGAATATCCGACGGGCGATGAAATTTATGATTACTGTATGGGCGCTTGTGGTGAATTGCAATTTGCAAAAGAAGGTTATTTGGGTATAGGTTTCCATGTCGCTGGTGTTGTTGATCCGCTTGATGGTGATTTACCGGCTGCTAAGGCTAATATCTCAAGTTGGGGAGGCTTGTGTGTAACGTATGCTTCGGACACTGATTTGGAAGTTATTTTGGCTTATACTCAAGAAGGTGGATTTGGAAATCTTTCTAGAATGCCTAAGATGACATTGCCCAAGTCCATTAAGCTAAAGACGGTATGTGCCGATTGGGATAATTTTATGACGGTGTTTAGTGAAGTCAGTACGACATTTATGACATCGATTCTCTTTGCAGTACAGGGCGAAGCGAATACTAAGAGCCGAATTAATATAAGAGGGCTTGGCAAGTATTCCGAAAAAACGAATTTCTGTTCACCGGGCGATGACCCGTTCGTATCAGGAAAGTTGGGACTGGTTATCAAATAATATGAAACCCGTCGCACTCGCGGCGGGTTTTCACTGGACATTTGTAAAGTAAGGCTAACTACGGCAGTTCGCCGCCGATGAGTTCCATCTGCTTTTTATAGATGTCCTTGCAGGCGTTCTCGCCGAGGTCGAGGAGCGTATTGAGCATGTTGCGGTCGAAGCTTGCGTGTTCGCCGGTACCTTGCACTTCGATGAAGTTCTTGGCATCTTGCATAACGACGTTCATGTCCACGTCGGCGGCGGAGTCTTCCACGTAGCAGAGGTCGCAGAGCGGCTTGCCATCGACGACGCCTACCGAGATGGCGGTGATGCCGTGTTTCAATATCTGCTGCGTGATGCCGAGGCGTTCCTTGATTTTCTTGAGGGCGATGGCGAGGGCGACAAAACCGCCGATGATGCTTGCCGTTCGCGTGCCACCGTCGGCTTCGATCACGTCGCAATCGACAACGATGGCGTTCTCGCCGAGAGCTGCGAGATCTGCGGCCCCGCGCAAAGAACGCCCGACCAAGCGCTGAATTTCTTGCGTGCGGCCGCTCGCGCCCTTGCGTTCGCGTTCTACACGCTTGCCCGTGCTCTGCGGGAGCAAGCTGTATTCGGCGGTAATCCAGCCCGTGCCGCGGCCGGCGAGCCAGTCCGGGACTTTCGGCAAAAGAGTCGCGTTGCAGATGACGCGGGTGCGCCCCATCTCGATGAGGACGGAACCATCGGCGCTCGAAATAAAGCCGGTGGTCATCTTGAGATTGCGGTATTCTTCAGGTTTTCTGTCTGTACGTGTGTAAGTCATAGTGATAAAATAGTGGTTAGTAAACGGTGGCCAGTGGTTGGTGAACCTGTCGAACTATGGGCTCGGTTACGGCGCTCTCCACTTTGTGGTTAAAGTTTGGCGGCTTCATCTTCCTTTCGTCTTTCGTCTATAGGCTCGCAGAGCCGTTCTTTCGTCTAATACGACAACTTCTCCGTCGTGCCTTCGCGGAAACTCCCGAGACGGTACACGAAGTCGCAGTAGGTCTGCAGTTCCTTGAGCGCGTCGATGACGGCTTCGTCCTTCGGGCTCCCTTCGAAGGAGAGGTGGAAGATGTATTCCCACGGGCGGTCGGGGTGCGGGCGGCTCTCGATGCGGGTGAGGTTCAGGTCGCGCTTGGCGAAACAGCCGAGCGCGGCGTGCAGGGCGCCGGACTTTCCGGAATCGCTCAGCATAAAGAGGAGCGTCGTCTTGATCGTGCCTTCTTCGGGAAGCGGGTTCGCCGTCTTCTGGATGGCGTAAAACCGGGTGAAGTTCACCCCCGGCAAGTTCTCTATGCCTTCGGCCAGAATATCCAGACCGTAGAACTTGCCGGCGTAGGCGCTCGCGATCGCGCCTACGGTTTTATCGCCACGCTTTGCGACCTCCTCGGCGCTGCCTGCGGTATCGTAGAACGCGGTGCTCCTGATTTGCGGGTTGCGCCCGAAAAAGCGGCTGCACTGCGCAAGGCCCTGCGGGTGGCTCAGCACTTCCTTGATGTCCTCGAGTTTTGTCCCGGGGAGTGCACAGAGCGAATGCGAAATCTGCAACTTGACTTCGCCCACGATGGGGTGGCGCCACTTGAACAGCAAATCGTAGTTGTCGTAGATGGAACCCGCGGTGGAGTTCTCTATAGGAATGGCTCCGCCGTCCACGGCGCCGGTCTCGATGCCCTGGAAAATCTGTTCGAACGTGTCCATCGGGACTACTTCGATATCGTTTCCGAACAGGTGGTAGGCGGCGCTTTCGCTATAGGCCCCGCGACGGCCCTGAAATGCGATTTTCTTCATAGTGTGAAAGATAGTAAACAGAGTGTATTATCAATCATCAATTATCAATCATCATTTATCAATTACTTAAACCTTCGCCCGCCCTGGTACTTGTGGCTCCAGTACTTGTCGTTCATCGGCGAAATCATCACGCCCTTGCTGGTGCTTGCGTGGATGAACCGGTCCCCGTTCAGGTAGATGCCTACGTGGTCGATTTTCCAGAAGCTGCCGAAGAATACAAGGTCGCCTTCCTTCAGGCTGCCCCTGCTCACCTTGGAACCGCGGGAATCCTTGTACATGCCGGAGGAACTGTGGTCGAGCGCGATATTGTAGTAGCCTTTGTAGACCTGCATCACGAATCCGGAGCAGTCCGTCTTTGTCTTGGTCGCCTGCCCGTAAACGTATTTTGCGCCGAGCCAGCCGCGGGCGTAGCTTTCGAGAGTCCCCCGGGATTCCGGCTTTGGCGCAACCTTGCTCGCTTCCTTTCGCGTGGCAGCTTCTTTCACCTTCTGGGCAGAAGTCTTGTGGTGCGTAGAAGTGTCCTGTACGGAGGATTGTTCCTGTGCGGCGGGCTGTTCCTGGACCGGCTCGCTCTGTGCGGCTTGACCGGGCGCGGGCTTGTAGTCGCCGATGGACCTGTCGTATCCGGTGCGGACAGGCATGGTGCAGTTGACAAGACAAATGCAGCCGATTGCAGCGAGCGTCCGGAAATAAAGTTTTTGAGACAGAGCCATCGATTGAAATGTAATAAAGTATATCTGTTTTAGGCAAAAGAAGGGATGTCGCGGAGAGAAAAAATTTAACTTTATGGGCATGGAACGCGAAAACTTTAAATCTCGACTCGGCTTTATTCTCATCGCTGCCGGCTGTGCCATCGGCCTCGGCAACGTGTGGCGTTTTCCCTACATTGCGGGCCAGTACGGCGGTGCGGCTTTCGTGCTGCCCTACCTCGGTTTCCTGCTTTTCCTCGGGCTCCCCATCCTCATGGCGGAACTCGCGCTCGGTCGTGGCGGCCGAAGCGGTATCGCCCGCGCCTTCGACAACCTGGAAAAGCCGGGTACCAAGTGGCATTGGGCAAAATTCCCGCTGATTTCGGCAAACTACATATTGATGGCTTTCTACTCGGTGGTTACGGGCTGGATGCTCTACTACTTTTACAAGATGGTCACCGACAACAACTTCCTCAAGGGAACTCCGGACCAGATTGCAGGTGGCTTCGGCGAGATGCTTTCGAATCCCGCACTCATGATATTCTGGATGACCGTCGCCATTGTGCTCGGCCTGGGCGTCGTTTCGCTCGGACTCCAGAAAGGCGTCGAGGGGGTTACCAAGAAGATGATGATTTGCCTGCTTGTCATCATGGTGCTGCTCGCCATCCGTGCCGTCACGCTTCCGGGTTCTACTGCCGGTCTTCAGTTCTACCTGTTGCCGTCTTTCGAACGCCTGACCCAGTCCGGCAAGGGGGTCGGCGAGGCAATCTTCGCCGCGTTCGCGCACGCGTTCTTCACGCTGAGCATCGGTATCGGTAGTATGGCTATTTTCGGAAGTTACATCGGCAAGAAGCATTCCCTCGTCAAGGAGGCTGCAAGCGTCTGCATTCTCGATACTGTCGTCGCCCTTGTTGCGGGTATCATCATCATCCCGAGTTGTTTCGCGTTCAACCAGTCACCCGGTCAGGGACCCGGCCTTATCTTCGTCACGCTCTCGAACGTGTTCTCCATGATGCCCGCGGGCAGGTTCTGCGGTGCTGCGTTCTTCCTCTTCATGTCGTTTGCGGCGCTTTCTACCCTGATAGCCGTATTCGAGAACCTTGTCTCGTTCTGGATGGACCTCAAGGGCTACAGCCGCAAGAAGGTCGCCTTCTGGAACATCCTGGTCGTGTTTATGCTTTCGATTCCGTGTGCTCTCGGATTCAACGTGCTTGCGGGCTTTGAACCGTTCGGCCCTGGCAGCTGCGTTCTCGATCTCGAGGATTTCATCGTGAGCAATACGATGCTTCCGGCGGGTGGCATGTTCATGGCGATATTCTGCTCCAGCCGCTACGGATGGGGCCAGGAGAAGTTCTTTGCCGAAATCAACTCCGGCAAGGGCTACAAGATTCCGAACAATGCTTTCTTCAGGATTTACTTCAAGTGGATATTGCCGGTCCTGGTTTCCATCTTGCTTATCCAGGGGTATCTCTCCAAGTTTGCGCCGGAGCTCTGCGAAAAAATATTCGGATAGTCCCAAAAACGTCAAAAAAGCCCCCAATATTCCACATTGGAATAAGTTTTACGTAAAATAAACTCGTTTCGGTGGTCTTTCTGCCCGTAAACGGGTAATTTCTCTATATTCAACTATGGGGGTTATATGCCTAATGCAAAGTCCAATTTTGGACACATCCTGTTAATTACGTTGTCCGCTGCGATAGGCGGATTCCTGTTTGGCTTTGATTCGTCTGTAATCAATGGTGCAAACGGTGCTTTGAAGGTGCATTTTAACGCTACGGATTATCAGCTTGCTTGGGCGGTCTCGTTGGCGTTGATCGGTGCTGCCGTCGGAGCGTACTTTGCCGGACGCCTGGCCGATATGTTCGGCCGTGTTCGCTGCATGCTTGCGGCTTCGGCGTTGTTCCTGATAAGTGCCATCGGCTCGGGTATTCCGTTCGGTATCCCGGACTTTATCATGTGGCGTGTCATTGGTGGTATCGGTATCGGTGTCGCCAGTATCATCGCCCCGATCTACATTGCCGAAACGGCTCCGGCCCATTTGCGTGGACGCTTGGGCTCGATGCAGCAATTTGCGATCGTGATCGGTATCTTCGTGGCACTTCTTTCGAATTACGTGATCGTTCGTATCGCGGGTTCGGCAAACAATGTCTTCTTCGGCAGTTTCAGGGCCTGGCAGATCATGTTCTGGGTCGAAATCATCCCGGCAGCCCTTTATGGGCTTGCCGCGTGGAACCTTCCGGAATCGCCGCGTTACCTTGTGCGCAAGGGATACCTGGAAAAGGCCAAGGAAGTTCTCGCGAAGATTGACTCCGAAGGCGTTGATAAGGAAATCGAGAATATCCACGAGACCTTCAAGAACGAAAAGCCTGCCAAGCTGGCCGACTTGCTCGAAATGGTCGGTGGCAAGAAGCGGGTCTCTCCGATTGTGTGGTCCGGTCTTGGACTTGCCATCTTGCAGCAGCTGGTGGGTATCAACGTCATCTTCTACTATGGCACGATGCTCTGGCAGAGCGTTGGTTTCGGTGAAAGTGACGCCTTCTTCACTAGCGTGATTTCGAGCGCCGTTAACTTGGTGATGACCATTGTCGCCATCATGCTTATCGACAAGCTTGGCCGTAAGCCGTTGCTTCTTATCGGTAGCATTGGTATGGCGATTACACTCAGCACCCTGACGGTTTGCTTCATGAGCGCGAACGCCGATGGAAGCCTCCCTGGAGCTGCGGGTGTCATCGCGTTGATTTCGGCTAATCTCTACATTACGTTCTTCGCGGCAACTTGGGGCCCGGTCATGTGGGTTATGCTGGGCGAAATGTTCAACAACCGCATCCGTGCAGTTGCCATTGCCATATGCGGACTTGCCCAGTGGGGCGCGAACTTCATCGTGACCTGGAGCTTCCCGGTGTTTACGGGCAAGGACGGCATAGGTGTCGGGCCGACATACGCCATCTATTCGTTCTTCGCCATCTTTAGCATCTTCTTCGTGGCCAAGTTCATCAAGGAGACGAAGGGCAAGGAACTCGAAGAAATGTAAATTTGACCCGTTCTGGGTTACTGAATGAAACGGCGTAAAAAACGTACTCCTATGAACCGCTCGCAGATGATGCAGGCGGTTCATTCTGAAGATACAAGACCTGAGCTGATTGTCCGCAAGGAACTGTTCCGCTCGGGTTTTCGCTATAGACTCCACCGCCGTGATTTACCGGGTTCGCCCGATTTATATATCCTGAAGTACGGGGTGGTCGTTTTTGTCAACGGTTGCTTTTGGCACCAGCATGGCTGCAAGTTTACGAGCCGTCCCAAGAGCAATTCCGATTTTTGGAACGATAAGTTTACAAATAACGTTGTGCGTGATATTAGGACGAACTGGAAACTGTCGCTGCAGGGATTTCGCGTGGCGACCGTCTGGGAATGTTCTGTCAAGAACGACTTTAAACGTACCCTGGAACGACTCAAGGCGTTCATCGTAGGCGACGAAGAAACGATAGAGATATAAGACACATTTTTTGGATTTTACGAGGTGCCAATGTCTATTCTTGAAAAAATCAGTGATTTTATCGGCAAGTGGATGGCCGTTGTCGTGTTGATTATTGCGGCGCTTTCACTATTTGTTCCCAAAATGACACTCTGGATTGAACTCGGCTGGGTGAATTACCTTCTGATGGTCGTGATGTTCGGCATGGGGCTCACGCTCAGGCTGGGCGATTTCAAGCTCGTGTTTACGCGCCCCAAAGAAATTACGATTGGATGTGCATCGCAATTCATCGTGATGCCTGCACTCGCATTCTTGCTTTCCAAGATTTTCGGGCTCGACGCCGCGCTGATGGCGGGCGTGGTTCTCGTAGGCACCTGCCCTGGCGGGACATCTAGCAACGTGATTACATACCTATCGAAAGGCGACGTGGCGCTCTCCGTGGGTATGACGAGCGTGAATACGCTGCTCGCTCCCGTGCTGACGCCGGCGATTACTTACCTGCTCTTGCGCACCACCGTGAACGTCGACGTGCTGGCGATGTTCCTTTCCATCGTGAAGGTTGTCATCGTGCCGATTGCGCTCGGGTTAATCATCAACAAGTTTTTCGGCAAATGGACTGCCCGCGCTGTGAAGGTTCTGCCGCTCGTTTCCGTGATTGCCATCGCGATGATTGTGGCCGCAGTCGTTTCGCACAACGCCGCAAAGATTCTTTCGACAGGTGCCATCGTGTTCGCGGTGGTGATTTTGCACAACCTGCTCGGCTACGGCTGCGGTTTTGGCCTCGGAAAGTTGCTGAAATTCTCTACACCCAAGACGAAGGCACTTTCCATCGAAATCGGCATGCAGAATTCCGGACTCGCTACAAGCCTTGCGGCGACTGCGTTCTCGGGCCTTGCCATGGCGACTGTGCCTGGCGCCATATTCTCCGTGTGGCACAACATTTCGGGAGCGATTTTGGCGAATGTTTATCGCCGGAAGGAATAGCAGGCTTTAAAAAGGCTATCTTTCTAGCAGCTTTTAGGAGTTTATATGAAAATGAATTATGCCGAATGGGTTTGCCCGGAATGCAAGACCAAGAACCGCGAAACTTGCAACATGTGGATGTACGGCAGTCCGATTCGCGAATGCAAGGCCTGCCGCAGCGAATACCTGGACAGGCGCTGGCGCGAGGTGGCAATTGACGGATTTGATCCGCGTAGCAAGAATGCAAAATTCTACGCAAAAGGAGCCGCATTCCTTTTGTCAATGGCAATAATCTGCGGGGTATTACTTCAAACTTCATTCGTACATGGAAACAATTTCACAAAGCTTACCCTGGCGTGCATCCTATGCTCGCTATTCGGCGTCGTTAGCGGATTCATCGCGCTCCGGATCAAGCTCGGCTTCGCAGCCAAGGACAACGATAAGTTTATGGCCGAATCCAAGGCGCGCCTAGGCGACCCGAAATACGTCGAAAAAATACGAAAGTTTGGATACAAAATTTAAATCACCTTCTCGTGCGCCCCGAATACCAAGGCCAAAGCATCGGCAAGGAACTCGTGGAACGTATCAAGGAAATCTACAAGGATTACCAGCCTGTGGACGTAGGTTCCTTTTTCACCCAATAGCCGCCAGTCTTTTTAGAACCACGACGTTCAATAAGTTCTTTTTTACGCAAAGACGAAACAACCTTATCAAGTGTGTCAATAGGCATTTGTAGTCTGCCAGAAAGTTCTTTTATCATAACTCCAGGTCTTTTTGTGATTTCCAGGAACACTTTCTGCTGTGTTTCATTTAGTTCAATTTTTAATCCGCCACTTAATCCGCCACTTAATCCGCCATTTAATCCGCCAAAATTGCTCTTTTCTGACACATGATCAAGAGGCCGTTTCTTCGTTTTTCGAGCAAAAGACCCAAATTGAATATTTACATCAGGATAGAACCTAAAGAAACCTCGACAATCGAGTTCACCAATATTTTCCAGCAAATTATCCCTGCTATATCTCGCTGTTACAACATCTTTGGGGTCCAAATCTACCGAATTTTGCATAAATTCAGAAAAAGCTTCATTTATTGTTTTAGCCATATATCCTCCCTACCATAATTTCCCTCATGAAGCTATTGACTTCAGCACAAAAATATTGTATATTATGGTCAAGTTCAGCAATGAACTTTGCCGGGGCTATATGCTCGGGCAGCCAGGGTTTTCCACGTTTTTGTGCCGAAAAAACGTGGATTTTTTTATATCTCGTCAAAATCAAACCTCCTTACATCCGAGCCAATAATAACAAAAAGGGTTCCGACCTTCTTGTTTTTTACATGTTTTTTTATTTTGCCCAATACGCGGGAAACATTCCTTTCATCAAGCAGTCTCAAAACCACATTATTCGCCTGCTTAAGAGCCTCTACAAAGCGCTGCTCCACCTTCGAAAGCTTAACTTGTTTAAAATCATATATCAATCCATCAATGATTGCATCGGGATTCTTGCCCACAGCATTGTTTTCAGGCAACATCCAAACGAAATGTCCCGCAGCAGCCAACATTGATGCAATCTCCATTTCTTTTTCAAGAACATCCTTTGCATTCTTGCTCTTTTCAGATTGTATTTTTCGGGTCTTAGAGAGTCGCACCCCATTTACGCGAATCCAATCCTCTTCGGGAAATTTTGTCAAAGCCAAATTTTTTGCGGCAAGTTCGTACGCCGACTTTAGCGAAGCGTCCAACTTCGCCATTCTGCGTTTCTGCGAACTTCTTTTTGTTTTCACTTTTTTGGTCAAAACAATCTCCGATTGCCAACATTCTTAAACGTATCGAATTCGCTACGTTTAAGAAATCTTTTAGGGCCTTGATGATATTTTCACCTCCTTTCATCCTCTCGGATAGCGTAGTTTAGCGCCGCATTTAGGGCAACGCAGAATCAGTTCCTTAA
>NZ_DGUN01000078.1 GCF_002395745.1 Fibrobacter sp. UBA4309
GGACCTTGTCCATGTCGATGCGGCCCGTTTCCTTGTCGACTTCGTACTGCACGAAGTTGTAGAGCATGCCGGAGAAGTTCACCGGATGGCCGTGAGAAAGGTGGCCACCGTGGTCGAGCTTGAGGCCGAGGACCTTGTCGCCCGGCTTGAGGACGGCGAAGTACACGGCGGCGTTGGCCGGAGAACCGGATAGCGGCTGGATGTTCACGTGGTCGCAACCAAAGAGCTTCTTGCAACGTTCGATGGCCAAAGCTTCCATCTTGTCGATCACTTCGTTACCACCGTAGTAGCGCTTGCCCACGTAGCCTTCGCTGTACTTGTTGGTCAGCACGGAGCCCATGGCTTCCATGACGGCCTTGGAGGTGTAGTTTTCAGAAGCGATGAGCTCGATGCCGTATTCCTGGCGTTCGGCTTCTTCCTGGATGATGTTATAGATTTCCGGATCGGTCTGTTGCAGTGTAGATTTGAGCATTTAGCTACTCCTTGGGATTTTTGTACGGGGGCAAATATAGCATTTTTTGCCCCATTGTACAGGAATAGCCCCGGCAGACCAAACTCTTATCTCGGACCGGCCTGCGTCTTTACACGGACCGTAAGATCCGCATCTGCTTGATCCACAACGACTTTATAACTCGGTTTAAACCTCGGAGTCTTCTCCGAAACGTCGTCCCCGCCGTTCCCGAACCAGTTGTCGAGCATATAGGGGAATCCCTTCGTCGCCATATCCGGTGCGCCAGCCTCGGTTACAAGACGGTAGTCGGCAACCGGAGTCTCGTTGTTGAAGACGTTGCTTTCGATGTAGCACGAAGCGGAATCCGAACACTCAATGCCCGCCTGCGCCACATCGTAGAAGAAGTTGTCATAGGCATGCATCTTGCCGTACCGCGCCACGACACCGCGGGCGTCCAAGCCGGCAAAGTAATTGTGGTGCAGCGTAAACGTCTGCAGGGAATCCACGAAGATATCCGGTTCGAGCCCGAACAGAATACCCGTCTGCGCATTTTCAAAGCGGGACCAGGAGACCGTCACATTATGCGAGCCGCGTTTCACGTCGAGCTGCACGAGCGGGTATTCCTCGAAGGTGCAGTGGTCCACCCATACGTGGTGCGAACCGTTATGGATAGAAAGCGCACGGCGAGAGCTCGTATCAAGCGCGGTAATGGCAGGAGCGGTAAACATGAGGTTCTCGAATACCAGATTGCTCGAAACATCGGTCAGCACGCCCATGCCAGCGATACGGATATCGCGGCCGCGGCCGTCAATCGTCTTGTCGTTCTTGAGGCGGAGCGGGGCCTGCAGATTGTATGTACCGCTCTTCTCGAACAGCACCCACGTAGGGCCGTCCCTGTAGGCGCAATCGCGCAGCGAGCCCGGCGCAATTACCGCCGTAGTCGTCGCGTTGCCCGCAGAATCCACCTCGGTAGTATCTTCGACTATCAGGTAGTCCTCCGTCGTCGTCACGATGCAGATTTCGCCTTCGGCACTCGTGATATTGCCAAGGCTGTCGGTGACGCCCGAAGCGCCGAGCGTCCCGACCGCATATCCTTCGATTTCCGCGAGCAACGATTCATGTTCACTCCAATCCTTCCCAGGATACTCGCTAATTGCAGATTTCTCCGGCTTGACAACATTGATATTCGAATCGGAACAGTCCACGTAAAGCGTGTCGCCGGCAACCGCCTCGACAATCGCCGAGCGGGCTTCCAGCGGATTCCCGAACTGCACGTCGAAATTCCCTTCCGGGAGCGAATCGATGACGAAATGTCCCGTGCTGTCGGGAACTACATAACGGTCGAGGCCCGCAACGCGGACCACGGGAGCGGATTCGCCAAGCAGTACGAACCCTTCGATAGAAGAAAGCGCGCCCAGCTTGACCGTATCGACCCTGGAAGCGGAAGCGTAGCCACCATAGGCCACCTGGCGCACGGCGCCCGTCGCCATCGTCCCGTCCACATGGCGGGCTTCCAGCGTATAGTCGCCCGGTTCCAACACCATCTCGACAAAACCGTTCCCGTCGGCCTCCTTCCACTGCGCCAAAGCGGAACCGTCACTCAGATAATTCTCCGGAAGCACGCGCACGCGCGCATACGGCGCCACGCTCCCGTCCGAACGCTGCACATGGAATGCTAGCGTCGACTCGGCTTCCGTACCGCCGGCAACCTTGTTGCCCTCGCTGCTGGAGCAGGCGGCAAGGAATGAGACCGCGAGAGCCGCCGGGCCCAAAATCCATACACCCTTATTCATCATCCACACCCTCCGATCTTTCGGCCCCGGCATCAGCAATTTCCTGCCCGCGAATACGGCGCTTGCGGCCACGGCGCTGCGGCGGCGGATACGGATCCGAAAGCGGGAACAGCTGCATTCCCATCTGGAACACGCGATTCGGCTTTTCACACTGCGAGACCTTCGCAAGGATTTCCCTGCGGAACCTGCGCACCATCTCCACGAGCTCGCCGTATGTAGTCTCGTCGCAGGCGAACGCGAGCGTCGAAAGGTTGCGTTCGTCCTTGCCAAAGCGGTCCATGGCATCCTGCGCCACGTTCAGGTTCTGCTGGATATACGAATTCACCGCCGTGCTGTACGATTCGGAGCCGCTCGAAATAAGGCCCTGCGTCTGCTCGTAAAAACCGGTCCCGGGATTCTTGCGGATCATCGAAAGCCGTTCCAGGAGGGCAATCGACGAGCGCACCTGCGAAGCGGTAATCGGCGGACGCACCATGAGCCCGAGAGCCGCATCGTCGCCCACGTACGGGTAGAACGTCACGAGTTCGCGGATAACCGCATGGTACCAGTGGTCGAAATACTCGAATTGGTCCTTGGCCACGTTCTCGACCTTGCACTCCTTGGTCGCCACGAGCTTTTCCAGAAAACGCCTGCTCTCGGAATGGTTCTTCGCCTGGTTGAAGGCGACCATATCGGCAAAATACGCCTTTTCGCGTTCGTCATTACAGAAAATATCGGCAAAAACAGAAACAAGCCGGGCAGTCAGATTGCGCTTGCCCTGCAAAATCTTGTTGAACATCGAGGCGTCGATCCCGGCGCGCTCGGCAATATAGCGATGGCTAAAGCGCCAGTCTCCCGCATGGCGCTCCTCGTAGGCATCGCGCAAAAATTCGCGATAATTCAAATACTTAAACAAATCAGTCATTTCGTAATGAATATAGCAAAAAAGTCCACGTTTTGAACAATAAAAAGTCTACAATTTGCAAAGTGTGAGCGAAAGCAAATTCATTCAGAAAGAAACCCTGCCCTATCGGTTGAAATAACGCCCGCGCGGGAGCCCCTTGAGCTTCTGTCCCGCCGGAACGGACTGCCCCTTCGCATTGAACGTCCCCGTCGCGGCGCGATGTTTCTGTTCGGCGGGCATGCGCACGATGCGCGTCGTAGACGTATCGCCTTTTACCTTTGCCGGCTTACCACCCAAACGATAAACATTATCATTGGTAAACGCCACCATATCGATATTAGGGCCGCCATCGCTAGTGAGCGACGTAAATATCAGGTCAAACTCGCAAGCATCCAGCCAGATTCCCTCCACATAAGCCGTATCCCAGGTATCCCAGCTTCCCGTTGACGGGAATTTAATTTCGTATTCCTTGGCGTCAATTTTCACCTTCATGTTACGATCAGACGAACCAGAAAAAGCATAGCGAACCATCATTCTTGCATCAGTTGCAGAACGATCCGAAACAAGCTTATAAGCAGCATAACTGCCTACTTCATTATAAACATTAACGAATCCATTTCCCACATACCCCGCATGATCCTTATCAGTCGACCCCGTTACATCATCAGGATCAGCCATATCAATGGGCGAGCGCCACACCGAAGTTCCTTCCAATTCTGCATAGGGACTTTCTATGTCACTAGATGAGCCCGGCACAGAAGAAGAACTAGAACCCTGCATTTCAGAAGAAACGGGATCATCCCCCGAGGCAGTCGCCACACAAGCAGAGCCACCCTTAAACATGGCCGTATATGTTACATCTCGACCGGGTGTATTAAAGCCGTAATACAACTTATTTGTTGAAATCTTGTTGCATTTGTCATCGGCCCAATATTCAAAAGTTTCTCCATTTGCCGGAGTCACACGGAGCGTCATCGGGGTTCCCGCTGGGAATAGCTGATTCTGCGTAATCAAGCCCTTTGTTGCTATATTCGCTTTTACAGTCACTTTGAAGCGAGGCTTGATTGCGGACACGAGCGTTGTAAGTGCAGTTTTAGATTCTGCCGAGAGATAGCTTGCAGAAAGTTCTTCCTGCAGTTCTTCCACAATCATGCCGCAATGACCCAGCGACCCCATAATCTGGAAATGCGTATTTCCATCGGTACTTCCATTCGGGAAATGCGGATACAAGCCGGCATCCAGTTTCAAATACAAATACGTAGTCACGTAATCGGGAATATTCTTGTACGTGACATTGTACGTATTATACGATTTCATATTCAAATCTACAAATGGAATCTTGTTGGATTTGGCCAGTTGTTCCATTATACCACGAGCATCATAGTTATTTGCCCCAGTTGAGAATATATTGCGGGAACCATTCATGTTCATTGGAGAAACAAGCACCGGGGTTGCACCATGCTTCAGGGCCACGTCTATATACTGCTGCATATACTTCGGAAAATCTTCAATAGGAGTATAGCGATCTTCTTTGGTATAATCTCGGTCATTATGGCCGAACTGTACAAAAACGAAATCGCCCTTCTGGATAGAAGGCTCAAGAGCCTGCAAACGCCCTTCGACAATAAACTTCTTGGAGCTCCGGCCTCCAATTGCAGCATTGTTAATTTTTACGCGGGCTCCATCAAAGAAATAATTAAGAACCTGTCCCCAACCCGTTTGAGGGTATGCCTTATTGTGATCGTAATTGCAGACCGTAGAATCGCCTATCACGTGAATCGTAAAGCTCGTGGAATCGCTCACGGCGACACCCGCGAACACGGCCGCGGCGATGAGGAATTTGACCAAACGTTTCATTTTTCAACTCCCATCGTCATTCTGAGGGGCTTCGCTCCGAAGAATCCAGTCATTAAATATGCAGGTCTGGATCCTTCCGCTACTTCGTAGCGTCAGGATGACGTTCTAATTTTTCACCTTTATCCAGTTTGCGTTGAACTTTTCACTACCCGAACGGACAACGACGCGGTAAAGCCCCGCCGTGCGCACCATCTTCGACAAGTCCACCTCGCCCGCAGACATGGACTTGCGAACCACCAGGCGACCGCGCATGTTGAACACGCTCACTTCGACATCGCGCGAAAGCGCAAGCACGTTGCCACGCAACTTCGCTCCTGCCGCAACAACAGTCGACCGCGGCATAGCAATCGTCCCGGTAGAATCGTCGCAACCATCGCTTACGCGGCACACTCCATCGATGCTGAAACCGAAGGCATCGATATTCGGCGCACCGTCACTCGTAAGCGAAATAAACTTGAGTTCCGCCTCGCCAAGCGGGGCATCTATCACCACATAGGCGGTATCCCAGTTTTCCCAGCCACCCGTAGGCGGGGCGTTCACTATGTAATCGTGATCGAGATAAGCATTGAACGTACGGTTTGAATTTCCGCCGTTCGCATAGCGCACCGCAAGCGTCACGTTGCCCGCACCCGGGAACTTCATCTTGTAGCTGGCAAAAGAGTTCATCTCGTTCGCCACGTTGAAGAAGCCGAGTCCCGTATGCGCCCAGTTGGTATCCGATGTTCCGATTCCCGTATCGGGCTTGTAGGCGTCAAAGAACTTCTTGATATCCTTGTCGACCGGCACGGTCGTCTCTTCGCTCCCACCCGGCGTGGTGTACGGCACAAACGTCACATCGTCCAGGCTCTTGGGCGTCGTTATCGGGAAAGCCTTGAGGGCAGCCCCGTCACCCGTGTATTTCTGTGCCGTACCGCCTTCATATACTGCGGTAAACTGCGTTGACGAGCTACCCATCACGAACGTATGAATGTACGGGGACTTCACCTCGGAACGGCTCGATGCGCCGACCTTGTTGCCGTTGCCATCGTACCAGCCCAGGAATTTTTTGCCACTCTTCGGAATCGTCTTGAGCAACACGGTCATGCCCTGCGGATAATACGCATTTATCGATGTCGCCTCGGCAGAGCCTTCCGGAGAGACCTTCACATCCACCTGGTACATGGGAGCCATGTACTCGCCCAATCTTTTCACGGTCGTATCCGAGTGGGCGCGCATCTGCTCGGTAATGATTCGTCCGAAGGCGTTCGCACCGTTCATCTGCAGGTGAACCTGGTCGGCCTGGTCGCTCTTGATATTAGAATACTCTTCACTGGTCGCATAGTAGTAAAGGAATTGCTGCGCATAACGCTCGCCCACAGAAATCATGAGGTTCGCGACCATCTCGCTCATGTCGATAAACGGAACATTCAGTTCGTTGGCAAGTGTCTGGTTAAGCGCCGGATAACCGCGATAGCTGTTATGAATCTGCGTCGGGGAATCAAATAAACAACGGCGAATCGGGCTCATGATGATGGGGTTCGCCCCCTTGGCACGAACATCATCGACCATCTTTTTCATGTTGGACTTGTAAAAATCCTCGGTACTGTAATTGTTGTCGTTAATCCCGAACTGGATGACAACAAAATCGCCGGGCTGCAGTTTTTCGGCAATGCAGTTCCCGTTGGAACAGCCCTTCTTGAAGAACATGTCGTAGTAACCGACAGCCGTCCCACCGTTCTTGTCTTTGCCGCCGCCACCCAGCGACATGCCGCCCTGGCCGCGGTTCACTACCGTAGCCTTGGCCGGGTCAAACCAGAATTGAAAATCCTGGCCCTGGCCCTGCTTGGGAAACCAGCCTACGGCCCAGTCCTGCATGGTGGAGTCGCCGCACATATAGATGGTCACCTTCGCCCACGCGAGCGGGGCGACAATCATCGATGCGATAACGGCGGAGTGCCAAAGTTTAGTAAAGCAGTTCATAACATCCCATACCCTATTTTAGTGAATCAGTTTTTTATACTGAACATTCCCTTCTGCTTCTGCAGTCCATCCATTTTCACCTTCACCACGTACATTCCAGCCGGAAGTACGCCGTGTTCAAGTGCAAGCACGCTCTCGCCTGCCGTCACGTTGCGCGAAATGGATGCACGTACATGGCCGGAAACATCGTAGAACAAAATCTCGACAAAGCCGGGGACCGAAGTAAAGAGCGTTCCCTTCGCCGGGCTGTAGTAGAATCCCCTATCCAGGTTCACGACCGGAAGGGCATCCTTCTTGTCGCCAGTCTTGGTAGAGTCGGTCTTGGCGGTATCCTTCTTGGTCGTATCGGGCTTGACCTCGGCGGCCTTCACCACGATCTCGCCCTTAGCCGTAGAGTTGCCGGCCTTGCTGCCCGTCGTGGTCAGCGTGAACGCAAACGTTCCCGCCTTGCTCGGCTTACCAGAAATCTTGAGCGTCTTCGCCGCAGAATCCACCTTGGCAGAAACACCTTCAGGCAGGCCGTCCACCTTGACTCCCGTACAGAAGATGAAACTGTAGGAGATATCGCTAATCGCGTTGTTCACGGTGACAGTCTGCTTTTCGTTACCGACGCTCTTGGTGATGACGGCATCCGGATACACCGCATACTCGTTTTCACCCACAGCATAAACATTAGGCTTCGTGAGCTTCTTGACCATATCCGGCAGGTAGTAGCTCGGATGCGGCGGCAGGTTATATGCCGTATTCTGCCATGCAACTGCCTTACGGTACTGAACATCGTGCATCAGCGTGTAAAGGCGGTGCGGAGTCGTCACCGGAGTAGAGAAAATGTATATCTTGGAGGAATCGCTTTCCGAACGGAAAATCATTTCTTCACGCCAGTCGCCAAAGATGTCCGCCACCAGGTTCGGATAATTTTTCGCACTCTGATTTCCTATCAACCCAAGCGACGTCTCGCCATCAAAATAGGTTTCGATTTTCCTATTCTGCTGATTAAACTTGCTCACAACCGGGCCGTTCAGGAGTTCGTCCTGAAGGTCGCCGTCGAAATAAATCCTGAAGCTCGTCGGAATCACGCGCCCCAAATAGGGATCTTCCGGATCGAGGGAATCGGAGAGCTTAATCGGCGTTCCCTTGGCCGAATGCATTTCACTCGGCACGTAAGACCACAACTCGTAACCGCGGCTGGTGGAATCGATATCGGCAGCCATGGCACGGCCATTTTCCTTCTGCATAGAAGACAAGTCACCAAACAGGAATTTACCCTTGTCATCGCGAAGCTCGGCGACATACTTGGTACTATCAAAATGCGAGTGAATCGCCCAAACTTCTAGGCCCGCATGGTCCGGGTCAAAATCACCGACATAGGCGACATAGCCAACACCAAGCCCGGTTGAATACCGCACCGTTCCGTCGTGATTCAGGGCCGCGGACCCATACACGATTTCATCGAGGCCGTCGCCATCCAGGTCACCCACAACGATATTGAGGTTGCCCTGGCCAAAGAGTCCCTCGCCCGGAGTTTCGGACTTGTGGAACCAGCGCTGCTTCAGGTTCTTGCCGTCAAAGTCATAAGCCACCACATAGGCCGCCGAATAGTAACCGCGGGCAGTAATCAAACTCGGATGGACGCCATCGAGGTAAGCCGTCGCCGAAAGGAATCGGTCGCAGCGGTTACCGTAGGAATCGCCCCAGTTGAGGCCCAGGGAATCATAGGGGCCAAAATTTCTGATATCGCGCGACGGGAGATAGTCAATCGTCGTGATTTCAGAGCCATCGCTACCCCTGAACACCGTCAAGTATTCCGGACCCGTAATAATCATCCCCGACGCATTGCGGTAATCCTTGGAAGAATCCCCGATGACCTTGCCCTTGCCGTCAATGGTTCCGTCTCCGGTCTTCATGACAATTTCGGCCTTGCCGTCACCGTCATAGTCATACACCTGAAACGGCGTGTAGTGCGCACCCGCACGGATGTTCCTGCCGAGGCTTATGCGCCAAAGTTTTTTACCGTCGAGCTTATAGGCGTCGAGGAAAACCGTTCCCGTATAGGAGCCAACCATCGACTGCGAATTGTCCTTGAAGTTGTCCGGGAACCACTTCACGATCAGTTCATATTCACCGTCACCATCCAAATCGCCGACACTCATGTCGTCCGGATAATAACCGCAGACCGTATTTACGGAATCAGGCATTACCTGGCTTGCAGGGCGGTCCAGCTTAAGCACCTTGTACGGGAAGGTCTGGCCGCCAAAGGCAACGGTCGAATCGAAAACAAAGGACACGGCCTTCTTTTCGCCTTCCTTGCCGTCTACAACAGCCGCAACCGAGTACTTGGACGTAATCTTCCCATCCTTGTCCAAAAAGTTGGTACCGGCAGTCTTGCCGATTGTCGCAATCTTTTCGCCGTCACGGTAGAGGTTGAATTCCGTATCGGAGCTTTCGGTGCCGAGGAGGCGCCACGAAACGAGCATCCCCGCCTTGCCGACATTCGAGACGAGAAGGCCTCGGTCGAGGGCCTCCATCTGGCGAGGCAACGCGAAGGAAAGAAGCGGCAGCGCAAGGACAAGCGCCGGAATTACCGCAAGAAAACCTAGACGAGGATGTCTTTTCATAATTTCTCCTGACATTTTTGGTTATGAACCAAACATCCTTTATCCTTAAGCAATTATACTAAAATCTCCTATATACGGACTTCTGCACAAGCTTGCCATCGACCTTGACTTTCAACACATACACGCCCTTCGGGAGCATTTCGGAATCAAGATTCAGCGATGTTAAACCAGAATTTACACTTCCCGAGACGCCCATGCGCATCGTTCCCGACATGTCGTAGAAATAGACCTCGGCAAAACCGGCACGCGGCGTGAAAAGAACGCCCGTGGACGGATTGAACGAAGCAATTCCCTTGAACGGAACCGTCGGCAAGCCATCCGTAGAATCCGGAATCTTCTGGGTACCATCGTAAATTTCAACGCCGTCGATACCGAAGGTGAACATGTCGAAGTTCGGGCCGCCGTCGCTCGAAAGCGAGCTGAACTTGAACGTGTTCACGCCGGCCGCCAAAGTCACGTCGACCTTCGCCTCGGCATAAGTCGTCCAGTCTCCCGTCGAGGGGAAGCTCATGTTACCGGCAGATTTTCCGTTCACGCTCAGCGCCATGTTGCGGGAATCCGCACCGCCGTTCGTGAAGCGCACCGTAAGCGTCGTCTTCGCCTCGGTCTTCGAGAAGATTTCCCAGGTGCCGTAGCTCGTGAGCGAATTGGCAAAGTTGTAGTAGCCGTTCTTGAGAAAGCCCTCGTTAGACGACTCCGTAGCACCCTCGCCATCCTTGGGCGTAGAGGCGTCAAGCTCGGACTTACCGGTATTCACCGCGGGAGTCGTGTCAATCGGGTTCGAAACTTCGCCTACAACGGAGATGGACGGCTGCTTGAGCGACTTGACCATATCGGGCAAGTAGTAACCCAGGTGAGGCGGCTGGTTGTACGCAACGTTCTGCCAGGCTATCGAAACGCGGTAAGTAGCGTCGTGCATCAGGGTGTAGACGCGGTGGGGCGACGTAAACGGAGTCGTAAAGACAATGACCTTCGAAGGGTCGGAACCGGAACGTACGATGAATTCCTCGCGCCAGTCGCCAAAGAGGTCGGCCACAATACAGGGGGTAGCCTTGGTCCAGTTGTTGAGCGAAGCGCCTTCCACGCTGTAGAAACTGAACAGGCGGTCAACGGTCTTCTTGCTGGAATTGTACTTTTCGATCTTTCCGCCAGTGGCGCCACCGTTTTCCACTGTCGGGCTGCCGGTGCCATCCATCAGTTCGTCTTGCAGGTCGCCGTCAAAGTAAATGCGGAAGTTCACGGAAGGCTTGGTCGAGTTGAGGCGTTCCCCCTTCACCGTGCGAATGCCGCCGCTGGTGCCCGACCACATTTCGAAACCGCGGTTAGTGGAATCGATATCGGCAGCCATGCCGCGACCGTTGTCCACGTTCCCGGCCTCGGTCTGGGTCGTCCCCCAAATCACCTTGCCGTCCTTGTCGCGGAATTCCTCGCTATACTTGTTCTGTTTTTCCTCGTGCACGTCGTAGAGTTCCAGGCCCGGATGGTCCGGGTCCATGTCGGAGAGGTGCATGGCATCGCCATGACCGAAACCCGTGCGGTAACGGAGCGTTCCGTCGGAATTGAGCGCCGCAGCACCAAAAACAATCTCGTCCTTGCCGTCGCCGTCGATGTCGCCCACGGTAACGTTGTGGTTTCCTTCGCCGTAGAGGCCCTGGCCGGACTTGTCGGACGTATGCTTCCAGCGCTCAACGAGCTTCTTGCCGTCGAAATCGTAGGCGGCAACGTATGCCATCGTATAGTAGCCGCGCATCATCACCACGCTCGGACGTACGCCGTCAAGGTAGGCAACCGCCGCAAGGTGGCGTTCGCTCCGGTTTCCGTAGGTATCTCCCCAGGAATTCGTAACATTGCGCTTGGGCCAGTAGTCGATAGTCGATATTTCTTCGCCGGTATTGCCCTTAAACACCGTCAGGTACTCGTTGCCGCTCATAATGCGGCCTGCGGAGGTTCTGTAGTCCTTGCTCGCGTCGCCAATGACCTTGCCCTTGCCGTCAACCGTGCCGTCGGAAGTCTTCATCACGATTTCGGCAATCCCGTCGCCATCGAGGTCGTAAACCATGAACTGCGTGTAGTGCGCACCGGCGCGGATGTTCTTGCCGAGGTCGATTCTCCAGAGGCGCGTGCCGTCCAACTTCATGCCGTCTACAAAGACCGAGCCCGTATAGCCGTCCTTCGAGTTGTCCTGCGCGTTGCTCGGGTCCCACTTGAGGACCAAATCCAGCTGGCCGTCGCCGTCGAGGTCGCCCACGCTCATGTCGTTCGGGGTGTAGTTACATGTCGAGCCGTCGGGCATCTTTTGCGACGCAGGGACATCGAGCTTCAAGACCTTGTAGGGGAAACTGACGCTGCCTTCCTTTTTCGAATCGGTAAAGACGACTTCGGCAGCAACCTTTTCGCCTTCCTTGCCGCCCACTACGGCGGCAACCGTGTACTTGGACGTAGCTTTCCCATCCTTGTCCAGGTAGTTGGTTCCCGCCGTCTTGCCTATGGAGGCAATCTTCGTACCATCGCGGTACAAGTTGAACTCGGTATCCGGAGCTTCCGTACCGAGCAGGCGCCAGCTCACGAGCACTCCCGAGCCCACGTTAGCGACCGTAAGCCCGCGGGTAAGGTTCTCCATCTGGCGCGGTGCGGCCCCGGCGCTTTGCGGAAGGCCCGCAAAAACAGCAAAACACGCCATCATCGACAGCGTTCCAACAAACTTTCCCATATCCTTTTTCGACATACAAGTCACTCCCTACAAACAAATATCATTTACTAATCTATTCTTGTCTCATCCAAAAGCGATTTTTCCGTTGATTATTTATCAAAAATTTACCTTTCTAAAATATAAGCAATTTTTTATAAAAAGTCTACGTTTAAAAGATTTTTTTACATTATTTGGCGTTTTTAGCGTATTTTAACTAATTTAAAAGTCTACAATATTTTCGAGTATCCGGGCAAAGGGTCCAAACCGTCCCGAAACCCCGTTCCATTTTCTATAATTGACCCCGTATGCCCAATTGGTGGACGAATTTTTCATGGGAAAGGCTGTTTGACAATATCGCCGAGCGGTCCCCCACTTTTGTAAAGGTCATGGTCGTGACCGGGAAATCGTTCCTGTACTATCACGGGATGACCCGAGCCGCCAGCCTCACCTACACCACGCTCGTGGCCGTCGTCCCCCTGTTAATTTTGCTCACTTCCATTACGCTCTCTGTCGGTTTCGGCAATTTCATGAGCGACTACCTGCCCATCATCCTCGACATGCTGGGTCTGGACTGGCCCACCGACCAGGTGCAGGCCATTGTCAGGAACGCCGAGCACATTCCCATCGGCAAGCTCGGCTTTATCGGCGCCCTGGGTCTCTTTGTTACCTTCATCCTAGCCTTCGGCAGCCTGGAATCGAATTTCAACGTCGTCTGGGAAGTCAAGACTTCGAGAACGGTCATCCGCCAGATACAGGTCTACACCCCGTTCCTCGTGATTTTCGCCGGTTTTATCGGGATGTTCGCCGGATTCGTAAACCACGTGCAAGACGTGCTTTCCATGATTGTGGTCGACGGGTTCCATTTTTCGCCGGAACTGCTCAAGATACTCATCACGGCGTTCTGGTACGTCGCCTTCCATTTCGCGTCGATGCTCCTGATTTTCCTGATGCTCTACGCCCTCCCGGCCAGGAGCCTCCGGCAGCGCGAAACCGGAGTCATGCCTCCTTACCGCAAGCGCAAGCTGTTTGCCGTCTCGCTGATGGCGACCTTTTTCTCCTGGATTGCCATCAACATTTACGTAAAGATCCTCATGCTCATCCAGACCGCCATGGTCACGCGTATGTCCATTTTCTACGGATCGCTCGCCTTTATACCGCTGTTCCTTTTCTTGCTGTTCGGAGTCTGGTCCATCATCCTTTGCGGCAACAGCCTCGTATGGACAATCTGTTACTGGCCGGAATCTTCCGAAAAGAAATGGAACTGGAAAGCAACCCTGGAGGATGTCCACAATGAAAAATCTAGCAGCGAAAATTAGCGCATTCAAGTTCGCCACCATGTTTTTCATGGTCCTGGCGATGGCGGCTTCCAGTTTTGCAGAACTGGCCGGCATGAACGACAATTCAACCACCGAATCGGGCAGCAGTAGCGCCATGACCGCGCTCGTCGGGCTCGGCGGAGGCAACTCCATGATTGCCGACGACGGCGTAATTTTCATGACGCTCCGCATCGGTGTCGACGTGAAGCAACTGTTTGCTACGGGAGCCTGGTTCACATCCACCATCGAGGACGTCCGCAATTACAACGTCGGACACAAGCAGATGCTGAACTACAACGCCTTCGGCGCCTTCGTGGAACTGTTCCCGCTGCGCTTCGACAAGTTCGCCGTTTCCGTACCCATAAAGGTCGGCGGCGGCGCGGTGAACGCCATGGACAAGGGCGACGAAGCTTTTGAATCCGAGGAATATTTCTTTACGGCCGACATGGCGGTGCATTTCAACTACCGCCTGACCAAGATGCTCGAAGTCTCCGTCGGTGGCGGCTACCGCATGTTCGCCGGCATCGACAAGAACAACCTCGAGAACATGGACTTCAACACTCCGTTCGGAGAACTGAGGTTCACGATTAAGGAATGATCGATAATTGATGATTGATGATGGATAATGTAACTCGTGGCTGATTCAAGTTTCATTTCCATACGCGGGTGCAGGCTGCACAACCTGAAGAACGTAGATGCCCAGTTCCCGCTGGGCAAGATTACGGTTGTTTGCGGGCCTTCGGGCTGCGGGAAGTCGACGCTCGTGCTCGACACCCTGCACGGGGAATCCAAGCGCCGCTACCTGGAAACGCTCTCCCCCTTTGCCGCCGAGCTCCTGGGCGGACGCCGCATCATCCCGCTCGACAGTGCCGAAGGATTGCCCGCAAGCCTGGCCGTGGGGCCAAGCCACGGAGAAGCCCCCGCAAAAGCGTACGCACTGAGCCTTTCGGAATGCGACAATACGTTGCGCAGTTTGTTCGCCAGGTTCGCCAGGCCCGCCTGCCCTATTTGCGGCAAACCCATGGAAAGCCAGAGCCGCGAAGAGATTATCAAGGAAATCGCGGGGCTGCCGCAAGGGAGCAAGCTGCAGTTCCTTGCAAGAGTCGCGCCCGAAAAACGCGCCAACCTCGACAAACTTTCGGCGGTGTTCCTGGCGCAAGGCTTCACCCGCGCTTTCGCCGACGGCGTAAGCTATTCGCTCGCCGACCTCACCGAGAACGAAAAGAAAGTCGTCCCGCAGGAATTCTTTATTGTCCTGGACCGAATCATTGTCCGCGAAAATACGCGCACCCGCATTGCCGAGGCCGTAGACGGCGTGTTGAAACTCACGCACGGCGAACTCACGCTGGATATTGGCGGCGAGCGCAAGCTCTACAGCACGGCGCCGAGATGCCCCGACCACGGAGCGCAACTGTCCCGTCCGCTCCAGTCCGAAGACCTGTCGCCCTACTCGCGCACGAGCGCCTGCCCCACCTGCGGCGGCACGGGAATTATCGAAAAAGACGACACGACCGAAGACTGCCCCGACTGCAAAGGGCTCAGGCTCAAGCAAAATTTGCTCCAATCGGTCATCGACGACTCCACCTGGAAGGACTTGCTCGAAACGCCGTTCGACACGCTCGGGACAACGCTGCACCAGCTGTTCGGCAAGCGCCTGAACGCGAACCAGAAACCCGCCTTCAACGCCCTCCTCGACCGCATCGAGGCCATAAACGAGCTCGGTATCGGCTACCTGACCGGCGGCCGCAGCGCCGCGACCCTCTCGGGCGGCGAAATCCAGAGGCTCAGGCTTTCGAGCCTCAGCACGGGGCACCTGAACAACCTGCTTATCGTGCTTGACGAACCGGCCAGCGGACTCCACCAATGCGACGTGGAATCGCTTTGGAAAGTCCTCAAGAAAGTCCAGTCCCGCGGAAACACGCTCGTGCTCATCGAGCACAACCCGGGCATCATCAAGAAGGCGGACTGGATTATAGAAATGGGACCGGGTGCCGGCGAAAAAGGCGGCGAGATTTTGTTCCAGGGGACAGCGAAAGAAGTGCTCGGGAACAGCGAATCGCCGACGGGGAAATGGATTAGAGAATTAGGAATTCGGAGTTCGGAATTCGGAATCAATAATTTGAAAATTAAACCGAAGGTTCCAAAGAAAAACGCCGCGGTTATCGACATCAAGAACTTTGCGATGTTTGACATGAAGCCGGTCAGCGCCCAATTCCCGGTGCAAAAGTTCAGCGTCATCACGGGCGCAAGCGGTAGCGGCAAGTCCACGCTCCTGTTCAAAAACCTCGCCCCCCGCGCTAGCCAAGGCGAGTTCGAAGACCTCGGCATCCAGGCGCTCTCCATCCTTTCGACAGGCGATTTTCACGGGAACCGCCGAAGCACGGTCGCCTCGGCCATCAACCTGAACACGCCACTCCGCGACCTTTTCGCGAAACTTCCCGAAAGCAAGGTCCGCGGCTACACCGCCAGCAAGTTCGCGACGCACGCCCCCGGGGGCCGCTGTGAAAACTGCAAGGGCGAAGGCGTCCTCTACGATCCCGCCGGTTACGAAGAAACGGAATGCCCCGTATGTCTCGGCAGGCGTTTCAAGGACGAGATTCTCGAAGTCCGCTTCAAGTCGCTCTCCATCGCCGACATTCTCGACATGGAAATCGGCAACGCCTACAAGCTGTTCATCAACATGAAGCCCTTTGCCGACAAGCTGAAACCGCTCGTGGATACGGGTCTCGACTACCTGAAACTCGGGCAGACCACGGCACACCTCTCCGGCGGAGAACGTGCGCGCCTGCGCCTTTCCATCGCGCTCGCCCGCGCGAAGGCACCGAATACATTATTCTTGTTTGACGAACCCGCCCGCGGGCTCCACAAGGCCGATATCGAGCACCTGCTTGCACTGATCCACGGACTAACAGAGGCAGGCCACACCGTCATTGCCATCGAACATGCGCAAGACTTCGTGAACGCCGCCGATTATGTGGTGGAACTTTCTCGCAAATAGTTAAAGCGTCGCGTGGGCCGCAATCTTGTAGATTTCGGTGACGTCCTTCGCCTTGAGCGGAACAAAGCCCCAGCCGTCGCCCGGATTGAGCTTTTCCACCATCTTCGGGATGTCTTCTTCCTTCGCGCCGAGTTCTGCAAAATTGATGGGCATGCCGATGGAATGGAGATACCGGCGGAAAGCCTTGATGCCTTCGAGGGCGGTAGCCTTCGGGTTCTCGAAGTTCATCTCGCAGCCGAACACGCGGGTCGCCATCTGGGCAAAGCGCATCACGTTGTGGTCCACCACGTATTCCATCCAGGCGGGCATGATGACCGCGAGGCCCGCGCCATGGGCGCAGTCGTAAAGCGCCGAAAGTTCATGCTCGATGGCGTGGCTGTTCCAGTCCTGACTGCGCCCGCAGCCCACGACGCCGTTGTGGGCTACCGTTCCCGCCCACATGATGTTCGCACGAACCTGGTAGTTGGCGGGGTCGGCAATGGCGCGGGGGCCCTCCTTCACCATCGTCAAAAGCACCGCTTCGCACAGGCGGTCGGTGATTTCCACTTCGAGCGTATTCGTGAAGTAGCGTTCAAAAACATGGGCCATGATGTCGGTAATGCCGCAGGCCGTCTGGTAGGCGGGCAACGTGCAAAGGAGCGCCGGATTCTGCACCGCGAACTTCGGGCGGATATGCTCGCTGCTCGCACCGCGCTTGAGCATGCCGTCTTCCTTGGTCACCACGGAGTCCCCGCTGCCCTCGGAACCGGCAGCCGCGATCGTCTGCACTACGCCAATCGGGAGCGCGCGCGCCGCCGAGGCCTTGCCATCGTAAAAATCCCAGAAATCGCCATCGTAAAGCGCACCCATGGCAATGGCCTTGGAGCTATCAATCGTGGAGCCGCCGCCCACCGCCAAAATAAAGTCGATGCCGTTTGCACGGACAATTTCAATGCCCTTGTACACGAGCGAATCGTGCGGATTCGGCTTCACGCCGCCGAGTTCCACGTGCGGGACACCAACAGCATCGAGGCTAGCCTTCACGCGGTCAATGAGGCCCGAACGCACCGCAGAGCCACCACCGTAATGGATCAGCACCTTCGTGCCGCCATACTTCTTGACGAGCGCACCGCATTCATTTTCGCGGTCCTTACCGAATACAAATTCCGTGGGGCTGTAGAAATTGAAATTATCCATATTCCATCCTTTTTCTTGTTTTTTGCCTAAAATACAAGAATTTTGCCGAAAATGCGCACAAATTCGGCTTTTTTCTGTGTACAAGGGGAAACAGGAATTCTTTAACCCGCTGCGGCGAGGGCGCTATTTCACATTGACCCTGTGCGCCTGGCGGCCCACTTGAACCAGATAACTGCCGGCACGACGCATTTCGAGCGCAACGTTTCCGGTGGAGCCCACCAGCCCCTTGGCAATTACCCGGCCCTGCATATCGAACACGCTTACCTTTGAGCCCGCATGGGCGCCATAGACTTGCAGCAGGCGACCCGCGGCATTGACGCCGAACGAAAGCGTCTTGGAAACTTCGCGAAGCGATTGCCTTATACTGTTCGACCAGATGGTACCTTCGTATGTGTTTACGCAACTGTTCAGGAAATTTGGGAAGGAGCCCTTACCATCCGGATGCCAGAAAAATTCTTCCCATACGGACTGGCTGTAATAATCGTTGATGAATAGTCCCGAAACACTATGGTTGTTGGCATAATAAACCAAAGTATTGCCATTAAGCAGTACACCAATGGGCTGCCACAGTACGATTCCGTCCACCCAATTGCTGTCGGCATCCACGAGGGCCTCGTTGACGACAATGTCGTTTGTTTGCCAGGCACAGGGGCGGGTTTCTGTAAGTTTGGCGCTGTCAAGTTTGTTGCTCGTGTACAGTGCAAACCAATACAGTTCTTCGCGATTTGAGATGAGGTAGCAGCCGTTTTCGTTTGTGGCGGGCTTCTTGGGTTCGGGGTACCAGTGCGCATAAAGGTCGAAATCGCGGCTGTAGTAGGATGTTTTCCCGAAACTCTTGATTTCGCTGGAATAAGTGAGTTTGTCAAACCAACCTACAAAAATAAAGCCTTTACGGGTCGGTTCTTTTAAGGTGATGTCGGTGTCGAAATTGAATGTTGCCGGATTAGCGGGGTCATTCTCGCCACCGTTCAAGTGGTACGTGATCTTATAGTTGTTCGTTATCCACTTTGCATATAACGTGATATCGTCGCGGCGATCCTTCGCAAGCTCTTTCACAGGCGTTTTGAACGTGGAATCGGCATACCAGCCGTCAAAAGTGTAGCCTACTTTTTCAAGCCCCTTTAATGTATAGGCCGCGGAATCCGAGGACCAGCGCGAGGGATTGATTTCGGGCTCCATGCCGCCATTGGCAACATAGGTCACAAGATATTCGCTCTCCCACCTGGCGTAAAGGGTATAGTATTTTTTGGTACCGGCCTTGATGGTGTCAATCCGTTCCTTATACAGGCTGTCGGCAAACCATCCTTCAAAGGTATCGCCCTCCTTTGTGGGACTTGACAGAATAACGGCGGAATCGATTGTGTAGTACTCCGGGTTTTTGTCGCTGTTCACGCCACCGTTCAGTTTGTAGTCAAGGTAATACCTCACATTGGAACTTAAAACCGGGTATGGATCTATGCCCACGCGTTGTTCCCATGCGGCACCATAGGTGCCCTCCTGCAATTTCCCTAGAACGGTCCCGTCCCTGAATTCGTCCGCAGTCGCCTTTGATCCACCGTATTGGGCTGCCCCATCGCCGGCATAGTAGGTGTTCTTGATTTCAACATGGTGGCGGGAACTGTCATAGTAACACCATTCAAGATTATGAAGGCCAAAAATGGCATCGCCGCTATCAGAAACCGTTCCGATGTTGAATACGTTCTCGAGGGTTAAATCCTGCGCTTGACCGACAATGCCTCCGGCTCCATCATATAGGCTAAATGCACCGGAAACGCGGCCCGCATTGTAGGCGTTGATAATCTGAGTCACGTTGCTCGGGTTCATCGTGGGCCATTCGGGCTTTGCTAGGGCAGGCTTTGCCAAGGGAGGCGGAGCACAAAGGCACGACCAGTCTTCCTCGCTTATAATTGCACCGGCAATGCCGCCGGCGTTACCGCGCGCGACAACCGTCGCCTCGCTAAAAACATTGACAAGAAGCGCCGACTGGTCTATATAGCCGACAATACCTCCTGCATAACGGGTACCTTCAAAATAGGAATCCTTAATACCCAAGTTCCTTACGACGGGGGGCTTGCCGGCGCCTTCATAAAGCTTAGAGAAAAACCCGGCTTCATACTGTTTTTTAGTATAAAGCCCCGAAATGGTGTGGCCGTTGCCCTCAAATATTCCGCCAAATTCAAAAGGCTGCCAGTACATGATGTCATTGCGGGTGGAGTCCGGGTTCCCTTCCGCATCCAGCAGATTTTCATTGACCACGATATCGTTCTGGAGTTCTATGCAAGCAAAGGTGGAAAGTTTGGGGATGGCGTAAAGTTCCTCCTTGGAGGTGATTTGGTAACAGCTGTCAGCACTTAACTGGGGTTCCTTGACTGCAGGGGCCCAAAGCGCTATCAACGTGTATTTGTCTCCACTGCAACGGGATATACTTTTTTGGGGAGCGTCGTAAAAAACACCGGTGGGAGCTTCTTTAAACCAGCCCAGAAACCGGGAACCTTCGCGGGTCGGCTCCTGGAGCGTAATCGTGCATTCACTAGAATCTGCTTTTATGACGACATAGCTATCCGGGTTCGCGGGGTCATTCACGCCCCCGTTCAGGTAATAGGTGATAGTCCGCGTGTCGCCTACCGCGGCAAAGCCGAAGCCAGCCAATAACAACAGCAAAAGCATGGAATACAAATACTTCATACCCTTAATATAATCACAAACAAGTTAATCCGGACAAAAAAAAAGGCAGAAAAACACGTAATTTCACGGAACGACGCACCATCTTTGTGCCATCTTCGGTGTAAAAAGAACTACCGCATCGGGAATTCTTCGAAGGCCTTGCTGTTCGCCTGCATGTCGTTGCCCTTCCAGTCAAAAAGCGCGGGGCCCCAGGCGCCGCCGAGCGTAGGTTCCCAGAAGAAAGTGCCTATCCAGCGGTCCATCCCCTTCACCATCTCGTTCGTGCGCTTGCGCGAGCCGTCGAAATTGTAGTGGTTGTCCGCATCGCCGCCGTTGTATTCCGCGACGATGAATTCCAGATTTGGATAGCTCGAGGTGACCGTCTGGAAAAGCGATTTCCAGTTGTCGGGAGGCCCGTCGTCGTAAGCCGTGTAGGCAGAAAAGCCCATCACGTCGGCAGGGACCTTCTGGTTCTTGAAGATTTCCGTCATCCACCAGGTGACGGTATTCGCCTGGCGTATGCGTTCGATGTGCAGCACCGTCTTGGTATTCGGTGAAACTTCCTTGACGGCCTTGATGCCCGCCTTGAAGTACTTGGCCGCGTTCGCCTTGCCACTCGAGGTGCCCATGTCGCCGTTGATGGCGGTAGAAGCCTTGTCTACATTGTTGCCCCAGCAGTCCGTCCTGCTGTTCGGCACGTGGATGAGAATGCCCGGAGTCGTCTCGTTGCCAATCTGCACCATCGCGGGGAGCGAATTCACCTCCTTGAGCGCATTCATCAAATCGAGGGTGTAGGCGTAAACGGAATCGGCTAGCGCATCGGAACTTCGTACGGAGCGCCAGCGCTCGGGGATAATCTGCTTGCCGGGATCGGCCCAGTTATCGCTGTAATGGATATCGAGCAAGAACGCCATGCCGGCGGCCTTGATCTTTTGCGCATAGGCGACGATGTGGTCCTTGTCGGCGTAGGCCTCGGCCTCATGACCGCAACCCGATGCGGCATAGCCATACTGCGCCTTGGGGTCTACGAAGGTCTTGAGGCGGATGGCGTTGAAGCCGTGGTCCTTGAGGAGCGTGAAGATGTCCTTCTCGACACCGTCAACGTCGAAGAACTTGGTCTTATTGCGTTCGTATTCCTGCACCGTCGAGATGTCGGCGCCGGTGTAGAACTGAAATTCGATAGGCGCGTCGGCCGACTGCGTCGCGGAAGACTGCGGAAAATCTCCCGTCGAAGAAGACGGGGGCTCCGATGCCGAAGAATGCGGGTCGCGGGAAGATGAAATCGCCGGGTTGGAATCCGAGGACCTCCGGGGTCCGAAGAAAGAACTGGAACTCGGATAGGGGTCCCACAAAATCAAAGACGAGGAAGAAAACGGCGAAGGCACAGAAGAAGACTGCGGGTCAAGCGAACTGGACGAAAGGGCCGCATCGGACGAGCCCTGGATAGCCGAAGATACCGGAACAGCCCCCGATGACGCCGGAAGCGTTCCCGAAGAAAGCGCGCCCGCGGACAGTTCCTCCGCAGATATCGTTCCTTCGGCAGACGACGTCGATTCGCCGCTACAGCCAAACAGGACCAGCGCCGCAAATGCGCCAGCCGAAACCAAACCAATTGAACCCTTGCGATAACCCATGCTTAAAATCTATACTAAAAAAACACTCATAAATAAAAAACTTCACCGAATAGTCACAACTCTGGTTTCATTTTCATACCGAATCAAGTATTTACCCGCATTTGGGAGGTCAATAGTCATTGAAGATTCCGTTTGCAATTTGCGCAGAATCCGTCCTTGAGCATCCATAATGAGAAGCTTTTTTTGGGGAACGAGACCGGATAAACATATCTGTTTTCCACTTACCTTAACAAGCAATTGTTCTTTTAATATTTTGTTCTGAATTATCCATTTTGGAGGTTTTATATTCGCCTCACTAATAGTAAAGTTATCAAATGTCCCATAACCCCAAACATAAGAATCATTTATTATAACATCTTTAACATTTTTTAGATATCTAACGTAACAAAACAACGGGCCATAAACTTCTTCATAATCCGATTTTTCGTTGCTAAACAAACCAGAAATTGAATATCCATTTCCATAAAACTTCCCTTTATAGTCATCATCATCATTTTTTCCAATGCAATCCCAAATAAAATACTCCTGCATCGCCCAGCCGTTATTAACATCATTTATGACATTTTCATTAACAACAATATCATTCTGAAGAGACGCACACGCATACGGATTGCTGCTGTGTCCTTTCAACGTTCCGTTAACCAGGCCTGCAAACCAATACAATTCTTCTCGGGACTTAAGAAGATAACATCTGTTAGAATCTAATTCAGGTTCCTGCGGTTCTGGCATCCATTCTGCGTACAAATTTAGATTTGCATCACCTTTTATTTCTGTCACAGGAATTGAAGAAGGTTTATCCTTAAACCAATTGTAAAAAACGGCCCCCTCTCGAGTCGGATCTTTCAACGATATTGCTGAATCTATTATTGTAAAAGTAGTTGGATTGTCAGGGTGATTCACTCCTCCATTCAAGTGATACGTCACGGTGTAAGTATGTAATTTCCATTTGGCATACACGGTAACATCTTCCGCATTCCCTGCTGGAATCTCCGTAATTTTTTGCGTAAAGAGGGAATCCATAAACCAACCTTCTAAATCATACCCAGTGCGATATGCCAAAGGAAACGTTCTTGCGCCTGAATCAGCAGACCAATATATTTTATTCTCTGGAACATAATTGTAAAAATTTCCACCATTCATAACAAAACTTAAAACATATTGGCTACCCCATTTTGCATAAACAGTCCAATCACCTAGATTCTCTGTTTTAATCGTGTCTATCCTTGTTTTGAATTTACCATCTATATACCAGCCTTCAAATGTGTCGTTATCCTTTTGCGGTGATTCTAGTATAATACGATTATCCCCTTTGATGTAACTAGAGGGATTAGACTCACTATTCACACCACCATTAAGAACATATTGAATATTGAATTTAAGGACATCTTCGACGAAGGGAAAAGAATCAACACCCACACTTTGTTTCCAACTAGTCCCATTTTCCCCGTTTGATAAAATATCAAGCACAGTCCCATCCGCAAACTGGGCTCGACTTAGCGACATTGCCTTAGAAACGGATGTGTCTTTAGATTCCATACACACAGCATTTTCTATTTCAAACACATGCTCGTAATCAAAGCAGGTAGATCCGTGACTAGGAACAATACAATCTATTTCTCCGCCTTGCAGTTTCCCAGCAAAATAGACATTCCTTAAAATAGCGGCATCCATTTCTGCTGTAATGCCACCGGCAATATCCCCTTCAACATAGCTATGACTGTAGGCATTTTCAATAACAACCACTTGTGTTGTATCAATTTCCCCATTTCCAGATGTAGGACCGAGTGGACAAGCATCATTCGTTGCACTAATTGTTCCCACCAATCCCCCAGCAAATACTCCACAATGAATCGACGCTTCTGCATAGACATTATACAATCTTGCAGGGCTAGCTATTGTACCTACAATTGCACCAACGGCCTCATCTGCAGAAAAATAAGAGTCTTTTATTCCTAGGTTTCTTACGACACTTTTTGTTCCATCAAATCCCAAATATGAGATGAAACCCTCTTCACCTCTCAATCCAGAGATATAGTGACCATTACCCTCAAATACTCCAGAAAAGTCCCAAAACGGCCACCATACGAAATCATCAGTGGAAAGATTCCCATTTTTATCCAAAAGGTTCTTGTTGACGACAATATCATTTAAGAGAGAAACACATCCGCTGGCATAGACACTAGTCAATCCATAGAGTTCCTCAGCAGTATTAACTAGATAGCATCCTCGTTCATCTTTTTCAGGAATTTTCGGAATCAAGCCCCATCTGGCAGATACCGTAAAATCACCAAGATAAGTTGAAATAGTATATTCAGCTTTGCCCTGATATTCACGAAAATTAGAATTTTTATAAACCCTTTGATTTGGATCTTTTGGTTCGATAAACCAACCCAAAAAAGAATAGCCTTCGCGAGAAGCTGGTTGCAACCTAACCTTTGTGGTCACTGCATCTCCGTAACTTGTTGGATTATCTGGATGGTTAATCCCTCCGTTTAAAATGTAATTGATGGTATACGCGTTAGCAACAGTTGCTGCCGACAGCAATAAAATGAAAAACAAACAGATTTTGCGGAAATCACACAGCATAACAGCATTCCAACGTTCTCTATATTAATATATACAAATAAGCAGGGAAAAGCATTTTCTATCAAAAAATTGTAAATTTAAGCTATGCAACCATGGGATTTGCTCGCATCTGACTCCGTCCAGGGCTTTATCGAAGAAGCCCATGCGCGCAAGTGCGATGCATTGCAAGTTTCGACCGCACTCAACAAGGCGGGCTACAGCAACGAAGACCGCGCCGCCATCATGGACTACATGGCGCTCGTGCCCAAGTTCCGCGAAAAATTCTGCTCCGGCAAAAATGCAAATAAGGATTCCGCCCGCGGGGTATTCCTCCTGTGCGACAAGCTCGCGTTGGAACAGAGTACCGCACAAGATATCGGGCGCTGGAAGGCGAATCTGTGGCCGCACGGAAACGGCGAAAGCGCAGAAGTACACGACCTGTGCTGCGGCATGGGCGGCGACAGCTTTTTCTTGCCGGCCGGGCTGAAAGTCACCGGAGTCGATCTCGACGAAAACCGCCTCGCGATGTACAAGCATAATTTGCAGGCGTTCGGAAAAGACGCTTCCATCAAGTGTGCCGACGTGCGAGATGTTGCACGCGAAAACGGCACAAAGATGGCCGTCTCCGCGGGCATGACGAAAACAGACTACTTCACCATCGACCCGGCCCGCCGCGCGCTCGAAGGCGAAAACCAGCGCGACCTGAGGAACCTCACGCCCACGCTCGAAGAAGTCGTGGAAATCAACAGGCATTACAAGGGCGGCATGGCAAAACTGCCTCCAGGCTACCCGCCCGCCGAAATCCCGGACGGCACCGAAATCCTGTACCTGGGCGGCCACGGCGACTGCCGCGAATGCTTGGTGCTGTTCGGGGAACTCGCGAAACATCCCGACACCGTCCGCGCGGTCATTGTCGATAAGAACGGCGAAACCGTCGCCGAATGGAGCCGCAGGCGCGACCGCTCGCTCGAGACGCTCGACGACGACCTGCAGGAGAAACTCGACCGGAACGACAGCCTCGAAGGCAAGGACCGCACCTACCGCACCGCGACAAGCAAGAGCGACCTGTCCCTGGGAGAAATAAGCAAGTACATCGCGGAACCCGCGCCCGTGCTCATCCGTAGCCACCTCTTCAACGCGGCTGCCACCGTCCACGATGCCGATGCGCACCTGATTTCGGAAGGCATCGCCTACGTGACCAGCGAAAAACCACTCCCTGCACCAGGATTTGCCTGCTACGAAGTGCTCGCGTATACCGAAATCGCGACGGGAGCCGTCCGCAGCATGCTCAAGGAACACGATGTCGGGAAAATCACGCTCAAGCTTCGCGGCGTAAAGCTCGACCCCGATGCAGAAATCAAGCGCCTGAAGCCGAAGGGAAAAAACACGGCCATCCTTTTCTATACCCGCGCTTATGGGGAGAAGGTTGCTATACTTGCTGTAAAGACGAAAGAACGCTCGCAAAGCTCGCTATAGACTAAAGACGAAAGGAAAATCTTTTAAATCATTTTGTATCTTTCAATCATCCTCTATCGTCTTTCGTCTATCGTCTAAACATATGACCGTAAAACTCGAAGAATCTTGGCTCCATTTGCTCGCCGACCAGTTCGAGCAGCCGTATTTTAAACAAATTAAAGAAAAGCTTTTGCAGGAGAAGGCGGAACACCACGTGGTCTATCCGCCCGGCTCCAAGATTTTCGCGGCGCTCGACTACTGCCCCGTCGACAAGGTCAAGGCGGTCATCATCGGGCAGGATCCGTACCACAATCCGGGCCAGGCGCACGGGCTGTGCTTCTCGGTACCCATGGGTATCGAGCCTCCCCCGTCGCTCGTCAACATTTTCCAGGAACTTCACGACGACCTGGGCATCAATCCGCCCCCGCACGGGAACCTCGAAAGCTGGGCGCACCAAGGAATCCTATTGCTGAACGCATCGCTCACGGTACGCGCCCACATGGCGGCAAGCCACGCCGGAATCGGCTGGCAACAGTTCACCGACACCGTCATCCAACGCCTCTCCGAAGTGCGCGAGAACCTCGTATTCTTGCTGTGGGGCAGTTTCGCCATCAAAAAGCAGGCGCTCGTGGCCCCGAACCGCGGCCACCTGATTCTAACCGCGCCGCACCCGAGCCCGCTTTCGGCCTACCGCGGTTTCTTCGGTTGTAAGCATTTCAGCAAGGCGAACGAATACCTCAAGAGCAAGGGCCTAGAACCCATCGACTGGAGCATTAAGTAGAAGTTCTTTTTCTATATTAACTAACATGACTAACAGAAACTCTCTCGGACGACTCATCCTCTTTATCGTGCTCGGCCTCATCATTGGCGGGGTACTCGGTGAATGCCTCGGGCTCCTCTTCGGGGAACTCGGCGAACTCATGAACGCCGGCGGTTACGACAACATCGTCCGTAACTTCTTCGTGGCGTCCTTCGACCTGAACCTGGGATTCCTGGGCGACAAGGCGGACCCGATAGTCATCGACCTTTACATGATCAAGCTCGCCCTGGGCTTCGGTCTCAAGATTAACGTAGTAAGCATCGTCGGCATGATCGTGGCCATTTACATCATGAAATGGTCCGGAGGAAGCAGATAATGGAAACCATCAAGGATTTGAGCGACAAGCTCGCAAGCGGGGAAACCTCCGCGGTCGCGCTGGCACAAGCCTCTCTCGCAAAGATTGAATCTACCAAGAACCTGAACGCCTATATTTCCGTACTGAACGAACGCGCGCTCGCCAAGGCCGCGGAATCGGACAAGAGACGTGCCGAAGGCAAGAGCCTGGGCGCGCTGGACGGCATTCCCGTGGCCGTGAAGGACAACATGTGCCTCGAAGGCACGCGCACCACGGCGGCCTCCAAGATTTTGGACAATTTTGTAGCCCCCTACACCGCGACCGCCGTCGAGAAACTCGAGGCCGCCGGGGCAGTCATCGTGGGCAAGACGAACATGGACGAATTCGCGATGGGCTCGAGCAACGAGACTTCGTACTACGGGCCGGTGAAGAACCCGCTCGACGAATCCCGCGTTCCGGGCGGTTCCAGCGGCGGTTCGGCCGTAGCCGTGGCCAGTGGCACGGTCGCCTGTGCGCTCGGCTCCGATACCGGCGGATCTATTAGGCAGCCTGCCGCGTGCACAGGCGTCGTGGGCCTTAAGCCCACCTACGGCCGCGTGTCCCGCTACGGGCTCCTGGCATACGCAAGTTCTTTGGACCAGATCGGCCCCTTCGGCGCAACCGTCGCCGACTGCGCCACTCTCCTTAACGCAATCTGCGGTATCGACCCGCACGACAACACCACGAGCACCCGCGAACCCGAAAACTTTACCGCCAAGCTCGACGCGGGCGTGAAGGGCAAGGTCATCGGCGTGCCGAAGGAATACTTCGCCGAAGGTCTCGACCCGGAATGCAAGTCCGCTATTGAAAACATGCTCAAGAAGATGGAAGCCGAAGGCGCCACGCTCAAGGAAGTGAGCCTCCCGCACATCGGTTTCGCAGTTTCTAGCTACTACATCATCGCAACCGCCGAAGCGAGCAGCAACCTTAGCCGCTACGACGGCGTGCGCTACGGCTACCGCAGTAAGGAAGCCCGCAAGCTGTTCGACCTGTACGCCAAGTCCCGCAGCGAAGGTTTCGGCAAGGAAGTGCAGCGCCGCATCCTCCTCGGAAGCTACGTTCTTTCCGCCGGCTTCTACGATGCCTACTACGTGCAGGCTCAGAAGGTGCGCCGCCTCATCACCGACGACTTCAACAAGGCCTTTGAAAGCGTGGACGTGATTGCGAGCCCCACGATGCCGGGGCTGCCGCTCAAGTGCGGCATGAACGAGTCCGACCCGATGGCCGTGTACCTCTCCGACATCTACACCGTTAGCCTGAACCTCGCCGGTCTTCCGGGCGTGAGCGTTCCGTGCGGCATGGCAGGCGGACTTCCCGTCGGCCTCCAGTGGATCGGCAAGCCGTTCCAAGAAGCGGATTTGCTCAGCGTCGCCGCCGCGACCGAAAAGCTGAACAAGTAATGAAAACATTCGTCAAGGCAATCTCGCTCGCCGTCGCACTCCTCGCGCCGCTCTCGTTCGCGCAGAAGTCCAGTTCGTCGGCTGTCGATGTTTCGTCATCGTCCGTTGAAGTCGTTTCTTCGGCAGTTGTCGAATCTCCGTCGTCGGCGATAGAACCATCGTCAGCCGTCGAAATTTCGTCGGCTATCGAATCGTCATCATCGGCAGTCGTCGAATCGTCATCGTCCGAAGACGCCTTTGCCAACTTCATGGACCAGCCGTCGGCAGATCCGTTCGCCTCTTCTTCGTCCACGGAGTCCTCCTCTTCGGCCGAAGAATCTTCATCCTCGAACGGCGACGGAGGCCTCGTGCTCATCGGCGGAGACGAATCGTCTTCTTCGTCGCGCCGCATGGTCTATGGCAGGGACGCGCCTGTCTACACGTTCGTCGCAACCGCCGGCCTCATGTCTCCTAGCCGCGGCATATTCTCGTTCGAATACGTAGTCTCGCAAGAAATCTTCAACGTAGGCATCCACTTCAGCGACTACACGAGCGAAGTTTTCCAGATAGGCGTCTCCGCCATCTACTACCCCATGGAAGTCCGCTACTTCTACATGTTCCTGACTTCCGACTGGGTGCACGGAACGTACGAGAGGGACCGCGACATCGGTGCCGGAGTCTACAAGGAATTCGAGGAAACCGAAAACTACTGGCGCGTCGTCTTGGGTATCGGTACCGAAGCCCTCTTCCTCAAGCACTTCGGGCTCTATGCCGAAGTCGGCTTCGAGTTCTTCGCCGGAGAGGGCGGCTACTACACGCACCTGAACAAGGAATACGGGCGCCTCGACAACGACAAATTCGAATTGCCCTACGGCATCGGCATCCTGATACCATTCTAGTATCCGCGAGGCTCTGAAATCCAGGCCAATCCATTTGCAAAACAAAGACCCGCGACCTGAGCCGCGGGATTTTTATATTCGAACAAAGAGCGGATTAGTCGACCAAGCCTAGTCGCCCGTCCTGTAGTTCGGGGCTTCCTTCGTAATCGTCACGTCATGCGGATGAGATTCACGGAGGCCCGCGCCCGTGATGCGGACGAACGTCGCCTTCTTGTAGAGTTCTTCGAGGTTAGCAGCACCGGCATAACCCATAGCAGAGTGGATACCGCCAATGAGCTGGTAAACGGTGTCGCGGAGCGGTCCCTTGTAGGGCACGCGGCCTTCGATGCCTTCCGGAACGAACTTGCGCGGTTCCTGGACGCCACCCTGGAAATAACGGTCGGCGGAGCCAGCCTTCATGGCGCCGAGGGAGCCCATGCCGCGGTAGCTCTTGTAGCTACGGCCATCGGCGAGGATGACTTCTCCCGGAGCTTCTTCGGTACCGGCAAAGAGCGAACCCACCATCACGGCGTGACCGCCGGCAGCGAGAGCCTTGACGATATCGCCAGAGAACTTGAGGCCACCGTCAGCGATAATCTTCACGCCGACCTTGCGAGCCATCTTGCCGCATTCCACGACAGCGGAGAACTGCGGGTAACCGACACCGGCCACGATACGCGTGGTGCAGATGGAACCCGGACCGATACCCACCTTGACGATGTTGGCACCGCACTTGGCGAGTTCTTCGACAGCTTCCGGCGTGCAAACGTTACCGGCGCAAATCGTGAGCTTCGGATATTTCTTGCGAACGGTCTTCACCATGTTGCGCACACCGATGTGGTGGCCGTGAGCCGTATCGATAATGAGCAGGTCGACGCCGGCGTCCACGAGGGCGGCGACGCGTTCAAGAGTATTGGCAGATGTGCTGACAGCGGCACCCACGAGCAACTGGCCGTTCTTGTCGAGGCTAGCGTTCGGGTTGTTTTCGCGCTTCAAAATGTCTGTCATCGTGATGAGGCCCTTCAAGGCACCGGAAGCATCCACCAACGGGAGTTTTTCGATACGCTTTTCGGCGAGGATTTCCTTCGCCTTCGCAAGGCTCACCTTCGGGCTTGCCGTCACCGGATTCTTGGTCATCACGGTGCGGATCTTCACGTTCATGTCGCTCACCGTGCGAAGGTCGCGGCTCGTGAGCATACCGACGAGCTTACCCTTGGAAAGAATCGGGAAACCGCTCACCTTGTTCTTGGCGCGGAGTTCAAAAGCAGCGGACACCGGCTGGTCCGCATCGAGCGTCACCGGGTTGGTGACGATACCGGACTGCCACCGCTTGACCTTGCGGACTTCTTCGGCCTGGTCTTCGACACTCATGTTCTTGTGGATGATGCCGAGGCCGCCCTGCAAAGCGAGCGAAATAGCCAAGGGAGCCGTTGTCACGGTATCCATGGCGGCACTGATTATAGGAATGTTCAGCTTGATATTCGGGGCGAGCTGGGTGCTCACGTCGGTCTGGGCCGGCAAGACAGAAGATTCAGCGGGAACTAGGAGGACGTCGTCAAACGTCAAAGCTTCTGGCAAAAGTTTCATAAATTACCTCTTTTGCGTATAGAATATAGCAAAATTAGTTATTAGTTAGTAGTTATCAGTTACTAGAAATATGTAAAAAAAGCAGTTATTAGCCACCGCGACTATTTCCCGTTGTAACGTTCCATGCACTTTTCGATGCCGAGCTTGAAGTAGCATTCCACAAGGGCGGGCACTTTTGCAATGGCCTCTTCGAATACGGGGCGGTCTTCGGACGAGAACTTCGCCAAGACCCAATTGCTGAGGTCAAATTTCGGGGGGCACTTGCCCACGCCAAAACGGATACGCGGGAACTTGTCGCCCACATGCTCGATGATGTTGCGGAGCCCGTTCTGGCCACCGTGACTGCCGTCCTTGCGGCAACGGATACGGCCTACATCCAAATTAATATCATCGCTAAACACGAGCAAATGATCGACCTTGACTTTATACCAAGTCATCAACGCCTGCACGGCCTCGCCCGAGAGGTTCATGTACGTCTGCGGCTTGGCGAGCAGGCACTCCTCGCCCGCTATAGTCACCTTCATGGTGAGCGCCTTGTGTTCGCTTTTCCAGTCCTTGTTCGGGTCGGCAAGTTTTTCGACCGCCATGAAACCCGCATTGTGGTGGGTGTTGGAATACTGCGTACCGGGATTTCCGAGACCGACGATAATGTACATGATTACTTGAGACTCCACTTGTTGAGGTCATTGCGCCATTCGTCGAACCAGTTGCCACCGGACACTTCCTGGCCCAACGATTCCATGACTTCCTGTTCACTGCCGGCACCTATCGCCGTCACTTTCGAATTCAGTTCAAAGGCCTGTTCCCCCTGGCAGGTTTCCCCCTTCAGATGGATATCGGCCGAACAGGCTACGCCGACATTCGCCGTTTCGCATACCACCGGGAAGACATCGATAAGGAGCTTGACGCCAACCTTGCATTCCGTCTGCTGCACTCGGTAATCTCTCGAGATGCGCGAAAACACCAGCATCTGGATCTTGTCGGAATCGGGCGTATCGGATGGCAGCGCCTGCTTCTTGTAAAAGAAGGAATTGCTCAAGAGAAGTGCGTTGTGCTCGCGGTTCACGCGGGCGAACAGGCTGTCCGCCGCGCCATCGACGGGAGTCCCGAGCGAGACCAGGATTCGGCGCAGCGCCATCATGCGGATATAGACGTTCTTGACATCCTTGTAGGCACTGTTCTTTTCGACAGGCTTTTCAAGGCCGTCCAGGCCTTTTACCAGATTCTCCAAGGAATCGCCGAAAGCGGCATACTTCTTTTTAAAAGGAATCGCCGCGTTCGCCTTGGCCATGCAAGACGTCACGGTGAACTTGCCCGCGTTTTCTACGGAAGAATCCACGCGGACATTTTCAGGATTTTCCAGACGCGACAGGAACTGCTGCTGCACCGCAAGCGAGGCTTCCATCATCTCGCGCTGTTCCACGTTCATGCCGGCATTCCTATCGGGGCTGGAATTCGCCAGCGAATCCATCTGCTTGGCGATATCCCTCTGGGAAAGCATCAGGGCGGTCTGGTAAGAACCGGCAAGTCCCGAACCGTAAAGGCTTTCGCCCTGCGGGCACTCGGCCGCACCGACGGTCACGGCCTCGGATTCGGCGGAATCCCCATTTTTCGACCCTGCACAGCTACAAAGGCAGGCTACCGCAAGGCACAGGAACAAACGAAGCGAAAGCTTTTTCATGCTGTAAATATACAAAGATAAACGGGATTTCATGACCAGGGCGCAAAGTTTATTTTTTCGAGCAAAAAAGAATCCGCCGGACAGATGTCCGACGGATTCAAAAGCAGGTTCCAGGAACCGATTACTTCGCGGCAGCATCGGCAGCCGGAGCAGCGGCAGCCGGGGCAGCGGCAGCGGCCGGAGCGGCTTCAGCAGCGGCAGCATCGTCCTTCTTCTTGCTCTTGGAGGAAATCGTGAAGATCACGGTGCGCGGGCCAGAAGCCAGTTCGACGCCTTCCGGGAGCTTGAAATCCTTGGCATAGAAGGTAATGTTGGTTTCGAATTCGGAAATGTCCATTTCGAGAATGGTCGGAATGCAAGCCGGCTTGGAAGCGAGCATGAGGTAGCGGGTTTCCTGGGAGAAAACACCACCCTGGGTCTTGACACCGACCGGAAGGCCGTTCAACTTGACAGGAACGCGGACCTTGACCATGGAGTCTTCTGCGATCTTGAGGAAGTCGATGTGCGTAATCTTCTGGGTGATGGCGTCCTTCTGGTAGTTGTAGACGACGGCCGGATTGCCAGCCTTGCCATCAATTTCAAGGTCGAGAAGCGTGTAACGCTTGCCCGGAGCGAGGACCTTGCGCAAGTCGATTTCGCTTACGGCAATGTTCTGCGCTTCCATACCCTTACCATAATAGACGGCCGGAATCTGACCAGCCTTACGCAAACGGGCGTTGTCGCGGTTTGCACCTAGCACTCTCGAGGTAGCTTTGAGCGTTGTGAGTTCCATTTTGTTATCTCCATTTGGATTAAGAAAAATTCATTGGGGTAGCTGGATTCGAACCAACGAATAACGGAATCAAAATCCGTTGTCTTACCACTTGACGATACCCCAATGGTGGGGACAAATTTAGCAAAAAAAGCGATTTTTCAAAGGGGTGAACAGCCGAACAAACGCTAATTATGCCAGAATTTGGTCAAGACGAGGTAGCGCGTGTAGGGTTCGAGGGCGACCGCAGCCGCCTCCGCAGAGGACCTGTCCGCAAAGATGCCGAATACGGACGCACCGGACCCGCTCATGAGAGCGACCCGCGCTCCGAGGTCAAGGATCTTGTCCTTCAACGAGGCGACCAGGGGATGCTTCGGGAACACGGAAACCTCGAAAGCGTTGAAAAACGAGCCGGAATCGAGCAGGCTGTAGCCAAAAGACCTTTCCGCATCGGTTCCGCAAGCCCAGGCGGTCTTGTAGGCTTCCCAGCGGTCCGGGCCGGACTTGGGCACGCCCGCATAGGCGTCCTTTGTCGGGACGGCGTCGTGCGGAGTCGCGATAAGCAGGACTTCCCCTGCCGGAAGGTCCAGCGGGTCGATAAAAGTCAGTTGTTCGCCGATGCCCTCGGCGAAAGCCGTGCCGCCTCTGACGAGGAAGGGCACGTCGGCACCGAGCCTGGCCCCGATGCGTTCCAGTTCCGTGGGCGACAGGTGCAACTCCCAGAGGCGGTTCAGCAACCTGAGGGTTGCTGCGGCATCGGCGCTACCGCCTCCAAGGCCGGCACCGAGAGGCATCACCTTCTCGAGGTAGATATCCGCACCGAGCAGGGGATTCCCCGCCTTGACGCGCAGGGCAACCGCCGCCTTGTACACGAGGTCCGATTCCACCGGGTATTCCTGCGGCTTGTTGTACGTAAGGTTGATAGTCCCGTCTTCGCGCGGGGTCGCCGTCACGGTATCGCCGGCATCGATGGTCTGGAATACTGTACCGAGGTCATGGTAGCCGTCTTCGCGCTTGCGGATGACATCGAGGAAGAGATTGATTTTAGCAGGAGCAAATTCTTTCATAAGAAGTAGGAAGTAGACAGTGGTTAGTGGTTAGTGGTTAGTGGTCATCCTCCGAGCCTAGCGAGGAGGAACCATCACTCTCGAAAGCCGCATTATGAACTGGATGGATCCTCGCGCAGCGAGGATGACGTATCACACCCCTCATTTCACATTACCTGAACGCGCCGGAGCGTTCGAGTTGCATCAGTTCGTCCATGCCGATGAGCATCGCGCGGGGCTTGGAGTTGCCGGTACTGCGGGCGCAGAGTCCCATACCGAACAGCTGGTCCACGATCTTGCCCGCGCGGCTGTAGCCCACGCTGAAATGGCGCTGCACCGCCGAAGTAGAAAGCCCGTTGCCGCATTCGATGGCCCACTTGGCCACCTCGAACAGCAATTTGTCCTTCTTCTCGTTCATGGCGGCATTGCCACCTTCGCCATCCTCGCCTTCCCCGCCTTCGCCTTCCACTTCGAAGGACTCGAGCTGCGGGTAGCATACATTCTGGTTAGAGCAGGCATCGGCGAGCTTTTCTGCCTCTTCGTCGCTGAGGAACGCACCGTGCAGGCGCACCGGATCGGGAGCGTTCACGGCCTTGTACAGCATGTCGCCACGGCCCAGCAGCTTTTCGGCACCGGCATGGTCCATCACCGTACGGGCGTCCACCTGCGAAGCCACCTTGAAGCTGATACGCGTCGGCAGGTTCGCCTTGATGTTACCGGTAATCACCTTCACCGACGGACGCTGCGTGGCAAGCACCAGGTGGATGCCCACGGCACGTGCCTTTGCGGCAAGTCTCGAGACGTTCTTCTCGATTTCCTTGCCGGCGACCATCATCAAGTCGGCCATTTCGTCGATAATCACGACGATGAACGCCATGCGACGACCGCGATCCTCTTCGGGAACATCTTCGGGCAGCTCGCCCGCATCGAATTTTTCGTTGAAGCCGTTGATGTTGCGCACCTTCGCCTTCGCGAGCACCTCGGTACGGCGGTCCATCTCGTAGCAGAGCCACTGCAAAGCCTGGATGGCGACTTCGGGTTTGGTAATCACGGGCGCCAGCAAGTGCGGGATGTTCTCGTACATCTTGAGTTCCACCGCCTTCGGGTCCACGAGAATCATGCGGAGTTCGTCGGGAGTCTTGCTCAAGAGCATGCTCGCCATGAGCGCGTTGATGCAGACGGACTTACCGGAACCTGTCTGGCCCGCAATCATCAAGTGCGGCGCCTTCGCCAAATCCATCGCGAACGGTTCGCCCGAAATATCCTTGCCGAGCGCCATCACGATCTTGTCGGGACTCGGCTTAAACGCGGCACTCTCGAAGATGTCGCGGCCGTAAATCGTCTGCGTCTTGCGGTTGGGAATCTCGATACCCACGGCGCCCTTGCCCGGAATCGGAGTCAAGATGCGGATGGAAGTCGCCTTCAAGGCCATCGCGAGGTCATCTTGCAGCGAACTGAACTGCGAAACCTTCACGCCAGGCCCCGGTTCCACCTCGAAGCGCGTAATCACGGGGCCCGTCTCGCAACCGACCACCTTGCCCTTCACCTTGAAGTTCTCGAGCTTTTCTTCGAGCATGCGGCCGATTTCGTTCAGTTCCTCTTCGGTATAGTCGGCCGGCTGCGGCTCGTGCGTATCCAGAATCTCGTCGACCGTGGGCACCTTGTACTCGTCGTAATGGACGGTCGGGTCCAGCTGCGGGATTCCCGTGGACTCAGCCGTCCCGATGCGGTTGGGCGGCACGTAGGTCGGATCGCGGTCCACTTCGTCAGCGCCGACGATTTCGGGCATGAACGTTTCGTCTTCGTCGTTGCCTTCCACGACAGGATTTTCGTCTTCTTGCGGTTCGTCTACGGCAAAATCTTCTCCGTGGCGGGCAGCGACAACCGTCTCTTCGGTATAGGGGTTCGGCTTTTCTGCCTCGGGCTGCGGCTCTCCGCCGCGCACCGCTCCCTTCACCACGATCTTGTTCTGGTGCGCCTTCTCCCAGTTCAACAGGTCGCGCGCACGCCTGATTTCGGCAATCTTGTCGCGGATTTCCTTTATCTGCAAGGCGCTCATGCGGCCCTCGCCATCGCGGAGTTCCTGCTCCAGGCGAAGGATTTCGGGATCTTCCTGTTCAGAGGCGGCAACCGTCACCTGGTCGGCGGCGACAACGGTCTCGTCATCGCCACGGAATCCCGGAGGCGCAACCGTCGTCACGTCCGGAGCATACGGATTTTCGGCAAGGCCCTTCTCGTACGGAAACGGGGCGGCATCTTCTTTGGCGCCCACCATGCCCATCACGCCACGCCTAACCTTGAACGGCTTGATATCGGCCTTGTCCCTGATATTGTAACCATCCGGCACGGAATAGATGGTACTGTCGTCGACAAGCATGTCCTTGCGGCCCTTGCGGGCTTCACGGCCCGTCAAGGAAGCCTGGACATCGTCTGCGACGGGGGCTTCGGCATTCTTTTTATGGAACAGGCCGGCAAACCATTTCAACGTCTTCGCGATGAAGGCGAAATGCCTCGGGCGTAGTCCAAACGAAAGCACGAGAATCAATCCCAGCGTGGCCACGAGGATAATCAGGGGCGCCACAACGGACACCGTCCCGAACACCGAGACAAAAACGTACTGCATAAAGAACTGCCCCAGCACACCGCCGTTGCTGAACAGGACCTCGCGCGGGAGCCCCGTCATGCCATAGGATTTCAGGGAAAGCAGGCACGAAAGGTCCAGCGTCAGAAGCGTCATGCCGATGCTAAAGCTGAGCAGGCGGGGACGCAAAACCTTCAAGGCAATAAAAAGACCCCACAGGACCAAGGACAAAGTAAAGAAGATGACAGGGAGGCGTCCGAAAACAAACGTAAACGTATCAGGGACCAGCTTGCCAAAAAAAGGACCAAGCCAATTGCCGTTTTCGCCGCTATAGACCGAACTGATGCACCCCAGCAGCAGTATTACGCCCACCGCAAACAGGAACCAGCCCGAAACAAGCCCAAAAAACGGGGTTTCTTGCTCAATTTTTTTACTTTTCTTCTTGCTCGCTGCCAAAATATGCTCCTTCACTATATAAAAGAAATATAGATTAAGTCCTTTTATTATAATTAGAACATGCAGAAAAAAGTATCGAAAAAAATAAAGAAATTTTCTGTCGGCGTAAGCATCTCGGCAATGCTCGTCTTTATCATTTTGTTCTTCGGCAACGTCCAGGACCCGAACCTGTATTTCGCAAAGTCCGGAGCTGAATCGCTAGAGTACCTTTTTTACGACCTCTTCTTTAAAACCCGCACCGGCAAGATTACCGACACCAACAAGGACAACAGCGTCGTCGCTGCGGACAACTACGACCCCAACATTCTGATTGTCGATATCGACGAACCTTCCCTGACCAAGCTTGGCCCCTACACCACCTGGGAAAGAGACTTCCACGCAGATGTCACCAAGAACCTCACCGAAGGCGGGGCGTCGGCAATCGGCTTCGATATCATGTTCAAGACGGCGGACTTCGGCAAGAAGAAAACCGACAACAACATGGTTCTCATCAACAAGCTCAAGGAACAGAACGCCCTTATCCTGGTGAACGATTCCGCGGTCATGGAAGGCACGCACTCGTTCTTCAACTACGATTCCATGCTGGTCACCGCCATCAAGGAGAGCGGGAACACCATCATGTGCTACGATTTCGGCGAATGGGGCAACTACAAGCACGAGTCGCAGTGGCGCCCGATCAGTTCGCTCGACTGGGCCAAGGATATCGGTTTCGGTTCCACGTTCACGCAGAGCCAGATTGACCATCCCGAAAATATCGAGAACAAGGACCTGCTCGACAACATCTTCCCCGAAATCGCGCACGCGAGCAAGTTTATCGGTTCGGTGAACGCCTACCCCGACGAAGACGGCGTGGTGCGCCGCGTCGCCATGCTCTACCGCTTCCCCAACAAGGAACTCAACGATTCCCTGCAAGAAAGCGACGTCCGCATCTACACGACGATGTCCCTGATGACGGTTTTGCACCTTTACCGCCAAAAGCCGGAAAACGTCATCATCAAGATGGGCAAGTATATAGACGTAGGCAAGCCTTTTGGCGTATACCGCGATGACAACGGCGAAATTCAGACGACATTCCCGCGCTTCACCTACCCCATGTTCACCTCGCTGCAAAAGAAGCTCAAGGCCGCTGCCGAAAAAATCCGCAACACGTCCAAGAGCAAGCGCAAGGCCGAATTCATCGACGTGTCGTCAAAGATTATCGCGAGCAAGGACGAAGACGGATCCATCTCGTTCGACATTTTCGAAGGCCAGACCATTTCGGACAGGTTCTCCACCATAGTCCAGACCATGGACACCACGATATTCGGCAAACTTGAAGGACACGAAGAAAAGGAAATCGAAGAAAACATCACCATCAAGAGGGACTCGCTCGACGATAACCACTTTGTCATCACGGATACCGAAGAAGAAGACGAAGTCATCGTCACGCCCTTTGTCGTAAGCACCATCCAGAGCTATGCGGACTCCCTGAAAGACCTGGAACCGGGCAGGCTGCTGCACCTCGCCATGGACATGGACATCCGATACGACTACAACAAGAAGGCCTGGAAATCCAACATGGTCATCTTGAGTTCCGATGTGCTGCAAGACATTCTCAACACGCCCGAATCGGCTATCGAGAACCTGAAGAAAGGCGAAGAACTCCGTTTCGGAAACGTCAAGCGCATTCCTATCGACAAGTACGGCCGCTACCTGGTGAACTACCAGGGCCGCTACAATACCATCGACGCCCAGAGAAGTTTCCAGCACCTTTCTTACTACGACGTATTGAAACACCGCGTAGACCCCGGATTCTACCAGGGCAAGACATTCATTCTCGGTTCTGCCGCGGCGGCCATGTTCGACTTTGTGTCAGGCCCGCACGAAGAACACTACCCCGGCGTGCTCGTCCACTCCACCATTCTCCAGAACATCTTGAACAACCAGTTCATCGTGTTCCTGCAAGAGCACTACCAGCAAATCATCGTTCTCATCCTCGCCATCCTCTGCACCTTTGTCGGCCTCTATATCCGAAGCTACATCGCCATATCGTTCGCCCTCATCATGATGTTCGCCTACACCATCGTAGCCTACTTCTACTTTGTAAACGGAACGTACATCGGCGTTTCCAAGCAGCTGCTGACGATTCTGCTTACAACCATTTCTGCCCTGATTGTCCAGTTCTACTTTGAATCCAAGGAAAAGAACTTCTTGAACAACGCCTTCAAGCAGTACATTTCTCCGGAACTTATAGATGCGATGGTGACGAACGAGATTATGCCGACCCTCGGCGGATCCAAGTCGAACATTACCGCCTACTTTACCGATATCGCAAGTTTCTCCACCTTCTCCGAAAAGATCGGTGACCCGAGTAAGCTGGTCGACCTGCTGAACGAATACCTGACCGCCATGACGGATACGCTGCTCGGCAACAAGGGAACGCTCGACAAGTACGAAGGCGACGCCATCATCGCGTTCTTCGGAGCGCCCATGCCGCTCGAAAACCACGCCCAGAGCGCCTGCAACTCGGCCATCGACATGCAGAACAAGCTCAAGAAGCTCCGCAAGAAATGGAAGGGCGAAGGCGACAAGTGGCCGGAAGTCGTCCACAACATGCACATGAGAATCGGCATCAACTCCGGCGACATCGTTACCGGAAATATGGGCTCTTCGATGCGTAAGAACTACACCATGATGGGCGACGCCGTGAACCTCGCCGCACGTTTGGAAAGCGCAGCCAAGCAGTACGGTGCCTACATACAAATTAGCGAAGACACGCAAAGCCACCTGGAAGACGGCAAGTACATCTACCGTTCTCTCGATACTATCCGCGTAGTCGGCAAGAGCAAGCCCGTCAAGACATTCGAACTGCTGGAACGCAGCGGCTGCGACAACGAGGCCCAACTCAAGAAACTCGTCGAGATTTGGGAACAGGGCCGCAGCGCCTACCTCAACATGGAATGGGACAAGGCGAAGGAACTGTTTACCCAGTGCCTGGAATACGAGCCGCACCTGCCCGAACACGACCCGGGAAGCAAGACTTGCCCGAGCCTCGTGTACATCCAGCGTTGCGAGAACTACAAGATAAACCCGCCCGTGCCCGCAGGCGAAACCTGGGACGGCGTGTTCACGGCTACGAGTAAATAGACTGGATCCTTCGACAGGCTCAGGATGACACAACGTGTCAGTTCAGTTCGATATTGTCGATCAGGCGGGTCTTGCCGAAGAAAGCCGCAACGAGAATCACGACCTTGACATCCGGTTGAAGTACCGCAGAGAACTTCTGCAGGGTCTTCTGGTCCACCACCTCGACATACTGCACCTGGCCGCGATTCGCGAGAATCGACTTGATGACGACATCGCGCAACAGGGCGACACGGCGTTCGCCCTTCTCGAACAGCTCCTTGGCCTGGTGAAGTCCGTTGTTGATGCTCAGCGCCTGCGAATGTTCCAGTTCGGAGAGGTATTCGTTACGGCTAGAAAGAGCCAAGCCGGATTCTTCGCGCACAATCTTCACGCGGTGGATCTTGATGTTGAAATTCAAGTCGCGCACCATGCGTTCGATAAGGAAAACCTGCTGGTAATCCTTCTCGCCAAAGTAGGCGTGGTTCGCACCGGTGATAAGGAAAAGCTTAGAAACGACAGTGAGTACGCCGCGGAAATGTCCCGGGCGGTAGGCTCCGCAATAAAGGCTTTCGAGGGATTCGTCGCGAACCAGGGTCAGCGGGTCTCCTTCGGGGTACATCTCGGCAACGCTCGGCGCAAAGACAAAATCGGCGCCAATGGATTCTGCAAGTTTGGCATCGGCCTCCAGGCGCTTGGGATACTTGTCCAGATCCTCGTTCTTGCCGAACTGGATGGGATTCAAGAAAACGCTCACGACCGTCACGTCACAGTCCTTTACCGATTCCTTGATCAAGGCGGCGTGGCCATTATGGAGGGCGCCCATCGTCGGAACGAGACCGATGGACTTATCCTGCATTACATACGGTTTCAACGCTGCACGAAGGGCATCAATTGAATGGATTACTTGCATTACTTTAACCTTTTTATCTTACTTCGGGAACAAAATATGTCGTCTGTCTGGGACATTCGGCAATAGCGTTCAGAACCATCTGCAAATGGCTCTCGTTATGGACAAAATCGATATTGTCCGTATTGATAATCAGCACCGGGGCTTCCTTGTAGTGCCAGAAATGGTGGTCGTAGCGTTCCTGCAATTCCCTGAGGTAGCTACCCTCGATAGACTTTTCCATGGCACGGCCGCGCATCTTTACGCGGTTCAGCAACGTGGGGATGCTGGCCTGCAGATAAACCACAAGGTCCGGCTTGGGCATATCGCGGCTCAAGGCCCTGGACACAGCTTCGTACATGGCGTACTCGCTGTCGTTGGTGAGGTTCTGCGAGGCAAATATCTGGTCTTTATCGTAAGTGTAGTCGCTTACGATCAAATCGTGGAACAGGTCGTTCTGGAGGGCGGAATTCTGCAATTGCTTGTGGCGGTCGAGCAAGAAGAACAGCTGCGTCTGGAAAGCGTAGGCTTCCCTATTTTCGTAGAACTTCGGGAGGAACGGATTTTCTTCGTAATTTTCCTCGATACAAAGAGCGTTCCAGCGCTCGGCGATCAGGCGGGCCAAGGTAGTCTTCCCCACCCCGATGACGCCTTCTATGGCCAAAAAACGGACACCTTTTTCGGTAAGCATTACGGTTCCTCCCCTGTAATGGTGCGGAACGGGATTTTTTCTTCCCGCGAGAGTAAATCGGAAAGCAATTCCTTGACAGAACAGCCGTTCAAGGGGTCTTGCCAATCAGGAGCAATATCGTTCAACGGAACAAGCACGAACTGCCTGTTCGGAATTTCTATGTGAGGGATGGTCGGTCGGCCAGCCATGGTCTTGTTGCCGAAATACAGCAGGTCGAGGTCGATTTCCCTGGAATTCCAGTGGCCGCGCGGCTTACGGCCCAGGAGCAATTCCGAGCCCTTCAGGTAATAAAGCAGGTCTTTGGGCGTGCCGGAATACCAGAAACTCACGACCTGGTTAAAATACGGTCCCTGGCCGCTCGGTCCTACGGGCGGGGTCTCGTATATGGGGCTTTCGAGCCAGCCACCGCTTGCAACGCGGCGCAACATATCGCGGCCTTCCCCCAAGCGCCTGGAGCGCGGGGCCAGGTTGCTGCCCAAAGCGACAAATACTCGTTCCAAAGATTCCACGATATTAATATAGATATTCACAAAAACAAAAAAATGTCATTTTCGCCCAAAAGCTGAACCAAAATGTTCCAAAAAAATTTTTTTTGAGAAAAACATGGAAATACACCCCATTTTTATGACAAAAAACACTTTTTTAACTATCTTGTGAAAGTCTCCCTAGAGAAGGGACCAATATTTCCCATTACATATTTCACAGTGTGCATTTAATGCCCTGTTCCCCCCCAAAAAAAGACTACAACTCTTTTTAAAGTTTTTCAAAGAAAATCATACAACATAATAAAGGATATTTACAGTGCCTAGAACAAAAAAGATTTCCGATACAGAAAACGAACTGCCCATTGACGCAGCCCCGGCCGACGACGCCGTCAAGAAAAAGCGCGGACGCCCTGCCAAGAAAAAGGCCGATTCCGAGGCTCCTGCAGAAGAAGTAAAGAATCACAAGGAAGAAAAGGAAATCAAGGAAGTTAAAGTCGCAGCGGAAGCTCCGGCACAAGAAGCCCCGGCAAAAGCCGCTCCCCAGCCGCAAGGCGATGTAGCCCAACCGCAAGCCGAAGGACAGCAGCAGTCCGCCCCCGCAGAAGCAGGCGCACAGAACAACGGCCAGCAGGGCGACCAGAACAACCGCCAGTTCCGCAACAACAACCAGAACAATCAGAATAACCAGAACGGACAGAACAACCGTTTCAACAATAACAACAACAATAAATTCAACAAGTTCAACAAGTTCAAGAATCGCCACAACCGTAACCTCCCGCAAGACGATTTCCTCGACGAAACCATCCAGTTGCCGCCCCCTGACCCCGAAAAGGTCGCCGCGGCAAAGGCCAAGTGGAAGGAACTGCGCGGGCTCCCGATGTTCGAATTACAGCGCCAGGCCGAAGAACTGGGCATTGTCGACTTCAAGAAGATGCGCAAGCAGGCGCTCGTCTACAGCATCCTGAGCGCCATCACCGGCGAAGACTGCCCCATCTATACCGAAGGCGTCCTCGAGATTATCCCGGACGGCGGCCACGGATTCCTGAGGAACCCCGAGCACAACTACCTCGCCGGTCCCGACGATATCTATATAAGCAAGAACATCATCCGCCGTTACGACCTCAAGATGGGCGACACCATCACCGGTCAGGTGCGCCAGCCCCGCGAAGGCGAAAAGTACTTTGCGCTGCTCCGTATCGATACGGTCAACTTTGAACCGCCCGAAAAGACGAAGCGCCGCGTGTCGTTCGAATACCTGACCCCGATCCACCCGATCGAACGCCTGAACCTGGAATTCGACACCCAGGAATACAGCACGCGTCTGATGAACCTCTTCACCCCCATCGGCAAGGGCCAGCGCAGTATCGTGCTCGCTCCGCCGCGTACCGGTAAGACGGTCCTTTTGCAGAACGTCACGAAGGCCATCACGGCGAACCACCCCGAAGTGAAGCTCATCGTGCTCCTGATTGACGAACGCCCCGAAGAAGTGACCGAAATGCGCAAGCTCATCGACCGCCTCAAAGAAGAAGGCACCGCTCGCGGCAACAATATCCAGGCCGAAGTGCTCGCCTCTACCTTCGACGAAGAACCGGGACGCCATATCAAGGTGGCAAGCCTCGTGCTCGAGAAGGCGAAGCGCCTCGTGGAACACGGCAACGACGTCGTCATCCTGCTCGACTCCATCACCCGTTTTGCACGCGCGAACAACATCGCCATCCCGCATTCCGGCAAGATTCTGAGCGGTGGCGTAGACGCGAACGCCATGCAGCTCCCCAAGAAGTTCTTCGGTGCAGCCCGCAAGATCGAAAACGGCGGTAGCCTCACCATCATCGGCACGGCCCTCATCGAGACGGGCAGCCGCATGGACGAAGTGATTTTCGAAGAATTCAAGGGAACGGGCAACATGGAACTTGTGCTTGACCGCCGTATCGCCGAAAAGCGCATCTGGCCGGCTATTGACATCTTCAAGTCCGGTACCCGCAAGGAAGAACTCCTGCTTACCGAAGAAGAAATGCGCCGCGTCTGGGTGCTGCGCCGTTACCTGCAGGATATGACCACCGTCGAAATCATGGAATTCATGCGCGACAAGCTCAAGCTCTACAAGACGAACACGGATTTCTTGAGTTCGATGAACGGATGATCATTAATTGATGATTGATAATTGATGATTGATAATTGATTTTTCTTAAAGGATTAGTCTTATGAACCAAAAAATTTTCTTCGCCGGTATCGGCAACATGGGCGGAGCCATCCTCCGCGGGCTTTTGAACGCCAAAGTCGACCCCAAGTCCATCTTCTTCTTCGACCCGAACGACAATGCCGCCAAGGCCATTACCGACCTGGGCTGCGTCCGCGTCAAGAATTTCGCCGAAGGCGTCAAGAAGGCGGACATCTCGTTCCTCTGCGTGAAGCCCCAAATTTTCAAGATTGTCGGCGCCGAATGGAAAAACGCCGTCAAGACCATCAAGACGACCAAGACGTTCATCAGCATCATGGCCGGCGTGGCCCGCAAGAACCTCGTCGACGTACTCGGCGCCAAGAACCAGGTGCTCCGCGTGATGCCGAACTTGCCGCTGACCGTAGGCAAGGGCACCGTGGCGCTCGCCACGGACGGCGTCAATGAGGCTACCCTCAAGGCCGCCGAAGAAATTTTCGGGAACATCGGTGTCACCTGCCGCGTCGCTGAGAGCCTCATGGACGCCGTCACCGGACTTTCCGGTAGTGCCCCCGCCTACGTCTTCGAGTTCATCGAAGGACTTACCCGCGGTGGCGTCAAGGCCGGCCTCACCCGCGATGTCGCGCTCAAGCTCGCCCTCGGCACTATCGAAGGCAGCGTCGAACTCGTGAAGCAGTCGGGCAAGAGCCCGAGCGACCTCTGCGCGATGGTCTGCTCCCCCGCTGGCACGACAATCGCCGGCGTGAACGCGCTTGAAGAAGGCGCTTTCCGCTCGAGCCTCATCAAGGCCGTAGTCGCCGGCACCGAACGCAGCAAAGAGTTAGGTAAATAACATCCAAGGCCGTCATTCTGAGCCTGCAAAGGCGATATAGAATTGTCAGCAACTTGTTGCTTTACAATTCTTAGGTTCGTAGGAGCAGAATCCAGTCAAAAAATCCCCTGGATCCTTCGACTCCATGCCTTCGGCATTGCGCTCAGGATGACACAACCAATATGTCCTCGATCGACCTTTTCTCGCAAGACACGGACACGTCCTCGTTTATCCTGGACGTCCTTTCTTCCGTGAACTACGCGGTCGAGATGCATTCCTCCCCCTCCATAAGCGCACCGCTTTCGCCCATTGTCATCTGGGACCTGGATTCCTTTACCGCCGAAAACACCGCTGCATTGACAAACATCCGCATGCAGCATCCGGACACGATGGTGCTCGTCTACGCCGAAGATCCCGAACGCTATGCGAAAATCCCGAACAACCTGTTCGACATCATCCTTTCGACAGAAGCGGTCAAGTTACATTTAATGAGCAAGCTCGCGAAGCTCAAGGAAATCAACAGCGCCAAGACGATATTCCGCGAAAGGATGAGCCACCTTGTCGGCAAAAGCGAAGCCATGCAGCGGCTCCGCAAGACGGTCGAACGCGCCATATTGCATACGGGTCCCGTGCTCATCCAGGGCGAATCCGGAGTCGGCAAGGACCTGATTGCCCGCGCCATCGCCTGCGTGTACGACAAATTCGTAACCGTGAACTGCAGCGCCATCCCGGACACGCTTTTCGAAAGCGAGCTGTTCGGCCACACGCGCGGGGCCTTTACCGGAGCGCAAAACGAAAGGATTGGGCTTTTTGAAGACGCAAACGGCGGTGCCATATTCCTCGACGAAATCGGCGATATGCCCCTGCAGGCGCAAGTAAAGCTGTTGCGCGTCATCCAGAATCACGAAATCCGCCCCATCGGAGCGAACAGGACGCGCCATGTGGACGTGAGAATCATCGCCGCCACGAACCGTGACCTCAAGGAAGAAATCCGCGAAAAGCGTTTCCGCGAAGACCTCTACTACCGCCTGAACGTGATTCCCATGCAGCTTTCGCCGCTCCGCGAACGCAAAGAAGACATCGAAGATCTCGCGAATTACTTTATACACCAGTACGCCCCCGCCGGCGAGCCCTACAGGCTTTCACCGGAAGCCCTGCAGAAGTTGCAGGACCACAGCTGGCCGGGCAACATCCGCGAACTGGAAAACACCATCCAGCGCACGCTCTGCTTTACCGACCCCGGCATCATCAAAGCCGAGGACCTGCAAATCGACGACGCCCCCGTAGCCGAAAAAAAACGCCCTGTGGCAAACAGCTACGACGAATTCCGCGAAATGCAGTTCGAAGAAGAGCGCGAATTCCTGAAAGAGACCATCCGTAAATGCGACGGTTCCGTGAGTCTCGCCGCCGAAAAGCTCGGCATGATTCGCACGGCCCTATACAACCGACTCGGAAGGCTCGGTATAAACGTCAAGGAGATTAAAGGGAGCCACTAGGCTTCCGCCCAATCGAACAGGCCTTCGGCGCGGGCATTCTTTGCCGGCGCGATACGGGCCCGTCCCTTGTTCACGACCATGATGCGGTCGCAATAGCTTTCGGCATATTCTATGGAATGCGTTGACACGACTATTCCCATGTTGCGGTTCTCGACGAGGTTGCGCAACATGCGGAACAGCGCTCGGCTGCGGGGAATGTCCAAGAAGGCATTCGGTTCGTCGAGCAATAGCACGTCTACCTGCTGCGCCACGGCTTCGGCCAGGTACACACGGCTGCGTTCGCCATCGCTGAGCTCGGCCAGCGGGCGCTTCGCGAAACTTTCCACATCCAGGAGTTCCATCGACTTCTGGACAATGGCATCGTCTTCGACAGAACGGCTGTCCAGCATGCCCGAGTACGGCGAACGGCCCAGGCTGACAAATTCCTGCACTGTCATGCGGGCAGGAGATTCCACAGACATGCGCACCAGCGCAATGTGGTGCGCCCGTTCGCGCAAGTTCCAGTTCTCGAGAGATTCTCCGCAAACGCGTACGTTTCCGCCCAATGGAGGGACTATCCCGCAGAACGTCTTGAGCAAGGTACTCTTGCCACTGCCGTTCTCGCCCATCAGCGCGACGACTTCGCCGCAGCTCAGCGAAAAAGAAACTTCGTCGACAAGGGCTGGGCCATAGCCAACGCAAAGGTTTTCACATTCCAGGAGGAGTTTTTCGGACATCGCTACACCCTCTCCTTGGAACCGCGCAGCATTACATACAAAATAATCGGAACACCGACTACGCTCAATACCGCATTGAGCGGAACGCTTACCGGGAAGAGTCCGGCCACGAGCGCCAGGAGCGCCCCGCAGCAAGCCGAGCCGGGAATCAGAACGCGATGGTTGGTCGTCTTGAACAGCATGTAAGCGAGATGCGGCACGGCAATTCCGATAAACGCCACGGGTCCGCAGAAGGCCGTCGCAGCACCAGCCAGGATGCTCGAACCAAGCAGTACGCATTTCCGCGCAACAGAAACATTCACGCCAAGACCGCGCGCAAAGTCATCGCCCATGCGGGCGGCGTTCAGGTAACGGATGGAGCCCGCCACCAGCGCAAGGCCCACCGCGACAGCGCCCGCGAAAAGATAGACGGAATCGATAGTCAGGCGACCGAAACTGCCCATGCCCCAGGCCACATACACCTGCAAGTTCTCGGCTTCGGAACCCGCCATGATCACGCTCACCAGGGCGTCGATGAAATAGCCGAACAGCAGTCCCGCCACCAGCAGCACGGAGCTACGCGTAAAGCAAGATGCGATTGCCATTATCACGAGCGTCACGGCGAACGCGCCGACCGAGGCCGCACCGAGTACGCCGAAATGACCAAAGCCCATTCCCGCCAAGAGAGCAATCGCCACGCCGAGACTCGCGCCGCTGCTGATACCCAGAACGAACGGGCCGCACAGCGGGTTGCGGAAGACCGTCTGCAGCGACAGGCCCGATACGGCAAGGGCGCTTCCCGCCAATACGGCGGCCACTACACGCGGCACCCTCAGGTTCCAGAATATCCGATGAGAGACATCCTCGCCCCCAGGTTCGGCCAACGCATTCAGCAAATCTGCCAAGCCGAAACTCACCTTGCCGGTAACCAAGGTCAAAAGACAACACACGACAATCGCCGTAAACAAGACGGCAAAACAAATTGAGATACGGTGATTGCGTAGGAACGGACTACCTTGCCCGGTAACTTTGGACATACCGGCCCCTCGGTGTCCTATTTCTTTTTATTGGCCTTGGACTGCTCGTATTCCTTGGTCATTTCTTCGGAAGACTTCTTGTCGCGAATGTAAAGTTCCGGAGGAATGTTGTCGAAGCCCTGGAGCGCATTGAGCCAGTTATCGTTCAAGTCGCGGAATTCGAGCTTCTTCAGGTTGTGCTTGAGCGTATCGCCCTTGATATGGAAGCGGATGTAGTCCCAGCGAATGACTTCGCGGTCCAGGAACACTTCACGGGTAACGAGGGACGAATCATTGTCAAAACGGTAGCGGGCCTTGTAGGTGTACTCGCCGGTCATCTGGTAGCGGCCGGAATCGGAGTAGGTACGGGTCACACCGTAGAGGGTGTCGTTCATGCCGAAGCGGAGTTCCGCGTCGCGGAATGCATGGCCGTGGGCGACAATCGGAGTACGCCATACGCCGAAGGTTTCAGCCTTCATGGACTTCTGGAAAACCGTGTCGACCTTCCAGTGGTCGAAGTTGCTCTTGTCGTACCTGGCACGCTGGACATACTTGCCTTCGCGGATCAGGCGACGGATGCTGTCGGCCTTGGCCTTGGCGAGACTGTCGGCATTGACCTTGACCACAGGAGCCGCCTTCTTGCGGTCCATGGAGTCAAGCTTGGCCTGGATCATTTCGTCGAGGGTAGTCGTTGCACCGCGTGGAGCCACGACATCGGTATTAGCAACAGCGGGCTGTGCCGGAGCAGCGGGAGCCGAAGCGGCGGGAGCGGACTGAGCGAAAGATACCCCTGCAAAAGCGAGGGTTAAAATAGAAGCAAAAAAACACTTAGAATAAGACAAAATCATCACTGATAAATTTAGTTTAAAGGTTTTTCCCAATGGTAAAAAAAACAATAAAAAGCCCCCTTTAAAGGGGTAAAATGGCCAATAAGCTATATTTGGACCATGATCGATTATTCTCAAGTCAAATCTCCCTGCTATGTGCTCGACGAAAAGCGGCTCCGCAGGAATATGGAAATTCTCTCCGACATCCAGCAGAAGACCGGCGTCAAGATTATCTGCGCCCTCAAGGGCTACAGTTTCTGGCGCAGTTTTCCCATTATAGCCGAATACCTCCCCGGAGCGACGGCATCGAGCCTCAACGAGGCCAGGCTCGCCAAGGAGGAGATGGGCAAGGAAGTGCACGTATTCGCACCGGCCTACGAAGACGGGGAAATCGACCAGATACTTTCTCTCGCCGACCACATCACGTTCAACAGCTTCAGCCAGTGGACGCGCTTCAGGGACAAGGCTCTCCAGGCCGGCGTAAGCTGCGGCATCCGCGTGAACCCGCAGTACTCGACCGTCGAAACCGACCTGTACAACCCGTGCGGCAAGTTCAGCAGGCTCGGAGTCACCGAAACGGAGTTCAAACCGGAACTGCTAGACGGCATTGACGGACTGCATTTCCACGCCCTTTGCGAACAGGACGCCGACGCCCTGGAAGGCGTGCTCGCCGCTTTCGAAAAACATTTCGGAAGGTTCCTGCCGCAAATGAAATGGGTGAACTTCGGCGGTGGCCACCACATTACCCGCAAGGACTACCACCGCGACCAGCTCGTCGACCTGCTCAACGATTTCAAGAAGCGCCATCCTCACCTGCAGGTTATCATGGAACCGGGCGAAGCCATAGGCTGGCAGACAGGCGAGCTCGTGGCGAACGTCGCAGACATCGTGCACAACGAGATGGACATCGCCATACTGAACGTGAGCGTGAGCGCCCACATGCCCGACTGCCTGGAAATGCCGTACCGCCCGAACGTGACCGGAGCAGACCTTCCCGGCGTCAAGAAGTTCACATACAAACTAACAGGTAACACCTGCCTCGCTGGCGACCAGCTCGGCGATTTTTCGTTCGACAAGCCGTTGCAAGTCGGCGACACGATTATCTTCGAGGACATGATCCACTACACCATGGTGAAGACGACATTCTTCAACGGGGTGCGCCACCCGAACATCGGCATGTTCGACATGGACGGCAAGTTCCACCTGCTGCACGAATTTACGTATGAGCAGTTTAAGGACAAACTTTAATAATTGATGATGGATAATTGATGATGGATAATGATGTTGCGGGTTGCGAGATGTTTGTTGCGGGAAGGATGTAATGATTTTTAACAGCGAAGAAGAGACATACCGCTGGGCTGTGGAATTCGGCAAGACGCTCAAGCCCGGCGACATGGTCGCCCTGTACGGGAACCTCGGTGCGGGCAAGACCGTCATGAGCCGCGGCATCTGTGCCGGACTCGGCTTCACGGGCACCGTCTGCTCGCCCACCTACACGATATTGCACGAATACCCGAACACTCCGCCCATTTTCCACTTCGACCTCTACCGCCTCGAAGGCGGCGCCGACATCAACGAAATCGGCATGGATCCCGACTACCTCTCAAGCGGCATAAGCCTCATCGAATGGCCGGAACGCCTGGACGACACGTCATTCATCACCAAGACCATCAAAATAAAAATCCTCTCCGAGACGGAGAGGGAAATTACTCTGGAATAATTTTCGCGAATCACTTCTGCGGTTTCGACACCACAGGGCGGATCCTCTTGCCGCAGAGCGTCACCACGATGCCCGCCTGAGCGAACATGTAGTAGGCCGTATCGCGGCTGTTGTTGAGCGTGGACTTCGGATCGTAATCGTCCTTGGTCACGAAGACTTCGGCAACGCCGGAGAGGCTCACATCCAGCGCGCAGCGTTCGCACGGGAACCCGATCACGTACAGCTTGGAGCCGGGAGGCACCTTGCCGCGGGCATAGTGCAGCGCGTTGATTTCGGCATGCACCATGAAGGGGTACTTGTTCGCCTCGAATTCATGATGGCTCAGCAGGTCGCCCGTATCGGCATCGAGCAGGTCGTAGGCGAGCAACTGCTTTTCGCGGGTGTACGGGACGGTTTCGTCGTCGAAACCCGCCGGGGCACCGTTGTAACCGGTACTGATAACGCGGCCCTCGGCGCTTACGAGCACGGCGCCCATCTGTGTATTCTGGTCCTTGCTGAGGCGCGCCTGGGCGCACATCATCTGGGTATAGACTTCGTCACGAAGCTTGCTGCGGGATTCTGATTTGTTCATGCCTTAAAATATAGTATTGAACAAAAAAAATTGCCACGGGACCCGCGGCAACTTTGTAGGAGATATGAAAAAAGACTATTCTACCGACTTGCCCTTCTCGACGGCGTCGGCGAGGGTCATGCCCGTAAATTCCTGGGCGCTGAACCAGCGGCCGCTCTTCTTGTCGTCGAGCATCACGGAAACCATCGAGCCCGGAATCACGCTTTCGGGGGCGTTGGGGGCGTTGGGGCCACCAAGGTCGGTGCGCAACCAACCCGGGTCCATCACGTTCATCATCACGTCGGTACCGTTCAGCTTGCAGGCGAAATCCTTCACGAACTTGGTGAGGGCGGCCTTCGCGCAGGCGTAACCCATCAGCTCGGGTTCATTGGCGATGCCGCTCGTGGTGAGCTGCATGCGGCCAAAGCCGCGCTTGATCATGCCCGGCAAGAAGTGGTAGGCAATCTTGATCGGGGCGAAGAAGTTCACGGCCATCGCGTGGTGGAAATCATCCATCGTGTTGGTGAGGTAGTCGGTGAAGTAGTGGCTCATGAGGCCCGCATTGTTGAACACGAGGTCCACCTGCACGCCCCAGCTGTCGATTTCGGCAAGGGCGGCATCGATTTCGGCTTCACTTTCGAGGTTGCAGCCCACGGCTCGCACCTCGACACCATACTTCCTGATTTCTTCCATCACCGGTTCCGCATGGGACTTGTCACGTCCCTGCAGAATGATGTTCGCGCCGAGTTTTGCCATCTCGATGGCGGTGAGACGGCCTACACCGCGGCAGCCGCCGGTAACCAAGCACCATTTACCCTTAACGTCGATCATATTGTATCCTTTGCGCACTTGCGCCGTTTTGGAATAAAATAGACTCTTGCGCGAAAGGCCGGAGTATTTATGGCAGAAAAAGCGTTTACAGGCGTAAATGCAGGAACGCAAAAAGCCCCTGCCGGGGTGACAGGGGCTCTTTTTGCAAACGATCGACCCGAGGTCCTCACGTTTACATGAATAAATGTAGCAGATTTTTTCGCCAAGTGTATGTAAAATATTGATTTACAAAGGTAAGCCGTTCCCGCAACGTTCGCTCTTCCCTCCCACAACGCAGTATAAAATTTGACACTACCAGAAGCTATATTTTCAGCTGAAATGATACTGCTCGTCGCCGAAAAACCGTCTGTCGCCAACCAACATTACCGCCCCATGCTGGAGCGGCTCGAAGGCGAGAAGTTCACGCAGGGCGACGGCTGCCTTATCGGCAAGAACCACTGCATCACCTGGTGCGTGGGCCACCTGATTACGCTCGCGCCGCTCGACGCCTACCCCGGTTACGAAGGCGGCTGGCGACTTTCGAACCTGCCGCTCTTGCCCGAAAAGTTCCGCCTCATGGAAATCGAGAGCACCAAGAAGCAGCTGAACGTGGTGCGCCAGATGATGGAAAAGGCCGACGTACTCGTGAACGGCGCGGATGCCGGCCGCGAAGGTAACCTGATTTTCGACCTGGTGCTCGACTACACGCCCGCCTTCAAGCAGAAGCAGATCAAGCGCCTGTGGGTGAACAGCTACGTGGCCAAGGATTTGGACAAGGCGTGGAAGAACCTGGAAGACGCCACGCAGCGCGTGAACCTGAGCTATGCCGCAAGGCTGCGCCAGCGTGCCGACTGGATGGTGGGCCTCAATGCGACACGCGCCTACACGCTCACGGCAGGCCGCGGGAAGATGATTTCGGTAGGGCGCGTGCAGACACCGACCTTGAACCTGGTCGTGGAGCGCGACGCCCTGGTGGAGCAGTTCAAGGAACTGTACTACTACAGCGTCGTCGGGACTTGGAAAGGATATCAAGCACAATACGTATTAGACGATAGACGAAAGGCGAAAGACGAAAGAGATGCTTCTGCAAAGGAATCTGACAAGAAGAGCGAAGGACTGAAAGTCGCGGTTTTCGAGAAAGAGGCGGAAGCGAATGCCGTCGTGGAGCGCTGCAAGCCGCCCGCACCGGCGACCATCGCAAAAATCGACACGCAGCAGAAAAAGCAGTTCCCGCAGAAGCCCTTCGACCTCACGGAACTGCAGAAAGAAGGCAACAAGCGTTTCAAGTTCAGCGCCCAGCAGGTTTTGGACTGCGCACAGAACCTCTACGAAAAGAAGCTCCTCACCTACCCGCGTACCGACTCGCAGTACCTGCCCGACACCATGAAGCAGGAGGCATACTCACTCGCCCAGAAGCTCGCAAGCCCCGAACAGAAGGGCGTAATGCGCAACGAAAGCGAGAATTTCGTGTTCATCAACTCGAGCAAGGTCACCGACCACTTCGCCATCATCCCGACCGGAGAAACCCCGAACGGGCTGCCTGAAATGGAGCAGAAGATTTACGACTTGGCGAAGGAACGCTTTGTGCAGGCATGGCTCAAGCCGTACGTATGGAGCGAGATGGAGGTGGTTTTAGAGACGAAAGACGATAGACGAAAGACGAAAGAAGGCGTCATCCTGAGCGAAGCGTCAGCGGAGTCGAAGGATCCAGACCCGAAATCAAAAAATCCAGACCTGTTCCGGCTGAAGCTGAAGCGGAACGAAGATTTAGGATTCCGCGCGCTGGTAAAAGAGACGAAAGACGATAGACGAAAGACGAAAGGAAAGAAGGGCAATACCGGCGAGATGGCGGATCAAGCCCGCCATGACGAAGCCGCATCTTCTGATTCCAAGGGCGACGGCGACGAAATCACGAACCTGGTCGAAGCCTTCCCGGAATGGAACGCGGGCGACACCTCCCCTTTCGACAGCGTAGAACTGCAGAAGAAAAAGAAGAGCAAGCCCAAGTACTACACCGAAGCGACGCTCCTTGCCGCGATGAAGACGGCGGGCAAGCAAATCGAGAACGAGGAACTCGCCGAAGCCATGAAGGACCGCGGCCTAGGTACTCCGGCCACGCAGGCGGGCATCATCGAGACGCTCAAGAAGCGTGGCTTTATCGAAGCACAGAAGAATTATCTGGTCAGTACCGCCCGCGGGCGCGAAGTCATCGCGCTCATGGACGAGAAGGTGAAATCGCCCGAGATGACGGGCGAATGGGAGTACAAGCTCTCGCAGGTCGAGAAGGGCTCCCTTTCGCCGGTCGAATTCCGCGACGGCATCGTCAACTACGTGAAGGAACTCTTCGAGCACCTGCGGGAGAAATACGGCAGCCAGTTCGAACGCGAGACCGTGACCGAAGCTATTGCGTGCCCCAAGTGCGGCCAGCCGCTCGAAATCGCCCCGTGGGGATACGTGTGCAAGAACGCCGAATGCGGTTTCAAGACGGGCCATACGATTGCGGGCCGCATGCTGAGCCACAGCGAAATGAAGCAGCTCCTCGAAACGAGAGCAACACCCGTACTGGATGGGTTCATAAGCAAGAAGGGCACAAACTTCAGCGCAATCCTGAAGCTCGACGAAGAATTCAAGACCGTATTTGAGTTCCCCAAGCGGGCCTTCCCAAAGAGGGACCTTCCCTGCCCCTGCTGTGGCGACCAGCTCAGGTTCCGCAAGGGTACCGGCGAAAAGGGAGAAAACCTTTCCGCGTTCGTGTGCCCGCAATGCGGCTACGGCATACCGCAGGTGTTCTACCAGCGCAAATTCTCCGACGAAGAAGTGGAAGGCTTGCTCAAGAACAAGTTTACGCCCGTCCTCGAGCCGTTCAAGAAAAACGAGACCACCTTCCGTGCGGCCCTCGAAATAAAAGAAAACGGCAAGCTCGCATTCAACAAGCTCACCGTAGAAATCATTTCACAAAAGAAATAAAGCTAGTCGTCACTGACGCAACGGACGGAGTATGCCCAGTCCTTTTCACCTTCACCCATTTCCATAGAAACGGAAACGGGACCAGCGCCAATTTCTTGAATAGCCATACGATATCCATCAGTAGAGCTCCAAAACGCTGCCTGCGAGCCCATTTCACCAGAAGCTTCACTAGCAATCACTCCGGCAGGCAGTGCAGAAAAGCCTTCACAGTCAGTCGTTCCAGACAGATGCCATCCGTTAATAGTCATTAAATTTCTCGCAGCATTCTCCCCCCCTGCCTTATAAACTAATTGAGTAAATTCGTTTTGCGAGGGCAAATGCCAACCATCCGGGCAAACATTCTGGGCGACATCCCACGTATAGAGCCTGCCATAAACATTGCAGTTCTTGGGATTGTCATCATAGCAATAACTTATCGTATCGCCGCCCGGCGCATAGTTCAAGTTCTGCGCCATCCAGGTCTGTTCACCAATCTTGATGGTCCTGTAAAAATGACCATCTCGTTTGTCCCGAATCAATTCATACGTACTGCTTGGATTCAGGTAGCTCCATGTAGACAGATTTGCAACACCGCCTTCTTTCTTTTTCGTCAAGCGAATAATATTGAACTTTCCAGTACTCCCATCACTTCCCTGAATCTTGAAGGCAATATCCTTAACATACGTTGCAGCAACATCTCCCGAAATTTTCTCCGCTCCCCAACCAGCCTGAATAAATTTCGACCACTCAAAACATTTTTCGATAGCATTACTCTGTTTGAGCAAACTCACAAAGGGAACATCATATCCCATTTGGCGTTCCAATGCGGAATCTGGATGAATTACCAACGAAGCAGCAATGTCAGACGTATAGGTGATGCATATTCCGCCCCAATCAGTCAAATCGGCAGGAAGATTATCTGTCGATGTTTGAGATTTTCCAGCAATGCTGAACCCAACCTCGACCCACGGATCATAAACCAGATTTCCTTTATCCAAATTATAAGTCCCGCACATGCCCTTGCAATAGTCAATAATCCCGTCAAAAGCATCAGGTGAGTATCCATTACCCCGCTCAACGGGCCATTCAATAACTGATTTTCCACCATCAGCAGCATCATCAATCACCCACCAGTAACCGCCTTCGTCTTTGCCGGCATCAACGCCAGTCTCTACGCGGTACGATTCGTTCTTGCACCAAAGATCGGTACTTCCGCAAGTAACATCACCGCTGCCGGGCGTTGAATCATCCACTACAGTCAATTCCGAACAGGTTATCGTACCCGTCTGGTTTCCTGCTGTGAATTTTACCATAGCCTTTTTCTTTCCGGCAGAGGTATAGGTAACTACCCCCGACCTCAAATCGGCTTTCACAGTCCGCGTTTGCGGAGAAGCATCTTCTCCAAACGTCCATACCAAATTCCCCGAATTAAATAAAGCTGAGCTAACCTTCTCTCCTTTTGTTATCACCCAATTTGTTGTATTTCCAACACTTACCGACGGATTACCGGGCTTACATGTTCCCAACTTATCGGAAATATCAATCATCTCCGAGGAACTGGACTTCGCACTGCTACTCGATTTTGCGGAGCTGCTGGAGCCGTTGCTGCCACTCGAATTCACGGAACTGCTAGACTTGGCGCTATCGCTGGATTCCTCGCTGTCGCTGGACTCGGTGCTATCGCAGGATTCGGCGTCACCGCTGTGCCTCTGTTCATACAGTTCGGCATCGCCGTACTCTGCTTTATAATCTTGTTCATACTGCTGCACATAATCCGTACATGCAGCAAATAGCAACCCGATTGTGAACAAGCCCAGTTTTTTCATGTTAATCCTTTACGCAGCGGACAGCAAAACCCATTTTTTTGGGATTATTCGCCCCTATTGTAACTCCATCCGAAACTTTGGTGAAGAAAACATAATTCGCATGATCACTATCATCTTCTGTCGTCGTCCAGAACTGTGTACGGTTTCCTCTATTAATGAAGATCCTATCATCGTCTGAACCCACTTCCCTATAACCTGTCGGTAAAACGGAGAAACCGAAATCATCCGTACCATTACCGGAATCATTCCAGCCCGTTATTTTTTTAAGTTTAAGGGCAGCAGAAGAGCTTCCCCCAATTTTATCGAGCAACGTGTTCCACTCCGATTTACTTGGCAAATGCCAACCATCCGGACAAACTCCACGAACCCTGGATCCTATAGAACAAGTTTTTCCGAAGCCGCATCCCTTGCCATCATTAGAAAAGATTGCAGCGCTGTCCATTGCAGCCGACCACACATAAAGCCTACCATCCGTTGCACAGATATCAGCTTTGTTACTATAACAAAAACTTGATGTATCTGCATCCAAAGGTCCAGTCAACAAATGGTAATCATAGTTCAGGTTCTCGGCCATCCAGGTCTGGTCACCAATCACAGTCGTCTTATACACTCTGCCATCACGAAAGTCTTTCAAGGTGCCATTTTTTGCATCGTACGAGCTTCCTCTTACGCAGCGGATGCTGTATTTTGTTCCACCATCAATATAACCCTGGCCAAGTTCTGCACCATTATTCGTGTAATGAATCTTCACGTAATAATGGTACGCATCTTCATCGCCTCTTTGACCCCAAAAATAAGCCGCTTTCCCCGGGAAATCCCTAGAAGTGCCATCTTCATCCGCATAGCCCGCCGGAACGGCCGAAAAGCCAAATTTATCTGTCGTTTTGCGAACATAGGTCCCTCCACCGTTCCATCCATACAAGGATTTTAGATTCGATGCAGAGGAATCATCGGAATCATCGGTTTTGGCACCACCTGCCGAGGCAATCAAATCTTTAAACTCTACTTCATTCGGCAAATGCCAGCCATCCGGGCAAAGATCCCATCTGGGCGAATAAAGACGCCCAAACTTAGCACAGTTCTTCGGATCGTTACCAGAACATACGCCCTCAGAGCCGTCGTAGTTCAAGTTTTCGGCCATCCATTCGTAGTTGCCAATTCTTACATACTTATAGGGCTGTTTGTCACGGGAATCAATTATGGTATCATAAGTGATATCCGGATTCAAGAAATCCCATGCAAGTTCACTCTTGCACTCCGTACACTTGCCGATAGCAACAATCTTGAAATTTGCATCGTAGGATTCCGGCAGGAATCTGAATTTCACAGAATTGACTTTATCAAGATAACGTCCATCCTTTAATGTCGCCCCATACGTGTACGCCCCGAAATCGAGCCACGAGAAACAGGCTTTCCTCAAGGTATCTGTCGTCGGTTCCAACGGTATCGTATCCCGGATAGCTGTTACGTTGCTACGGCCTAATTGCAGCCACATTTTTTTATCCGAAGAATAAGTCACGCATAATCCGCCCCATTCTTTAAGATTAGCCGAGGGCGCAAATTCAAAAAATATGGCGGCAGTTCGGAATTGAGCCCCTCCCTCCACAATAGAATGTTTGACCGTTCCGCAAACACTGCCATTGCAATTGCTTATGCGCTTGTCCGCATTGTCTTCAGCAAATTGGAGATACGAGTCGTACTCGTAATTAGGATAATCATACTCCAAGCCTGTTTGGACACGATAAGAAGTGCCTCCCTTTATCTTGTTGCCACCATACCAAAGGAGATTTTTCTTGTCAATCAAGGGCGCATAGGGTTCTATGTTGAGCTTAGAGCTATCGATGGCGGCATAGAACTTACTCCGGCTCCATGTCGGTATATTCTTATCCTGAGTCGGGCCACATTTACCATAGCTTCCTATTTCATAAATATTGAAATACTGTGTCTTGCCATAGTTTCCATATTCTCCATCGAAATTAATCTCAATTTTGCGAAGCTTTTCCGCAATTGCAGGTCCAGAAATTGTACCCTTAGCCCACGTCGGCTGTTTGAATTGATCCCATTTCAGATGTACTGTCGCAAACACCGTATCCTTGTCTGCTGTCGGCGGCAACTTGACCATGGGCATTCCATTACCATACAGGGAATCCGCCAGTCCCATACTGAGATACAAGGTAGCGGTATCGTTGGTTGCATACGTAACGCAGACGCCACCCCACCTATCAGAGACATTAGCCTCGGTACCGTTGGCAATATCGAACGATATGCTGGCATAGGGAGCAACAGTATCGGCGCCATTAACGTATCCTGCACCAAAAGACACCAGGCCACATTGACCCAGACAAATTTCGTAGGGGTCCGGTTGCGGACGCAAAACAACCGTCTGGTCACCCGGATCCGTGTAAACGGCCCATGAATCAGAACCAAAGTCCGTCTCTACATAATTGCTCTTATCCGCACCGCGCCAGAGGAACCCTGTATCAGCGGAACTGCTGGACTTTGCACTGCTGCTGGTCGTAGTCGTACTGCCGTTAGACGTTACAGAACTGCTACTGGATGCATTGCCGGAGCCACCGCTACTGCCCGAGACATTAGTGGCAGAAGAACTGCTGGACTTCGTGCTATTACCGCCATTCGAATTCGCCGAGCTGCCGTTCGAGCCGCCTTCGCTGCTGCTAGAGTTTCCTTCGTTTCCAGCGGAATACTTTACACCCACGGCATAAACCATCAGGCCCTTCTTAGAGTCGGAACATCCGGAAAGCCCCACCTCGAAGGTGTTCGCCTTTTTCAAGAAATCCTCGTCCTTTTCGCCAGCCGTGTAATGGAGGTCGTCAAATTCCAATGATGTATAGACTTGTTCGCCCACGGACAGTTTGTCCCAGCGGTATTCGCTGACCGTATTTCCGGCATCGTCTACGTATTTCAGGCCGGCAAACGCATCGGCACATTCGTTCGTGTAGAGCAGGACCATTGCGGGGTAAATGGACTTGTCGAGTTCGTCGTTCTGCAACTTCACCTGCACGCCAGCACTGAATTCGCCGGACGCCATGGCCACTTCTAAACGAAGCCCCCCGTTACTGCGGAGCATGTGCAAAACGTTATCTTCGGTAAGGAGGTTTGTCGTATAGCTGTGCCCACCATTGTCCGTTCCGGAGAACACAAGACGCGCGTCGCCTTTGACAAACGATTCCCAGGACGCACCAGCAAAAGTGGCAGGCGCATACTTGCCATCGCTTGCAAAGCACCATTCCCAAATGACGTCGCCGTCCTGGCAATCCGGCTTCCAGTCCCACTTGGAGGCGTCGTTTAACCTGCTTTCGAACACATCGGCATTACCGTAGTCGGCCCTATACTCCGATTCGTATTCCTCGACGTAGTCGGTACAGGCAGGGAACAAGGATGCGGCAAACAGCGCGAGAACAGGCGCCTTAAGTGTCGCAAATCCCCCAAAAAACTTTTGTCTTTCGCCTATCATAATCCGCCTACCGCTAGAACAGGAATGTCACGCCGACACCGATTAAGCCAAGTGCTGCGATTCCCAAAGAAATGTTGCGCATGTTCTGGTTGTTCTGAATCTTGTCGTGCTGGTCGCTGTACTCTTCGGGATTCGAAGGAGCCTTGTCACGTTCTGTCTTGGCCTTGTTGTTGTACACGGCCGCCAACACGCCACCGGCCACCGCCACGGCACCAGTAATAGCCAGCGGAATCCAGTGAATCCTTATCCCGGAATTTTCCTTCGCGGCAGCTTCCTTGGCAGCCTTCGCCGCGTCTTCCTTGGCCTGCATTTCGGCAAGGTCCTTCTTGAGCGTATCTTCGGCAGAAGCAACCGCAGGAGCCGGTTCAGCCACGAACTCAGCATCGGCATCGCTCGAATCGCGGATAACGGCCACCTTCTCGGCGGCAAGTTTCGCGGAATCGCCCACGGCAATCGTCGTAGATTCTTCCTTGATAGACGCCATGACCTCGGTGTAGGACTTCTTTTTCTTGGGCTTGCCCCAAGTCCAACGACCGACCAAGTCCTTGTCCTGGTAGACCGACGTAAATTCCACGCGGCCCTTGAAGTTCTGCATTTCGCCATCGGTACCCAAGGGCAGGTTCACCTTCTTTTTCGGGAGGTTCACGATGATATGGGAATAGTTACGGCCCGTAGGCAACGCGGCCACACTGAACAGCTGGGTACCATTCAAGTAATAGTAGCCCGGCACGGACTTGTTCATGTCGAGGTAGAAGTCCAGGAATTCCGGTTCGACGACAATCTTCACGTTGGCCTTGGCCTTCACGAGGGAGTCGTTGATGATATTCACTGACTGCAGGAAAAGCGGGGCGAACTCGTCACCGGACTTGCGCAGCACGATATCGCCGCACTTGTTGAGCCAGCGTTCCATCATGCGGCGCTGCTGTTCCATACGGCGGGAATCGAAATAGAGGTTGAAATTATAGGTGGCGTCGAAAGCGCCTTCCAGGTTCAGCGGTTCCAGGTCCAGCGAGCCGTTCAGCTTGAGCAACTGTTCCTTGGAAACGACAACGCCGCCCAGGGCCGTGGCACACACCTTGATCTGTTCCGTACGTTCTGCCAGAGAGTTGCCCATCGCGATGGAGCCCAGGCGGAGTTCGCCGGTCACCTCCATGTACTTGGTTTCGAAGGCGGGAAGTTCTACGGCATAAAAGTGGCTACAGGCTTCGTCCAGGACTTCGTTGATGGAAATCATCGAGCACCGGTCGTTCATTTGCGCAATCTTGTTGGCCTCGTTCCACAGGGAATCCAGCTCGGCACTGCTGCCCAGTCCCTGTTTCAAGCTTTCGAGGTCCTTCCGGATAGCCGCAAATTCTTCGGCATCTTTCACGAAGATGGATGCGGTAGGGTCAGCCCACGTCACAGACACAAGAACGGTCAAAAAGAATAAAAATCCAAGGTGTTTCATAGTCGCCTATGGGTCCTTTCTGTTGTCAAAAATTTTGTAACTAAAATGTATCTTTTTTTTAGCTGGAATGTACCTAAAGCGCCCAAAAAGTCCGCACAAATCGGGAAAAAGTGATTTTCGTTATATTTTTCTATATTAGGAGCGCATTTCGACCGCCCAGAAGGGGAAAAATGAGCGAAAACTACAAATACGGTTTTGTAACGGATATCGAGAACGAGGCCTTCGAGAAGGGCCTGAACGAAGATGTTATCCGCAGGGCGTCCAAGCTCCGCGGCGAGCCGCAGTTCATGCTCGATTTTCGACTGAAAGCGTATGAAAAGCTCAAGACCATGAAGCAGCCGAACTGGGGCGAACTGAACTTTGCGCCGGTCGATTTGCAGGACATCGTCTACTACTCCGCCCCGAAGACCAAGAAGAGTCACGAGAAAATCGAGGACGTGGACCCGGAGTTGCTCGCGACCTTCGAAAAATTGGGCATTCCGCTCGACGAACAGAAGCGCCTTGCCAACGTGGCCGTAGACGCGGTCTTTGACTCGGTAAGCATTTATACCAGCCACAAGAGAAAGCTCATGGAGATGGGCATCCTGTTCTGTAGCATCAGCGACGCCATCAAGGAATACCCCGAACTCATCGAGGAATACCTGGGAAGCGTGGTCCCGGCTGGCGACAACTACTTTGCGGCCCTGAACAGCGCGGTGTTTGGCGACGGAAGCTTCGTGTACATCCCGCCCGGAGTCAAGTGCCCGATGGACCTTTCCACCTACTTCCGTATCAACAACAAGGAAGCGGGCCAGTTCGAACGCACATTGATTATCGCCGACGAAGGCGCTAGCGTGAGCTACCTCGAAGGCTGCACCGCGCCGGAATTCAGCAGCAAGCAATTGCACAGCGCCATCGTGGAACTGGTAGCGAAGGATAACGCAAGCATTAAATACTCGACCGTGCAGAACTGGTACGCGGGCGACCGCGAGACGGGAGCCGGTGGCGTGTACAACTTTGTCACCAAGCGCGGAAAGTGCGCGGGCAAGAACAGCCGCATCAGCTGGACGCAGGTGGAAACCGGTTCCGCCATCACCTGGAAATACCCGAGCTGCGTGCTGCTGGGCGACAACTCCGTCGGAGAATTCTACAGCGTGGCCCTCACCAACGGGCACATGCAGGCCGATACCGGCACCAAGATGATCCATATCGGCAAGAACACCAAGAGCACGATCATCAGCAAGGGTATCAGCGCCGATTACAGCAGCAACGCCTACCGCGGCGAAGTGAGCATCCGCAAATCCGCCACGGGCGCACGCAACTACACGCAGTGCGACAGCATGCTGGTTGGCGACAAGAGCGCCGCGCACACGTTCCCCTACATCACGGTCGCAAACGCGAGCTCCACCACCGAACACGAAGCGACCACGAGCCGCATCAGCGAAGACCAGCTTTTCTACTTCGAGAGCCGCGGCGTCAAGCGCGAAGATGCCATACAGGCGATGGTCGGCGGGTTCTGCAAGGACGTGTTCAAGGAACTCCCGGGCGAATTCGCGACCGAAGCAAGGCAACTGCTGACGCTGAAGCTCGAACACAGTGTAGGCTGATGCATCGTAACGCGTCATCCTGAGTGGCGAAGCCGCGAAGGATCCAGGACCGATTTACTTCCAACACATTACATCATAATGACTGGATCCTTCCTCCCTACGGTCGTCAGGATGACGACTCCTTTTTTCTATAATATCAAACGATGAATACTTTGGAAGAAATTTTCGAGGCGCAGGGAAAAAAGCGCTGGGCAGTCGCGGGTACGACCGCGAAAGAACGCATCGCCAAGCTGAAAAAACTGCGCAAGGCAATCGTCGCACGCCAGCAGGAATTCTACGACGCCGTCTGGGCCGATTTCCACAAGCCGAAGACAGAAGCCTGGCTGACCGAAGTCTTCCCCGCCCTCGAAGAGATTGACTACGCCATCAAGCACCTCCGCAAATGGATGAAGGACAAGCCCGGCAAATGGAGCTGGCTTTTCCCCTTGAACAAGAGCATAAGTCATTTTGAACCGAAGGGACGCGTGCTCATCATGGCGCCGTGGAACTATCCCTTCCTGCTGTTCATCTCGCCCATCGCGGCAGCCATTGCCGCAGGCAACGTCGTCATCGCGAAGCCCAGTCACAAGACACCGCATGTTGCCGCGTTCCTTGAATCGCTTATCGCAGAAGTGTTCGCGCAAGACGAAGTCGCCGTAGTGCAGGGAGCCGGAGCCGAAGTCGGAGACGCATTGCTCGCCCTCCCCTTCGACCATGTATTCTTTACCGGGAGCCCGAGAATCGGCGCGCACGTCGCGGAATGTGCAGCGAAGGTCCATGCCGGCGTCACGCTCGAACTCGGCGGCAAATCGCCAACAATAATCCTCGAAGACGTAAATGTTGCAGATGCCGCCAAGAAAATCGCCTGGGGCAAAAGCCTGAACGCAGGCCAGACCTGCATTGCGCCGGACTATATGCTTTGCCCGCGCAGTCTTGTGCAACCGCTCGCCGATGCGATTGCAGACAACATAAGGAAAATGTACGGTGATACGGAAGATACCCGCAAGAATTGCGAAAACTTCGTGCACATCGTCGAGAGCAAGGCAGTCGAACGCCACAAGGCGCTCATGGAAGATGCGGCTAAAAAAGGCGCGACAGCCGTCATCGGCGGAGCAGTTAATTGCGAGATTGCGGGCCGCTATACGCCCGCGACCGTACTCACCGGCGTTACGCCCGACATGGACATCATGCAGTGCGAAATTTTCGGGCCCATTCTCCCGATTGTCGCCTACGACACGCTCGAAGAAGCTATTTCGTTCGTGCAGAGCCGTCCAAAACCGCTCGCGCTGTACATCTTCGGGAAATCAAAGCGCGACACCAAGCGCGTGATGTGCGAAACCACCTCCGGTTCCACCTGCGTGAACCACTGCATCTTGCAAATCGAGAACCTCTCCGTGCCTTTCGGTGGCGTGGGCATGAGCGGCACAGGGAATTACCACGGGATTTACGGGTTCAAGACATTCAGCCACGAACGCAACGTGATGCACCAGGGCACATTCGACCCCATGCAGTTCTTCTACCCGCCCTACCACAAGGCAAGCGACAAGAGCCTCCGCGCCAAAATCCAGCGGATAGCAAAGAAGATTCTAGGGTAACAGCGCCATCCCGAATGCTGTATTGAACAGTGTCATCCTGAGTGGCTAAGCCACGATATACGAAACTAGGCAATTTATTGCCTTAGTTGAGTTAAGCTGGGCCTACCCTTCCGTATACAGTTTCTTCATCTCGTCGGTGATGGCCATGGGGCGGCCGCGGTTCAGGTCCACGAGCACCCACTGCGTCTCGGATTCGAAAATCACCTTGCCGTCGGAGATGCGCTCGAACTGGCACTTGCGCAGGCACGCCACGCGGCCATAGGCAGCCACCCACGTAGTCCCGCGGATTTCATCGCCCAGAAAAGCCTGGTTCTTGTATTCCACGTGCTGCACATGAATCATCCAGCCTGCGCCGAGGTTCTTCATCAGGGCCGTACCGCCGACCGATTCGGAATGCGCGATGGCGATATCCTGGATCCACTTCACCGACCAAACGTTGTTGAAGTGGTGATTGTCGTCAATCATCTCGGGCGTCACCTTGAAAACCTGAGAGAACTGCATCGGGTTCACGGTATCTTCCATCGCAATAGCCATAATAACCTCCGTTTGGGAGAAAGATAAAAAAGTTACTAGTTCCTAGTTACTAGTTTCTAGAAAAACAAAAAAAACTACAGTCAACTAACAACAAGAGACTAATGACTAACAACTATCGACCAAAAACTATTTCTTAATGTTATATTTACAAAGAGAAGCATGACGCCGCGTTTTTCGCGGTCCGTCTAAAGGAGTATTTATGGATTGGAACGACTTTACGAGCCTTACCGCAGAAGATATGCGGGCGATTTGGGATTTCAATACGAAGGACCCGTTCTCCATTTTGGGCATCCATCCGCTCGAGACGGACAGGGGAATCAAGACGGTCATCCGCACATACCAGCCGCAGGCAGCCTTCATCCGCGGCGAATCCTGTGACGGCGAAGTTGAATTCGACTTCGTGAAGCTCGGCGATACCGGATTCTTCGAAGCCATCCTCGACATGGAATACGAGCCGTTCTTCTACAACCTGATTATCAAGCAGGGCGACGGCATCGAGTACACGCTCACCGACCCGTACGCCTTCCAGCCCGTACTTAGCGAATTCGACCGCCACCTGATTTCTGCAGGCACGCACTACGAACTCTACCGCAAGCTGGGCGCGAACCTCGTGGAACACCAGGGATTCAAGGGCGTACAATTCGCCGTGTGGGCCCCGAACGCCCGCGCGGTCTCCGTCGTCGGCAACTTCAACAGCTGGGACGGCCGTCGCCACCAGATGCGCATGCTCGGCAGTTCCGGAATCTGGGAAATCTTCATCCCGAACCTCGGCGAAAACGAACTCTACCGCTTCGAGATTCACGGTGCCGACGGAAACCTGCACGTGAAGGTGGACCCGCTTGCAAAACTCGCAGAAGTACGCCCGGCCACCGCCTCCATCACGACGCACCTCGACGGCTATGAATGGGGCGACGACCTTTACATGAAGACTCACTGGGCAACCAAGGTTTTTGGAAGCCCGATGAACATCTACGAGGTGCACGCGGGCTCCTGGAGGCGAGACCCCGCGAACCCCGACCGCTTCCTCAACTGGGATGAACTTTCTGAACGCCTCATCCCCTACCTGAAGGAGATGGGCTACACGCACGTGGAATTCTTGCCGCTCGCGGAACACCCGCTCGACGAATCCTGGGGCTACCAGGTGACCGGGTACTACTCCCCCACGAGCCGCTACGGCACGCCCGACCAGTTCCGCCACTTTGTGGACCTCTGCCACCAGAACGAAATCGGCGTGATTCTCGACTGGGTCCCGGCACACTTCCCCAAGGATGCGCACGCGCTTGGCCGCTTTGACGGCACCGCCTGCTACGAGCACGCCGACCCGCGCCAGGGCGAACACCCGCACTGGGGCACTTACATATTTAACCTGGGCCGCAACGAAGTCAAGAACTTCCTCATCGCGAACGCGATGTACTGGCTCAAGGAATTCCACTGCGACGGCCTCCGCGTCGACGCCGTGGCATCCATGCTTTACCTCGACTACGGCAAGGGCCCCGGCCAGTGGGTCCCGAACAAGGACGGTGGCAACATCAACTACGATACCATCGAGTTCCTGAAGCACCTGAACAGCATCATGGGCCGCCTCACGCCGCATGCCATCCTGATTGCCGAAGAATCCACGAGCTTCCCCTCCATCACGCGTCCGCCTGAACAGGGAGGCCTCGGATTCCACTACAAGTGGAACATGGGTTGGATGAACGACTTCTTGAGTTACATCGAGCACGAACCCATCCACCGCAAGTACCACCACAACCAGCTGACCTTCAGCATGATGTACGCATACAGCGAGAACTTCATCCAGGTGTTCAGCCACGACGAAGTGGTGCACGGCAAGGGCTCCATGCTCCGCAAGATGCCGGGCGACAACTGGCAGCAGTTCGCGAACCTGCGCCTCACCTACGCGTTCCAGTACGCGCATCCGGGCAAGAAGCTCAACTTCATGGGCAACGAGTTCGGGCAGTGGCGCGAATGGAACGAGAAGCAGTCGCTCGACTGGCACCTGGTCAGCTGGGACAGCCACGGAAAGCTCTTGCAGATGATGAAGGTATTGAACCACATCTACAAGGAAAACGCGCCGTTCTGGGAAATCGACCACTACTACACCGGTTTCGAATGGATCTGGTGCGACGACGCCGACAATTCCATCGTGAGCTTCGTGCGCAAGGACGACCACGGAAACCAGATCCTGTGCGTTTTCAACTTCACGCCGGTGGTCCGCAACGACTACCGCCTGGGCGCCCCCTCGCGCGGCGCCTGGAAGGAAATCTTCAACACCGATTCCGACATGTTCGGCGGTAGTAACGTCGGGAACTTCGGCGAAGTCTGGACGCAAGACATTCCGTGGCAGAACAGGCAGTGGAGCTTGAACATCCAGCTCCCGCCGCTCGCCGCTGTGTACTTCAGGCTGGAACGATAACTGCTGTCAGTCCACCCAGACACAGTCAAGGGCTATGGGGCCTTGATACGTCTGTCGTGGTCTGTACATAGGTACTCCAGTAGCATTAACTTTGACAAAATGCCAAACCAAGCCCAACGCGACATACGGCGTAAAACCTTGGGCTTCGTGGATATCGGAGACGTTCATGTTATGGAAAGCGAACTTCATGCGAACACTGAATCGCTGTACAAGAGTCTGCCTTGGTTGAATAGGCTCCCCAATATGGTTCGGTAAAATCAAATCCAGGTAACCACCCGCGCCATACCGGAAATAGCTTTCCCCATCATACGTATCGTCATGTCGGAAATGCTTTTCCAATTTCGAAAAGCCTAGATTGCCAAAGACAGCGCTTTCTACATACCTTGTCTTTAGCCATAAATAGCCGAACATTAAATTGGCACCAAAGTCCGAAAAACCGAAGGCGTCGTTTTTGGAATCATAGCGGCGGATATCGGTTTCCACACCAAGAATTCCGCGGTTTATATAAACGCCGAGTCCCAGGTCTACACGCCACTTCGGTTGCATATCCTGGAAATCCCCCAGCAAAAACTGACGTCCCAAATCCATTGACATGTTAAACCTGAAGCGCCCTTCTTCCTTTACAACCAGTCCTGGCAATTCAGAATTCACGATTTTCTTTACCGCATCACAGACCTTTTTTCCATCGGCCCTAGAATCCCTTTGTGCAGCATCACAATACGAGCCGTCTTCATACACCGCTCTCACGTTCCTCGCCAAAACAGAGTCAAGTTCATCCGTATAAAAGAATTCATTGTAATCGTCGTTGTAGTACCTTATCGAATCCCGATTTTCAATAAAACCGTAGTCGCGAAGCAGAATTTTGAGAAGGATTCTTGAACGTGGCGACATGTCCGCAGAATCGGCAAGTTCCCCCGCAGCCGCGAAATTTCCACTTTTGACAAGATCCTTCATCTTTTCGCGCACCATAACGGAAGGTCGTAATACGACATCGTACTTTATCCGACGCGGGAAAAAGCGAAGCGTATCAAGCTTGGCATTTTCTAACGAAGAATCAATGCTTCCCGAGAATCCATCCAAGAAGAATATCCTTTTTTTGAAGTCACAGTTGTTTTCTCTTATGGTATTTATCATCCGCTGCGACAATTTCCACGACAATGAGTCACGAGTAAAATCGGGTCCAACATAGGCAAACGCAAAGACATTCTTCATGGATTCTTCGGGTTTCGGTTGCACCCAGGCCTTCATTTCCTTATCAAAAAAGCGTTCCACCCGAATCACCTGGTGCAAAAGCACTGCACCCTTAATTGTCAGGGCGGCATAGCGTTTTTCATACATGTCGCGCAAAGGCTCGGAAACCTGCGACAAAGACGCATCCACTTTTTTCGACTTGAAATCGCTCCACCCCAAGAAAGCCTTATACACCTTCGGGAACTTGTCAATAAAATTCTGGCCCGGTACATTCAAATTACTATAGACCGTTTCAGATGAAATCAATCCATAATAAGCAACAGGCGCCATTTCAAGCTTCTGCAATACAGTCTGCTTCTGAGAAAACTTGTCTGCGACTAAATCAAACTTGACATATTCTTCTGCAAAGCAGAAAGGCAGAAGTACAAGGATAAGCACTACAAGTTGTTTCATTTTGCCGCACCCACGCCATTCTTGAATTCAAATTCAACATTCTTTTCTTTATAGCGAAGCATCACAAGCTCAATAGATCCACCCAACCGGTATCCGGATGCATCTACAAGGTGATCGGCTTTAACATTCCTCATCCCGCCCCTCAACCGAATTCCATACCAATAGTTTCCAAGCCTTGCAAAAAGGACATCGGCCATGCCTCCGGCACCATACGTAAAATAGTCTTGTCGAGAGTCATCATTGCATTTTTCATCATCATAATCGTCGCAAGCCAATTGGCCAATTCCAATGCCCACCGACAGGAACCCATAAAGGTGTACACGCCTCTTGCTCAAAAACATATAGCCAAGATTAAAGCCAACATTCGCATCAAAGAAATACAAGGAATCTACATCCCTATATTTGCCCGAATATGCATCCAGATTCCATCCGAGCAAGAAATCCTTATACAACATATCTATACCCGTAATTCCGCCAAAACCGGGTTTTACCTTTTTTTCGAGGTCGCCAAACAACTTCGAGAAAGGAAGCCCAAAAGAAAAAGTCGCGAAATTATGCAGGTCCGGTTCGCGCATACTCCAATATTGATCAACAAGATATTTCAACTGCTTCTGATTTGTCAGTTTTGATCTATCCTCCGCAATCTTTTTCGATACCGTCTCCTTATCTTCAAACAATCCCGCAAATAGAATGCGGACAAAAGCCCTGTCGCTCCCATTTTCAATTTCCTTGAGAGTTTCTTCAAAAACACCCGATTTCATCTGCTCGCGAAGATTTGTAGCCCCGAGTCCGTATTGTGGTGAAACAAACATCTTATAGCGGGCAACGGAATCAACATTGCAAAGGAAAGCGAAATCCTTCGCAAAATACTTTACTACAAGTATATCAGCATCATAAAAGACTCTATATGGATATTTTTTTTCGAACTCCTGAGTTTCAGCATAAATCCTCTTGAAATCGTCATAGCGTTTTTCGTGCATAGCGGAACGTGCAGAATCATGCAAGAGGATTGCCGCCCCCATTTGTTCCAACCTCTTTTTAGACTCAGTCTCTTCCGCAGATTCTTGATAATCCTCTACGAACAGATCCATCACGGAATTAAGCGAGAGGGAATCTGCCTGTGCAAAGGAGTTCCCCCAAAAGGCGCCCCATATAAGCAACACGACAAGAATGCGATTTAAGCAAATTCCCATACCTCAAACATACAAAAAGCCCCGGCAAAGCCGGGGCAATTCTTTTCGCGTTTCTGCGATTACTCGAGAGTGATGAGCGTCAGCGTGCGCTTGCCGACCTTGATACCCTTGGAGATATCGACAGTCTTAGCCTTCTTGGACGGATCGTTCGTCCAGCCTTCCTTCAGCTTCTCGGAGGTCTTGTCCAGGGTCTGGACCTTGGCCTTGCCCTTGAAGCCCGGAATGTCGAGCTTGATGTCGAAGTCGCTGTAGGGGCTCTTGTTCACGAGCAACAGCTGGTTCTTCTTGCCCTTCACAGTCCAGTAGGCCGTGAGGAGAGCATCTTCGTCACCGGAAATCGTCGTCTTCATGAGCTTGCCGCGGAGAGCGTCAGAAGCCATCTGGAAGGCCCAGTAGCTCGGACGCGGGCAGTTCATGCAGTTTTCACCGGAACGGGTCAGGTAACCGTAGTCACCGCCTTCCGGAGTGATGTCGTTGTGGATATCCCAGTACTGGGCGTTATCCACGTTTTCGGTGGCGAGCATACCGAGGTAGTCAGCGACGAACAAGCCGTTCTCGACAGAGAGAGTCTGCGGGCCCGGGTTGAAGTCGACGGAGTTCCATTCGGTGAGCCAGAGTTCAATCTTCTTATCCTTCTTGTAGTGGGCCGTCCACTTGTCCACGACCTTGTGCAGGCGTTCGTAGATAGCGGTGAGAGTCTGCGGAGCAGAGAGGAGGGCGAAGTCGTTTTCTTCACCGAAGTGCTGCGGATAGTGGTGGACAATGAGACCATCGGCGATGTCACCGGTTTCCTTGAGCACCTTTTCATTCCAGTCGCCTTCGAGAACGCCGAGCACAGCGACCTTGATGGTCGGGTCAACCTTCTTCATGGCTTCGATGAACTTGCGGGCGCGCTTACCATAGATGGTACCGCCGTCCTTACCATACTTTTCGTAGTACGGGTGCCAGTTACCGTAGACTTCGTTACCGATTTCCCAGTAGAGGATGCCGGCCTTCTTGTCGACGTTGGTGTGCTTCACCCATGCAGCAGCTTCCTGTTCGGTGCCGGAACCGAAGTTCACGGTGAACATGGCGTTAGAGCCAGTCTTCTTCAACCATTCGAGGAATTCGTCGGTATCGACCATCCAGTCGTGGTTGTCGAGGATTTCCTTCCAGTGGTCGTCATCAGCACGGAGACCACCCGGGTAACGGACGATACCGTGGTTGATGCGCTTCACGAATTCGCGAGTCTGCACCTTGAAGTTCTTGTTGTCGAGCATGTCGCCATCCCAGAGGGCGGCGTTGATGCCGAACAGGCCACCGGAGATTTCCGGGTTGAGCACGTCGCTTTCACCCTTCACCACGACCTTGATAACAGCCGGGCGTTCCTTAGCCTTGATTTCACGGAGGTTGGTAAGCTTGATGTTGTCTATCTGGAAGCTACCGGCAGTACCTTCACCACTCGGCTTGAAGTCGAGAGCGACGACACCCTTCAGGTCGAAGATGCCGTTTTCCTTGGCGTTAGGCGGCTGGTAGTACGGGAACTTGCCGAAGGTACGGAACGGCACGAGGATCGTGGTCTTGCCCTTCGGAGCACCGACGTTGGAAACGAAGATTTCGTTGCCGGCGTCCTGCACCTGCACGGTGATGGACTGCCATGCCTTTTCGGAGTACACGTCGAACATGATGCCCCAGTGCTTGGTCCAGTCACGGTCGGCGGCCGGGCGCTTGCGCTTTTCCATGTCGAGCACGACGTCGACCCAGTCAGCGAGGAGGTAGTGTTCGATCTTGAGGCAGTTGCCGTTCATGTTCGGGCAGGCGCCAACGCTATGCTTCAGCTGAGACTTCGGACCAAAGGCCGGTTCCCAGAGTTCGTTTGCGTACTTGCCTTCGAAGTCGGAAATCAGGAGGTCCTTCTCGTTGGACTTGAAGTTATCCCACTTGAGGTCCGGGTCAACCCAGTCGATGTTCGAGGTGAACGTGATCTGGTCCACAAAGACGGTCACAGGAGCCGGCTTGCCCGGTTCGCCCTGGTTTTCGCCCTTGCCCACGGAGAAGCGGATTTCCTGAATCTTGCTCCACTGCATGTCCTTCGCGACTTCGGCCTGCTTGTTGGCGTCCCAAGCCTTGCCCTTGTCCATGAAGCGCTTCAGAGGAATCTTCACGAGCTGCCAATCCTTGCTGACCTTGATCCAGTCGTTGAGGCCGACCTTGGTCTGGCTCTTCACGTCGTTGCCCTGGTTGTCGAGGATACCCACATACAGCTTTTCGCCGCCGAGCTTACCCTTGATCCAGAAGTAGAGGCCGCCCTTGTTGCGGACCTTGGAGAGGTCGATGTACTTGCCTTCACCGAGCGAGTAGGTCACGCCGGACCAGTCGTTGTTGTCGATGTACATGGCGAGCACGTTGGCATTGCCCTGAGTCTTGGACTTGGCTTCACGCTGGGCGGTAAGGCCACCGTAGCTGTAGCTGAAGCCCTTGAGCTGGTTGTCGTAGAACGTGGCGAGGGTCTTGGCCTTGCCGTCAAGCTTTTCCGGGTTCTTCGGGCCGTCGATGACGTCCTCGTTTTCATCCCAGTAGATCATCTTCTTCTTCGGCGGAGCCTTCTTGTTGCCCTTCACGATCTCGATGTTGTCCACCCAGATGTTGAAGTCGCTGGCGCCGCTCTTGTCGATGGAGAAACGGATTTCAGCAATCTTGTCCCAGTCGATGCGGGCCGGGAATTCGGACTTGCGGGTGTTGTCCCAGTAGAGACCACGGTCCGGGAAGTCCACGAGAGGAATGGAAACCTTCTTCCAGTCCTTCGTCACGGCACCACCCTCGATGTACTTGTTCATCGGGAGCACGACCTGCGTCTTCTTGCCGTCGCTGACTTCTTCGTCGAGGAGGCCGATCTTCACATTTTCGCCGCCTTCCTTGCCCTTGATCATGAACTCGACCTTGGAATCAAGCATGTACTTGTTCAGGTCGAAGAATTCGTTGTAAAGGCAGACGGACGCACCGGAGTATTCCTTCGGGTCCAGGTTAATCTGCAAGGCAGCCTTGGACTTGTAACCGCCATCCTTCGTGATGGTGATGCCCTTGCTCTTGCCGCCGTACGCGTAGTCGAAACCACCCGGACGATACTGCTCGTCGAAGAACTTGTAGACGACCGTCTTCGGCTTCTTCGGCTGAGCCATTGCAGCCACGCTTACACCCAGGAGGATGACAGACGCGACTTTCAATGTTTGCTTGATCATATGTCGTTCCTTGTTTATTGTTTGTTTCTCTTGAATTTAAAAACTTGAAATAAAAAAGGGCACACGCCTAGCGATTTAAGCGTGTACACCTGAAAACACTACTTGGCTTCCTTGAGGAGCTTTTCGACGAGGTCCGGAGAGAAGCGGTCCTGGCGCTTGCCGTTGATGTAGAAGTTCGGGGTACCCTGGACGCCGACCTTCACGCCCAACTGGAAGTCCTTGTCGATGCGGGCATCCATGGCGGAGTCGAGGACCATGTCCTTCTTGAACTTTTCGACATCGAGGCCGATTTCCTTGGCTACGGCGAGGTAGGTGGAATCGCTGAGTTCGCGGCTATGCGGAGCGAGGGCATAGCGGAATTCCCAGAACTTGCCCTGCTTGTGGGCAGCGATGGAAGCGGCAGCGGCAGCCTTGGCATTGGCGTGGAAGCTGAGCGGGAAGTGCTTGTACACGAACTTGATCTGGTCCGGATATTTCTTGTTGAGTTCCTGCATCGTCGGGGCGATACGGGAGCAGTACGGGCACTGGAATTCGGTAAATTCGACGATGGTGAGCTTCGGGTTCTTGGTATTGCCGAAAACCGGGCTGTCTTCGTCGGGGATGTCCCAGACCTTGTTGTCGGCTTCCATTTCGGCACGGGCGGCCTCGAGCGAGATGCCGCGCTTGTCGAGAGCGTACTTGATAACCTCGAATTCTTCCTTCAAAGTGTTGAATTCCTTTTCAAGATTGTCCAGTTTGGCCTGGGAACCGAAGGTTCCGCCAGCAGAAGCCTGGTTACAAGCGACAAGACTGATGGCGATAATGGCCACGGCAATAATAGAGAGACGTTTCATTATGTGTCCTTTTGATGTGAATGTCCAGCGGGCGCAGTCCGCCCACATATCCGGGAAAAAATATATAAAAAAGCCTAAAACGAATGTAACGCGGAATCGATTCGCGGGGTAATCATGACGCCACCCCCGTTATGGAGATGGTCCCAGTCAAAGGCCAAGGAGTCCGGATAATCGTGATCTCCCATCTTATTTTCGTCCAAAAGCCTAAAATTGGGGTATTCTGCCGACAAGGCGTTAATTTCTTCGATCAGGCGGGGCGCTTCGGACCTGCGGAGGCCGTACCGACCGTAAGACCCGGTCTCCCTGTAGATGGGGCTCTGCGGGAAAATGACCCCGAGGACCTTGATGCCGTTTTCGCGGGCAGTCGAAAGCATCGAGACAAGGTTGTTGAAATTCCTGTAGTAATCCGCCGCCAGGTTGTCCATCCAGTTGCTGTCCACTTCAAAATCCGGCTCGGCGCCCCAACCGATATTGGGCGGCGTAATCTGCATACCACGATTATAGGTATACTCCTCGATAGCCTTGGGCGGGTTGTAGCTAATCTCGTTGTATTCGCGCATTCCCTTGGGGTATCCCGATTTCCAGAAATCGTGATTCTCGTCGTAGACATACCCGGGGCAACGTTTGTAATCTTCGGCAAAGAAATTGTACTGGATCGTCATTTCTGAACGATACCAGCGGTCTATATCGAGCCCAACGACAATCGCCTTCACGTTATGCGCCAGCGGGACGACATAGTTTTCAAACAAAAAGCGCGATTCGTACATGATGTTCGGGACATTCGACATGTTGATGGCGAAGATATCCGGACCGAACAGAGTCGCATCGACCCCACAGGACGGTCTAGAAGATCCGAAGACGACTACGTTGATAGAGTCCAGGTACTTCCAGAACAGGTACATCTTTTCGCGGAGCACCAGCGTCTTGACATCCGAAGATTCCAGCAAGTAGACAGCGGCGCTGTCCGGGTCCAAATCCGAGACGGACGGATCCAGGGCATACCTCTCTCCCACCCGCATGTCCGGCAGCCACAGGTCTTCGCCGGAAACCAGTTCCAGGATTTCGGATGTTTCCATATCGACCAGGACAATCTTTTCGTGAGCCCCGTTGGGGTTAGCGAGAGTTGCAATGGCCAGCTTGTCCGAAACCCATTCCGTGTGGTCGAACGAATACCCTGCCGGAGCCCGCACGGACTTGACCAGGCGTCCGGCACTGTCGACAACGAGAATCCTTTCGTGCGTCCCATATTTTTCGCCGGTAAATTCCCGACCACGGCTGCCGCCAAAATCCAGGAAAAGCGTCTGCGCCGTCTGGGCCTGCAGCGAGGCGTTGCAAGCCTGCAGGCTATCGTACCATACGTACAGGGAATCGCCCCTGCGGGCACGGAGAAGCCGCGCACCGCTTACGGCAAGGTTTCCGTCTGCCGACACGCCTCCGTTAAAAGTTCCGTCATGGATTTTTTCGGGAGTCCCGAAACCGCCTAGACCAAAACGCACCTGCCATGTCGATTCTGCAAGCCAGGCGGTTCTGTCGGTATTGTCGCCCGTCCCGGAAACATACACGATAACCGTATCGCCACCCGGCAATACTCGCCAGCGCGGAATGGCTGCCGACTCCACCTGCAAGCGCACCGCCGCAGAAGTGTCCGTTCCCAGACGGCGGACGTACAGCGAAGATTTCCCTGCGACGCCTTCCATCTTGGTACAGAACGCGACCCATTTCCCGTCCGGAGAAATCGCCGGATGGTACACGTCCAGCGTGTCCTCGATTTCTTCTACGACATTGCCACCCGAAGCGTAATCGATGTAGGCCAGGTTGCCCGTCATCTCGTTCCTGAAAGCAAGCTTCACGCTATGGGTGCCGGTCATCGCCTTCAGCGTCGCCGACGACGCCAGCATGTTCAGTTTGGACTGCCTCATCTTTCCCGTAGAACTGAGCCATGTTCCATTGGGAATAGCGCCCAGAGCCAGGCGGAACCCGACATAAGAGAACTTGTTCGACGCATTCACGACATAGACATCGCCACGGGAGTAGGCCTTGATCCAAGCCGAGCCCTTGCCTACATGGCCGCCCTTCACTAGCCTTTCGTTGAGAGCCCCGCCGTTTTCGGAACCCAGGTAGTTGTTGGCGACAACGCTACTGTCCAGGGGGCCCATCCAGTCATTAATCCATTCGGCCACGTTGCCTTCCATGTCGCAGACACGGAAACCGTTCTTTCCGAGCGAGCAGACTACGTGCGAATGGCCTTCCGAATTGTCGAGGTTCCAGCTAGACGAGACATTCCACCCGTTCGACGCCACAAAAATCCATTCGGCCTCGGTCGGGAGCCTGTACGCCTCGACTTCGGGATGGAACACCAGAGATTCCATGTGGATGCAGTTGCCCGCGGAATCGAACTGGAGACCGGTATAGCTATAGGCGGTATCCATTCCCTCGCGGACGCTACGGGCGTTGGCATACAAGAAGGCGTCGTACAAGGTGACGTTAATCGCGGGGAGCGAGCTCCCGACATTCCAGGGGTTCGCATCCCGGACAGTCTTGTCCATGAGCGACAGGTATTCTTCCTGGGTGACTTCGTGCTCCGAGATGTAGAAGTCGTAATCAAACGTAACCTTCGCCTGCGGGCGTTCCTTGGCGGTAGCTTCCGGACTATTGGTCCCCAGGTAGCCGGACTTGCCGGCGGCAGCGATTTTCACCATTCCCGAATACGGGGAGACTTCCGTTTTTTCGACATATCCGTCGGTACTGTTCGAACACGCGAACAGCAAGACGCCTAAAGCAAAAAGTCCAATAGCACGCATACCCACCCCAGAAACTGTTTAGCCCTGCGAAGTCTCGGCGAATTTCAGGTTTTCGTAATTCTTGACAGCAAGGTTCAGGCGGTATTCATTGGGGAAAAGGCAGACGAGGTTCCTTTCCTTGTCCATCATGCAGTCCATCGCGTATTCCTCGGCGAACTTGCCCAGGTCCTTCTCGGGGCCGGTGACCCAGCGGATGCCATGAGCCGGAACGCGGTCGAGTTGCACGTCGGCGCCGTATTCGCTCTGCAGGCGGAACTTGAGCACGTCGAACTGCAGCTCGCCCACCACACCAATCACAGGTATCGCGGACTTGAGCGGTTCATAAAGCTGCGTCGCGCCCTCTTCGCTGAGTTCAGCAAGGCCCTTCGCCATCTGCTTGCTCTTGAGCGGGTTCAAAAGCGTCACGCGGGCAAAGTGTTCCGGGGCGAAGTCCGGGATGCCGGTGAAGTTGATCTTTTCGCCGTCGGTCAGCGTATCGCCGATGCGGAAAAGTCCCGGGTCGTTGATGCCCACGATGTCACCCGCCCAGGCATGGTCGATGACTTCCTTATCCTTCGCGAGGAACGCCGTCGGGGCGGCCAGGCGGATTTCGCGGCCGGTACGCACGTGAAAAACTTTCTCCCCGCGGGTAAAGCTTCCCGAACAAATTCGCAGGAAGGCCGTGCGATCGCGGTGCTTGGGGTCCATGTTGGCCTGGATCTTGAACACAAATGCGCTGAAGGCATTTTCGTCGGGGCTTACCGGGCGCTTGTCGGTCTCGCGCACCATCGGGGGCGGCGCAAGCTTGGCAAAGGCGTTCAACAGCTGACGCACGCCGAAGTTGTTCACCGCGGAACCGAAGAACACGGGGCACATCTCCCCCTTCAGGAACTTCTCGTGGTCGAACGGGTCCATGCCGCCGGTGACCATCTCGTATTCTTCCTTGAACTGGTTCACCCAGTTCTCACCGCACATTTCAACGAGGCGCGGATCGTCCGGGCCTTCCATCTGGATGATTTCCTGGTGGCCTTCTTCCTTGTTGAAGGTATGGAAGGTGTTCTCGGCGATGGAATAGACGCCCTTGAAGAGCTTGCCCACGCCAATCGGGAGCGTAAACGGCGCCGTCTTGATATGGAGTACGTTTTCAATCTGGTCGAGCAAGTCGAGCACGTGGCGGCCATCGAGGTCCATCTTGTTGATGAACGTGATAATCGGGGTGTGGCGCATGCGGCACACGTCCATGAGCTTGATGGTCTGCTTTTCCACGCCGTTCACGCTATCGATAAGCACGAGGGCGGCATCCACGGCGGTCAGGGCGCGGTAGGTGTCTTCGCAGAAATCCTGGTGCCCCGGGGTATCGACGAGGTTGAACATGCAACCTTCGAACGGGAAATTCAAAACGGAACTCGAAACCGAAATACCGCGCTGTTGCTCGATTTTCATCCAGTCGCTCACCGTGTAGCTGCGGTTCGCCTTGGCGCGCACGTGGCCCGCCTCGCGGATGACGTTCCCGTACCACAGGAACTTTTCGGTGATGGTGGTCTTACCCGCGTCGGGGTGGCTTACGATGGCGAAAGTGCGGCGTTTTTCGATTTCTGCGTTCATAAAGAGTCCCGTTTTTTACGCCGCCAAATATAGAAAAATGGATGCTAGATGGCGGGTCAGGCCCGCCATGACGATGATTACCTGTGATGGTACGGGTGGTTCTGCATCACCATCTGAACGCGGTAGAGCTGTTCGGCAAAAAGCACGCGGGCGTGGTCGTGCGTAAACGTAAGCGGCGAAAGCGAAAGCAGCAAATCCGCCGTCTTCTTCAAATTTTCGTCGATGCCGTAGGCAGACCCGATCAAGAACACGATATTGCCCGGAAACCGGTCGCGGAGCGTATCCGAGAGCTTCACCGTGTCCATGAGCTTGCCCTCTTCGGAAAGGATGACGCGGCGGTATTCCGACTTCGGAAACTTCTTGTCAAAAAGTGACGCTTCTTGCGCCAGCGCCTGAACGCGGTCGTCGATTTTCGATTCCTTGAGTTCCACGACCTCGAGCGGGTAGACTCCCCCACGCAGGCGCTTCACGTACTTGTCCACCTCGTCCGCGATAAACGGCGAGCCGGCCTTACCGAATACTGCTAGAACCCATTTCATATTAGACGAAAGACGAAAGACGAAAGACGATAGAAAAACTTGTTAGACGATAAGAAAACTTGTTAGACGAAAGACGAAAGGAAAAGACTTTAGACGAAAGAGAAACACCTCTACAACATCATATATTTTTTTATATGGAGTACTCATACCTAAAATCTTTCGTCTATCGTCTACCAGCGCAGCGGTCTTTCGTCTATCTCCCTACGCTCAGGCGTTCAATAAGGAAACTCGGCATGCCGGCCTTCTTCATGCGCTCCTGCGTCTGGAAAACGTCGTAATCGACGCGAATCAGCCGTACGCACTTGGTCTCGGTATCGAGCAGGCACCAACAGGCGCGCGGATCGCGGTCACGCGGTTGCCCCACGCTGCCCACATTCACCAGCAGGCGTTCCGTATCGGCAATCACGTATTCATATTCGTCCAGGATCTTGGGAATCGCCATCGGACGGCTAGCGACAATCACCGGGCTGTGCGTGTGGCCGACAAAGCAGTAGCGGCCCGTAAAATGGTCAAACGCGTCAAGCGCGCCTTCCAAATCGGTGATATACACCCAATCGGCCGGAGAAAGCGGAGAAGCATGCACAAACGTGATATCGTTTTCTTCGTATATGTACGGCAACGATTTCATGTAGGCGACAGACTCCGCACTCAAGTGCTTCTGCGTCCACTCGATAGCCTGCTTGGCATACGGATTGAAGCCGACGCTCGATTCGTACTTGATGCCCACGCTATCGTGGTTGCCGATAAGACATACATCCATATTTTTCCGTGCCAACTGGACGCATTCGTCCGCATCGACACCGTATCCAACCAAATCCCCAAGGCAAATTCTCTTTTCGACACCGTTTTCCTTCATGGACTGGAGGACGGCCTCAAAAGCAACGGCATTGGAGTGTATATCAGAACATATTCCGTAAAGCATAGCGAAAAATTTAATAATATCCCCAATAACTAAGAACAAGGAACTATTAACTATTAACTATATTTGCGCCCGTATGGAAACTGTTCAAGACAAGCTCAAGGTCAGCATTGCGTATACCCTCAAAGAAATGACCGGACGCATTCTGGAAGAAGTCCCTTCTTCACATCCTTTTGTCTATATCCACGGCTACGAAAACATCATCCCCGGCCTCGAAACTGCCCTGGAAGGCAAAAAGGTCGGAGACTCCTTTACCGTAGAAATACCCTACAAGCTGGGTTACGGCCCCTACAGGGACGATCTTGTTCTCCAGGTTCCCAAGGCGGAACTCCAGGAAGTCGGTGAACTCTGGCTCGGCATGGAACTCGAAATGTTCCAGGATGGCGACATCCGCGAATTCCAGTTGCCCGACACCGCCGACGAATTTTGTGACGACCTGCATCTCGACGAAGACGAAGAAACCGACGGCATCTACGTAGTCAAGGAAATTTACAAGGACACCGTCCTCGTAGACGGGAACCACCCCTTTGCCGGAAAGGACCTGATATTCGAAGTCCAGGTAGTCTCCATAGACTCCCCCAGTTTTACCGAACTCGAAAGCGGTTTCCCGGACGGCGAGTTCGACGACGAATCGTTTGACGAAGATTTTGGAGAAGGTTACGACTCCGACAACGACAACTACAACAGGAGATGGCGCTAATGGCATCGATGGACGAACTCAAGAAAGCGGCTGGCGTACGTGCCGCCGACATGATCAAGGACGGCATGACCGTGGGGCTCGGTACGGGTAGTACCGCCGCACACATGGTGAACCGCCTCGCCGAACGCATCAAGACCGAAGGCCTCTCCGTCACGGGCGTGAGCACCAGCTGGAGCACCACGCTGCAGTGTCGTAGCCTGGGCATCCCGCTCAAAGAAATGGGCGAAGTCAGCCACCTGGACATGGTGATTGACGGTGCCGACGAAATCGACGACCAGAGGAACCTGATCAAGGGCCGCGGTGCCGCCCACCTGCTCGAAAAGATTGTCGCCTCCATGACCGACAACTACGTGATTATCGCGGACAGCGGCAAGAAGGTGAACAAGCTCGGCGAAAAGTTCGCCGTTCCGCTCGAAATCATTCCGGGAGCCATCGCCGTGGTGACCGAACGCGTGAAAAAGCTGGGCGGAGACCTCAAGGTGCGCATGGGCGCTCCCGGCAAGGACGGCCCGGTGATTAGCGACAGCGGCAACCTGATTGCAGACGCCAAGTTCGGGATTATCGAAAATCCGGACAAACTAGCACGCGACCTGGAACATATCGTAGGTATCGTGGGCCACGGACTTTTCGTGGGCATGGCCACCAAGGTGATTCTCGCCGACGCCGAGAAAGGCCTAGTGGAATTCTAGTCCAGGCAATCCGTTTAAGAAACAGAAAGCCTCCGGTCAAAAGACCGGAGGCTTTCAATTTTTGCGCATTCGCGCGTGTTATCGCGAATTAGGCTTCGTCGTCAGCGAGTTCCGGAGCCTTCTTGATCACGTTGCGACGGCCATAGCGGACCTTGGCGGGATCAAAAGTGGTTTCGGCAACTTCGACAGGCGCTTCGGCAGCAACAGCCGGAACGGCAACCGGAGCAGGAGCAACGGGAGCGGCCGGAGTTTCAACCGGGATACGCGGTGCGAGCGGACGACGGGCTTCTGCAGCGGGGGCTTCGGCAGCAGCGGGAGCTGCTTCGGCGGCAACGGCGGCAGCAGGAGCTTCGGCATTGTTGAATTCACGACGCGGGCGATCCGGACGGCCTTCACGGCGGTCACGGCGAGAACCACGGTTCTCACGCTGTTCGTTGCGGTCACGGTTCTGACCCTGCTGGGCCTGGCCGTTCTTTTCACCGCGGTTTTCTTTATTCTGACGATCCTTATTGCGATTGTCCTTGTTGTTGCGTTCCCCACGCTGGGCCATTTCCTGGGCGCTAACGGCGCGACGGGAATTCGGCTTCAGGTTCATGTCCGGGGTGAGCTTTTTAACAATCGGGGTATGGAGATTGTCGAGAATCTTGCTAACCTTCGAGAGGATAACGATGCACAGAATCACTGCGATGAGTGAAAGTGCGAGAGCAATGTATTCCATCTAGGCACCTCATAAGTAAGGGTTAATCCACAACTGCAAGCTGGAAAAGACCGGCAGAAGGGGTGATTGCGATTTTTTGGTTGATTTGGGCCATCTTAATAGCGTCTCATCGAGACTTGACGGCCAGGGGGGACTCCTATCCGGCGGACCTGGTCCAGCTCAGGAAATCGGAGCAAGCCGGTTTTCGCCGCAGCGACAAACCGAGAGGGGGCAATCACGGGCGGAAATTTAACAAAATTTTGTGTCAAAAAACGTTATACAAACGCTTTTTCAACAACTTTTTCCATTTTATCGGCCATGGCGTCCCAGCTCATGGCCAAAGCGCGTTTTTTCGCGTTATTTTGCAATTCCTCGAGGTGGTTCCGGTCGTGCAAGACAGCCGCGGCCTTCTGGCAGAACCCTTCCGGATCGTCATTTTCGTACAGGAGCCCGGTCACGCCGTCCACGACGGAGTCCTTGAGGCCGGCCACGTTGTTGCTCATCGAGATGGTCCCGCAGAGGTTCGCCTCGATATTGTTGATGCCCCAGCCTTCCTTGAACGAGGGGTTTATAAACAGCGAGGACCTGCTCAGGAGGTCACGTTTCTCGTCTTCGGAGACGCGGCCCAGGAACTTCACGGAGTCGCGCACGCCAAGCTTATCGACCAGCTTCTCGAGTTCGGCGCGGTAGTCCCCGCCACCGGCCACCTCGAGCACGATTCCCGGAACGAGTTCGCGCAGGCGCGGCATGGCGTTGATGACAAACTGTGCGTTCTTGTACTTCATGAGGCGGCCCACGTAAGATATGACCGGAGGATCGGCCTTCGGCTGGGTCGGCTTGAAGTATTCGGTATCGATACCCGGTTCCACCACCTCGGTCCACTTGGACTTGATGCCCATGTCGGCAATCTCGTCGGCGGTGCTCTGCGAAATGGCGAGGAACTTTTCGCCCTTGTAGAACAGCGCGACGGCACGTTCCATCAGGTACACGTACAGCGCCATCGGGAAAAACGCCTCGCGGAAGATGGACTTGCGGAAAAAGTGCATCACCATGTGCAGGCGCTTCGTCTTGGTCCCGAGTTTTGTGAAGAACGGAATCTTGTTCAGGTCTTCGACGATAAGGTCGTATTCCTTCTGGTGCTTGCGGGCGTAGAAAAATGCGGAATAGTTGAACAGGAACTTGTTACCGATACGGATGGTACGCATGCCATCCACGGTTTCTTCGTCGGGCAGGCCCTTCACGCGGTGCGCAAGGACCGTCACCTCGTAGCTGCGCGCATTGAGCCGCTTGAAAAGTTCATGGAAATACAGTTCGGCGCCGCCCGCTTCCGGGTTCTTGATATCGCGCCAGTTGATAAGCAAAATCTTTTTCTTTTCCACGTTACAACCTAATTTTTATCCGCGTGTAATATACAAAAATATTCCCGCATCATCCTTGAGCAAGCGCGCGCATCCTCGCTACCGCTTCCTTGAACTGCGCCGGTTCCTGCAACAGAGAGACCACCACCCAGCCGTCCTCGTCGAAGTCGAAGAAGAATCCCGGTTGCACGAGCACGTGCTTTTCCTTGAGCAGGCGGAGCGTGAGTTCCTCGTCGTCTTCGCCCAGGCGGACTACCGCATACCAGCCGCCGAGAACCTCGGGGCAGTACTTGGAGGGGAATGATTCGCGGAGCGTCTGCCAGTTTTGCAAAAGGCGTTCCTTGACACGCGATTCGTAAGCCGCGGCCTTGGGCAGCAGCGAAATGCCAAGTGCCTGCGCCGGGGCGGATACACTCAGGTAGGCGTCTTCCACAAACTCGAGTGCCGCGCGAATTTCTTCAAACTTTTCGCGGGGTGCGTAGAAAGCCATCCAACCGAGCTTGAGCTGCGGGGAGCCCACGGCCTTGCTCAGGCCGTTCAGCCAGAAGATGGGGCACTTGGGGCCGCCTTCGGGAAGGTTGATGAAGTCGCCGCCTCCCGCATCCCATATATTACTTTCGTCTATCGTCTTTCGTCTATCGTCTAATGCATATTCCCAACTGCGGCGGACCTCCGGCGAAAAACCGTAATCACCGAAGACTTCGTCCACCACGAGGATCAAGTTGTTCTCTTCGCAAAAATGAACAGCCGCATTCCATCCTTCGCGGGAGACGCAATGCCCCGTCGGGTTATGCGGTGAAACGAGCAGCAGGATTTTCGCACGCTCCGGCGCGGCCAGCAGGCTGTCGGTATCAAGCACGAAACGGAATTCTCCCCCGCAAGTCTTTCGTCTAAGTTCAAGGAAATACGGTGCGCATTCCAGATGTTCCAGCTGGGCAAGCGTATCGAGCAGCGGATAGCCCGGCATCGGCGTGAGGATTACGTCGCCCGGGTCGCAGAACGCCTTGAACAAGACGGAATAAGCTTCGCTCGTACTCGCGGTAAGGATAATCTGTCCCGCATCAAAGTTGCCGCCACGTTCGCGGTAATATTCCACCACCGCCTCGCGCGCCGACTTCCAGCCCGCCGCATCTGGATTCCAGCAACCGAAAGATTCGCGACCTTCATCAACCGCCGCATCCAAGTCAATCGGTAGTCCCGCCTTCACCGGGCTGCTTACCGTCATATCGATAAACGGCGCAGACTCAGCCTTCGCGCGCTCCAGTTCGGCAAAGAACGGAGACGGAGAAAGGTCTTTAGGCAAGCGGGAAGAAAGCATAGTGAGTGGTTAGTAAACCGTGGCTAGTGGTTAGGAATGAGGCTATTGGGGTTAGTAAAAATTTAGAAAACAAAATCGATTCACCAAGTAGTGTACAAGCACTAGTCCTTTATGCAACGGACTGAGAACGCTTCGTTATCATCCCACCAATATGAATTTACGAAAAAAGTATCATACGACATATCAATCGCGATGCGCAGCCCTTCGCTATGATCGTCGCGACACCAGAAATAGGTTTCACGGCCCGCATTCTTAAATCCTGGACCCGACATACGATACCCCGCAGGCAATGCCGTAAAACAGGTCGCATTGGTCGAAGCCGGCAAATAGACATCTCCGTGAAAAGGCTTGGTATAAGGTTCCCAGCCTTCGGTGGCCTTTAACGCAAATGGCGCCATGTAGTAAGACCAATCTTCGCTTTCTTCGTTTATCCTTTCAGACAAGGGCCTCATGAGAATGTCAAATTCTTCCCTGGTAGGCAGATGGTATCCAGCAGGGCACGCTTCGTCAGCAGTATAGTAGGTATAGAGCCGTCCGTATTTTTCACAGCTATCCAAACTGTTCATGTAACAGAAACTGGAATCCATCTCATAGTTCAGATTTTCGGCCATCCATACCTGGTCACCGATTTTTATTGTCTTGTAGGTCTGTCCGTCACGCTCATCAAGCAAAGTTCCAAATTCGCATTCGGTCGGATCCTGTGGCAACACCGTCTGGGAGTTCGACGAACCTTTCGAGCTGCTACTGAATTTCGCGAAAGAACTGCTGCTAGGCACGTCAACGGGTTCGCTTAGCCCCTGTTCTATGCCAGCAGATGTCTCGCTGTCACCGCAAGCGCCGAAGAAGAACGCGAAAAAAAGGAAAGCAAACGAAATATGCTTACGCATAAGATCCACCTCCACAATGGGCTTAACGAAGTTATTTTTTGCGTTTTTTGATAAAGCTTGCAAGCACGACCGCGATGAGGATTCCGGCAGGGAGCACAATCGCGATTGTCAACAGGATGAGTTTCTGGAAATCGGAGAGTCCCTTCATCGATTTCTTGAAATCCTTGAACTTCGCGATCAGTCCGGGTTTCTTGCCGCCCGAGGTAGAACCGTCGGCCTCCTGCCCCAAGTCCTCGGAACCCGCAAAAGCCGCACCCTTCGGAATCATCGCATATAGCTTGGACACGGATTCCTTGACAGGCGCGACAAATCCATTCAGCTTACCACGGTACTTGTCGTAGTGGCGCTTGAAAGGGCGTGTCAGCGGTTCGAGCATGGGGCCTCCGAATTATTTTTTGTACAGCAGGTTCACGCCACCGAAGAGGGCACGCATGTTGGCCTTGAGCGTATCGCTACTGACACCGCGGCCTTCGACCTCGGTATCGCCCGCCTTCAACAGCATGCGGCTGAGACCACGGCCCGCCCACAGCTTGTCCTTCTCGGGAACGACGAGCTGGCGGTACTTCACGAGTTCCACAGGCATGCCGATTTCGCGCATGAGCATGAGGGCGGCCTCGATCGGGCCTTCTGCCGTAATAGACCTCACCAGCGCCTCGCCATCCTTCTTGAAGTGGAAAATGAAGCGGTTCTCGTCGGGGATGACCTCAATGTTGTTGAACACCAGGCGACCGTTCACGTTCACGCGCTGCTCGCGGAACACGTCCAGCACGCGCTCGGCACTGAGTTCGCCTTCCTTTTCACTGTAGGACTTCAGAATCGGCTGCAGTTCGGCGGCTTCGGCAAGCGTCATCTTGTAGCCGAACTTCGTGATAATCTCGTACACGGCGGTGCGGCCGCTCTGGCTCGTGAAGCTCAGGGTGTCGTTCTGGTGGCGGCCGATGATGGAATAGTCGATCGGGCGGTAGGCGCCCTTCTTCATATCCTTCGTCTTGGAGGCGCCATCCTGGTGGATGCCGCTACGGTGCACGATGGCTTCGGCGCCGATCAGCGGGGCGCGACTATAAATGCTGATACCCGACCACTGCGAAATCAAGATGGCCGTCTCGTAGATGCGTTCCATGTGCAGTCCGGTCTCTACGCCGGAATTGTGCAGCGCGACCGCGACTTCGTAAAAATTCGTATTGCCGCAGCGTTCGCCGAGGCCGTTCAGCGCGACTTCCAGCTGGGTAGCACCAACGAAGAAGCTTTCGACGGTGGCGGCAGTCGCCATGCCCAAATCGTTGTGGCAGTGCACCGAAATCGTGATGTTCTTAGGCAGAGCCTCGTACACCTGCTTGATCTGGTTCACGTACAGCGAGGGACGGTAACGTTCCACCGTGTTCGGCAGGTTGATGGTCGTCGCACCGGCTTCGACCACGGCCTTCAGCACGTCAATCACGAAATCCATGTTCTCGAGGCAGTCGCCGAAGTGCTCGGCACTGAATTCCACGTCGCCCTTGTCACCCACGAGCGACTTGGCAAACTTCACGCAGTGAACCGCCTTCTCCTTCACCTGTTCGGGGGTCAGGTGCAGCACGTGCTCCATCGAGAGCGGGCTTGTCGCGAGGAACGTATGGATACGCGGGTGCGGCGCAAACTGCACAGCCTCCCAGCAACGCTGGATATCGCTTTCCACGCAGCGGGCCAGGCCCGAGACAACCACGCGCTTTGCCACCTCGTTGCCTTCCTCGGCCATCTTCGCGGTGAGCTGCGCCAGTTCCTTGCACGATTCGAAGTCCATCTCGGACGAAGCCGGGAAGCCGACTTCGGCACCCTGCACGCCAAGTTTCAGCAGCTGCAGGTAAACGTCCTTTTTCTGGGCGTTGTTCCAGGGCTTCGGGAGCGCCTGGTTGCCGTCACGCAGGGTGACATCGTAAAAGAAAGGTTGTCTGTTCGCCATATCGGCACTTACATTGCTCATTTTTTATCTCCTTGCCGGCTTCCATGCGCCGCAAAGTCCTTTTTCCTGTTCAAAAATAGCATTTTACCATAAAAAAGAACCCGCTTCGTCACGGAAGCGGGCCTTTTAAGTTAATTCCTATTCAAAACGAAATAGCCTAAAACCTCGCTCCGTGGGCGATACCAAGTAGAAGTCGAAGGTTAAGGTTCTTTCTCATGCTATAGAATATACAAAGTTTCGTGTGGAATGGCAAGGTACCGGTTTCGGGATGCCCGCGACTAGCGGATTTCCCAGATGTCGTTCGGCAACTTGCCGATATCCCGGAAATCCAGTTCGCCGCCATTCGAAGCCGAAGAAACGTTCACCAGGCGCGCAAGCGGCTTGCCCGCACGCTCGATGACTATTTCTTCTTGCGAAAGCGAGACCTGGTTCAGCAAGTTGCCGAAATTCTGCCTCGCCTCCATGGCGGTAACGGTCTTTGCCATAAGGTTACTTCGCGGGCTCAGCGGCAGGGGCGGCAGCCGGTTCTGCAGGAGCAGCGGCCGGTTCAGCGGCAGGTGCTTCGGCGCCTTGCTGCAGGGCCTTGTCCTGGATGACGAGGTCCACGCGGCGGTTCTTCTGGCGGCCTTCCTTGGTGTTGTTGTCGGCAATCGGCATGGTCATGCCGAGACCCGTGGCGGTCAAGCGGTTTCCGTCAATGCCCTGCTCCACCAGGAACGCCTTCACATTGTCGGCGCGCTGCTGAGAGAGCTTCATGTTGTGGTCCGCAGAACCCGTGTTGTCGGTGTTGCCTTCAATGGACACGTTAAACTGCTGGTACACCGAGAGGATGCCAGCCACCTTGGCAAGGCTCGTCTTCAAGTCCTGCTTGAGGGAAGCCTTGTTCACGTCAAAGAGGATGTCGCTCATGGAGAGAATAATGCCGCGGGCGTCCTTGGTCACCTGGATCATCTTAGACTGGAGCTCGTTCAGCTTGTTCATGGCTTCGGCCTGGCGGGCTTCGGCCTTGGCGCGTTCTTCGGCGAGAGCCTTCTTTTCGGCCTCGAGCTGCTTCTGGAGGTCAGCCTGCTGCTTCTGGAGGTCGGCTTCGCGTTCGTTGGCGGCCTTGAGGGCGGCTTCCTTGGCGGCAGCTTCGGCCTGGAACTTTTCCTGGTTCTGCTGCATTTCGGCCTGGAGGCGGGCTTCCTGGTCCTTCATCTTGGCCTTTTCGGCTTCGAGGTCGTTCACCTTGCCGCTACGGGCCTGGCCAATCTGTTCCTGGATAGCTTCGATGGAGCGGGCCGTGGCGGCACGCTTTTCCCAGTTCTCGGCCATGTGGTTGCGGAGAGCCTGCGTTTCGGATTCCACGCGGACAATCTGCACGTACAGGGAGCACGATGCAGCAAGCGCAATGGACTTCGCAGATACCGGATCGTCTTCGACGGCGGCCTTGAGGTCTGCCGCGACACCTTCCGCTTCGACAGCAGAAAGCTTGGCAGAGACTGCGTTGGCAGGCATCTTGGACTTCACGACATCGAGAGCGTCACGGCACATGTCGTACAGGGACGGGATAGAAGATTCTTCTGCGGCAAAGGCAGAACCGAGTGCCAGTGCACCGAGAGCGAAAAGCTTATTCATTTTCATTACTTGGCCCCCTTCGTTTCCTGGTCCAGAATGCTCTGGTAGATCAACTTGCGTTCCACGTCGTTGCGGAGTTCCTTTTCGACGCGTTCGTCTTCTTTCTTAACCGCATCGCGTTCGGCATTCGCAATCGCGAGCCTGTATTCGAGAGCGCTCTGTTCGGCAAGAGCGGCAGCCTCTTCTTCTTCGCCATCGGCGAGCTTGGCCTTTGCGGAATCGAGTTTCACCTTGGCGGATTCAGTCTTCGACGCATCGACCTTCGCTTCGTCGGCGACACTCGCCGTAGATTCGGCAATGGAAACGGACTTGTTGGCATTCACACTTCCGGCACAACCGGACAGAAACGCAAGAACAGTCACAGCAAGGCACGCTGCAAAAATTCTGGATTTCATCGCATACTCCTTATAGTGGTATTCAAATCGCTGAAAAGAATATAGTAAAGAGGCCCTGGCCTGACCACAAGCCCCTGACAAACCTGCGATTCAAGCCACCATTTTCAATTTCTGTAAAGAAAAATTTTTCTATTGTTTCGTCATGGAGCAGCCCATACGCACATACTCGGTCTTGCAGTACATGACCTCCATCAGCAACAAGCTCAAGGGCACGCCGCCCGTCTGGGTCCACGGAGTCATTACGCAAATCGCCGAAAAACAGAAAATCGTCTACATGAGCATCGCCGATTTTGCCGAAGGCGACGTGAAACCCATCGCGACTATCGCGCTCAGCTGCTTCGCGGGCCAGTTCGCCGCCCTCCGCCAAAAGACAGAGAACGCCCCCACGCCGTTTACCATCAAGGAGCAGCTCAAGGTCTGCCTGCTCATCCAGGCCGACGTGTACATTCCCTTCGGCAAGCTACAGGCGAAGGTCCTCGACATCGACCCTGTCTACACGCTCGGCGAACTCGCCATCACCAAGGCGGCCATCCTCAAGAAGCTCGCCATCGAAGGCCTTCTCGAAAAGAACAAGTCCATACCGCTCCCGCCCATGCCGTTGTGCGTAGGGCTTATCACCGGCGAAGGGACTGCCGCCTACAAGGATTTCACCACGAGGCTTGCCGCCTCCCCCTTCCGCTTTAGCGTTGTACCGGCGTATGCCAAGATGCAGGGGAACGATACGGAATCCAGCGTCATCGCCGCACTGGAATCCCTGACCGCCAACCCGGAAATCGACGTCATCTGCATCGTGCGCGGAGGCGGTTCCAAGACAGACCTGAACTATTTCGATAGCGAAGCTCTCTGCCGCGCGGTCGCGAACTGCCACATTCCCGTATTCACGGGCATCGGTCACGAAATTGACAAGAGCCTGCTCGACGAAGTGGCGAGCGTCTCTTGCATTACGCCGACAGACTGCGCCAAGCGCCTTGTAGAACGGGCGACAGAGGGTTGGAACAGGCTGGAGCAATGCGCTCTCGATGTCGTAAACTGCGCCAAGGAAAAACTGGCCGAAGAAAAATCCTACCTGACATCGCTCGGGACGCAGTTGCAACGCGGAGTCATAACGCGCCTGCACCGCGAGAACGCGCTGCATATCCAAATCTGTACGTCGCTAAAGAAAGACATCTCGTTTATCGTCAAAACCGAATTCGAAAGGCTCGACCGGAACGAAGAAGGCCTGCGGCAAGGTTCCCGCAAGATCCTGGACCTGGAAAAGTCAAAATTCGATCTAACGGAAACCCGCGTCAAGGCGGTCGACCCGCAGACGATTATCGCGCGAGGCTACACGCTCACGCTCGACAGCAACGGCAATTTTGTACGTAACGCCAGGCAGCTAAAAGAAGGCGACGTATTAAAGACGAAATTTAGCGACGGTTCCGTAGAATCGCGCGTTACCGGTGTTCATTCGAACTAGGTTCGAGCCCGCGGAAAAATTCCAGCCCGGCGAGACGGTCCCTTAAGAGCAGGATAGCGGCCCCGATCATGTAGAGGCTGCCCGTAATGAGGAGCGGCGTCCCGGAATCGGCGGCGGCCTCCATGACCTTCTCGACATACTCGCCAGAGAGTTCTGCGGCGCTGGCCGTCACAAGCCCGGCGTTCTGTAGCTCCGCCTGCAAGTCTTCGAGTTCGCGGAAACGCACGTAAGGCGTCTTGGTGACATGCCAATGCGAAACGTACGGAGCCATCAGCTTAAGCATCTCCCCCACGTCCTTGTCCTTGAGCGCCCCGAAAAGGCAATGGAACTTTTGGCCGGGGTAATACTTGGCCAGGGTTTCGACTAGGCGACGCACAGCATGGGAATTGTGCGCCCCGTCCAGAATGACCCGGACCTTGCCCGTAACATCCGTGAGTTTCTGCATGCGGCCAGCCCAGGAGCGTGTTGCGAGAATCTTGAGTGCCAGGGCGTCATCGTAGTGGCCGCCGTTACTTTGTATAAAGCACGATGCCGCCGCGAGCGAAAGGCTCGCATTCTCGACATAATGACGTCCCAGGTTCAAAAGCTCGATATCGTCGCGGATTTCAGGGACAATGCATTCAGCACGATGCGAAGCGGCAAAGGCCTGCGCTTCAACAAGCAATTTTTCGGAAAGGCCACCAACAACAAACGTCTTGCAGCGCGACGCCCTGGAATCGGCTTCTACTACGGCCATCTTTTCTTTGAGAATCGCTTCTTCGGTAGGGCCCAGGACTTCGGTATGTTCAAGCCCTATGCTCGTAAGCACGGCGATATCGCCGCACGCCACGGCGGTACTGTCCAGGCGGCCGCCCATGCCCGCTTCCATCGAGACCACGTCTACGCCGTTCTCCGCGTAATAGAGGAATGCGACAAGCGTCAAGACTTCGAAGAATGTCGGCTCTAGGGAAGCCCCGCACGCGGCCGCCTTTACGCGAAGGAGCAACCGTTCCAAATCGGCTTCGGGAATCGGTACGTCGTCTATGCGAATGCGTTCGCGCAGGCTCACCAGGTGCGGACTCGTAAACAGGCCCGTCTTGTAGCCGTGCGCCTGTAAAATTCCAGCAAGATAGTAACTCGTGGAACCCTTGCCGTTCGTTCCGACGACATGGATAGTACTGAATTTCTCTTGCGGGTTTCCAAGCGCCTCGCAAAGCTTGCGCGTCGATTCGAGTCCAGGAACCATCCCGAACATCAGGCGCGACTCAAGGTATTCCATACCGGAGGTTTGCATGCGCCAAATATAGTTACTGGGGCCGCTGCGCGGCAGTTCTGAGTTCCATTAGGAGTTACTAGTTCCGAGTAACTATTTACTATTATTTTCATCAACCTCTTTACAATTCCTATTGCCTATATGTTTAACGCTTTTAAGCCAATGCGCCGTGCCGTCATTTTTTCGCTTTCCCTGATTGCGCTTTTCGCAACATTTTCCGAGGCGCGCGTCGATCCCGAAGCACCGCCACAGCACTACAACTACCGCGACGCAAGCAAGCAATTGAGGCGCGTGTACTACGGCGAACTGCAAGAAACGCTTTACTGCGGCTGCAAATACAACGACAAGAAGAGCGTCGATTTTTCTAGTTGCGATTTCAAGCCGCGCGACAATCCCAAGCGCAAGAGTTTCAAGCGCGCCGAAAAAATCGAATGGGAACACATGGTGACCGCGCACAACATGGGGCACTTTCTCCCCTGCTGGAAAGACGGCGGACGCAAGAACTGCAGCGCGAACGACACGACCTTCAAGCTGATGGAAGGCGACATGCACAACCTTTGGCCCGCTATCGGCGAAATCAACGGCGACCGCAGCAACTTCATGTACAGCCAGTGGACCAACAATCCCGAACCGATGTACGGCAACTGCAAAACCATCGTCGACTTCAAGGAAAAGAAGGCGCAGCCCCGCAAAGAAGCCCGCGGCATCGTCGCCCGTGCCAGTTTCTACATGGAAAAAACTTACGGCGTAAAGTTATCGAACCAGGACCGCAAGCTCTTTGAAGCCTGGGACAAGATGAACCCCGTCACCGAAAAGGAATGCGAGCGCGACCGCCGCATATTCAAGGTGCAAGGCGACCACAATCCGTTCGTCTACGAGAAATGCCCGCAGTAGCTACATCCAGCCGCGGTCGGAAGTACCGGAAATACCGCGAATCTTGAGGTCGAAATCGTCCTTGTTCGTCGCGGCGTTCATCGCAGTCTCGAGCGTAATCTGTCCACTCTGGTACAAATTCAGCAAAGCCTGGTCGAACGTCTGGCTGTGATACTGCATGTGGCCTTCGGCAATCGCCTGTTCCACGAGTTCGAGCTTATCCTTGTCGCGGATGTATTCCTTGATGGCAGCCGTATTCACGAGCACTTCGGCAGCGGGAACTCGTCCCTGTCCATCGGCAGTCGGCAACAGGCGCAGCGAAATGATGCCCGCAAGGACTTCGGCCAGCAGCAAGCGGATTTCATCGTGCTGGTGCGGCGGGTACATCGAAAGCACACGCTGAATCGTTTCGGTAGCGTTCGTCGTATGGATAGTCGCGAACACCATGTGGCCCGTATCGGCAGCGGTAAGCGCAATCTGCATCGTTTCGAGGTCACGGATTTCGCCCACGAGGAGCACGTCCGGATCCTGACGCAGGGCGGCACGCAAGGCGTTCGCATAAGAAAGCGTATCCACGCCGATTTCGCGCTGCGAAATGATGGCCTTTTCGTCCCTGTAAAGGTATTCGATCGGGTCTTCGACCGTAATGATGTTGACGGCTTCGCGCTGGTTGATGTAATCCAGCATGGAAGCAAGCGTCGTCGACTTTCCGGAACCGGTCGTTCCCGTCACAAGCACCAGGCCGCGGCGGGTCAAAGCCATATCGCGGATAATTTCGGGCAGGTGAAGTTCCTCGAATGCGGGGATCTTCGCCTTGATATGACGAATCACCACGGCAATCGTACCGCGCTGGCGGAAAACGTTCACACGAAAACGGCCCATGTCACGGGCGCCCACGGCAAAGTCGCATTCCTTATTTTGTTCAAAACGCAACTTCTGGTCGCGGTTCATGATATCGTCCAGGAAGGAATCCATCATGCCCGGGTCCACGCGGGTTTCGAAAATCTTGGTCAGCGCACCATTGATGCGGTAAATCGGCGGCACGCCCGTCCTGATATGCAAGTCGGACGCCTTGTGCTCGACCATCGCTCGCAAGAGCTGTTCAATCTTCAAATCAGCCATTCGACTCGCCTCCGAACTTTTCGCGGTACACCTTCTCTATTTCGGCGAGGCGGGTCGTAATTTCTTCGTTGTCCGGTTCCTTGCGGGCCAGATCCTGGTAGATATCCAAAGCCTTTCCGTACAGGCCCTGCTCGAAATAGATTTCGGCAAGCGTCTTCGTGTTCAGGCTTTCGTCCAGGTCGGTAGCACCGCGTTCCAGCGGAGCAGAAGGATCCTTGATAAGACCGCTGGAGACCTCGTCGTCGGAATCATCGGACATCAAGAAATCAACGCCCTTGTTGCCCGCGGCAGATTCTTCGGGCAGGGAATCGTCATCGGATTCGAACAGGCCCTTGAACGCACCGTCCACGGCACTTTCGAGAGACTTCGTGTCGACAGCGGCAGGAGCTTCCTGCACGGGAGTTTCTTCTGCAGAAGCCTGTTCGGTCTTTGCAGCAGCACCTTCTTCGGGAACTTCATCTTCACCGAAGAGCATGTTGAAGGACTTGTCCAGGTCGGCTTCGAGAGAAGCCTGCTGCAGCGGGGCTTCCTCGACGGCAGCACCCGTATCTTCCTGGGAAGGTTCGGCTTTTTCTTCGTGCTTCACTTCCGGGATGTCGAGATCGTCATCGTCGTTACCGAAGATGCTGTTGAGTGCGCCACCCATTTCCTTCGCAAAATCTTCAGTTTGATCCTTGGCCGGTTCCGGTTCCGGAATTTCCAGTTCAGTTTCCGCCTGACTCACCTGTTCGGCGAGAGTTTCTGCGGGCTGTTCCAAGGCAGGTTCGGCAGCCTGTTCTTCTACAGGCTTTTCTTCGGGAACTTCGTCTTCGCCAAAGAGGGCGTCAAAGGCGCTATCGACGCTGAAAGGCTTGTCGTCTTCCGTTGCAGCCACAGCGGGCTCTTCGGCCGCGGCGGGTTCCTCCAAGGCAGGTTCCGCCTCGAGCGGTTCTTCCAGGGCGGGTTCAGCCGGAGCTTCTTCGGCAGGCCTGGAATCAAAATCTGCAGACTTCTCGAACAGGGAGTCTTCCGGCTCCGCGGCAGAAGGTTCGTCGCTCTTGAAAGCAAAATCTTCCGCAGACTTTTCGAACAGGGAATCTTCTTCGGCAGACTTCTCGAACAAGGAGCTTTCCGAAGATTTTTCAAACAGGGAATCGGCAGCCTCGGCAGGCTGTTCGGCAGCGGGCTGTTCGGCGACGGGCTTTTCTTCGGGAAGTTCATCTTCGCCAAAAATGTCGTTGAACGCGCTGTCCACGCTCTGCGGCTTGTCTTCGGCCACCGGTGCGGGCTGCGGGTTTTCTTCGGGAAGTTCATCTTCGCCAAAGATGTCGTTAAATGCGCTGTCCACGCTCTGCGGCTTGTCTTCGGCCACCGGTGCGGGCTGCGGCTTTTCTTCGGGAAGTTCATCTTCGCCAAAAATGTCGTTGAACGCGCTGTCCACGCTCTGCGGCTTGTCTTCAGAAACGGCTTCGTCTCCGAACACGGTCTGTGCAGAGGACTTGTCCGCAGCGGGTTCATCGTCCAGGGACGTCGGCAAATCCAATTTTGCAAACGGAGAGAGCGGGGCTTCCGGTTCGAGGTCGTCGGCTTCGCCGAACATGTCGTTGAAAGCGGCGCCCACGTCGTTGCCGGAGACTTCTTCGTCTGTCGGGAAAACTTCCGGAGAAGAAGGCTCGTCGCTCATCATATCCTGCATCACGGAATCCAGGGAATTCTGGAGGGTATCCATGGCAGAGTCGTCACCGCTGTCCATCGAGGCCGAAAGCGAAGCAAATGCGGCGAACGGATCGTCTTCCGTAGCGGAATCGTCACCCGCAACGTCTTCCGTAGCGGCAGTTTCGGTGCCTTCGGCAGTTTCCGTTGTAGCAGTTTCGGCAGAAGCGGCAGGCGTTTCGGTCGCACCGAAGTCATCGGGCATGGCAAAATCGGCATCCGACATAGCTGCGGCACCGGCCACGGCGGCAGCTTCGGCCACGACATCTTCTTCTACATGGTCATACTCTTCTTTCCAGAACGTATCGAGCGGGTCCATGTCGTGCACGCGGCGGTAGCACTTGTTACGCTCGTTCTCGTTGCCCAGCTGTTCGTAGGCATCGCCCATACGCTTCTGCGCCGAAAGGCAGAACGGGTCGAATTTCAGGGCTTTCTCGCATTCCGCGATACATTCCTCGAATTCACCCTTCTGGAAAAGAATCATCGAACGGACCAGCATGGCGGGAACATCGTTCGGGTAGAAAGTCAATCCACCATCCACACGGGCAAGCGCGGTTTCCAGGTCACCCGACTCACGTTCCAAGTCGGCAACCCAGGAGAATGCCTGGGACCTGTTCTTCTTGCCAATGCTCTTTTTCAGGGAATCTAACAAAGCGGTAGCCATTTATGCCCCCACGGGAAGAAGGATAGCTTCATCGGACAGCAAAACGGGAATGCCTTCGCGGACCGGGTAGGCACGTTTGCCATCCGCCGAAACAAGGGCTTCTTCCATTTTTTCCGAAACAGTTTCGCCGGCGGCGTTCTTGAGGGTCCCTGCATCAATCGCCCGATTGAGGGACTGGAGGCAGGAGTCGTCGGCCAATTTCAAAGATGCCCGAGTTACGGGGCAACAGAGGATATCCAAAAGATTCGTATCAAACATAAGACCTTTATAATCAACCACTTAGATTATAAGGTAAAAATAACTTCATTTTAAGGAAAGGGGTCGTCCCCTCTGCCAATTAATGCAAGTATTTCAGGTTTACGAGGGCAAAATTGCCGTTTTTCCCGTTCCCGATGAGCAAATAGACCTTCAATTTGAGCTTTTCGAGCCAATCGATGTCAAAATCCTCGCGATATCCCGAAAAATTGGACACCACGAGCAGTTCACGGCACCCGGTCCTGTTGCAGATGGATTCCATATCCGAAAGCGGTCCCAGGAGGTGCTGGCGGTTTTCTTCGCTAATCTTTTCGGGCTCACCGCTCACGCAGCCAAGAATCTCGATACCGGGAATAACGTTATAGCTATCAAACCAGGTGGTCAGGGAATCCTCGCGGCCACCGAGCAGAATGGAACGGTGACGCTTTTTGGCAAAGATACGGTAAAAATAGTTTATCCAAAATGCGATACGGCGCCATGCGAAGAGGGCTAGCGGGATGAATAGAACGGAACTCACCACAAAAACGGCTAGACCCGGGAAATAAGGTATGCCATCTACGGCATCGCCAATGGACGGACGTCGCGTAAGGTAAGCGAAAGTCTCGTAGCCCGCAATCGCGAGGATATTCAGCGGCACTAAATAGCGCAGGAACTTTTCTCCCTTGAGGCTGGATTCCGTATATTCCCCGCGAAAAATAAGGAACACCATGTTCACAAGAGCAACGACACCAACAAGCCTCCAGTCCATATACATGGAGAAGTCACAAATACCAGAATCAACAGCGGAAGCGGCGTTGCTCAGACCAACAAACGCCCACAAGGCAACCACGCCCAAATCGAGGAACATCTTCCAGAACTTCGGGATAAGGCGCGAGAACATGCCCACGTACGCCGCGAACAGGATACCGAACGACACAAGGAAATTGGGAATGACGTAAAGATCCCTGTGCTTTTTCACAAAGATAAGCATCGCCTTGTAGAAGTCCACATAGGACCCCCAACGACGCGTACGGCAGCTCTGGCCCTTGAAATGCAGGATATTTGTCGAAGGCGTATAGTAGTTCTTGAATCCCGCCGCCTTTGTCCTGAAACAAAGATCCAGGTCTTCGCCGTACATAAAGAAGTCTTCGTCGAAACCGTTCAGGGATTCGTACAGTTCGCGCTTGATGCAGAAGAACGATCCACTGATGGCGTCCACCTCGATCATCTCGTCGGGATCGGCATAAGTCATGTTGTAGCTGGCGAGCAGCTTGTTCTTCGGGAACATCGTCGCAAGCCCGATGGTCTTGGATACAGCCGAAATAATCGTCGGGAACGACCTACGGCAAGCCCACTGGATGGAACCGTCTTCGTTCAAGATGCGGCAGCCCACGGTACCCGCATCCGGATGGCTTTCCATGAACGCGAGCATCTCGCGGAAAGAATCCCTGGAAATAACCGTATCGGGATTGATAAAAAACAGGTAGGGCTTGGTCGCCTGCTTTTCGGCCAGATTGCAGCCCTTGCCAAACCCCAAGTTTTCCTTGGAATCGAGCCAAAGCACTTCCGGGAAATAAGCCTTGATTTCGGGGAGAATCGGGTCCTTCGATCCGTTATCGAGCACTATAATCTGCGCATCGATACCTTCGCAAGCGTCGCGAACCGACTTCAAGCAAGCGGGAATAAAGTCGCAGGAATTATAGGCAACGATGATGATGGAACAGGAGTACATTTTGGAACTAGGCGAGCCCGAGTCTCAGTTTGAGGACGAGGAAGAATGCTTCGGAAATAATGCCACCGCTCATCTTGGAAGTGCCGCGGGTGCGGTCCGTGAAGACAATGGGGATTTCCTTGACGCGGAGTCCGCGCTTCCATATCTTGAATGTCGTTTCGATCTGGAAACAGTATCCGTCACTCTTCATCTTGTCGAGGTTCAAGGCCTGCAAGGCCTCACGGCGGAAGCACTTGAAACCGCCCGTCGCATCGCTAATCGGGAGGCCCGTCACGATACGGGTGTAAACGTTCGCTCCGTAGCTCAGGATAAGGCGGCGCAGGTCCCAGTTCACCACGCTAATGCGGCGGTCCAGGTAACGGCTGCCCAGGACCAGGTCCGATTCTTCTGCAGCTTCAAGGAACCTGTTCAAATCCGTCGGGGCATGGCTGAAGTCGGCGTCCATCTCAAAGACACGCTCGTAATCGCGTTCCAACGCCCACTTGAAACCCAGGACGTATGCGGAACCGAGTCCCATTTTACCCTTGCGGCGGACAAGATGGATGCGAGGATTCTTTTCGGCTTCGGCCTGAACCATGTCGCCCGTCCCGTCCGGGGAACCGTCATCCACCACCAGAATGTCGATGCATTCATTCTGTTCCAGAATGGCAGACATGATAAGAAGGATATTTTCCTTCTCGTTGTAGGTCGGGACGATTACCAAGCTCTTAGGATGCACCATAATGAAAAACTCCATCCATAATCTACAAATCAAACATCTCGCAAAGTATCCGAAATCGGGAAACTCTGCTTTTTATTGCCGACCATCATCTCGCCAAGCAGGCCAAGAGAGCCGAACTGGACGCCCATCACGAGCGAAAAGCCGCCCGCCAGGAGCAACGGACGCACGTGCATGGCGCCGGTCTGCAGCCATTCGTAGCCAAAGTACCCGCAAACGCCGAGTCCAAGCATCACGAAAATCAGCCCGACAAGGCCAAAGAAATGGAGCGGTTTGGCAGAAAAACTGCGCATGAACATGAGCGAGACGAGGTCCAGGAATCCCGAAACCAGGCGCGAAACGCCGTACTTGGAAACCCCGTGGACGCGGGCGCGGTGCGCGACCGGCATCTCGGTGATACGGAAACCCTGCCACTTGGCCATCACCGGGATAAAGCGGTGATAGTCACCGTAGAGTTCGATATAGCGTACCACGCAGCTGCGGTAAGCCTTGATGCCGCAGTTGAAATCGTGCAGGCGCTTGCCGCATACGGCCGAGACGGTCAAGTTGAAAAGCTTGGACGGGAGCGTCTTGTGCCACGGATCCAGGCGACGGACCTTCCAGCCCGAAACAAGGTCATAGCCGTCTTCAAGAATCTTGATCATCTTGGGAATTTCAAGAGGGTCGTCTTGCAAGTCACCGTCGAGCGTCGCCACGTACTTGCCCTGGGCCTTGGAAAAGCCCAGCGCAAGGGCTGCAGCCTTGCCGCAGTTGAACTGGAAGCGGTATCCGCGCAAGAAGGAGTATTCCTTGGAAAGATTTTCCAGGACTTCCCACGTATTGTCGCGGCTGCCGTCATCGATAGCGATGACTTCGTACGTGAAGCCGGTCGGTTCCATGGCGGCGACTATTTCTTTCAACAATTCCGGAAGGTTTTCGCTTTCTTCCTTGACCGGAATGACCATGCTTAAATCCATCATGACCTCTAAACTAGTTCGCCGAAGCGACCACCGGGGCTGAATCCACGGCAGCGGAATCCACCTTGGCGGAATCCGTTTCGGCGCGTTCTTCTTCTATCTTAATGGGATCTTCCGGCATCTGCGAAATCTGCTGGACACTCATCTGCAAGCGGGCACGTCCACCCTCGTCAAAGGCGGGAACCATCTTGAGACCGCGTTCGAGCACTTCGAGGGCACCCTTCTTGTCGCCACCCACCTCGTAGATAAACGCGGCCGCCCAGTAGTTACGCCATTCACGCGGGAACTGCTTCATGCCGAGTTCCAGATACTTGATCGCCGTGGCAGAAAGGCTATCCAGCTCGGCCTTCTTGGCGGCCGTGAACGGAGAACTCTGGCGGAGGGCGCCCATCTTTTCGCGAATGGCGAACGAAATCTGCAAGTACAGCGAGACATAGCTAGAAAGGAGACGTTCCGTTTCAGAATTGATATAGGCCGTTCCGTCGCCGAGGCCGCGGAACTTGAACGTGCTGTCGATGAGATTTGCCGTGAAGGTCTCGTCAAAAGAACGTTCCCTCGGATTAAGGTCACCCTTCACAAGGTTGTACACGAGGCCTTCCTGGACCATGTACTTTTCGAGGCCCATGAAGTTCGAAGTACCGACCGTCGTAGAAATTTCGATAGGCTTGTCCATGTTCTGCAGGGCAAGGTCGATGACGAGCTTATGCTGCGTGAGCATCATGCTGCTGCGGGTGCGCTTGGCCCATTCGTGGAAAGAATCCCAAACCTGGTAATGCACCTTGAACTGGAACAGCTTGGCGGAATCGGCAGCGGAAAGCTGCTGGCCTTCCATCTGGTCAATGCGTTCCTTGAGGCGCGGCATAAGCACTTCGGCCCTCTTGACCCAGGTAGCCGTAGCATGGTTCGGGTTAGCGGCGCTGCTGTTGTCGAGCACCATGTCGCGGTCGATGGCGGCCTTGTCGTAGCTCAGCTTGAGGATAGGCTCGTTGTCGAGCATCTGCTTGATATACCAGTCGGTATTGCCGAGCGAGAGGTTCACCACGCGCACGTCCTTGCGGATACCGGCCACTTCCTGAGCAAACCACAGCGGGAAGGTGTCGTTGTCGCCGTTCGTAAAGAGAATGGCGTTCGGGCGGCAGCTGTTCAGCAGGTTGTAGGCGTAATCCCAGGGAACCCAGAGACCAGAGCGGTCATGTTCCTCGTAGTTCGAGATGCAGGGCACCGCAAAGGACACAATCGCGAGCAACGCGGCAAGCGGAGTCGCAAAGGCAACCGTCGTCGCCGTCGTGGCGCAGGTCAGCACCAGGATACCGGCACCGACACCAAAGATAAGGCTCATGAAAATGAAAGCCGGCGTATAGAAATAGTCACGTTCGCGGACTTCCATGTGGACCGCTTCCGGGAACGGTGCACGCTGGCCGGCCTGGGCAAAGGCGCTTTCGATCTTGCTCCAGTTGCTCCATGCCGTAGAATTCTGCAAGTCCGAAACTTCGCGTTCGTACTTCGCGATCTTGTCTGCCGGGGCTCCCCTACGACGGAGGACATCCGCACTGATCTTGGCGCGTTCGATCTTCTGGCGCAAGTCGATCAGCTCGTTGGGATCCGGGAGCGAAGATATGTTCGCACCGCTGCGGTTCAGGTCGGCCACGTTACGGCTCATCACGGAGACCCAGTAATCGTGGTCGCGCTGTTCCATGCGGGAACCGTCGGCAAAGTTGATGTAGAACAGGAGTCCCAGGGAGCAAAGGGCGTAGAGGACGCCCATGTAGATACCCACATGGCGGTTACGCTTGCCCGCATAAACGCAGACCATCACCAGGAGGCCGTTCATGATGAGGAAAATGAGGAACTGCGGAAGGAATTCGTCGCCCATGAAGCTCATCTGGGTCGGGAACTTGAATCCGAAGCGTTCAATCGGTTCGTTCTCGGAAGCGTCGAACGTATAGACTCCGTTCGCGTAGTTCACGCCACCCACCTTGTAAGGCAGGTACTGGGCCATCTGGTAGCCACCATAGCTCATGCTCGGGAAGGCGAGCACCTGGTGCGCAAGCTGCGAGCGGCGGTAGAACGCGCGGGTGAGCATGCTTTCGGAACCGTACTGCTTACGTTCCACGAAGTTGTTGAAGGCTTCCCAGTTTTCGCTCTTGAACAGGTTACCGAGCTGCAGGTTGCCCTGGTCGTCGCGGATGTTGATTTCGGGATTGTTCTCGTCGATAATCGGGTTCAGTTCGGAACGGATAGGAATGTAGAGGTGCGTGCTGTAACCGATCAGCGCAAAGAACGCAAATGCGAGCGAAAGACGTACGGCCTTGTTCACGTTAGCATTGAAGGGCTTCGCCACGCTCAACACGGCGAGTACGACCAAACAAGCGAGAGAAAGTTCGATAAAGGCAGACACCATGTAGATGACGGAACAAAGCAGCACACCCGTGATCCAGATGGGAATGCGTTCCACAATCTTCCTGGGCTGGGCAACGAGCAGGAGCACGAACACGGCCGGAACCGTAAGCATCGTGTAGAGGTGGGCACCCACGCCGAGGAAAGCGATGTAGCAGATAAAGATAAGCAGGCGGTCGCTACCCTCTTCGTCCCTCTTGTTGTACCAGATGAGACCGAGGTAAGAAATGAGCATCAGGATGAACATGGCGATGCCGTAGACTTCGGCTTCGACCGCGTTGAACCAGAACGTATCGGAGAAGGTCAGGAGGAAGCCTGCCACGAGGGCGGCAGTGCCGAGCACGATGGTGCGCACCTTCTCGGAAATCTTCTCGGCGAGGCTGTCGCTCTTGAGGACAGTGGCAAGGAGTTCCCATGCGAAGAGGGCTGTCAGGTAGACCGTCGCGGCGGAGCTCACCACGGAGATGTAGTTCACGCGCTTCGCGATTTCACCCACGAACGGGAGCAGCACGATGACAGCGCGGGCCAGGAACACGAAGAAAGGCGTTCCAGGAGGATGCGGAATACCGAGCGTATTGGCGCAAGCGACAAATTCGCCGCAATCCCAGAAGCTCACTGTCGGAGCCATCGTCATCATGTAGACAATCAGCGCCACCAAGCTGGCGACACCCGCAAAGATATGCTTCAACCACTTTTCCTTAATCACGATTACGATTCCTTCTTTGTAGGTTTAGTAACAATTCCTTTTTTCTGCATGAAACCGGCCAAGAGACCGTTCACGAACGAGCCCGATTCTTCCATGCTGAACTTCGTTGCAATTTGGACTGCCTCGGAAATGGCGACCTTGGTCGGGATATCCGGAACATAGAGAAGCTCCACCATCGCGATACGGACGACAATCCTGTCGATTTTCGCTATGCGGTCGATTTCCCAGTGTACGGAAGCAGCCTTGATTTCTTCGTCGAGTTCTTCGCGGTGCGCTTGCACCAGGTCGACAAGTTTCATCCCGTATTTTTTCTGATCATCGTGGATGGGCTGCGAATCGAGGACTCCCGGAAGGGCCTCCCCTGCAGTCTGCCCGGCAACTTCCATGGAGTAGAGCAGCTGCATGGCAAAAACGCGCGCGGGTCTGTAACTTATTCTCGGCATAATTAGATGACCTTGTACAGGTTAGCCATTTCGACGGCGGTGGATGCCCAGTTGGCACCGAGGTTACCCGCCTTGAGGCCGGCGCGGTTCATCGCCTGGTCCACGGTATCGGTCGTGAGGATTCCGAGAATCACGGGAAGCTTGCCTTCGGCAGCGATGCTTGCGACACCGCCGGTAGAGGCGTTCACCACCACGTCGTAGTGGCTCGTCTCGCCGCGGATTACGGCGCCGATGGCCATCACGGCACTGTACTTCTTGGAATCGGCGAGCCTGCGGCACACGCCCGGGAGTTCGAATGCGCCCGGAACGCGCACGACGGTCACGTCCTTGTCGGCAACGCCCAGCAGTTCGAGCTGGCGGAGCGCCCCTTCCAGGAGTTTGTCGGTCACCACCTCGTTGAAGCGGGCGACCGCGATTGCAATCTTGAGGCCAGAGCCATTCAGGGAATTCTTGATTTCTTTAGCCATCTTTTTTTTCCTCTTTCAAATTCTCTTGGGGGACCGCGCCGTCGATATGCAGCTGGTGGCCCATCTTCTTCTGCTTGGTGAGCAGGTAGAACAGGTTTTCCTTGTTCGGCTTGATTTCTATAGGAACGCGCTCCACAATCTTGAGCCCGTAGGCGGTAATGCCCGAAATCTTGCTCGGGTTGTTCGTCAAGAGGCGCATCTCGCGCACACCGAGGTCCGCAAGAATCTGCGCGCCCGTACCATACTGGCGGAGGTCCGACTTGAACCCGAGGTGCAGATTCGCCTCGACCGTGTCCATGCCCTTCTCCTGCAGTTCGTATGCACGCAACTTGTTGCAGAGGCCTATGCCCCTACCCTCCTGCCCGCGCATGTAAAGGAACACGCCACCGTGCTCGCCGATGAACTTCATGGCAGAGGCGAGCTGTTCGCCACAGTCGCAGCGGAGGCTACCGAAAATGTCGCCCGTAAGGCATTCGCTGTGCACGCGCACGTAAACCGGCTTGCTGAAGTCGGGATTGCCCGCAACCCAGGCCACGTGTTCCACGCCGTCGGTCTTGCTCTTGTAGGCGTACGCGGTAAAGTCGCCGTACTTGGTACTCACATGCGGGGCGGCCACGCGCTGCACCAGTTTCTCGTTCTTGAGGCGGTAGTCGATGAGGTCGCGGATAGAGATAATCTTGAGATTGAACTTCTTGGCGACTTCTTCGAGTTGGGGCATGCGGGCCATCGTGCCGTCTTCGTTCATGATTTCGATGAGGGCGGCCGCGGGCCTAAGTCCGGCAAGCTTAGCGAGGTCGACGGCGGCCTCGGTATGGCCAGCGCGGCGCAAAACGCCTTCTTCTTGCGCATACAGGGGCGAAATATGTCCCGGACGGCCAAAGTCGCTCGGCTTGGAAGCAGGGTCCGAAAGTGCAAGAATCGTCGCCGCACGGTCGTGGGCAGAAACACCCGTAGTGCAGCCTTCAATCTTGTCGACCATGATGGTGAACGGCGTACCCAGAATCGAGGTATTTTCCGCAGTCTGGCGGGTCAAATTCAGTTCATGGCAGCGCTTGATGGGCAGCGGGCAGCAGAGCACGCCACGGCCCTCGTGGAGCATGAAGTTCACCTTCTCGGGCGTAATCTTCTCGGCGGCGATTACGAAATCGCCTTCGTTCTCGCGGTCTTCGTCGTCGACCACGATCAAGAACTTGCCGTTCTTAAAATCTTCTATGGCCTCTTCAATCGTATTAAGCAAGGTCACGTTCCTTCAGATAATTTTCAATGTACTTGCCGAGCATGTCGACTTCCACGTTCACGATGGTCCCGGCAACCCAGTTGCGCAGGTTCGTGCGGGCAAGCGTCTCGGGGATGATGCACACGCGGATGGAATCCTCGAACTTCTCGGCCACCGTGAGGCTGATGCCGTTCAGGGAGATGGAACCGCGGCGGATAATGTAGCGCTTGAGGTCCGCAGGCATCTTGAGGTCGACTTCCACGCCCGTTTCGCGCGGAACCACCTGGATGACCTCGGTAACGCAGTCCACATGGCCCATCACAAAATGCCCGCCCATGAAGCTATCGGCACGGCACGGAAGTTCCAAGTTCACCAGCTTGCCGACGGCAGCCTGCTTGAAGGCGGTGTTTTCGACCGTCTGGTGCATCAGGCAAAAAACAGCTTCATCATCGGTACAAGATTCAATGGAAAGGCACACACCGTCGTTCGCGACGCTGTCACCCAGTTTGCAATTCTTGAAAAATCCTGGCGACTTGAGACGCATCGAGAGGGCATCACCACGAGCCTCTATCGAAACGATTTCGCCGGTAGATTGAATAATTCCCGTAAACATACGGGGACAAATTTAGAAATTTTCCCGGTGGCAATCCGCGATTTTACGCCTAAATCGATTAAAAATCGTCTTTCACGCACCGTGCAGAATGCGGATACGTTTTGGTAGTCGTGTTCACGCCGAAGGTTTCAAATCTCTGCGCCGCCTCGTAACTCATCGGATGGTAATTGACGTATGCCACCTGGACACTGTCAGCACCGCTCTCGGAAGAAGTCCACCAAACCGAAGAGCCTATGGCACCACCTTGCAGCCTCATAACGGACGCATTGGAAGCCCTGTAATTCATCGCCTTGAACAAGGACATCCATTCTACAGACGTGGGAAGCCTCCAACCACTCGGGCAAAAGTCCTCCGCAGAGACTTCATCCCAATAAAGGCGTGCCGTATCCGCCTGCATGTTATCCCTCATCCAATACAATCCGGCCACCTTCGTCGCCCTGTATTCCTTGTCGTCGCTGGAATCCTTCACAATGAGCTCATTCAATTTCCATTGGCTTGAATCGCAGACATACTCAAAAATAGACCCCGCCTTGACGAGTCCGTCATTATCGGTTCCGCAAAGTCCGCATTCCTCTTCGACTTCCATGGGGTAGCGCCATTTTCCATGGTCGCACACATACATCTTACCCGTTGTTGAATTCTTGATTTCACGGTAATCGCTACTGTCGCAATCCTGCTTGTAAGTATTCACCTGGAGGTCGCTTGCCCTTATCCAATTGATTTCGCTATTGAAGCCTTCACGCTTATCGGTACAGATAAAGTATCGACCTGCAGAACTCAGCGAATCCTTGTTTTGCGTAACGACGTTAAGGGAATCCCAGTTGCAAGGCCCTACGCCAAAATCATCTTGCCAGAACTTGTAGAAAGCCGTCTTGAAATCCTGATAATTCAAATCAAGATCTCTTTGAACGCGATATAAACCAGATGGGATAATCACATCACCTTGCAACTGTTCAAAACTCATTGAATATGCGCAATCCGCGAGCCTGGTCGTCGCCTCGCCAAAGTTCCCCTCTTTTTCGTACACGTCCAAAAGCGAATCCGCCATCGAAGAATCGCGCGAACAGGAGCGGGCAATTGCATTAATCGCCGCAATCTCTTCGGGCGTCTTCGCGGAAGTTTCGGAAGACGACGATATTTCGGAGGACGACGAAACACTAGAAGATGACACCTCAGAGGATGACGATTTTTCAGAAGATGACGACGCCCCGGAAGAAGATTCTTCAGAAGATGAAGAAATTTCTTCATCCGAGCTGTTTGAAACAGAATCCGAGGAACAAGCCAAAAACGCCCCACAAAACAGAATGTGGAGAATAACAATCCAAAAGACTGGATTTCGCTTGTTCATAATTTAAATATATACAATTTTTTCGCTTACGGACAATAAACCGTCAGCACATCGGGCCCGATTATCGCAGATTCCTTGGCAACGGCAGAAGAAGGGAGCCCCGGGAACTCAAGGCCACATTTCGCCGTACCAGAATCAATCAAGCGTTCGAGAGACGCTTCGACGGACGGATCCGTGGAACGCCAAAGGTCCAGGCGGTTCCAAAGGGGCATTTTTGAATCCAAACTGGAGGAGAAAAGTTCGCGTGCTAGACCTGCACCCGGCTCCACCATCAAACGGTGCATCCCGCGGGCAGAGAGGTCGTCAACCATCATGCGCCAGTTTTCAGCAAACGATTCGCGACGGAGTTCAAGGATTTCTGCGCGCCCATCCAGATGCGGCTGCGCCACACAGCTGAAGACGATAGGCAAAAAGGCCCCTTCGGCACACGGAGCAAAGACGCGGAGCGACTCGACTTCTGCCTTGGTAAACTCGTGATGGCCCGCCCACACGGCTTTCACGGGGCTGTTTCCCTGCGCGTAACGTACATTTAGGCTCGGGTTGTCGGCAAGGAGCGTGCCCGCGCCGACCAATACGGCATCGCTCATGGCGCGCAGCTCATGGTTCCAGCAGTTTGCGCCCTGGCCCGTGATTTTAAGCGGCAGGTGACGGCCGTCCGCAGCGACGCCCCCCATAAAGCCGTCTTGCGATACCGCGGACTTTATTTCTACAAAAATACGCTTGTTTCGTACAAAATAATCATAAGCTTCAAAGAAGCGTTCTATCTCGCAGAAGACGGCATGGCCATCGTTTTCGCAAGCATCTTCTTCTACGAGCACATGACAGTCCGCACCGCAACCGCCGTCCTCCCATGACGCATTGGCGATCGCCCTGATACAAGCGTCTTCGCCCTCGTACACCGCGATGCCCGCCTCTTCGAGAATCTTACGCGACTTGCCGCGCACCAGCGGATTCGGGTCGGCATGCGCAAAGTAGACTTCGGCGATACCGGCGTCGATGATGGCCTTTGTGCAGGGGGGGGTGCGGCCATAATGGCAGCACGGTTCGAGCGTCACGTAGATGGCCGCCCCGCGGGCGAGCTCGCCCGCGTCACGCAGCGCCATGACCTCGGCATGGGCACTGCCGGGGCGCTGTGTACGCCCCCTGCCCACGATAATCCCGTCTTTCACCACGACGGCACCCACCGCCGGATTCGGGCGGCTGATTCCGACTGACCCAAAGGACAGTTCTAATGCCGTTTGCAAGAAGTTCATGGTAGTAAGCAGTGGTTAGGGCGTAGCCCGTAAACAGTGGTTGGTGGTTAGGGAAAATGTGAGTTATGGGCTATGGGCTTTCACCCCAAAGGCGCAACGCGCCGAGCCCATACCTCATTCCACATTACTGTTTTGGGAACGCGAGGAATCCGCCGACCACGTTGAACACGCGTTCGTAGCCGTTCTGGATAAGGAAGTTCGACACGGCCATGCTGCGCTTGCCGCTGCGGCAGAAAATCAGCAGGTCCTTGTCCTTCGGGAATTCAGCCAGGCGCTGTTCAGCTTCCTGGAGCGGGATGTTGATGGAACCCGGGGCGGTACCTTCGGCCACTTCGCCCGGAGTACGCACGTCGATCAGCACGCCACCGGCCTGCTGCATCTCGAGAGCCTTCGCCCAGTCAATATTCGTAATCTGCGCCTTCGGGGCTTCCGGAGCGGGAGCGGGAGCCGGGGCGGCGGCCGCCGGCTGCGGTGCCGGAGCTTCCTTCTTTTCTGCCTTGGCCTCGTTGCAGCCGGCAAGCATGAACACGGAACACAATAACAAACCGAATAATTTTTTCATCATTTTCCTCTTTTTTTCTTGTTAAACAGTATCGCTAAAAGAATCCTTGTCGAGGAACAGGTACACCGCCAACACGTTGTGAACCATGTTGTTCTCGTTCTTCAAAGGCACCGCGTTGAACAAAAGCAGTCGATCGCCACCGCCGAAAGCACCCTTCCACGACACGCTTCGCCCGGAATTGAAAACTTCCGAAACAATCTTGGAAATGAACGGCAAGAAATCCTGATTCACCACCTGGTGCAAGTCCTTGCCATAAGTCTCGTGCGGGTTGATAATCTGGAAGTCCGTCGCAAAAGCCTGGTTGCAGCCGATAATCTTGTAATCCCTGTCCACCCACAGGATACGGATATCCGGGAACGCCAAAGTCGCAGAGAGCATCGCGTCGCGATCGCGGTCATCGCCAAAAACGGGATTGTCGAGAACGACATCCATCCGTCGGGCAGTTCCCTGGAGCACCAGGCGGTCGTTTTCGTCCATGCACAGCTTACCGCGGAGCCCGTACCATACGAGTGTCTTGTCCGGCCCATAGAAACGCACCTTGATGGTCTCGAACGGGTCTCCACGGAAACCGAAATTGCGGAAATCCTTCACGCGGTCGTTCAACACGCTATCCAGGAGCGCATAGTCCCCCTCGGGCATCATCTTGTGGATATCAACATAGCCCACCGACTGCGGGATTACGCGGTGTTCATCATCCACCATCGGCGTCAAAAGCTTCATGCTGCGGTCTTCGACATCGAAACTCCACAGGAAATCCCCCGTATTCTGCAAAAGGGAATCGAACCTATCCTGCAGCTTTTCCTTTTCGCGACGGCTCTCATTTTCCTTGGATATGTTCCTGATAAAGCAGACGTAGTAGAATTCTTCGGCGTTCAGCCTTTCCAGCGAGACATGCATCTCGTACCAGGTCGGCCGCGAACCTTCATCGCTATCCTTGTAGTCGGACAGCAGCGAAAACAGGAACGGCATCTCGAGATGCTTCTCGATTTCTTCGAAATAGCTTTTCATGCGGTTCCAGCTGCTTGTACCGAGGATTTCCGCAAACGTGCGTCCATGGCTCAACTGATAAAAAAGCTTGTCGGACATGAACATCGGCAGGCCATACAGGAACTCCATCTTTTGCGTAAGCACCACGATGAACTCGTTCAGGTTACCCTCGAACTTCTTGTATAGGCGCTGGCGGTTGCGGCTATCCCTGATAAGCATAACGCATATCACCGTCGATATTAGCAACACGGCACAGATAAACGCCCAGACAACGGTTGAAGCATGCGATATCATCATACCCGTTAAGATAATCATTTTTTCAGGTTCTTGTTCACCCAAAAGGTATTCCAATCCAAATCATCACCACCAAACAAGCGATTTCCGCCAATATTCCATCCGTTTTTCCCGAAATTCAATCCGACAGAAACAGCATAGCCGGGAATGCGACAGGCAAAATCCACCCGCAAGAAAGAGAACAGCAGCGAATAGCCCGCCATCACCCGCGAAAGCGACGATTCCGCAAAGACCCTGAATCCCGAAGAAGGCGACCAGAACAGCGCCCCGACAAGTTCAGGGACTTCACCAAAATATCCCTGCAGCCCCAGGTCGATACCGACGCCATGGTCCTCCCCATAATAGGCAAGCACCCCCGCCCCATAGCCATGCCGGGTCCAAAGAGCCGTCGCGGGAATCCATTCCACGGAAACCCCGTAGGCGCCCCGCACCCCGAAATGCCTGCCGACAAGGGCCACGGGCAATGTCCACTCGCTTTTCCGGTACAGCGAATCCAGTTCCGAATACTCGTAAGTAAACGCTCCGCGATAGAATCCGTATTCCCACTCGCCGTAGGCATGGACATGGTATTCGTCCACATCTTCGCCGGCAGTCCGGTACAACAGCCCAAATCCCGGGCCGGCATAGACAAGGGTCGAAGGAGAAAAAGCGAACGGGACCTCGGCCGCGCGTGAGCCGATCGCGAACGCCAGGGATACAGCCAGCAAGTTACGGACGCACGACAATGCCCACCACCTTTTCAAAATTCCCCACGGAAAAAGACACGTAGCAGACGCCCAACCCGCAATGTTCCATCACGGGGACCTCCATCCACGAAGCCGACATCGCGCCGACATGCGCACTCCACACGCCATGCCCCGCGGAATCCAGCAACCGCAGGCTCACCTCCGATTCGCTCACGACGGACACCCGCAGGGGCGGCCCCCTCCGGCTGACCACGCGCGAAGACAACTTGTACGAAAGCGGTTCTTCCAGGGAGGCGCTTCCTGCGCGCTGGAAACCGGGGGTATTCTCGGCACGTCCGTAAAGCGGATTGAATCCTGCCGGGCAGGCTACGGTATTCTTTGTCCAGGCAACGCTGTCGACGGCCACGGAGTCGAGACAGAGCGACACGTTCCCGGCAACGTTGTTCAGATAACCCATTGACACCTGGGCGATACGCACATCCTTGAAGCCAAGCGACTCGCGGAGCGAAGCCGAGTCCTTGGTCAGCAGCAAGCTGCCGTAGGGTTGCAGGGAATCGGACTCGCCACCCACGGTTCCCCCGCGTCCGCAAAGGCGCAAGCGCGAAAGCGGCAATGCATAGCGGGAGGCATTGTAGATTTCGACCCATTCGGGCATCGGTTCCGAGGGGCAATGGTGAATTTCGGTAATCGAAACCGGCGAAAGGCCATCCGGCACAAAGATGCGGTCGAGCGTATCGTTGCCCGGAGCGGCATCTTCAGGAAGCGTCATCCGGACCCAGGCCGCCCCCCTGCCCGGGATTTCCACGTCGAACGTCCCCGAAAGGGAAACCTCGCGCCTTTTCCAGTTCCCCGCAGACGACATGTCCAGGTATTCCAGGCCGGCCTTCGCGGAATCGCAGCCGCCCAGCATCCCGCGCAAGGACCACCCGACACCTTCCCGCCATTCCGCGCGGAGAAGCCGAATGCCGCAATCCCGGATTCCCAGCTCGTAGTCCGGATTCGCCACGCCAGGCGTAGGCTCCGACGGCACCCACTCGTCCGTCTCCCCTATGCGCTGCAACGCCTTCCCCGCCTTGGGCGACGGAAGCACGACCGAATCGGAACAGCTGCCCGACCGCAGGACCCACCCGCTCTCGCGGGAATTCGGAAGCGCATAGGAGTCAAGCCCCCCGCAAGCCAGGGAATCGCGCACGGGGCAAAGCGTGGAATCGTGTACCAGGAGCAGGCGGTTCGCCGAACGCGGGAACGGCAGGCCCAACGGGGGCTTCTGGTCCATCCCGACAAAAACCGAATCGGCCCGGAAATCGTCCAGGCGGATCTCGACGAACTCCCCGTCGGTATCCGAGACCTCGGTCGGGTCCGGAAAGAACTCCACGAACATCGGACAAGCGAGCGAGGACCCAGCCATCGCCGCCAGAGCAGCCAGTATAAAACGCAAAATGCCACCCCCAGGGGTGTTTCCCGCAACAACCGCCGGCTATGCCGGTCGCCGCCCGAAGGAGCTGTCCGCGGGATCAGTCGACCGAGTGGTCGCCTGGAAGCATGTAGGCAAGAGGATTCACCGGGGAATTGTGGACCCAGACCTCGTAATGGAGGTGCGGACCGACTGAACGACCGGTGTTTCCCATATAACCGATAATCTGGTAACGGTGCACGAACTGGCCCGGCTGGACCAGGTACATCTGCATGTGCCCGTAGCGGGTGCTGATGCCGTTGCCATGGTTCAAGGTCACGAAGTTACCGAAACTACTGCTAAGCTGGGCCACCTCGACCACACCGTCGGCAGACGCGTAAATCGGGGTCCAGCGGTCGTTGGCAATGTCGACGCCCTGGTGCATCTTGCCCACCTCGCCCGTCACCGGATGGATACGCGGACCGAATGCGGAGGCATAGCGGCCGCTCGTCGGGGAAATCGACGGGACATAGCGCCACATGGCATGGTTCTGGTCGATATAGCGGGTCAGGGAACTGAACGAAGCATTGTTGTTGTCGAGTTTGCCCTGCAGACGCTTGGCCGTTTCGCGGACCATGGACATCTTTTCGAAAACCGGGGAAGACTTGCGGAGCAGCGCCGTATCCGGGGCGATATTGCCGCCCGTAGCCAGTTCACGGGACTCGGCCTCGGGAACCGGCAGGCCGAACTTGGAATGGAGGCGCTGTTCGTCCTTGAGGAACTCCGCCGACGTACCGGAGAGGTAGTCCAGCGTACCCTCTATCTGGGAAAGGTCCTTGTTCAGGCGGCTGCGGTCCGAAATGACATGGTCCAACAGCCCCTCGTAGACGGTCGTCGTCGCCAGCTGGACGGCAAGCAGCACAAGACCCACCACCACGAAGACCCTGAGAACCGGCCATGCCTTGAACAGGATCGCGGGCACGTGCAACGTCATGGACGAAGACGAGTTCTGGAAGTGTATGGTAGTCTTGTAGAACTTCACGGCATCGAAAAATAGTAAAAAGGTCTTTTTTTCACCCCTACAGTAAGAAAAAAATAAGGAGAGGCCGTGTTTTTCGCCAAATTTCCCCCAAAAAATTTTTTAAGCAGTTTTTTGGCAACTCCTTGAGCATCAATGAGTTACATTGTTCAGCCAACCATAAAACCGCACAAAACCGTTTCGTTCAAAAACTATTACAATAAACAAAAAAACTATTCGTCCTTTATGCAACGGACAGGAAGGGCCATTTTTTCTGCATTGAACGCAATGAATTCTTCCATTGAGAAATATGCAACAGAACCATCGGAAGAAATTCCTCGTCTCCAAAATTCCGTATCCCTTCCCGCCATAGAAAAAACAATTTCTAGTTGAAAATCTGCCATGAGTTGAAGATAAACGTACCCCGAAGGCAATGCTCCAAAACCATAATCATCCGTCCCCGCAAGGTTATCATCCCAATTATCTTTTGATTTTAAATGATAATTAGAAAAATTTCCCAATTCATACAATTTTTCCCAATCGTAAGGATTTGGTAAATGCCATCCAACTGGGCATACACCTTGAGTTAATCCATCTGTGTTGCAAAGTACATGTTCCCCCTTGTCAAAATCACAATTTACACCACCATAGCCAAATCCCTTTCCATCTTCACTAAATAAAGCCGCACTATCCACTGCGGCGGACCATAAATAAAGCCTCCCATACGTTTCGCAGTTCTCGGGATCGTTGTCATAGCACCAGCTAGATGAATCAAGGGTCGCCGTGGGCTGCAGGTAGGCGTAGTTCAGGTTCTCCGCCATCCATTCCTGTTCGCCGATAATCACGGTCCTGTAAGTCTGTCCGTCACGTTCGTCTACCAATGTGCCGTATTTGCAGTTGTCTTCCGCCTCGGTCTTGCATGGGACTGCGACTATGGAAGAACTGCTTTGGACAACCGATGTGCTGCTGACCGGCGACGAACTGGACTCCGGCGAGACTACGCTGGACGAGGATTCTTCCGAAGACGAGGAACTGCTCACGACAGAACTTGAAGACGCCTCGAGACTGTACGGGGCATCGGACGATTCCACTTCATTGCTGCTTGCAGAGTCGTCGCCGGAGCAGGCGGCAAGCAAGGCCAGGATCACCACGGACAGATACTTATCGAACTTACGCATACGGAGCCCCTATAACAGCAATATATATTTATTGGTTGGGAAAAGAGATTTCCGTATAATACAGAAACAACAAGCGTCAGCTATTCATCCTTTATGCAACGGATAGGAAGCGCAGGCAAGGATGTCCACTCATCCATCCAAAAATCATATTCCACGTCTTCCCAAGCAAAATCTAAAACCCTGTTTAAATTATCTCGCGTCCAGAAGCCCGTTGTCTTGCCCCTCAAATAAAACCTTATCGTTGAATAGTCAGATAAACCTCCAAATCCCGAAGGTAACGCTTCGAAACCGTAATCATCCGTTCCTGACCGTCCTTGTTCCCAACCTTTTCTTGATTTCAATGGAGAACTACTAAAATAATCGGGTTTCAAAAACAACTTTGACCACTCCTCATGACTCGGCATATGCCAGCCGGCAGGGCACACTCCACGAATAGGTGCATTTTCTAGATTATGGCATGGGGAAGGAGAGGGTTTCCCTACAGCGCAGTAAATCTCGTCTGAACCATATCCGCACCCTTTTCCGCCTTCACTAAATAAAGCCGCACTATCCACTGCGGCGGACCATAAATAAAGTCTCCCGTACGTTTCGCAGTTCTCGGGGTCGTTGTCATAACACCAGCTCGAGGAATCAAGCGTTGTTGTAGGTTGCAGGTAAGCGTAATTCAAGTTCTCTGCCATCCATACCTGAGTGCCGATTTCCACCGTCCTGTAAGTCTGTCCGTCGCGTTCATCAACCAATGTGCCGTATTTGCAGTTGTCTTCCGTCTCGGTCTTGCATGGAACGGCGACAATGGAAGAGCTACTCTTGACAGCCGAGGAGCTGCAGACTAGCGAAGAACTCGATTCGGGCATAGCTCCACTAGATGAGGATTCATCCGAAGACGAAGAATCGCTCCCGAGCGAACTCGAGGAGGCCTCAAGGCTTTCACTGGAGAGATCGTCGACATTTGTACTCGAGGAGTTGTCGTCCGAACAGGCGACAAGGAAGGCCAAGATTGTCATGGACAAATATTTATCAAATGTGCGCATACGGAGTCCCTATAGCAGGAATATATATTTATTGAAGGGGAAAAGTCTGTTGTAGCCTTATTGAAAGAAGCCGGAGCCCACCGTATTGGGTAGAATCGACTTTTGTGTACAAAATTTGGACAGGGGCCTTGTTGACGGCGCTGGACAGGGCTATCGATCCGGCCAAAGTCAACGACAGGGGCCCGGCGTTGTACTCGTCCTCTATCAGGAAAAATACCGCATGCGGGCTCGGCTCGCAATACTGTATCCAGGGATTTTCGGCAAAGTAGCGGATTTGCGGGCCGAGAACGGGAAGGTCCGACGTATTCCTCAGGGAAATCCGGTATTCCACCCAGTTCCATTCCGTGCGGTAACGTTCGCTAAGGAGCAGCACGGGTTGCGAAGCCTGTGCGAAAAGGGCGCAGGCAAACAACAAAACTAATGTCACACGAAAATATTTCACTCCAAGCCCTAGCTTAAGCTAGGAAGAAATATAAACTCAGTTTGTATTAAGTATTTAGAATAACGTTGCAAAAAGAATTTTACTTACACGTTTTTTTTTGCATTTTATTCATTATTCAACGGACCTAGACGGAATTGTCGATATCCACAAATTTTGCGGGTATCCCGAGTTCCTTCTGGATTTTTTCCGCCAGGGCACGGACGCCGAAAATTTCGGTGCGGTGGTGCCCCGCCGAGACCAGGTTGAAGCCTATTTCCTCGCACAATATGGGGACGGACTCCTTGATGTCGCCGGTGATAAAGGCGTCGCAGCCGAGCTTCACGGCCTCTTCGATGCCGCTCGCCCCGCTCCCGCTACAAATGCCGACCCTGCGGACGGTTTCACTACCATAAAGGAGGCTATGCTGCACCCCGTGTTCGAACACGCCACACGCGAGTTCCTCAAAACCTTCACGCGAAACAGGCTCGGCAAACTCCCCCACGACGCCCACAGTCTTTTCGCCTTCCTGCATAAAGCCTTCGATTTTCTCGAGACCGAATGCTTTCGCTATAAGCGCGTTGTTGCCGAACTCCGGCTGGCCATCGAGCGGCAAATGGTAGCCGTAGAGCGAAATGCCGTTCTGCATCAGGCGGCGCATGCGCTCACCAAACTTGCCTACAAGGACGCGGTTCTCGTTAACCCAGAAGCCGTTCGGGTGGTGGACGAAGATGCAGTCCGCCCCCTCCTCGATGGCGGCGTCGATCAGGCGGTCACGGAAAGAAACGCCCGTCACGACACGGGTCACCTTGTCAGATGCCTCCACGCAGAGACCGTTGTTGCAGTAGTCCTTGAACAGATGCGGCTCCAGCAGGTCGTTGAGCCAGGCGGAAAAATCGGAAATATTCATAAGCCCTATCGCCAATAAAAGGTTGTACCTATACAATATAGACTTTTTAATGGAAAAAGCCTAAAGCACGTCTTTTTGGAGTTGTCAAACTCTATGCGTTTTTGTAGATTTATGCATAGAATAAAATTTAACACCCAGGAGCCATAATGGCACATTATCTTTTTACCTCTGAATCCGTGTCCAAGGGACACCCGGACAAGGTTGCCGACCAGATTTCCGATTCCATCCTCGACGCCTGCCTCGCCCAGGACCCCAAAAGCCGCGTGGCCTGCGAGACGCTCGTGAACACGGGTCTCGTCGTTATTTCCGGCGAAATCACCACCAAGGCGAACGTCGATTTCCAGGAAGTCGCCCGCAACACAATCAAGAATATCGGCTACGTGAACCCCGACCTGCAGTTCGACTACAAGGGCTGCGCCGTGCTCGTCGCGATGGACAAGCAGTCCCCCGACATCGCGCAGGGCGTGGATGCCAAGGCCGCCGACGGCAAGAAGGACGACAAGCAGGGTGCCGGTGACCAGGGCATGATGTTCGGCTACGCCGTGAACGAGACGCCGGAACTGATGCCGCTCCCGATCAGCCTCGCCCACAAGCTCATGGAAAAGATCCAGGAACTCCGCGAACAGGGCAAGATCAAGTGGCTCCGCCCGGACGCCAAGTCCCAAGTGACAGTCGAATACGACGAGAACGACAAGCCCGTACGCGTCGACACCGTCGTGATTTCTACCCAGCACGACGAGTTCGTGAACGGCAAGGAACTCAAGCACTCCGTGATCGAAAAGGAAATCATCGAGAAGCTCATCAAGAAGGTCATCCCGGCCAAGCTTTTGGACAAGAAGACCCGTTACCTCGTGAACCCGACCGGCAAGTTCGTCGTGGGCGGCCCGCACGGCGACTGCGGCCTCACCGGCCGTAAGATCATCGTCGACACCTACGGCGGCATGGGCCGTCACGGCGGCGGCGCGTTCAGCGGCAAGGACCCCTCCAAGGTTGACCGCAGTGCAGCTTACGCCGCCCGCTACGTGGCCAAGAACATCGTGGCCGCAGGCCTCGCCTACCGCTGCGAAGTGCAGCTCGCCTACGCCATCGGCTACTCCAAGCCCGTGTCCGTGCTCGTGAATACGTTCAATACCGGCAAGATTGACGACCGCAAGATTGAAGAAATCGTCGCGAAGAACTTCGACCTCTCCCCGGCCGGCATCGAGAAGATGCTCGACCTCCGCAAGCCGGGCTACGTGGCAACCGCCGCGCTCGGCCACTTCGGCCGCACGGGCAAGCGCTTCACGTGGGAAAAGACGGACAAGGCCGCCGCTTTGAAGAAGGCCGCTAAGGTGTAATCCCCGCCAAGGGAACGCCCACGCGACTTTGATTCACAAATCGCAAGATATGAAAGCAGCCTCGGAAAAACCGAGGCTGTTTTTTATATAGACTACAATACTCTTTGTCTAAAGAATCGTGCTGAACTTGCGCGTATCGCACACGTCGTTGATGACGAGCATGTCGATGCCGGTCGCGGCGCCAGGATAGACCGGAGTCACTTCTGCAGCGAGGAAATAATTGACTCCCTTGACAACCTGGGTTGCCAGGAGGGCGAACGGCTTGACATCCGAGCCAACAAAGCCTGCCATGACGGACTTGAACGCCTTCATCGCTTCTCCGGGAACAGGGATCTGGGGGTCGATGACTATGCCGCCACAAGTGCCCATCGGGCTACCTTCGAGGACGCGCTGGATAGAAACGAGAGACACTTCGGGATGGGCATCCGGAGCCTGCCTGACGTTAAAAATAATGAGAACGATATTCTTGGCGCTGCCAGCGCAGAGGATCGTCTGTTCCGCGAGAACAGCGTAATTGACGCCATGAACAATCTGGCTGCCAAGATAAGCTATAGGCTTGTACGAAGCCCCGACAAGGTTATCCAGCTTTCCCAAAGCAGACGCTATTTCTTCCGGCATAGCTTCGGTAACAACGTTAATCTTCCATGTACCCGTTTTCTTTTCGACTTCCATTTGATTCTCCTTGGCTTTCTACCCTTTTTTAGTTTGTAAGTTATTTTCAATATAAAATAATTGCAGGAGAATGAAAACGTAAATATATTTAATCAATTTTGTACAATGTCTTTCCGTGTTCTATCGGTAAATTACTTTGTTCTTAACAGATATTACGTTGTATGTATTACGAAACATTTTACACATACTAAAAAAAATTTCATTTTTACGCAAAAAAAATCCCGGAAGTTCCGGGATTTTCTCTTTTCGACGTTTCCAAACGGCTTTTAGCCTATTTTGCCGCAGCAAAGAACTGCCGGTAAGCGCCCGGCGCGGTAGTCCGTACGAGGTACACGCCTGCACGGAGTCCGCTTAAAAGTTCGCCCGAATTGCGTAGCGACGACTGCGGGAAATTCTTTTGGCTGCGAACAAAGCGGCCGTCTATACCGTAGATACTCACGTCACACACATTCGACAAAAGCGACGCACCGGCAAGCAGCGGCACCGCATCCGTTCCCGATGTATCGATTGCGGCCTTCACGAGCGTCACGTCGAACTGGTCGATGTTCGGGCCGTCACTGCCGTCGAGCGTCGCGAATTTCACGCTGTTCTCGCCCGCCGTAAGCATGAGCGAGACTTCCTGCGTTTTCCAGGTGTTCCAGGCGCCCGTCTTCTCGAATACGCTCGTCGCCGTGTCGATAGCAGAAGAAATCACCAGGCTGCGGTCCTCGCTAGAACCGTTCGCGAAATCGATTTCGAACTTGTATTCGCCCGCCACGTCGACCTTCACGGGCACAATAACGCTTCCGCCCTTGTCAAAGTTCACGTAGGCATCGCCATGGTAACCCGCATTCGTAGTCTCGATAAAGCTGTTCGTCGCCGTACCCTTGTCGGCCTGATACTGCTTGTCCGGAGTCGGGGGCGGAGGTTCCACGTAGTTCGCGTCGCATTCCGTGGGGCTATTGAGGTTCGCACCGGCGCCCGCGCGAACGGCGGCCTCCACCTCGCTTGCCGGAAGGGCGAAAGAATAGTCGTAGGGCGGAGTGAAGGACGTCCCCTGCCCCTTGGTATTACCCGAGCAGCGGGTAAAGATATTGTCGATGACTTCGTTGCCGCCGCTACCGTCAGTATTGTTGCCGTTGTAAATCGGGTCGTTTTCGTCAATAAACACGTTCTTCTCGGTGCGCACGTGACACTGGACGCCGGCGGAGACGCCGAGGACCGCTGTACCCGCGGTGATGGAGGAGTTGCCGGTGTAGAGGTTGTTGATCACGTGGACGTTGCCGTAGCGGCAGCGGGGTTTGCGCTGGTTGGCGGCCACCCACCAGTTGAACATGAAGGTGATGTTGAGTTTACCGACGCTCGCGGGCTCGTCGTCGGAACTCGCAATCAGGTTCGAAAGATTGTGGGTGCTCTTGCGGGTATAGCCGAACTTGCACCAAGTAAACGTTACATTGTCTGCACCCTTCACCACGTCGGCGTTACCGTCCTGACCGTCCCAGAATTCGCAGTGGTCCACCCAGATGTTCTGCGCGTTCTCGATGTTGAAATTGTCCCACGCCTGGTCGGCGTTAGAGCCCGGGCCCTTGATGACGATGTTCCTGAGAATGATGTTGGACGCCTTCTTGATGTAGACCACGGCCTTGAGTTCCGTTCCCGGCCTTAGGCCAATGATGGTCTTGTTGCTACCGGTGATGTCCACGCGGTCGCCGGATTTTCCGTTCCAGCCGTCACCCAGCGTGCCGTCGATGTAGATAACCCGCGGCGAGGAATCCTTGGCGTACTTTTGAAGGTCTGCCAGGGTAGTCACGGTGATAGGGGCCGCGTTTCCGCCACCAGTCACCTCGAAGGGGGTCGACGTACGGCCCGAACGGGTCGCCCAGCCGATGGGCTTGCACTGGTCAACCGCGGCCATCGAAAGTACCGGGACCATCACGAGGAACAGCACCGGCAAAACGGACCATTTCTGATTCAGAATCTTCATATCAAACATCCTTAGAAGCGCGGATCCACCAAACCCACACTACTAATCTATAATACTATTTCCAAAACCGGAAATGTGGACCTAAAAAACAGCATAGACAAGTTGTCAATCACGCAACTCAAAAAAGCCGTTTAAAGCACGAAAACGGCCAAAGCAACCGTCAATCCCACAAAAACGAGGAAAACAGGCAAAAGCAAGAGCATGCACAAAAAGCCGATTTTCAGGTCGTAGAAGAACATTTTCCACCAGCCGCGGCGCGTCTTGCAGGTCTCGGCACGGCACTCGGGGCAAATGTTCCCTACCCTGTTGCGGACGCGGATAGCGAGGTTACTCTGCAAGGGGGACATTCCCACCTTGTCGTTGAATTCCTTTTTGCATTTAGAACAAGTTGCCAGCATGCCTGTGAATATAGTAATTAGTTGGCAGCGGGCAGAGGGCAGAAGGCAGTGGGCAGTGGGCAAAAGGCCGGTTATTTCCGCTTGTCGGCGATAAACACGGTGGCCCCGAGAATCAGGAGAATGCCCGCGATGAGCCTGCCCGTAAGGATTTCCCCAAAGACAAGCACGCCTATCGTTACCGCAGTCACGGGTTCAAGCGCCCCGAGAATCGCCGTAGGCGTAGACCCAATAATCTTGACCGCCTTCACCATGAATATGAGCGAAAGCACCGTCGGCACGAGCCCGAGCATGAATCCCCACCCCCACGAACTTGCCTGCGTAAATACCGGCGGGAGGCCCGAACCGAGCGTCACCGCGTAAAGCAGCAGAAACACGAGGCAGAAGCAGATGGCGTAGAACGTCATCTTCACGGAGCCCATCTGCAACTTGATGCGGTTCGCCATCACCATGTATATCGCGTAAGAAATCGAAGAGGCGAAAACAAGCATAAAACCCACTGTACTGAGCGGCACGCCATCGCCACCGCGATAGAGGAGAGCCACGCCAGCCATAGAGACCGCAATCGAAACGATGGTCCAGGTCTTGATTTTCTCCTTGAAGAACACCGCCATGAGCACCGAGACTTCTAGCGGATAAAGGAACAATAGCGTTGAAGCAAGCCCCGCATCCATGTACTTGAAGGAGGCATAATATGTGAGCGAACTCACCGCAAAGAGGAATCCGAACGCGACAAGCGCACCGAATTCGCAGAATGAAATTTTAAAGTGCGATCCCTTCGCAAGAATCACCACAAAAAGGAGAAGCGCTGCCGTGAAGAAACGGTAAAAGAGAACCGTCTCCGGCGAGTAATTTTGAGCGTACAAATGCAATGCGCCCAGCGGGTTCGTGCCATAGCAAATGGCAGAAAGGGCGGCAAAGGCAAAGCCTTTCATTACAAAGTTGTTTTTTTTCATACAAAACACTAAAAAGAACCCTATTGTAAACAAATTTTTCTATTTTTGCCGTCAAAAATAAAAAAAAGGAGATGTTCGGTGAATATCAAGCACCTATCTACTGCAGCTTTATGTGCTGCTTTTGCTATTTGTACAATATCCTGTAGCAATGAAGACCCCACATCCAATGAATTCTATAGCATTGTCAGCACGCTGGATCCGGATAATTGCAACGACAAAACCGAAGGAAGCTTGAACTTCGTGAAGTCCGAAGCCACGATGTACGCGTGTTCTGAAGGCGAATGGGTCGCCATGAACAACCGCGAAGCAATTCAGTACCGTTGCACATCTAAGGAACTGGAAGACAAGTCTGGCTTTGCGATTATATGCGATGGGGATACCATCGGCACAATCAAGAACGGGATAAACGGTACCGACGGCAAGGACGGAAGCAATGGTACCAACGGCACGAATGCCGACATGGACAAGATCCAGAAGGATATTGACTCCAAGCTCAGCAGTGCCTCCGCCAAGCAACAAAAAGATATTGACGAAGCCCTCAAGGACTTGAGTTCCGCCTCTGCCAAGAGCCAGAATGACATCAAGGACGCCATCAAGAGCTTCAGCAGCGCCTCTAGCAAACTCGACGAAGATATCGACAGCAAGTTCAACGACGCCTACAGTAGCTGGAATGCAGAACTTGAAGATAGGTCTTGCGCCATCGTTGATACGGTTCGCGACAACGAAAAGGCTATCATCACCGTGACAATCCGTTGTGGCGAAGCCGAAACCGAGATGGAAATTCCGTTCACACCCGTGAACGAGAACCTCGCCAAGGTGTACAAGAAGCATGTTGTCGTACGTTTCCCGGTGCAGGCCAACAAGGAAACAAAAACCGATGACATCTACGAGGAAATCTGGAAGAACCTCAAGGGTGGAGACAATGCAGAACTTACCGTGACGGACCTTGACGAGAAGTTCGCCCCGAGCGGCAAGGTGTTTATGCAGGACTTGTTCGCCTCTGCCAATAAATCCTTTGTGACAATCGAAGAAACTAACGAAAAGACGGTGGAATACAAAGTTGCCCGCCTCGAAGGGGATCTCGACATCACGAACCTTACGACCCCGGTTGTGAAGCTCCGTGTCAAGCTGAACTTGAGTAACAACGCTTTCGGCGCCTTTGGCGGATTTGGCTCGAACGCAACGGATGTCATTTACAACGCCTATGCAGACTTGTCCGATGCTTCTGATACGGTTGTCATCGACTTCTTGACCGACTACAAGGCTGCCCGCGTAAAGAAGTTGGTTGACGATGGTAACGGTTTTGGTGTTGCAAACGAGCTGGCAAACAAGGACCTTGCCCACGCCCTTTATTTGGAAAACAGCGAAGAATATCCGTCTTTCGAACATTATGCCCCCGATCAGATTGGCCTGGCCGAAAACTTCAACAGCATCGTGTGGGTAATGGCCCTCATTGACCAAAAGGACAAAACTCCGGGTTTTAACTCGGTCTATAACGCTTTCCGCAATGTCTTTGCCGAAAACGGCAACTTTAACACCGCCGTCAATACGACTTACGCAGGCAAGGAACACAGCATGTTCTTTGTTGATTACCTCGCTTTGCTTATCGACGCGAACTTCTTCAAGTGGAACCAAATGCAGCATGGCGACTATACTGCTGAAACGAATGTCTGGAGTGGTACGGATGCCGTCTATTACAAGATTTTGCAGAATGGATTTGTGGAAGCCTATAAGCTTAAAGTCGAAGACGCAAAGGATTTCAATGATCCGTCTGGCTATAGCAGCAAGGTATATAAGTCTGATGTCAAAGGGGGATATTTCCATTACTTCGAATATATCGAAAACGAACAAGGTTGGTATCCTGTAACACTTTGGGCTGTAGGTGTTGCAACGGTGGAAAAAGTTTGCGATGCTGACGCTGTTAATTCGACCTTCTTCTATAGCTTTGACGGTCTTGATGATAATGCCGTTTGTGTATGCGACAATGGAGAATGCTACTGGCAATATACTGACAATGTATGCTTGGGCCGAAACAAAGGCGATAAGGGATCGGCGTTCTTTGACGGGAAAATTCAAGAGTATGAGTGCGAATGTGATCTATCAGCTTCTTCTACTTGCGATGATCTTGTGCCTGGTATTCCGAGCTCTTCGAGCTCTTCCGGTGAATATTCTGAACAGAACGGCATGACTCCGGAAGAACAGGCCAACAATCCGAATTCCAAGCTTTACCTCGGTGAATGCAGTGCTACCGTAAACGAAGGCAAAGAAAAGCTGTTCGACACCAAGAATGCGGAACTTGCCACGACAACGAGCAAAACGACCTTTGTATGCGATGGCTCCAAATGGAGAGAGAAAAATGAATTGGATAAGAAATATGGAACATGTTCAAAAGCCGTGATGGAAAAAGGGGTCGTCAAGGAAGAAAATGGTTCCGAACATTATAAGTGCGATTACCTTGATAAACAGGAAAAATACGAATGGGCCCCTGCTGAAGTGCGTGACAATGTTTTAGGTGTAGCTTGCCATTATGGCTATGTCAATGAAAAAGTGGTTACTGAATCCGGTTATGAATATGTTTGTGAAACAGTAGAGGATTTAAACAACAACGGTAACCATATCCATAATTGGCGTGAACTTACCTTTGAAGAAATCTATGGCGAATGCGATGAAGATAAGATGAAGAATCAAACCGAAGTAGCTGTTTACGAAGGGAAAAAATACAAGTGTAACTACATTTCTGGAGGTTATTCCGGCGGATACTCTTGGGTTAAAGCAAGTGTTTTGGATGAAGACGCTACGCTTGGAATTTGCACGAGAAATCGAAAAAAAGATGCCGCTATAGTCGGTGACGCATACTATGAATGTCTTAGTAATGGTAACGCAGAAGGAATCCCCGCAAGTTCTTCCTCCACAGATTGGCTAGAAATTGATGAAAATGAGTACCTTAACGCCAAGTTTGGTTATTGCGATACCGATAGAGGTGATACTAAAAACATTGCAGACATTAAGAGCGAAACCCTCAAGGATGGTGAAAGCCACAGTTTCAAGTGCTCTATCGCTAAAGAAGTCATAAATGACTATGGTAAGTGGGTTGACGCCTCCACAGACATTGCTCTCGACAAGATTTGCAACAGAGATAACGAAGATGGGTAACGTATATTTTCTTTCGCAA
>NZ_DGUN01000068.1 GCF_002395745.1 Fibrobacter sp. UBA4309
CAGTTCTACTTCCGCACCACCGACGTGACCGGCACGATCCAGCTGCCCGAAGGCGTCGAAATGGTGACCCCGGGTGACACGGTCACGATCCACGTGAACCTCATCGCCCCGATCGCCATGGAAAAGCAGCTCCGCTTCGCTATCCGCGAAGGTGGCCGTACTGTTGGTGCTGGCTCTGTAACCGAAATCATCAAGTAATCAGGGTTAAAAATGCCTAGAGAACTCATCACGCTCGAATGCACCGAATGCAATCAGCGCAATTATGACTGCGACAAGAACAAGCGTCTTCATCCTTCCCGCGTGGAATATAAGAAGTTCTGCCCGTTCTGCCGCAAGCATACTGTTCACAAGGAAACAAAGTAAGGATTCTGAATAGGTCGGTAGCTCAATTGGTAGAGTCACGGTCTCCAAAACCGTTGGTTGGGGGTTCGAGTCCCTCCCGACCTGCTCAAATTCCGGAGTCATCATGCGTAAGATTCAGCAATATGTTAAGGAGTCCATCCAGGAACTGAAAAAGGTCACTTGGCCGACCTGGGAAGAACTCAAGGGATCGACTCTCGTCGTGATGCTTTTCAGTGTCATTATGGGGTTGTATATTGCCGGTCTTGATGTGGCTTTCTCCATGGTCATAGACAAGATTATGGGTAGAGGTTAGTACTATGAAACGTTGGTACGCCATCCATACCTTCTCTGGCCAAGAAAACAACATCAAGAAGCATATCGAGCAGATGATTGAACGCGAAGGCGTTCAAGACAAGTTTGGCCAGATTATCGTCCCGACCCGCGAAGTTGTCAGCAACGTTCGCGGTCGTCGTCGTACATCGACCCAACTCTTGTTTCCTGCTTATATCGTTATTGAAATGGAGCTGGACGAGCTCACCCAGCACCTGGTGTCGACCATCAATGGCGTCACCCATTTCGCCGGAATGACACGCGCTTCTCGTGTTCCTATTCCGCTACAACAGAGCGAGGTCGATCGTCTTCTTGGAGTTGATCCTGATAATTCTACGGAAGGCGAGATCCAAATCCCGTACGAAATTGGCGAAAATGTCCGCATCAAGGAAGGTCCTTTCAAGGACTTTGTGGGCGTCGTAGACGAAATCATGGAAGACAAGACCAAGATCAAGGTCATGGTCACCGTCTTCGGTCGTTCTACGCCTGTCGAACTTGCCTTCAACCAGGTTGAGTCCGCAGACGCTTAATAGTACGGTTTTTGCAACGGAGATAAAAAAGTGGCAAAGAAAATTACAGGCTATATTAAGCTCCAAATTCCTGCTGGCGCCGCCAACCCGGCTCCCCCGGTAGGTCCCGCCCTTGGTCAGAAGGGTGTGAACATTATGGAGTTCTGCAAGCAATTTAACGCGAAGACCCAGAACGACAAGGGAATGATTATCCCGGTCGTCATTACTGTCTACGCCGACAAGAGCTTTACCTTCATCACGAAGGTGTCGCCGGTTCCGGCCCTCATCAAGAAGGCCGTCGGCATTGAAAGTGGTTCTGGTGAACCCAACCGTAAGAAGGTTGGCAAGATCACCAAGGCCCAGATCCAGGAAATCGCCCAAAAGAAGATGCCGGATCTAAACACAATCGACCTCGAATCCGCTATGCGCATGGTCGCGGGCACTGCTCGTTCCATGGGTATTGAAGTGGTTGACTGAGGCAGGTAATTCACCGTTACGTATCTGACAGGAAACACCATGTTCAGAGGAAAAAAATACAAAAAGGTTGCTGAAAGCATCGATCGTAACAAAGCTTACGGTCTCGCCGAGGCAATCGAAATACTCAAAAAGTCCGAATTGAAGTTCGACCAGACGGTCGAAGTGCACTTCAATCTCGGTGTGGACCCAAAACATTCCGACCAAGTGGTTCGTGGCACTGTCGTGCTTCCGCATGGTACCGGTCGTTCGGTCCGCGTTCTCGTTTTTTGCAAGGACAACAACCTTGAAGTTGCAAAGAGCGCTGGCGCTGACTACGCGGGTGGTGCTGACTTGGTTCAGAAGATTCAGGAAGGCTGGCTGGACTTTGACGCCGTCGTTGCTACTCCCGACATGATGCCGGTGATTAGTAAGGTGGCTCGTGTCCTCGGTCCTCGTGGTATGATGCCTTCTCCGAAGGCCGGCACGGTTACGGTTAACGTGGCCCAGACGGTCAAGGAACTCAAGGCAGGTAAGATTTCGTACCGCGTTGACAAGGGTGCAAACGTCCACGCCCCCGTTGGCAAGCTCTCCTTCAGCGTTGACCAGCTGGCTGAAAACGCCAAGGCTGTGATTGACTCTGTCGTGAAGAACAAGCCCCAATCTTCTAAGGGCACTTACATCAAGAGCCTCACTTTGACGGCTACGATGGCCCCGGGCATCAAACTTGATATGGCACTGACACGATAGGAGAAACCATGAAAGCTGTAGTTAAAAAACAACAGACCGTGGACGCCCTCGTTGAATCCTTCAAGGATGCCACCGCCGTCTACCTGCTCAATTACCAGGGCATCACTGTCGAAAAGGACAACGCCCTCCGTAAGGCTCTCGCTTCTAAGGGTGTCAAGTATCATGCTGTGAAGAATACTCTTCTCAAGCGTGTGCTCGCTGCGCTCAAGGTAGAAGGCCTCGACGAAATGCTGACCGGAGCTACCTCCGTCATGGTCGGCTTTGCCGATGACCCGCTTCTGCCGGCTCGCGAAATTGAAGCGTTCCACAAAGCTAACCCTGATTTCTTGGTTGCCAAGAGCATCTACCTTGATGGTAAGCCGATGCCTGGCTCCGAAATCGTGAACCTCGCTAAGATTCCGGATCGCAAGGGTATGATCGCTCAGGTCATCGCCATCGCTCTCGGACCTGGCGGCACGATTGCCGGTCAAATCAAGGCTCTCCAGGAAAAGCTGGAAAAAGAATCGGGTTCCGAAGCAGCCCCTGCTGCTGCACCGGAAGCTTAACAACAAACCACAAACCAAAAATTTTAAACGGAATAATCGGAGAAACACATCATGGCAACTGATATCAAGGCACTGGGCGATCAAATTGTTGGTCTTACCCTTCTCGAAGCCAAGGCTTTGGCTGACTACCTTAAGGAAACTCACGGCATTGAAGCCGCTGGTGGCGTCGTAATGGCTGCCCCGGCTGCTGGCGCTGGCGCCGCTGCCGAAGAAAAGACTGAGTTCGACGTCATTCTTGCTGAAGCCGCCGCTGCAGACAAGAAGATGGGCATCCTCAAGGAAATTCGCGCTATCACGGGTCTCGGCCTCGGTGAAGCTAAGAAGTTCGTTGAAACTGCCGGTAGCGTCATCAAGGAAGCTATGCCGAAGGCTGACGCTGAAGCTCTCAAGAAGAAACTCGAAGAACTCGGAGCAAAGGTTACCCTTAAGTAATGCTCTCAGTTCTTTGAACTGCTATTAACCAATCGCCTGCACGGGAGTGCGGGCTTTTGGTGTTTTTTTCTAACAAGGCTCTTCTCACCGGATGAGGTATTTCTAATGATTACGGAGCGAAAAAGTTATTCCTCCAACAGGTTCCATCTGGAACTTCCGTATTTGATCGAAGTCCAGAAGGCTTCCTACGAGCAATTCCTTCAAAAGGACATTCCTCAAGAAAAGAGATTGAAGGTCGGCCTGGAACGCGTCTTCCAGGATATTTTCCCGATCACGGACCCCAACGGTCTGTTCTCCTTGGAATACGAAAAGTACAGTTTCGGCATTCCGAAATACAGCATCCCCGAATGCCGCGAGCGTGGACTTACCTATTCCATGGAACTCTACGCCACTCTCGCTCTCCGCGTGTTTGAAAAAGACGGCGAAGATACCCGCCTCAAGGAAGAAGTCAAGAACGACGTCTTGATTTGCGAACTTCCGATTATGACGGAAAACGGCACGTTCATCATCAACGGCGCCGAACGCGTAGTCGTTTCGCAGCTGCACCGCTCCTACGGTGTGAGCTTCGACGAAGAACTCCAGCCCAACGGCCGTTCCGACTACAAGAGCCGCATTATCCCGCATCGCGGTGCATGGGTCGAATTCAATACCGAAGGCGACATCCTGTACCTCATCATCGACCGCAAGAAGAAAATCGCCGCTACCGCCATGCTCCGCAGCATCGGTTTCGAGACGACCCAGGACATCCTGAACCTCTTCTACAAGCAGTTCGAAGAAGTCAGCGTCACGGAAGAATCCGAAAAGTTTAACGACGAAGGTGTCTGCGTCCTTATCGACCGCATCATCTTCAAGGACGTTATCGACGAGTCTACCGGTGAAGTCATCGTCGAAGCCAATACTGTCATTGACGACAAGAAGCTGGAACGCCTTCGCGAAAGCAACGTCGAAAAGATCACGCTCCTTTCCAAGGAAGAAGAAAACCTCCTCATCCACTACACCCTCGCGGCCGACAAGACCCGTTCCCGCGAAGAGGCTCTCCGCTCCATCTACTCTGTCACGCACCAGCAGCAGGACGAAGCTCCGAACCTGCAGGCTGCCGAAAACTATTTCGACGGGTTGTTCCTGAACGACCCGCGCAAGTACGACTTGGGCGAAGTCGGCCGTTACCGTCTCAACGCCAAGGTCTACAACCAGGCTATCCTCTCCATTCTCAAGGAAGTCGCAGAACGCTTCAACATCTCTGATTTGAAGATGCCGTCCGTCACCAAGATGACGATGACCAAGACCGACTTCCTCGCTATCATCGAATACATGGTCGGCCTCTACAACGGCGACGACGGCTACGCTCTCGACGATATCGACCACTTGGGCAATCGCCGCACCCGTTCTGTCGGCGAGCTTCTTGCCAACCAGATTTCTGTGGGCCTGTCCCGCATGTCCCGCGTGATTCGCGAAAACCTGTCGCTCCACAACGACGACGAACAGCCGACTCCGCGCGACCTCGTGAACACCCGCATGGTTTCTTCCGTCGTGCAGGCGTTCTTCGGTTCCAGCCAGCTCTCGCAGTTCATGGACCAGATGAACCCGCTTTCGGAACTTACCCACAAGCGCCGTCTTTCCGCTCTCGGCCCCGGTGGCCTTTCCCGTGACCGCGCGGGCTTCGAAGTCCGTGACGTTCACTACACGCACTATGGCCGTCTCTGCCCGATCGAGACTCCGGAAGGACCGAACATCGGTCTTATCAACTCCCTCGCTTCTTACGCCGTCGTGAACCACTTCGGCTTCATCGAGACCCCGTACCGTATTGTCGGCCTCGTCGATTTCAAGGATGCTAAGGGCAATGTCGTGAAGTTCCCCGAAGAAAAGTGGCACTTTGGCATTTTCAAGGGCTTCGTTCATGACCCGCACCTGTTCGTGCAGCTTGAACTTTCCCGCAAGGAAATGGACAGCGTCCGCATGAACCTCGATATCCGCCAGCGCGACCTCTTCGACAGCTTCGTGAACAAGGTGTTCCAGGTGAAGCAGGCCGACGGCGAAACCCTGTTCGTCAAGAACGGCTCCGTGCTCGACAACTTCAGCGGCACCGCGGACTATGTCCAGGTGGGCGACGCCGTGGAACAGGTTGTTTCTGACTTTATCACTTACCTCACCGCCGACGAAGAAGACGCCTTCAAGGTTGCCCCGGCCTCTACCGAGCTTACCGACGACAACCGTTTCAAGGAAGAATACGTCATTGTCCGCGACAAGAGCGAATACCCGCACGTGCTCCGCCAGGACAGCATCGCCATCGGCGACGAAGACGTGGAACACATCGACCTCATGGACGTGGCCCCGATGCAGATCGTGTCCGTGGCCGCAGGCCTCATCCCGTTCCTCGAACACGATGACGCCAACCGTGCCTTGATGGGTTCCAACATGCAGCGCCAGGCTGTGCCTCTGCTGCGTGCCGAAGCCCCGGTTATCGGTACCGGCCTCGAACGTCGTGCCGCTCTCGACTCGGGTACGGTCGTCCGTGCCAAGCACGACGGCAAGGTTACTTTCGTCGATGCCCGCAACATCACCGTGCAGCGTGGCGACATGGTCGACGGCAACTTCGTGCCGCTCACCGGTCTCGGCGAAAACTACGAATTCCTCGGCAAGGATCCTATCGATGAATACGTTCTGCGCAAGTTCGAACGCAGCAACCAGGATTCCTGCATCAACCAGAAGCCTATCGTGAACGTGGGCGACTTCGTCAAGGCTGGCGACGTGCTTGCCGACGGCGTCTCTACCGATCACGGCGAACTGGCTCTCGGTAAGAACATTCTCATCGGGTTCCTCCCGTGGAACGGCTATAACTACGAAGACGCCGTTATCATTTCCGAAGAACTCGCCATCAAGGACACCTTCACTTCCATCCACATCGAAGAATACGAACTGGAAGTGCGCGACACCAAGCGCGGTCCTGAAGAACTCACCCGCGAAATCCCGAACGTCGGCGAAGATGCCCTCCGCAACCTTGACGAAAACGGCGTGATCCGCGTGGGTGCCGAAGTCGGTCCGGACGACATCCTCGTGGGTAAGGTTACCCCGAAGGGCGAAACCGAACTCTCTCCGGAAGAACGTTTGCTCCGTGCCATCTTCGGCGAAAAGGCCGGCGATGTGCGCGACTCCTCCCTCAAGGCTCCTCCGGGAATGAAGGGCGTGGTTCTCGAAACCCGCATCTTCAGCAAGAAGGACAAGGCCGACAAGAAGAGCAAGGAAAAGGATCAGGAGACCATCGAGTCCATCCGTTCCAATTTCCAGGTCCAGATCGACAAGATCAAGGAATCCTGCCGCGAACACTTGTTCGAACTTCTCGGTGGCAAGGTCGCCGGTAAGGTCATGGACAACGAAACCCATGAACTCCTTATCCGCGAAGGCCAGACCTACAACGAACAGAACCTCGCTCTCATCGACGTGACCAAGGTTTCTCCGCTCTCTACGTTCGTGACTGGTGACGACGAACTCCAGGAAAAGGTTCTTTCCCTCGTTCTCGTTGCCCGCGACAGTCTCGATACCCTGACCCGTACCATGGAAAAGGAAATCGACAAGGTCACGAAGGGCGACGAACTCAAGCCGGGCGTGCTCAAGTGCGTCAAGGTCTATATCGCCAAGAAGCGCTGCCTCTCCATCGGTGACAAGATGGCAGGTCGTCACGGTAACAAGGGCTGCGTGGCCAAGATCGTTCCGGTCGAAGACATGCCGTTCACCGAAGATGGCCGCCCGCTGCAGATCCTTTTGAACCCGATGGGCGTGCCTTCCCGTATGAACATCGGTCAGGTGCTCGAAGTCCACCTGGGCTGGGCCGCCAAGACGCTCGGCTTCAAGGTCTCTACGCCGGTGTTCGACGGCGCCAAGTTCGAGGACATCTGCAAGGAACTCGAAAAGGCCTACCAGAAGAATCCGATCGTGAGCTACGAGATGGATCCGGACAACGACAAGATTATCGGTAAGGCGAAGCTTTACGACGGCAAGACCGGCGAAGCCCTCCTGAACCCGGTGACCATCGGTTACATGTACTACCTCAAGCTCGGTCACTTGGTCGACGACAAGATCCACGCCCGTTCTATCGGTAGCTACGCCCTCGTGACGCAGCAGCCGCTCGGCGGTAAGAGCCAGTTCGGTGGCCAGCGCTTCGGTGAAATGGAAGTGTGGGCCATGGAAGCTTACGGTGCCGCTTACACGCTGCAGGAACTCCTCACCGTCAAGTCCGACGACGTGCAGGGCCGTTCCCAGGTGTACGACGCCATCGTCCATGGCAAGAACACCCCGAAGCCGGGTATCCCCGAATCCTTCAACGTTATGATTCGCGAAGTTCATTCTTTGGGTCTTGACATCGAGACCACTGGAGATAAGTAATATGTCCGAAGAAATGATGGAAATTCAAGAAAATTCTGGCGACATTTCGATTCATCTCGCCGCTCCGGACCTCATCCGTTACTGGTCCTATGGTGAAGTCACCAAGCCGGAAACGATCAACTATCGTTCCTTCAAGCCCGAGAAGGATGGCCTTTTCTGCGAAAAGATCTTTGGACCGGTCAAGAACTGGGAATGCAACTGCGGCAAGTTCAAGCGCGTGCGCTACAAGGGCGTTATCTGCGACCGCTGTGGCGTCGAAGTGACCCACTCCAAGGTGCGTCGCGAACGCATGGGCCATATCGAACTTGCGATTCCTCTCGCTCACATCTGGTTCGTCCGTAACCAGCCGTGCGTGATTGGTGCCCTCCTCGGCCTCAACACCAAGGACCTCGAACAGGTCATCTACTACGAACGCTATGTCGTTATCGACAAGGGCGACACCGACCTCGAAGAGAACTCCCTCATCGACGAAGCCACCTACCAGGATCTCGTCGCCGAAGACCGTAAGTTCGACGCCAAGATGGGCGCTTCTGCCATCAAGCAGCTGCTCGACCGTCTCGATCTCGCCAAGCTTTCTGCCGACCTCCGCCTGCAGGCCACTTCCAAGAGCCGCACCAAGGTCGAAGAAGCCGTGAAGCGCCTCAAGATTGTGGACGCGTTCCGCAAGTCCCAGATGGAAAGCTTCCGCAACTACTACAACAATCCGGATGGTTCCCGCGACAGCGGCAAGGCCTGGCTCAAGGGTCTCGCCGAAGCCGTCGCCGAATTCAAGGCCGATTACGAAGCCAAGCACGGTGAATTCGTGCTCGCCGACGCCTACGAAGAATTCCGTCGCAAGTACCCGAACGAAGTCCGCCTCCTCGCCAACCAGCCGTCCTGGATGATTCTCGACGTGCTTCCGGTGATTCCGCCCGACCTGCGCCCGCTCGTCCCGCTGGAAGGCGGCCGTTTCGCGACCTCCGACCTGAACGAACTCTATCGCCGTGTCATCAACCGCAACAACCGCTTGAAGAAGTTGATCGACATCCGTGCCCCTAACGTTATTCTCTGCAACGAAAAGCGCATGCTGCAGGAAGCCGTCGACCAGTTGTTCGACGGTGGCCGCCGCGTTGCCCGTTCCGGAACGTCTCGCCCGCAGAAGAGCCTTGCCGAACTTTTGAAGGGCAAGCAGGGCCGCTTCCGTATGAACCTCCTCGGTAAGCGCGTGGACTACTCCGGCCGTTCCGTGATCGTTGTCGGTCCGGAACTCAAGATGCACCAGTGCGGTCTTCCGAAGCGCATGGCTTTGGAACTGTACAAGCCGTTCATCATCCAGCGCCTGGAAGAAGACGGTATCGTGTACACGCTCAAGTCCGCCAAGAAGTACGTCGATGCAGAACGCCCCGAAGTGTGGGACATCCTCGAAGAAATCATCGAGGACCATCCGGTCATGCTGAACCGTGCCCCGACGCTTCACCGTTTGGGTATCCAGGCTTTCTATCCGAAGCTCATCGAAGGTAATGCAATCCGCCTTCACCCGCTCGTCTGTACCGCTTTCAACGCGGACTTCGACGGTGACCAGATGGCTGTGCACC
>NZ_DGUN01000022.1 GCF_002395745.1 Fibrobacter sp. UBA4309
AGAGACCGCTCGTACCGCCGGAGAAGCGACCGTCGGTGAGGAGGGCGCAGGACTTGCCGAGGTGACGGCTCTTGAGGTAAGAGGTCGGGTAGAGCATTTCCTGCATGCCAGGACCACCCTTCGGGCCTTCGTAGCGGATGACGACCACGTCGCCAGCCTTCACCTTGTTGCCGAGGATGCCTTCGACAGCTTCTTCCTGGCTTTCGAACACGATGGCCGGACCAGTGAACTTCCAGATGGATTCATCGACACCTGCGGTCTTCACGATGCAACCGTCGATAGCGAGGTTACCGTACAGAACAGCGAGGCCGCCGTCCTTGGTGTAGGCGTGTTCGCCGTCGCGGATAGCGCCGTTTGCGCGGTCGAGGTCGTGGTCGGGGTACATGAAGTTCTGAGAGAAGGCTTCGATGTTGTACTTGCGGCCCGGGCCAGCGAGGTAGCGCTGCTTGGCTTCGGCGCTCGGGTTACGCTTGAGGTCGTTCACTTCGAGAGCTTCGCCCATGGTGGCTGCGTGAACGGTCTTTGCATTCTTGTGGATGAGGCCCATACGGTCGAGTTCACCGAGGATGCCCATGATGCCGCCAGCGCGGTTCACGTTTTCCACGTGAATGTTGTGGACGGTCGGGGCGACCTTGCAGATGCACGGCGTGTTGCGGGAGAGGCGGTCGATGTCCTTCATGGTGAAGTCGACGCCAGCTTCCTGTGCGACGGCGAGCAAGTGGAGCACGGTGTTGGAGGAACCGCCCATGGCGATGTCGAGGCGCATGGCGTTTTCGAAGGCGTCCTTCGTGGCGATGCTGCGCGGGAGGATGCTTTCGTCGTTCAAATCGTAATACTGGTGGCAGAGTTCCACGATACGCTTACCGGCAGCTTCGAACAGCTTCTTACGTTCGGCGTGCGTTGCAACGATGGTGCCGTTGCCCGGGAGGCTGAGGCCGAGGGCTTCGGTAAGGGAGTTCATGGAGTTTGCGGTGAACATGCCGGAGCAGGAACCGCAGGTCGGGCAAGCGTTAGCTTCGATGGCGGCCACTTCTTCGTCGCTGATGGTGTTGTCGGCGGAATCGATCATGGCGTCGATCAAGTCGAGAGCGCGGTCCTTGCCGTCCTTCGTCGTGACGTGACCCGCTTCCATCGGGCCGCCAGAAACGAAGATTGCCGGAATGTTGAGGCGCATGGCGGCCATGAGCATACCCGGAGTCACCTTGTCGCAGTTAGAGATGCAAACGAGGGCGTCGGCGCGGTGGGCGTTAGCCATGTATTCGGTAGAGTCTGCGATGAGATCGCGGCTGGGCAAGCTGTAGAGCATGCCGTCGTGGCCCATGGCGATACCGTCATCGACGGCGATGGTGTTCATTTCCTTGGCGACACCACCGGCGGCTTCGATAGCGCGTGCGACCACCTGGCCCAAGTCCTTCAGATGAACGTGTCCCGGAACAAACTGGGTGTAGCTGTTCACCACGCAAATCACCGGCTTACCAAAGTCTTCCACCTTGGTTCCCGTTGCGTGCCACAGGGCGCGTGCACCGGCCATTTCGCGGCCTTCCATAGTCTTGAGCGAACGAAGTTTCGGCATAATAATCCTCTTTTGTGTCTTAAACTTTTTCAAAAAATGTAGAAAATTTGAAATTCCATGGCACAAATCCCGGCAAAAATCCGTCTTATACAGTAGGTGGGGACTGCTCCATCCGCCCAGCGGGGGCGTACCCGCAAAAAAAGGAATATAAGATGGACAAAAATCGAAAAGTAATTCGCAAGAACCCGATTCCGGAGGCGTTCAGGGGCAAGGTCTACCTGGACCCGACATACGACCCGGCTTTCAAGGAGTTTTTCGGCAGTGAGGCCGCCTTGAAGGACTTTCTTGACGGCGTACTTGATCTCGAGGGCGACGACAAAATCAAGACGCTTCGCTTCAGGTTCGAGGAGCCCGTGGAATTTCGCCTTCCCGAGCGCAAGAAGGTGGTGTTCGACATCTTCGCAACAACCGGGACGGGCCGGTTCCTGAACGTGGAGATGCAGCGCCTGGAACACGACTTTTTCATCGACCGCACTATCCTCTATAAGGCCTTTTTGCTTATCAAGGGAAAGAAGGAGATGGAAAATTCTCCAGAATTTAAGGCTCTTCCCGCAGACTTGCAGAGGCGACGCCGCTACCAGTTGCCGGAGACGGTATCTATTTGGATTTGCGACTTCGACTTGCCCCATGCCGAGGGGGAATATTTGGACGAGTGGGCGCTTTACAGCAGGATCTCCCTGAAGGGCGGAAGTGCTCGACCACTTTCGGAAAAAAATAAGTATATTTTCCTTAGCATCCCGAACTTCACGAAGTCCGCCGACGAGGTGAAGGGGGCCGTAGATGTATGGCTCTACCTACTGAATCACGCCAGGGACGGCGGTGAACTTCCGGATTTCGGCAGCGGAGTCGTCGAGGAGGCACTCGAGCGCATTCGCGTGGACAACGCGGCCGACGAACTTCTGTCCGTTCAGGAGAAAGCTATGGCACACGAAGAAGATTACGAAATCATGCTGGCTGGAGCCAAGATCCGCGCCCAGGAAGAAGGTCATGCACAAGGTCATGCACAAGGTCTTGCTGAAGGCCTTGCTGAAGGCCGTGCACAAGGCCGCGCAGAAATGGCCGAATTCCTGCGCTCGAAGGGCGTCTCCGAATCCATAATAGCCGAGGCGCTCGCCGCGAAGTAATTCCCTCAAAAAGTGCGCTAAATCACATAAAAATCAAGGACTTATGCGAAAAAAGGGAATTTTTTCGTGACGAAGGGCACGTTTGAGCCCTCTGTTTCTGTTTTTTTTCGTAAAAATATTGTAATTTCCTTATTTTTTTCTATTTTTGTGAAAAAAAAACGAGGCAATGTATGCGAAAATTTACAATTGCGGGCGCTTTGTGTGTAATGTTTGGGTTGCTTGCCGTGGGGCAGGCGTTTGGTGCGATGGATTCGTGGATGAAGCATGCAAGTTCCCAAGAACCCTCTGTAAATCCAACAAGTGAATGCTATGAAGTTTCTACACCGGAGCAATTGGCGTGGTTTGCTGGGAAAATTCCTGGCAAATGCATTGAATTGGCTGCTGATCTTGACATGAAGGGAAAAGGTGATGGGTACTATTGGGTTCCTATTGCAGCAGGAGGATCAGCTACGGCCGTTAATTTTAATGGTAAAGGCCATATCATTCGAAACCTATATATAAGTGCCGAAGAAATTTTGTCAAATAATGCATATCCTTCAAATTTTGCTCAGAACCTTGGCCTTATCGGAGCTTTTAAGGGGCATGTGCAAAATGTGATTCTTGAAGATGTTCAAGTATATGCCTATGGCAATAATTTTAACACCACTAATACAGACAATCCTGTTAAAGGCCCGCTTTCCATTGGTACAGTTGTCGGCTGGCAGAGTGGTGGAGGCATTGTTGAAGACTGCTATGTTACGGGCACAATGCTGACTATTGGTGATGGGCAGGCTGTTGGAGGAATTGTCGGTAATAATGGTGGTGGAACGATTCGTAATTGCTATAGTGCTGTAAATATCACTGCAAATGGTATTGCCTATGTCGGGGGAATTGCTGGATATTCGAAAAATTATAGTGGAGATGTAACTATCTCATCTTGCGTTTATGCCGGTGAAACCCTTTCTGCTGTTGGAGAAGGAACTGTAATAATTAATGGAAAGGAAGAATACTTTGTTTCTAGTGCAGGAGCCATTGTCGGAAACCATTATAATGGTAATACCACTTTTGAAAATGTTTATTATGATAGCGACAAGTTTGAGACTGGTGTGGGCGCAACTATGGGAGGAAACACCACGGGTGAGCCTTCTGGGGAGCCGGAATTAAATTCAGATTTAATTGCTTGCACTCTTAACGGCGGTGAAATACAACAAGATGGATCTTGTTCCAAAGAAGGTGCTTGGTCTGCCGGGGAAGACGGTCTTTCTCTGGATGGTTATGGTGCAGATGGCTACAAGATTATTTTCGATGCAAATGGAGGATCTTTTACTGGTGGAACGACCTTTGTCAAAAATGTAAAGCCTGAAAATGTTGTCAATAATGAAGGGGTTGATAATCCGACATGGGATGAAAACCATGCTTTTGTTGGTTGGGCTCTTTCTTCGGATGCATCTGAACCGGAAGATCTTGGAAATCCCACAAAGGACAAAGTGGTTTATGCAGTATGGAATCCTGTTTATGCGATTACGTTTAGTGCGGCACCCGGAAAATTTGCCGATGGAGATGATGAAAAGATCGTAAAGGTCGAACTCGGTAAGAAAATTTCTATTGGTGACGCATTTGGTAACCCGGAAAGAGAGAACTATTATTTTAGGGGCTGGGCCTCTAACGAGAATCCTTCGGTAGAAGATGCTCTTGTTGACGAAGAAACAGGTCTTGACGCCCTCCCGGATGCAAGTGATAATAAAACGTTCTACGCAGTTTGGACAGAAGTCCCTACGTACATAGTTACTTTCCATTCAAATGGACATGGACCCACGGTTTCCAAGTATCTTGAGGTCCTCGAAAACCAGACTATAGAAGGTCTGTCTGAAGAACAATTTGGAAGTGCTGTAGGATATGTCCTGGATGGTTGGTGCCATGACTCTGAATGCAATACTGTTTTTAATTTCTCCACTACACCTATAACAGGTAATATAACTGTTTATGCAAACTGGGTCAAACAGTCGTATAATGTAAATTATGTTTTGAATTGTGGTGAAGCATGTTCAGCATCTAATGCATCGACTTATACAGTGGATGGTCTTGCGCTTAATGCTCCCAGTGCTTGGGAAGGACATCAATTTGTTGGATGGTCTGAGGAAAATAATAGTACGGATGCAAAGAATTCAATTCCTGCCGGTGAAACGGGTGAGAAAACTCTCTACGCCATATGGAATGTTGACGTCTTTACGATTACATACAATGCTGGTGCTTATGGTAAGGGTAATCTTATTCCGGCTGTTCAAACGGAATATGGTGAGTCCCATACCATTATAGCGAATCAATTTACACGTGATGGATTTACTCAGGAAGGCTGGTCCACAAGCGATGGTAGTGCATCCGCTGAATATAATGTCGGTCAATCAGTGAGCAATGTTTCGCTGAACCTCTATCCGCATTGGGTCTTGAAGAATAACACTATTGCGGTAAAGGCTGTGTCGGCAGAATTCCCATATGACACCAAATCGCATGCTGCGGAATGTAGTGTTGAAGGTGAGGTCCCCGAGGGATTTACAATTTCTTCGTCTTCTTCTCCCACCGTACAAAATGTTTCTGATGGGAAAAAGACTGCGTCATGTACTTTGATTATAACAGATGAAACAGGTACAGATGTAACCAGTTCTTTCACGATAATCTCTTCTAAAGGTTCGATTTCTGTTAAGGCTGCAGAAACTCCGATTGGAGCATTGACAATCCTTACGGATGAAAATGGCAAAAGAGCTGTTATCAACGGCACTTATGGTGGTGCTGTTACGCCCAATTTTGAAGAAAATGATGCTGTTGAAATCACTACGGGCATTACGGTCAAGAGCGTGACACTGAACCGAACGTTCACTAAAAACGTTATTTCTACACTGTATGTCCCGTTCAAGATTGCTTCGAATAAAATTGTTGGAGCAAAAGTTTACAAGTTTGAGACGGTTGAGAAAAATGAAACTGATGGCCGCTGGAAGTTCAAGGTTTCAACGGCGGAAACTGTCGAGGCGAATACACCTTATGTTATTCTGCCATCAGCAACGCAGGTAACCTTTAAAGCATCATCCTTGACACTCAATACGTCTAATCCGGTAACACATTCGGAGGGTAAGTGGGAATTCAAGGGAACCTACGAGCTTAAGACATTTGCAGAAACAAACGATAAGGCTTTCTATGTCTTTGCAGGCCAAGAAAGTGCCGGAACAAAGCTTGGTCAGTTTGTGAAATCCAGTGGCTTTGCCAATCCGATGCGCGCCTATCTGATTTACCACAAGAATGCTAACGTTGCGGCGAAGTCTGCCAGCGGTAGCTTGGGTAGCAACATTCTGCTCCCAGACGAACTTGATATCGAGGTCGAAGACGAGAATGGCATCGTTGTCCAGACGGGCAGGCTCAATACGCTCACGGGCGAGGTTCGCATGGACCGCTGGTTCGACCTGAAGGGCCGCAAACTGAATTCCAAGCCGACCGTGAAGGGAACCTACTACAAGAACGGGAAAAGGGTCATTGTTAAGTGATTTGGACCACTTTTTTGAAGAGAAATAGTGGTTCGGTCGTGACATGACTCACGATTTTCCCTCTTGACGACGCTTTTTTCTGTAAATTTATTTTAATTTTACAGAAAAAAGCTAAATTTAAGGAAAAAGGGGAAATTTTATGCAGTTTATAACCAGATTGAAAACATTATTTATCGTGACCTGCCTCGTGTTTGTGGGGCAGGGGTTTGCCGCATGGGACGGCGTGTCAACTGAGCAACCGCAAAATACAGAGGTTATAGACGGAAAAACGTTTTATTTGATTGAAAATGAGGAGCAGCTGGCTTGGTTTGCCCAACAGGTGAATAGTGGTAAGTGGGACTATAATGCAAAGCTGACCGCGAATCTCGATATGAGTAATCCTGACCCGTCAAAAAAGAGCCTTTGGACTCCGATTGCTGTAGGTAATGGAGATGGTGGTAGAAAGGTTTTCAAGGGAACTTTTGATGGAAATAAGCATGTTATCTCCAATTTGTACATTTCTGCTGAAGAATTAATTACAAAATATTATGGCCAACCAATAAATAATAATAATGGCCAGGAAAATGGTACAGCCCAGAATTTAGGCTTTATCGGATGTCTCACTGGAACTGTAAAGAATCTAATTATTGAAAATATTGAAGTTCATGGTTATGGCAAGGGGGGACTCGGTGATAACAAAAACTTGGTTGACAAACCGCTTTCTATTGGAACGGTAGTGGGGTGGCAGAGTACAGATGCCAGCGTTATTGAAGGTTGCTATGTGACGGGTGTTGTCATCACGAGTGGAGATGGCCAGGCCGTTGGAGGAATTGTAGGTAATGTGGGGAGTGGTACTGTAAGAAATTGCTATAGTGCAGTTGATATTTATGCTAGTGGTTTAGCTTATGTGGGTGGAATTGCTGGCTATACGAAAAAATATAGCGGCAATTTAGTCACAATGGAATCCTGCGTTTATGCGGGTGAAACCCTTTCCACAGAAGGTTCTGCCCAAGTGGCAGGAAAAGACAGTTCGGGTAGGGCTGGTACTATTATCGGCTATCAGTATAAAGGAACGGTGACCCTTTCTAACCTCTATTATGATCAAGAACAGTTCCCTGGTGAAAATGCGGGAATCGGCGCCACGACTGGCGGATCGACTTCAGGAAGTACGACGCCGCAACCGAATGTGAATTCTGCTGCAACAATTTGTTTGTTAAATAATGGGACTCTCACTGATGGTGTATGCGATAAAAATTCGCCTTGGGAAATGGGAGAATCTGGTCCTGTTTTAATTGAATATAGTTCTGATGGCTACAAGATTACTTTTGATGCTAATGGTGGTTTTTTTGCTGGAAATGTGACCTCGGCTGTAAAATATATTAAGCCGGATTATGTTATTAACGATGACGGCCTTACAAAACCAACCCGTGATGATTTTGCCTTTGTTGGTTGGTCTACGAATAAAAATGCAGTACAACCTGACCAAAATTTGGGAACGGTTTCAGGTGCTGCTAAATTCTATGCAGTCTGGAATCCGATTTATATGATTACGTTTGGTACAATTAATGGCGATAATCATGGAACCTTCACGGATGGCTCAAGTACTCCCAAGACAGTGAAAATTGAAAAAGGAAAAAGGATTTCGGTGCAGGGCTTTGATAGGCCAACGTCTTATACAGAAAATGATGTGAAGTACAATTTTGTTGGATGGGCTTTTGCAGAAGCACCTGCTGATGCTCTTGTTGAGGGCGGGCTTGATAACCTTCCCCTTGCGACAAAGGATACGACTTTGCTTGCCGTATGGACGACGGCCCCTGTTTATACCGTTAGTTTCTTTGCGAATGGTTCAACAACAGCTTCGTATGTTAGTACTGTGTACCAAAATGATAAAGCAGCTGAATTGACTGTTGATAAAATGGATCCGAATCCAGGCTACACTTTCCTTGGCTGGTATGAAGACCTTAATGGTGAATCATTTGATTTTAATACAGTAATTAATCGAGACGTAAACCTTTTTGCTAAATGGGAAAAGGATAGTTATAATATTACATATGAGAATCTAAATGGGGCAGCCAATCCAAATCCGAGTACATATACCGTAGATGGCTTAGCCTTACAAGTACTGTCCTTGGATGATGCTCATAAATTTGAAGGGTGGTGTACCGATTATGAATTGAAAAATTGTATTACTGAAATTGCTCCGGGGAAAACTGGTGCTTTGACCCTGTATGCAAAATGGTCTGATGTTACATATGCGATAATCTATAGAGCGGCAGGTTCTGGTGCAACAGGGAACGTTTCACAGGGTGTGAAATACCATGGTGTTCCCTATACGCTTTTAGGGGAAAGCTATGATCGTCCTGGTTACAAGCAGAATGGCTGGACGACAACGCTTACGGGCGATAAAATCTATGATTATGGTGATTCTTACGAAGTTGACGCTTCCATTACGTTCTATCCGACATGGAACACTGCCCATTATACTATTACTTATGTGTGTGATGGTTGTACAGATTTTAATAATCCTACTTCGTATACGAAGTTTGATAATGGCGATTTGAAATTTAAAAATCCGATATATCCCGGACCCGATCAGTATTATTGGGGAGGCTGGTTCAAGGATGCCGCATTTACCCAGTCGATTCAAATAATTAAGAAAGGCTCTTATGGTGATACGACCATTTATGCTAAGTTGCTCAAATACTACAATATAGATTATGATTTGGGTGGAAAAAATGTTAAGGCCAATAACACTGCGAGATATCATGTTGAATTTGCTGTTGAACTTAAAGCGCCTGATCCAAGTTCTATAGATGGTTACACCTTTGCTGGCTGGTATGATAATCCTGCTTTCGCAGGCAATCCTGTGACGGAAATTCCGCTGGGCTCTACTGGAGACAAGACCTTCTATGCCAAGTGGATTCCTGAATCTGTTGAAACTCAGTATGGAGCAATCACCATCACGGAATCTAATACCAATGTTGACGGCGAAATTGTAACGACTCGTGCAGCCGTCATCAACGGCACATATGGTGGGGCTACTGAGCCTAATTTTGACGAAGCTGATGCTGTTGAAATCACTTCCGACATTACTGTCAATAGCGTGACTTTGAACCGCACGTTCAATAAAAACGTTATTTCTACGTTGTACGTCCCGTTCGAAATAGCTGCAGCCAATGTTGTTGGCGCCAGTGTCTACCAGTTCAATACAGTTGTGAAGAGCGATGTGGACGGCCGCTGGAAGTTCAAGGTTTTAACGACGGAAACGGTTGAGGCGAATACGCCGTATGTTATTCTTCCTTCAGCAACGCAGGTAACCTTTAATGCAACATCCTTTATTCTCAATACATCTAATCCGGTGACACATTCGAAAGGCAAGTGGGAATTCAAGGGGACATATGAACTAGTGACATTCGAAGAAACAAGCGATGATGCTTTCTATGTCTTTGCTGGTCAAGAAAGTGTCGGAACCAAACTTGGTCAGTTTGTGAAATCAAGTGGCTATGCAAATCCGATGCGCGCCTACCTGGTTTACCATAAGAATGCCAACGTTGCGGCGAAGTCTGCTAGCGGCACTCTTGGTAGCAACATCCTGCTCCCAGACGAACTCGATATTGAAATCGAGAACGAGAATGGCATTGTTGTACAGACGGGTAAACTCAATACCGTTACGGGCGAGGTCCGCATGGACCGCTGGTTCGACCTGAATGGACGTAGGCTGAATTCGAGGCCTTCTACGAAGGGAACCTACTATAAGAATGGAAAAAAAGCTATTATTAAGTAAAAGAAGGAATACGAAAATGAAAGAATTCAATGAAAAGATGAAGAAGGAATACGCCACTCCGCAGATGGAAGTCATGGACTGCGCCGTTCAGAGTTTCCTATGTGATAGTGCTCCTAAAGAGGTGGACGTTTGCTTTGGGGAATGTCCTGAAGATTAATGTTTGTTTCGCCGCTAATAGGGCTTTCATCATGAAAAACAAAAAGACATACATAAGACCGCAGATGAAGGTATGTAAAGTTGATGCGCGAACTGCACTGATGCAGTCGTCCAATCCTTATTATGGTCCTGCCGGCTTCAGGGACTGCGAAAAGGACTATTTCGCCTAGCTTTAATGCGTCTGGAATAGATTTTATCGGGATCGTTTTCGGTCCCGATTTTTTTATATATAGGCCAATGACCCCGATGTTAGAAGATGCTCTTTTTACGCTTTTGCGGATTGGTCTGGGGGTTGCAGAACCGCAGCCTTCGGGACTTGCGCTGTCTGCGGAGGACTGGGAGCGTCTCTATTCCATGGCGGGGGAGCAGTCCGTGCTGGGGATCGCCTACGCGGGTATCGAGCGCTTGCCGAAAGATGCCCAGCCGCCGATGGAGCTTGCGTTCCAGTGGGCGAGCGAGGCGGAGACGGTCCGCGGACATAACCGCCTGGTGAACGCCGAGGCGTCGCGGCTCACGGAGTTCTTTGCGGCGGCCGGGCGTAAGACGGCGGTACTGAAGGGCCCTGCCAACGCGATGCTCTACCCGGACCCGCTTAGCCGCCAGTGCGGAGACATCGACCTCTGGGTAGAAGGCGGCCGCAAGAGCGTCTTGGACCTGCTTAAACACAAGAACCTAGTTGCGGGGGAGCATTCCCTGATGATGCTGTATGCGGCTCCCCACCACGTGGACCTTGCGCCCGGGCCGGACGGCATCCATGTCGAAATCCATTTCGAACCGTCTTCGGGCAACAAGGACCCGTTTGCGAATCGGCGCATGATGCGCTACCTTGCAGGCGAGATTGCCAAGGCGTGTATGGCGCCCGTCGGCTTTTGCGTCCCGTCTATCAGGTTCGCGCTGGTGATGCAGCTGTCGCATATCCAGAGGCATTTTATTTCTACGGGGATTGGCCTGCGCCAGATAGTGGACTACTACGTGCTGTTGCAGAATTCGACGGAAGCGGACCGTACCGAGGTTGCCGCGCGCCTGCGAACCTTCGGGCTGTCGCATATGGCTGGCGCCTTGATGTGGGTGCTGGGCGAGAAGCTTGGCCTCGAGCGGAACCGCATGCTGTGCAAGCCGGACGCTTTTCGCGGGCGTTGGCTGCTTTCCAAGGCTTTTGCGGGGGGCAACTTCGGGCATTACACCGAGGAGGAACGCGGGCTCGTGCGCCGCTGGATTGCGCGGCGGTGGAGGCTGCTGCGGTGTTTGCCTTTTGCGCCGGCGGAGGTGTTCTGGACGGGCGTCGACTTCGCGATGACACTGGTGCGGTCCATCCCGGTCCGCATCAGGCTGCGCAGGCTTTCGCTGGAAGGCCTGCAATAATCCGGCTTCTAACAAAAAAGTCCGGCAGGGCCGGACTTCCAAAGTTTACCACTTCATATCGAGTTCCCACGGGCATTCCTCGAGTTCTTCGTACTTGAAGGTCGGGTTGTCTGCCGCGTTCAGCCAGTTGGCGAGGAATTCGCAACCGGCCTGGAGCTTGGGGAACTTGCTCAGCTGCTTGCACTTGTCGAGGAGGCAGCCCTTGTTGCCGGCACCGCATTCGCTGAGGTATCCGCCGTACTGGCTGCCCATGGAGCCGATGCCGAGCTGCTTGCTGCATCCGTTGAACATGCCTACGCCACCGCCCGGAATCATCAGGTCGAACTGTCCCTGCTGCACGTCGCCGCCGATGTTGGACACCATCACGACCATCTTCTTGCCGTTGAGGCCGTTGCCGCCGCCCTGGTGGTCGCCGCCGTCGAAGGTGAGGAGGTAGCAGTAGCCGCACTTGGCGCCGTCGGCCGCGGGAACTGCCGCAAAACCGAAGGCGATGTTGTCGGTGGCTGCCCACGGGGCCTGGAAGTCGCAGACGCCGGCTTCGCCACCGTCGCAAACACTCTTGTAGCCGTTACCGATGGTTTCCATCTTGTTGTCGCAGGTCTGGGTTGTAGTCTTGGCTTCGCGCTTGTCTTGGGCGTTCTTGCCTACGTTGCCGTCCCATCCGCAGTGGGGCTTGCAGCAGTCCCAGTAACGGGTTCCCCAGCCGTGGCCCTGGTGGCCGCCGCTCTTGACCTTGAAATTGGTCGTGGTGGCGCGGCTGCTCGAGCTCCTGACGCTGGAACTGGACTTGACGCTGCTCGAACTCTTGACACTGGAGCTGGACTTGACGCTGCTCGAACTCTTGACGCTGGAGCTGGATTTCGGCTGCACGGCTGCGCTGGAGGCCGGGGTAGCGGCGCTAGACAAGGGTTCCGGCATGGCGCTGGACATTTCGGGTTCGACAGTCGGGGGCTGGAGCATCGTGCCGTCTGCGGCGAAGACGCTTCCGTCGGGGTTGTGTACCGTTCCGTCGGGGTCTATCTGGGTGCAGTCGGCCAGGTAGATGCCCGTTGCAAGGGGCTCGCCCTCCATTCCGTAAATGCTGTTCGTTGCGATGTCGTAGAGGCCGATAGGAGTCCCTGCTCCGTCAAGCACGGAGAAGGATTCTTCGCCCATGACAATGACGTAGGTGACATCGCCCTGGAAAATCCACCTGGTGGGTAGGAGCTCGGAAACGCCCTGCTCTTCCGGTTCCTGGCCGGACGCCGTTTCGCCGGAGCAGTTCCAGGCGACAACGAAAGCTGCCGCGAGAGTCAGGGTCTTTAGGAATGGAAATCTCATTTTTACCTCAAATGTTCTAATAATTATTTAAACTCGACTAATCCTAAACATCCTAAAGATGCCCCGGTGTTGGCGGGGCGGTACCAATTAGTATTTCTGCTTCAGTTCTTGCGGGCATTCGACTTCGACGTAATCGTGCTCCGGGTTGCCTGCGGCGTGCATCCAGTCGGCGAGGAACATGCAGCCCTTCTTGGCTTCTTCGTCGCTGCCGAACGAGCTCTTGCACTTATCCTGGAGGCAGGTGAGCACGGCGGCGGCCTTGTAGTTCTTCTCCTTCTCGCAATCGCTGAGGAGACCGCCGTACTGTTCGGAATTCTGAATGTTCCAGCCCATTTGGCTGCAACCGTTGAACATGCCGAAGCCACCGCCCGGAATAAGAATGTCGAACTGTCCCTGCTGAACGTCGCCACCGATGTTGGTGGTCATGATGATAAGTTTCTTGCCCTTGATGGCCTTGTGGTTCGCGTCGGTGGAGTACTTGCCGGTTCCCTTGAATGTGAGCTGGAAGCACTTGCCGCAGTCGCCGCCGTTAGATGCCGGCACTGCCGCGAAGGCGAAGGCCATGTCGGTACAGCCGTCGATAGTGAACGGTATGTGGCTCGTGCAGGTGGTCTGTCCGCCTCCGCTGCAGATGCTTCCGCCACCGCCGACGGGGTTCTTGCCCCTGGAGTCGCAGGTCTTGGAAAGATAGCCGGTATTCTGGGGCCAGGAACAGTGCGGTGCGCAGCAGTCCCAGTAACGGGTGGCCCAGCCGGAACCGCCGCCGCCCTTGACCTGGATATTCGGGCACCTGGAGTTGTCGGAGGCCGAAGATGCCGGCTTGCTGCTGCTGGAACTCTTGACGCTGGAGCTGGACTTTGCGCTGCTGGAGCTCTTGACGCTGGAGCTGGAGCGGGCCGGTTCCACGTTGGCGCTGGATTCCGGGTCAACTTCTGCCGAAGTGGGCTCGATGGAAGCGGAGCTCAGTGCGATGTCCGCGCTGGATTCCGGGTCGGGGTAAATGGTTTCGGAGGAACTGGATTCCGGAACGACCGGCGGCTGGATCATCGTGCCGTCTGCGGTGTAGATGCTTCCGTCGGGATTGTGTACCGTTCCATCGGAATCGATTTGGGTGCATTCGGCCAGGTCGATGCCTGCAGCCAGGGGTTCGCCCTGCATGCCGATGATGCTTTCGGTAGCGACATCGTAGGCGCCAATGGCGTTCCCTTCGCCGTCAAGGACAGTGAAACCCTGTTCGTTTGCGACAATGACGTAGGTGACGTCACCCTGGAAAATCCATCTGGTTGGCAGGGTCTCGGCCGCGGCCTGTTGTTCTCCGCCCTGGTCGGCGACAGCCTCCTCGGAACAGTTCCAGGCGACAGCGATCGCTGCCGCAAGGGTCAGGGTTCTTACAAAGGGAAACTTCATTTTTACCTCAATAATTCGCGTTTTTCCTCAAATTTAATCGTTTCCTTGCATCCCAAAAATAGCCCCGGTTAAAGCGGGGCTACAAAATTACCATTTTGACTTGAGAGCCTGCGGGCAAGTGACTTCCTTATAGGTGTGTTCCGGGTTGCCTGCGGCTTCCATCCAGGTGGCTAAGAAAAGACAGCCCTGTTTTGCCTCGGAGTCGTTTGCGAAGGCGCTGTTACATTTCTTGGTGAGACATTCCTTGCGCAGCGAGAGCAGGTCGCCATCGTAGCCGACTTCTTTTTCGCAGTCAGAGAGAAGGCCGCCATACTGCGTAGTGTTACTAGGAATGTTCCAGCCCATCTGACCGCATCCGTTAAAGGCACCAAATCCACCACCAGGAATCATCACATCGAACTGGCCGGGGTTCACGTCGCCGCCGATATTGGAGGCCATGACGACGAGGGTCTTGCCCTTAAGTGCCTGGTGGTTGGCCTTGGTTTCGTACTTGCCCTTGCCCGTAAAGGTGAGGGCGAAGCATTTGCCGCACTGGCCGCCGGCGGATGCGGGCACGGCCGCAAAGGCATAGGCGACCTTGTCGCTGGCGATTATAGGAACCTGGCTTGTGCAGGTGGTTCCCTGTCCGCCAGAGCAAATGCTGCCGCTACCACTACCGATGGGGCTCTTTCCCTTGGCGTCGCAAGTCTTGGTCGGGTTGCCACCGGCGTTCTCGTTCCAACCGCAGCTAGGCATGCAGCAGTCCCAGTAACGGGTTGCCCATCCGCCTTGGCCGCCGTTGCCTGCATCGACGTACTTGGAGGCTTCGGCATCGGTCTGGCCACTGCCCTGCGAGCTGCTCTGTTGCTGCTGTTGCTGGCTGCTGGAAGACTTCACGCTGCTCGAGGACTTCGGCTGTTGCTGTTGCTGGCTGCTGGAAGACTTGACGCTGCTCGAGGACTTCGGCTGTGCAGAACCGCTGCCGACAGTGAGCTTGAACGTGACGGAACCTTCACTGAAGGTGTACTTGTCGGAGAGGGTCGTGCCGTCGCTCAGGTAGTCGGGCACGGTTCCGGTAAGCGTGTAAGTCTTGGCGTTCTGGTCGTACTTGCCGTTCACGAAGTAGATGTTCCATTCTCTCTGCGGTTCGCCGGAGACGTTCTTGAACACGACCGTGCTGATGGAGCCGTTCTTCTGGACGTTCTGTTCCAGGCTGCCCTCGACCGTGATGGAGCCGATGTTCGTCGGCTGGGACTTGCTGCTGGAAGAAGACTGCGGTTTCGGATCGTCCTTCTGCGCGGACAAAGATGACTGCTGCGGATTGTCCTTCTGCACGGACGAAGAGGACTGCTTGACGTCCGGGTTCGTCGTGGCGGATGTCGGCGTGACATCGGGAGTGGTGTTGCCCGTAGAGCTGGACTCGACAACCGGATCGATGTTGGTCGGGCCGCTTATCATGTTGCCGTCCTTGTCGAACACGGAGCCGTCGGGATTGTGCACGGAACCGTCGGGCAAGATCTGCGAGTAATTCGAGAGGATGATGCCCGTGGCGATAACTTCGTTGGCGGGGGTCACGATGGTGGCCGTAGCGGCGTCGTATGTTCCGACAGGCGTGCCTTCGGCGTTGACGACGGCGAAGACGCCGTTGCTCGGATAAATGACATAGGTCACGTCACCGTGGATAACCCATCTCGTGGGCATTTCGGTGGGGTCAGCTGTTCCATGGTCAACAAAAGCCTGTTCAAGCTGCTGCTCGACATTGGCAACATTTTCGTCGGAACAGTTCCAAGCGACAACAAGTGCCCCGGCGATGGCTAAGGATCGAAAGAACGGAAACTTCATTTTTACCTCGTTTTTTGGCGTTTTTCGCCTAAAAACTATATTAATGATGTCCGTTTTCAATGTAAAAATTTTATTCGCGTGACACGGGTCAAATAAAGTGTTCCCGATGTGTTCTTTTTTACTTTATTGCGTTAAAGTTTGTAAACAAAATCGCGTTTTTGTGCATGTTTTTGTTTACAAAGAGAAGTTTCTCAAACCTTTGTGAAGAGTGCATTCAGACCGATTCCGCCGTGGCTCGTGGCGATTTTTTTCGCGCGCGGATTGCGTGCCGGATCGAGCTCGGGAAACTCGCTTAAAAGGTTCCCGGTGCAGGTGAATTTCGAACCGTCACGGGAGTCGTCTTTGGGGGCGAGGATGCCGACGGTAAGGTGCTTGCCGAGAGGCTCGAGCGCGCGGGCGAGCTCGGAGAGTTTCTTGCCGATTTTCGAGTAAAGCTTGGGTGCGTCGAAGTCGAGTCGCTTGCCGTAGGGCGGGTTCAGCAGCATGACCGGCTGGGCGTCGCCCGGGCAGGCGTCGGCGATTTCTTTTGCGGTGTAGCTGAAGAAGTCGCGGCACTGCGGATTGACGGTTGGCGCCGCCTGCTCGCCGGTAGTGGACGGCGCGAGCGGACAACATTCTACGTTGTGCGTAATGATGCCGATCGCCTTTTCCGAAATGTCCGAAGTGATGATTTTCGCGATTGTATGACTTCCTGAGCCAACCGCACTGGTCAAGAGTGATGGTTCCTCGCGTAGCGAGGATGACTGCGATACGATATGGTTCCACGTTGCTTGCTTGAACGCGGGCTGGTGCTTTAGAGCGAAGTCGCGGCATTTGCCCGGGATGAGTCCGTTCGCCATGTAGGCGGCCTCGAGGCTGAACGTTCCGCTGCCGGCCATGGGGTCAATGAGAGTGATGGATAATGGATAATTGATGATGGATGATTGATGATGGATGATGTGGAGTGTGGAAATGGCTTCGAAGAGCATCGCGGCGGCGATGGTTTCCTTGAGCGGGGCGTCGTTCACGAAACGCTCGTGGCCGCGCTTGTAGAGTTCTTCGCCGGCGAGGTCGAGCCAGACGGTGCAGCGGTCGTCGATGAGCGTGACGTAGAGGTTTTGCGGCGGAACGTTCTCTTCGGCTTTCGGGGCGTTGCGGGGTGCCCCCGCAGAGGGGGTAGCGGAAAACGCCGCAGGCGCTTGCAGCGAGGGGGAGACTTCCCCCTCATCACCTAAAACCTACGTCTG
>NZ_DGUN01000055.1 GCF_002395745.1 Fibrobacter sp. UBA4309
TCTGGCGGCAGGCCATCACGTCGGAATGGTCACCGAAAATAGAAAGGCCCTGCATGGCAAGGGCACGGGCAGTCACATGGAAGACCGTGGGGGTCAGTTCGCCCGCAATCTTGTACATGTTCGGGATCATCAAGAGAAGACCCTGGGAAGCGGTGAAGGTCGTGGTCAAAGCACCGGCCTGCAAAGCACCGTGAACGGTACCGGCAGCGCCACCTTCGGACTGCATTTCAAACACGCGGGGAACCTGTCCCCAAATATTCTTCTTGCCTGCAGCACTCCAGTTGTCGGCGTGCTCAGCCATAGGACTAGACGGTGTAATCGGGTAAATAGCCGCAACTTCGCTAACAGCAAACGCTACGCTAGCGGTGGCTTCGTTACCATCACACGCAATCATCTTTTTTGCCATGTGTGTCTCCAATTTTTAGGTTTTTTCGAAAAAATCTGATTTAAGTGCACTTTCGGCCCATTTGGAGCCAAAAGCGAAAAATCCAAGATGAAAAATATAAAGATTAAAGGGAACTGAACAAGGATTTTTTGAAAAATTGCGTAAATCTAGGGGTGTTTCTTTATTGTATATTTGCTCCATGCGGCTTTGGCTTACGACATCTCCTGACGATTTTGCTTCGGAATTTGACGATATTGAGCAAATATTTTCGCGCGGGCTTTCGCGCCTGATTTTACAGAAACGCGGACGAGGGGGCTCTCCTTACGCCACCGAAAGTGATTACGAACGCTGGCTCATGGCCCTCCCGATGGAATGCCGTGACCGCATCTGGGTGCGGGGGACTCCCGATTTGGCGGAGCGCCTGGACGTGCGCGGGTGCGTTGCCGAGGCGGGCTCCTTACTGGTCGATGCTCCCGAAAGCTGGAAGCGGGTGAATACGGTTGCCTTTTGCCGAAGCCTGGACCAGCTGGAAAAGTTGCCGCAGTGGGTGGCCGGGGCGCTTGTCGGGCCGGTATTTCAGCCGCAGTCGGTGTATGAGCCGGTCAAATTTCATGGAATTGAGCCGGTTTTGGGCAAATTGAATGCTTTAGCGGGTTCGAAAATTCCGCAGGTGATTGCCTTTGGCGGCGTTGACCACGAAACGCTCGATGAAATCAAAAAACTCCCGGTGCAGGGAGTCTCTGTTCTCGGGGGCATTTGGAATTATGCCGACCCGGTAAATGCGTTTATTAAGTTAAACAGGACTGTCGCAGGAATGTAATGTGAGTGGTTACTAAAAACCACTAACCACCAACCACTGTCTACTTATCCCATATCCTTAATCTACCGCTCTATATATACTGCGTTTCTCGGTTTTCCGGGTAGCCTGTTCCCGAGCAGATCGAAATAGACCGGCTTGCGGTCCAGGCGCATATTCGTGCGATTGTTGCGGTAATCCTTCGCGATGGAGGTTTTTCCCGTATCGATTGAGGTCGTATCCGGTTCCTTGTACGGCTTGTCCGGATCGTCCACGACCATCTTGATGCGCGCAAAGCTCTTGCAGCCTGTTTCGTTGGTGTACGTGACGGTGTAGTACCCGCTAAAGTCGCCATCCACGTTCTTGAGCGTGTTTTCTCGGTCGGTGGACTTGAATCCGTTCGGACCGTCCCAGTTCCAAATTTTACCGTCCCACGGGTGCGGGCCGAACTGCACCGTAGCGCCCTTCGCGACCTTCAGGTCAAGCGTCTCGTTCCAGCCGCCGTCATTGACTTTGCTGTACGGGATAATCTTGGTGCCGCTGCAGGGACCAACCACCTTCTTGCCGTCGCACACGCCGATGGAATCGGGAATGTCGATGACGCGCGGCTCGAAATTCTTGGTGGGGAAGGCCTTCATGAGCTTGGCCGTCTCCTCGGCGGTAATGGGAAGCACCGTGCCGTGGCGGGGCGTGAAGGCTCCCTGCATTTCGGTATTCTGCACGAACTTGAAGTTCTCGAGATCGGTGCTTGTAGTGAACTGGTAATGTCCGTTGTTGTAGCAGTCGTACATCAGCACCCAGACGTTCTGGTTGATGAGCTTGAACACGCCCGCGCCTTCCACGGCCTCGGTAGTCTGCTGCAAGGCCTTGCTCGGCTTGCTCCACTGCGAGCCCGAGGTAGCACCGCTCTTGGGCATGAGCGAACTCGCGGTCACCTTGCAGATGCCGCCGTCGCCTTCGTTCTTGTAGAAGGCGTGGTACGTCTTGTCGATGGGGTTAAAGACGATGTCCATGTCGATGGTGGACTTGCCGCGGTCGAAGAAGTGTTGCGGTTCGCCCTCCAAATCGGTAAAGTTCTTGTTCGCGTAGGCGAAAAACACCTTGTCGTAGCTGATGGTGCCGTCGTTGGTCAAAAGCGAGAAGTACACGAGCGGGCGGCCCTTGGTGCCGTCGCCGTTGTCGTAGGTGTCGTCCCAGAACGTCTCGGGAGCCCACACGCGGGTCACGTTCGCGAAATTCTTGCCCTTGTACTTGTCGGGGAAGTGGACCGTGCTGTGCTCCCAGCTGATAAGGTCGCGGGAGCGCATGAGCACCATGCCTCGGTTGCTCGCCCAGCCCTCGGCGCTCTTCATGTCGGTATTCACCATGTAGAACCAGCCGTCGGGCGCGCGCAGCACGTGCGGGTCGCGGAGGCCTTTCTTGTGGCTTACCGTGTCGGCGCCCACCACGCGGTTCCCGTTGTTCATGGCGGTAAAGTTGTAGCCGTCGTTGCTGAGTGCGTAGTAGATGTTTTCGTTGTTATTGGCCGGGAAATACGCAAAAAGGTAGTTGGAGTAGGGTTCATACCCGTGGATGGAGACCTTTAGCGGTACATCCTGCGTCTTTGACCTCAGGCCATCGTGGACGGTAGCCGTGAGCGTCACTTCCTTGTTCTCGCCGACAAACCTGCCGTTGATGCGGCCCGAATGTGTAAGGAACAGCGTGTCGCTGCTTTTCCAGGTGATGGGGAAGGTTTCCCCGCCAATTCTTATGGTGTCGAGGAGGGTAAGGTCGGTATACAGGTCGTTGGCCGCGTTGCCTAGACTCTGGCCTACGCTATCGACTGCGCGCCAGAATGGGGTAACATCGTCCTGAGCGATGGAGGGTACTGCCAAAAAAAGGCTTGCGACTGCAAGCACCCGGAATGCCTGGTGGGACCTATTAACCATAATCTTTTTTCCTAAAATGTATCCATTATATAATATAATTTCTTTTTTTTTATCCAAATCGTCCAATTTGGAATAAAACAAGCTGCTCCATTTTTTTTTTTGAACATATATTAGGCAATATGGAACAGGTTCGTGCTAAGATTCTGGTGGTGGATGACACCAAGACCAATATCGAGGTCTTGGAGGGGATTTTATCGTCGTATTATGACGTCATTGTCGCGATGAACGGCCAGAAAGCCGTTTCACTTGCCCAAAGAGTGCATCCAGACCTTATTTTGCTCGACGTGATGATGCCGGAAATGGACGGTTACGAGACTCTCAGACAAATTCGTCAAAACGACGCCTCCAAGGATATCCCGGTATTTTTCCTAACCGCCAAGTCGGATTCGCAGAGCGAAAAGCAGGGACTCGATCTCGGGGCGGTGGACTACATCGCAAAACCGTTCATGCCTGAACTTATTTTGTTGCGAATCAAGAACCAGCTTGAATACAAGCGCCAGCGTGACCATCTGCACGAACTGGTCGCCGAAAAGACCGAGGACCTGCGCAAGACGCTGAAAGTCTTGCTCACGAGTCTCGGCGCGCTTGCAGAATACCGCGACCCTGAAACGGGCGAACATATCCGCCGCACGCAGTTCATTGTCCAGGCTTTGGCCCAGGAACTGCTTTCGCGCGGCAAGTTCCCGGAATACATCAAGTCAATCGAGTACGTGGATTACTACGCGACGGCCGCACCTCTGCACGATATCGGCAAGGTCGGAATCCAGGACGAAATCCTGCGCAAGCCGGGCAAGCTGACCGAAGAAGAACGCAAGGTCATGATGAAGCACCCGCAGATGGGTTACGATGTATTGCGCGGGGCTACGCGCGCGCTTGGTGAAAGCCCTATGGTGCGCATCGCCGCCGACATGGCCCTGGCCCACCACGAACGCTGGGATGGCGAAGGCTACCCGAACAAGCTCAAGGGCGACCAGATTCCCATTGGGGCGCGCCTGATGGCCGTCGCCGACGTATACGACGCGCTCGTGTCCAAGAGGCCGTACAAGGAGCCGATTGCACACCCGGTCGCCGTCAAGGAAATCGAAGGGGGGAAGGGAACACAGTTCGATCCGGATGTGATTGACGCTTTCTTGAAGATAGCGGATACACTTCCATCCATTTACGAGAAATTCAAGGACTCTGAAAATTGACGCATAATCCGGTAAATGCAAAGCGCCGACAGTTAAGCTGGCGCATCTCGTTTGTCTATACGATCCCGCTTTTGCTGGTGACCGTGACACTCGTGCTTGTATTCGGATTTTACCTACGCTCCTCCCTGATTTCTACCGCCTACAGCAGCACGGAATTCAACGTCAAGAAATCAGTAGACGAATGCGAATCTTACCTGCAGAAGCAAGAGGACGAGTTCCTCAAGATGCTCAAGAAGCTCGCGCAGAACAACCGCCAGTCCAACCGCCTGCATTTTGTCAAGTACCTGCAGAGCCACGACGATATCGTCGATGTCTATTACGGCTACTCCGACGGGGACTATTTCAGTGCCCGTGGCGACATGCTCGACGCGTCCTCTTCGGAATTCCGCACCAAGGGATGGTACCTCGAGGCCGCCCGTAACAAGGGGCTCGCCATTACCGGCCCGAACATCAAGCCCAAGAGCAAAAAGCTCGTGATGACCATTTCGTTCCCGGTCTTCGGCAGGAACCAGCAGATCAAGGGCGTCATCGCCGAAGATATCGACCTCCTGAAAATTCGCCAGTCTCTGGGAACGGCCGCCAAGAACGAAGGCGGCATCACCCTGATGATTGAGAACGGCAGCGACGACATTTTTACGTTCTTCCCGTACGAAACGAGCCTCGGCAAGATGGACCAGGACAGCCTTTCGGGACTCCTCTCCATGATCAACGACGATTTCGTTGTCGATTCGTTGATGTACGGCAAGGTGCTGCGTTTCGAGAAATCCAACAACCACAGGCAGAGTTTCGCCTTCATGGTCACGCCCATGAAGAAGTCCCCGTTCTACGTGGTGCACATCATCCAGCAGAACAAGGTCGTGGCCAAGTTCAAGGAAGACCTTTTCGGCGTGATGATTCTGGTCATCCTGGCCGTAGTCATCTTGATGCTCGCCGCAGGCATCATAGCGCATTTCCTGTTCAAGTGGTTTATCGAGAAGGACCTGAACGAAAGCGTGAGTTCGAGTACGCTGTTCGATACGTTGCTGGGTAGCCCGAACTTCTCCCTTATCCTTACAAACGACACGTTCGACATCCTCCATGCCAGCGCGAACGTCATTGAATTCCTGAACAGCGGCGAAGAAATCAAGGGCGAAATCCTTTGGAAATTTATCCCCTCCGAACAGTTCAAGAAGTTCGCCCACCGCGTGGCGATGGGCGGGGAGCTGCATCCCAGCGAACGCAAGACGATAGTGCTGGTCAAGAATTCCCGCGGGGAAGAAGTCTGGTGGAATATATTCTTCCAGTTGCTCGTAGAAGATGACGGCAGCATCCGCTACCTGTTCATGATCAACGATGAAACGAGCGGCATCCAGAAGGATACCATCCTTGACACCATCATGCTCTCTGCCGACAGGTCCCTGCTTGTCATTTTCGACCGCAACAAGCGCATTAAATACATGTCCAAACAGTTTGCCGACATATTCGGCAAGGAATGGCGCAGCCTTATCGGCCTCCAGATAGACGACCTGAGCAACAGCGGACTTCCCGAGAACCTGGTAAACGCAGTCAAAAACCTTTTCGAAAACGGAGAAACCTGGAAGGATTCGTTCATGCTCAAGAACCAGAGCAACGGGAACGAAATCTGGTTCAGGGGCGAGGCAGTGCCGCTCAAGGTGCAGGAATCCACTATCGGCTACATGCTCTCGATGATCGACATCTCCGAAGTCGTGGCGTCCCGTGAAATCGCAGAACAGGCGACCGCAGCCAAGAGCGAATTCCTCGCCAACATGAGCCACGAAATCCGTACGCCGATGAACGCCATTATCGGCATGGCGCACCTGATAGCCGAAACGGAACTTTCGGAACGGCAGCGCAACTTCGTGGACCGTATCGGCCATGCCGCAAAGTCCCTGCTCGGGATTATCAACAACATCCTGGACTTCTCGAAGATCGAGGCCAAGAAGCAGGAACTCGAGGTGACTCAGTTCTCGCTGCAGGACACCATCAACGAGGTGGCGGCACTCGCGGAAGTGCGTATAGCGGGCAAGAACATCGAGCTTATAGTCGACATAGACCCGGATATCCCCGAACTCCTCATGGGCGACCCGCTCAGGCTTTCACAGATTTTCACGAACCTCGTCAACAACGCGACGAAGTTTACCGACAAGGGCGACATCACGTTGCGTGTAAAGCTGGAACAGGCTTCGGAAAAGAACGTAAGGCTCGCATTCAGCGTCTCGGATACCGGTATCGGCATGACTCCGGAACAGCTTTCGCGCCTGTTCAACGCCTTTACGCAGGCCGACGGCTCTACGACCCGCAAGTATGGCGGCACGGGACTCGGCCTGGTAATTTCCAGGTCGCTCGTGGAACTCATGGGCGGCCAGCTGCAGGTAGAAAGCCAGTCCGGTGTCGGTTCCAGGTTCTTCTTTACCATTACGCTACCCATAGCGTCGAATGCCGGCGAACCGAAATGGAAGAAGGTCTCCGATTTCAGGGGCAAGAATATCTTGCTCGTGGACGACTGCGCGAACCTGCGTTCCGTGTTGCGCCACATGCTCACGACCCTCGGGAGCGTTGTCGAGGAAGCCTGTTCCGCAGCCGAGGCGTTCGACCTTATACAGTCCCACGAAGAGGCAGGCGAATCGCCGTTCGATATTTTCGTGGTCGATTACAAGATGGGTATCGAGACGGGATTCAACTTCGCGAAGGGCATTCCCGAGTCGATGAAGTCCATTCCCAAGGTGCTTATGCACCCGCTGCATTTCGAAGAAGCTGAACAGACCGAGGCAACCCAGCTCGGATTCAACAGCTGTGTCGCGAAACCCCTGCAGATTAGCTCGCTCCTGAGTGCATTGCAAGAGGCTACCGGATCGTCGCTGACATACAAGAAGTCGGTCAAGAAAGAGAAGCGGAAAGTCTATTTCAAGCCCGCGAAGATTCTGCTCGTCGAAGATAACCAGATGAACCAGGAACTGGCCGTTTCACTTTTGGACAGCGTGGGCCTCACGGCGATGATTGCGAACAACGGCCAGGAAGCGCTGGACCTGCTGCAGAAGAATTCCTACCACCTCGTGCTCATGGACCTCCAGATGCCCGTGATGGACGGTCTCACCGCCACCAAGGCCATCCGCGAACGTGAAGACCCGTATTTCAAGAAAGTTCCCATTGTCGCGATGAGTGCCAGGGCGTTCCAGAAAGACAAGGAAGAATGTTTCGACGCCGGCATGAACGACTATGTCGTAAAACCGATCGACCCGTCGCATCTGTACGAAGTATTGAGCCATTACCTGAAGGTGGCTGCCGAAGGCCCCGAAATTCAGAACCGTACGCTTGTTTCGGTAAGCAGCTCGCCGCTGGTATCGGATGATGCCGAATTTGTAAGCCAGTTCTCGGATGTCCGCAATTTCGACGCCAGCTCCGGTCTGTACCACGCGAACAACAACAAGACTCTCTACCTGAAGATATTGCAGGGATTCGTTGCCGATTACGGCGGAAACGGTTTCGAGCTGCGCAAGCTCATCGAGAGCTCGAAATACGAGGAAGCGACCCGTATTACGCATACCATCAAGGGACTGTGCGGAACAATAGGTTCCAAGCATGTCCAAGGGCTCGGTGCCGCAGTCGAAAATACGCTTTCGCAAAAGAAGCAGGACTTCACCGAATACAATGCGTTCGAAAACGCGCTGCGTGACCTTATCGAAGACCTGAAGGTGGCCCTGAAGAATATCGCGACCGAGCAGACGACCCGTGTCGAAAAGAAGAACGATCCGCAGGCGAACGAAAAGTTGAAAAAAGCTCTGGTAGACCTCCATGCCGCCGTGGAATCCTGTTCCTCGACGCAGTGCAAGCGCATTATCGACGGGCTCGAAAGGATTGTATTTGCGAAGAATCAGGAAGAGCTTATCAACCAGCTCAAGGACCAGGTGGACGATTACGATTTCGGCGAAGCCGAAAAGACCATCAAGGAACTCGAAAAGACGCTTTCTTAAGAACGTTAAAATATCATCGCGGCGATGAACGCGAGGGCGACGATAACGGCGGCCGCTATGGCGAGCGGGCTCGCCTTTTTCTTTTTGGCGTAGGGGCTGTTCGGGTCGTCACCGAACTCGTTCTCCAAAATTTCATCGTAATCCGGCGTTTCGAGGTCGGTAAATTCTGCGCCTTCTTTCCAGCCGGTATTGGCGTCGCTCCCGCAATGCGGGCAGAACGTGGCGTTGTCTTTCAATTCGGAGTGGCAGTGAGGGCAGAGCATGATGGTGTGGGGTGTGGGTGTGGGATGATTGATAATTGATGATTGATAATGGATGATGGGGGATGATATTGTCATGCCCGCGCAGGCGGGCATCTTTTATTTGCTGAACTTATAACGGCCGAGCATGTCGAAGTAGCGGGCCTTGGGGGAGATTTTGACGGGCTTGAGTGTCTTGCGGAGGGAGGTTGTATTGTCTTTTTTGATAAAGAAATATTCACGGTTATAAGAATTGTCCTCATAAGTATATTGAATGGAAAAACCTTTTTCGTTTGGTTTATACAATATTGGGATCCCTTTTTCATTGCCGTTTTCGTATTCATAGCACTTGAAGTCGTCGCTTGGATCAGCAATATCAAACGTGGAATATTTGTATACGGAATCTTTTTTGATATTCATTTGATATGTTTCAATGACAGTATCTTGCTTTAAAATGAATTCAAAAAGATAATCAGTGCCTTTTTCGACTACATAATTTGGAGTCTGTTTTCGAATGATTTTTTCTTCAAATACACCATCATTGTATTCTTGAATTTCAATAAAAAGGGTGTCTTGTATGGTGCTTACTGAATTGATATATTCCTTGCTTGTTTTTTTTAAGACGGATTCATTCGAGTTGTAATAGAAATAGGTTACCACGGAATCTTCATCATAAATCTTAATCCTTTTGACAAGCTTTCCATTGTCATAAAAATCTTTACTTGCAATAACTACTTGCTCAGAATAATAATCAATACTTGTTGAGTCGATATACACTTCAGCTTGAGGATCTAGAAATGTGTTAAACTGTTTAAATAAAAAATCCGTACATGTATTTGCCGAAGTAACGGCACTTAACGCCAAGATGGACAGGGCGACTAGGAAAGTGGATTTTTTTTTGTAATACATCATGCTTCTAGACAAAATATATTATATCTTTCAAGAGAAATTTAGTTTAAAATGTTCAAGACGGTTATTGCAATATTTCTCGCTATTGCCCTGTGCGTCAGCACCGTAGGGTGCGCTGCGTCTGGTCCGTCTACGCTTCACAAGCCAAGGACTTCGCTAAAACAAAACCCCGGTAATCCTTCGCAAAAAGTCGTTATCGTTGACGACAGCAAAAATTTTGGCGCCGGGGGATCGGTTGAAGCAAGCGATGTCTTGATCATGACCGGATTGGTTCTTGTAGGGAGTGCCCTGCTTATCGTCCTGTTTTTGGCTAATTCAGGCGGAACGTCCGGTGGCCAAAAAGGCGGTATGTAAAAACCGCCAGGCGATTGCCTAGCGGTTTTGCAACTTCGTTGCATTGTTCTGTGGCTCGGCAATGCTCAAGCAAGCTTGAGCGCTGCACTCGCCTTGGAACAATTTAAAGCTTTTGGCTTGGATCCTATCGGTCGCTGCGCGACCTCCAGGATGACAGATCCGTGAGCAACAAAGCCCTCGGGTGTTAACCGAGGGCGGTTGCGAGAGCGAGCGCTCAGGGTACGTACTTAGTACGATTGGGCGCGAGCGGTCTCATTACTTCTTCGGGAGCACGACCGGCTTGCCGAAGTCAACGTTCGTCTTGTTGCCGAGCAACA
>NZ_DGUN01000038.1 GCF_002395745.1 Fibrobacter sp. UBA4309
ACGTATTCGTAACCGAGGTTCGGGAGTGCGCAGCTTTCTTGCACGGCAATCATCGAGCCTTCTTTCTTGCCGAGGATAATCGGCGTACGGCCCCACTTGTCGCGGCTGGCATAGAACCTGCCCGTGCTATCCAGGAGCAAGACAGAACAGCTGCCCTTCACCTTCTCGTGCACGTACTTGAGGCCGTCTACGATGGAAGCCTGTGTCGCGATGAGAGCGGAAACGACTTCGGTCGGCCCGACCATCCCGCTCGTGGTGGAATACTGCAGCTGCATGCAGTTGTTATGAAAAAGTTCTCCTTTCAGTTCTTCGATATTGGCGATGAGCCCCACGGTGACAATCGCGAAGGTTCCGAGCTTCGTGCTCATGACAAGCGGCTGGGGATCGGTATCGGAAATAACGCCGATGCCCACGTTGCCGGAGAAGGTGGCCAGATCGTTTTCAAACTTGCTACGGAAGGGCGTATTCTGGATGTTGTGAATGGAACGATGGAAGTTGCCATCAGCCTTCAGCACAGCCATACCGCCGCGGTGGGTTCCAAGATGAGAATGGTAGTCTGTTCCGAAGAAAAGGTCGCATACGCAATCCTTTTTGGAAATGACACCGCAAAAGCCGCCCATAATAACTCCTTGACTAGAAAGGACACTGCATTTTTGGACACAAAAAATAGAAATTTTTGATGTCTTTCTTGAGAAAAAAAGGTCTGCACGGACGTTTGCGGACGCGCGGAAGAAAAAAATATCGTTCTATATGCAACTGGCGTTGCATATAGAAGATTTTTCTAAAATTATTTTCAAAAATATGTGATTTTAATTAAAAAACTCAACTTTTGTTGCATAGAATGATTGACACGCCGGAAAATTGGTGGTATATTTATCAGTGATGAAACCGATCATTGAATATTCCGACTTCCGCCAGTACATGCGCGACTATTACGAGGACCGTAAGCGTCGTTCCGCATTTTCGTGGCGCGAGTTCTCGAAGATATCCGGATTTTCATCTTGCTCCTACATGAAGGTGGTCTGTGACGGCAAGAGCAAGCTGAGCAAAATCGGGATTGAACGCGTCGGCACCGCCATGGGCCTTGCCGGTTTCGAGATGGAATATTTCCGCGCCATGGTAAGATACGGCCAGGCAGATTCCGCCGAGGCGAAGAAGGACGCCTACAGGAAAATGCTAGCCGTCGCCAAAGTCCACAAGGTGCGCGTTCTGGAGGGGGACCTGTTCGCCTTTTACGACTCCTGGCGCAATCCCGTGGTGCGTGAACTGGCGCCATTGATGCCGGGAGCCACCCCCGGCGAAATGGCCAAGTTGTGCTACACCGAAACATCGGCTCAGGAAGTACGTGACGCTCTCGATTTCCTGACCAAGTCCGGGCTCCTGAAAAAAGAAGCCGACGGCACTTTCGCCCAATCCGAAATTTCGGTCACCGGCACGCCGGACGCCACACGCCTCGCCATGCGGGGCATGCACCGCCAAATGGCAGCGCTCGCGACACCGGCGCTGGAACTCCCGAAAGAAGAACGCAACTTCAGCGGAGTCACGATGGGAATTTCCAAGGAATCATACGGCCGCATCGTAGACATATTGGACGAATGCCGCAAGAAGATTATCGCTGTCGCCGCCGAAGACAAAAGCATCGAGCAGGTCTACCGCCTGAACCTCCAACTCTTCCCGCTGACGAAAAAAGTCAAGGAGGGCAACAATGAACTGGCTTAAGTTATTTATCGCATGTCTCTGTATGCCATTTGTCTTTGCAGGCTGCTCGGATTCCACAAAGATTACGGGTACATCCGAAGAGACGAACGAAATGGCCCGCGAAGAATTATCTAGTTCAAGTGCGACAAGCTCTTCAAGCAGCAGCGAACTCGAATCCTCGAGCAGCGCCACGCCTGAATCGAGCAGTACGGAAAAGCAGCAGTCGAGCAGCGCCACGCCTGAATCGAGCAGTTCGGAAAAGCAGCAGTCGAGCAGCGCCGCGCCTGAATCGAGCAGTTCGGAAAAATTGTCGTCGAGCAGCATAAGACCTGAACGGAGTTCCTCTTCGTCAACGCCGTCTTCCAGCAGCAATCCCACTAGCACGCACGAAGGCACCGCGGAACCCGGCACGCTCGAGTATTATGCAAGCCTGCTGGGAATCATGGGCGCCAAGTTCGACGACGGCGTGCTGGAGGCGGGCGTGTTTAAACCCGAATCTAGCACTCCCGATACTTTGGACCAGCATCCGCCTATGGCACAGGCCGGTGAATTCGGCGGCTATGACGTCCATCCGTTCAACAACAAGAACATCTTCGCCCTGCCCGACCTGTTCCCGGAAATGGCCGCGTATGCGAATGCGGAATTTGTCGATAGCCTTGCCGCCGAAAAATGCCACCTCTACATGCTGAACGCGAGGGGCTCCGACACGACTGTCGGCAGCATCCTCACCAAGGTTGCAAAAGATTCCGTAACGGTGATACATATCCAGTCAAGCAAATGCGAGGCGTCCCAAGGCCAGGTGCGGTTCCTGTTCACCTACTGCGGCACAAGCGAAATTATTCACCCCGAGGTCAAGAATGTCATGATAGATGCGGATATTCCCGCAAACAAATGTCCGACAATTCCCCTCGGCGAAGAATGGACAAACAAGAGGGATTAAAGAAAAAGGAGAAAAACCATGAAACAGAAAGTGATGAAATCGACTTGCGGCATTGCCGCCGCGGCACTTGCCGTATTCATGCTCGCCGCCTGCGATGACGACAGCACCAGCGTGTCCCCTGTGAACCAGGAAATGGACGTCGACACCCCGGCAAGCAGCGGCAACGATACCCCGACATCCAGCGAAGCTGCCATCCCCACCAGCAGCGAAGCACCTACTTCGTCCGAATCGGCTACGGAATCCTCGTCCGCCGTTGCGCCGGGATCGTCTTCTGCGGAGGAACCGACTTCCTCGGCGACAATTGCGTCAAGCTCCAGCTCGGCGGTACAATCCAGTTCGGCCAATTTCGAAAAATGCATCGATATGGATCGGATGTGTCCGCCTTGTGAAGGCGACCTGTGCCCGGTGACGAACGTGGCCTGCAACCATTGCAGTGAAGAAGGCGCTGTGGTTCCTGATTGCAAGGGAGGCTCTGACTATGTCTGCAGCAATCGCCTCTGGACGCAGATAAAGCCTACCTGCGAACACATTACCGATTTCGACGGGATGAGCGCAGAAGGAAACTGCGTCGGGAGAACCGGCGATGTCGTCACCGACTGCGTGACAGGACAGCAGTTCAAGTGCGTCGATAACTTCTGGGAAGCAAAGAACAATGTCTGCCCTCCGGGTGGCGACTGCGACGGTGACGGCATCCCCGACGGAATCCGCAGGCCTGACCTGGAGCCCTGCGACACGGACACCCTGCTGGAATTCTATGGCCGCGCTTACCAGTGCATAAACAACAAATGGGTGTACCTGCCGCCTCCGACCACGTACATTAACGAAAAGGCGACCGACGTCTCGGCCATGCATCGCGGCGGTCCGGCGGTTGCTCCTGGCGTCGTGAAGGTAGAAGCTGCCAGCGGAGCAGTTACTTTCCGTGACGACGGCGTGCTTGTGGACGACCGTTGCACCTTCAACGGGCTCAACGCGGAACTCAGGGGCGATACCCTGGTCGCCACCATCCTGTATCCGGGATGCACGACGACCGGCGGGTCCATGGGCGTCATCACGTTCACTCTCAGCGGGGAATTCGCCGACGTGAAGTACATCAAGTACGATGATAGGGACAACGTCAAGCCGGTTCGCGAAGCCGACGAACTGCTGCCCTGCGGGAACACTTCGTCTTGCAATAGTTGCAGCGGAGACCGAGACCCCGGAGTCACGGGCTGCTAATCGAGATCTATTTCAAGAGGGGAAAAAATCCCGGAGGCCGTAGCCCCCGGGATTCCTCTCTCTTTGGCGTAACAATATTCGATTCAGCGGGCCTCAGCTTCGGCACCGTCCTTGACGCCTTCACAGCTACCGTAGATTCGGCCCATGCCCTGGGAGTGGATGGCTGATGCGCAAGCCTCTGCGATAGGAAGAATCGGGCGTTTCACAAAACCTCCATACATCGTCTATAATATATTCCTTATGGGCTGGCAAAGTCCTTTTTTTCGCATTTTTCGTGTATACAGGGGGAAACGAGTGATATTCCTCATATTCCGAGGCATCAACCTAGCCCATGACCGAGGCGCCGACTTTAGAATTTGCGAAGCAAATACAAAAAGGGCCGGCACATCACTGTGCCAGCCCAAATTTCGGCCAGGAACCGATTACTTCACTTCGAAGTAGTAAGTCTGCAGAGTCTTGCCATCCTGAGAGAACTGGATGATCTGCTTGCCCTTCGGGAGGTTGCCGGTAATCTTGAAGAGGTTCTCGGCGATGTAGGTCACGGTCAGGTCGGAACCCTTGTTCTTGTCGGCAAAGATGCCCTTTTCGTCGCCTTCGAAGCCCTTGCAGTCCTTGTGGTCTGCGACCTTGCCTTCAACAGCCGGGAAGGTCTTCGCGATGAGCGGGGTCGTCACGGAAGAAGCATTGCGGTAGAAGACTTCGAGCTTGCCGTCAACCACGCGCGGATCCGGAAGCGGAGTCATCTTGGAGGCATCGGCAGCCGGAGCAGCCTTCTTGCCCTTCTTGCCCTTCTTGCCCTTCTTCTTGTCGGCCTTGGGCGGAACCTTGGCACCACCGGCCTGCTGCGGGAAGGCGAGACGGTAACCGGCAATGGAGGATTCGCACTGCGCGGACCAGATGACCCACTGATTCGAAATCTTCGTCGGAGCGGTTTCGCCGCTGATGTAGAGACCCGGATCAACCTGGTCGCTGTAGATGTAGAGCGTCAGCTTGGCGTTCGGATTTTCTTCGGTCGTGGTGACAACGTTGCGGCTCTTGATGTACTTGGAGCGGCCGGCGAGAACTTTGTACGTACCGACGGGAACCTTCTCGAACTTGAACTGGCCCTTGCGGAGTTCCTGCTTGTACTTGTACTTGTCCTTCAGTGTGGAATAGATCGTGGAGTCGATCCAGATGGTCGGCATTTCGAGGGCCTTGCCCGTGAAAGCGTCGCAGACTTCGCCTTCGATGGTGCCGGTCTTTTCACAGCCAGTCATGGCGAAAGCGACAAGAGCGGCAGCGAAAATAAAAAGATGTTTCTTCATCGTTTTCCTCATTAAGTGTTAATCCGGTTATTGGCAAAAACCCTCCCATTCGAGGGGAGGGTTCTCGCATTAATTAAGCTTCTTCAGCCTTGGCCGGGACAGCCTTGCGAGTCTTGCGCTTGGCGCCAGTGATGTTGCCAGCGAAACGCTTGTTGAAGCGGTCGATACGGCCAGCCGTATCCACGCGATGCTGCTTGCCCGTCCAGAACGGATGGGTATCAGCCGTGATTTCCAGGGAAATCACGCTATATTCAACACCATCGATAGTCTTCTTTTCGGCGGAAGACTTCGTGGAGCGGGTGATGTATTCTTTACCCGTATTCGCATCGACGAACACGACCGGTTGATAGTTAGGGTGGATACCTTCTTTCATTTTGATAACTTCCTATTGAAGTGAATAATTGGAGTTCCAAATTTAGCAGATTTCGCCAATTTTGGCAAGCAGAAAGCGCTTTTTTTGTATTTTTGATGGCATGAAACACCTGTTTTTCTTGCTAGAAACCGCTATTTTCGCATCATTGGCATTCTCTCTCGCCGCCTGCAAGGGCGAACCGCCCAAAGCGACAATAGTCGAAATCGACAAGAAAATGCCGTTGCTGGAATGGCCTGACAGTGCCTACGTGAACAACCTGGACTCCATCCTGGCCAGCGAACCCGTCAAGAAAACGGACGTCAACAAGCCTAGCATCGCCATAAACGCACACGAGGCCCCGAAGTTCATCCTCCCCGGTTCCGTGACAGGAAAGAAGGAAGCCCCGAAGGCGGCACGCAAGCCTGGAGACGGCAAGGGGGCCGGCAAATCCGCCCTCGCAGGTAGCCCGGATAACGGAGCCGAAGCCTTCATGGACAAATTCAGCAGGGCGCTCTCCGCCCTCCAGTCCGACCCGTCGAACGCCGGACTCTATAAAGTCGTAGAAGCCAAGGAGGGCGACGACCTGTTCAAGCTATTGCGCCGGACCTACGGTGCCGGTACACAGAACCTCCCCCGCTTCTACGTGCTATCGGCACTACAATCAGTAAACGCCGGCGTGATGCTGGAACATCTGAACGCCGGCGATAAAGTCCGTGTACCTAGGATATAGTTATAGAACGCCCTTGCTGCTGGGCACGCCCTTCACGTTACGGCTCGGGGCGACAGCCATGGCGACCGCCCGGGCGAACGCCTTGAAGATGCTTTCGAGGCAATGGTGGTTATCACTGCCGTAGAAAAGCTGCACATGCAGGTTCATGCGGGCGTTCTCGCAAATGCTCTTGAAGAAATGTTCGAACATGCTCGCCTCGATACCGCCAGCCATGGCAGCCGGGAGTTTCACGTTCCAGACAAAACCGATACGGTTGCTGAAATCGATGCACACGCGGCTCAAGGCTTCGTCCATCGGCACAAAGTAGAAACCGTAACGTTCGATTCCCTTCTTGTCACCAAGGCATTCCACCAGGGCCTGTCCTAGCACGATGCCGATGTCTTCCATGCTATGATGCATATCGACAGCCGTATCGCCCTTGCACTTCAAGTCAAGGTGGAAACCGCCATGCACCTGGAACAGGTCCAGCATGTGATCCAAGAACGCGTTTCCGGAATCGATCTTGCCACGGCTAGCCTCGTCGATGTTCAAGAAAAGCTCGATATCCGTTTCACCGGTCTTTCGGGAAATCTTCGATGTACGCATCAGTTCGCTCCTGCAGAAACAACGGCGCCATCGTACACGCAGAATCGCGTAACGCGGCCAAACTTCATTTCGGGCAACGGTGTTTCAACTCCGTTCAAAATCATCTTGGAAACCGCACGCGGTTCACCAATCACTACATACAAAGTATCACGAGCGTTGTACACCATCTTGGCGCCCGCCGTAGAAAGGTTCGCTTCCTTGAGGAACGAGCCATCTTCTTCGTGGTGCTTGAGTCCGACCCACGAGCGCATTTCTCCGGAACCGATCAGTTCGAACCTGGTCTTGCCGTGATTCGAGACGGGCTTGACAACAGTATCCTTCTTTGTCGAAGTCGAAGAAATGAAAATCGTCGCAGACTCGGGCAGTTCAGATTTCTTCAGGGCCTCATCTACCTGGGCTTGCGTCACGACACTGTCATTTCCTGACTTTGCAGAATCAAGCGAAACAATGTAGGCCTGCAGCGAATCTGCAGGAACCGCTTCTGCACCGTCCGGCATTTCTGCAGAAGGCTGTTCCGTCACCGACGCCGTTTCTGTCTTGGCCGTTGTCGTCGCTTCTGCAGCCGCTTCGGATTCGCCCAAACCTTTCAAGAAATGGGAGCCAACCGCGAATGCCAGTCCAAGCACGATAATCACTATGGGAACGGCCTTGCTCTTGGGCTTAATCTCGTCTTCGCCGATAGGTTTCACCTTGGCGGGCTTCACAGGAGTTTCCGCAAGCAAGCTCGCAAACTTGGTCCCGTTTTCTGCCGCATACCAATCCAGCACGCGCTTCGTATCGAGTCCAAGTTTTCCGCAAACAGAATTGAGATAGCAGCGAAGATAGGCTTCCACCGGGAACGCCTTCCAGTCGCCACTTTCCATAAGGGTAATATTCTTTACTGTCAGCCTCGTCATAGAGGCGAGATCTTCTACGGACATACCATTCGCTTCGCGGGCACGCGCCAAATAGGCACCAAGGCGTTCGTCAGGCCTTTTATCTTCAATAGGAGTCTCTACCGTCATACATTTACCTTCAACTTCCCCAACATCTCCAAAGTACGGGCTACAGGGAGCCCCACCACATTGTAAAAACACCCCCGAATCTGGCTTATAAGCCTTGCACCCTGAGTTTGGATGCCATAAGCCCCCGCCTTGTCCATCGGGTCTTTAGAATCTACATATTTTTCGAGCTCTTGTAAGGAGTTCTTCCGAAAAAACACCTCTGTTCTTTCTTGTTGAGCATCAACGACTTGGCCATCTTTAGCGATTGCCACCCCCGTGATGACCCAATGGGTCCTTCCATTTAATTTATTTAACATTTCCAGGGCGTCTTTTTCGTCCTTGGGCTTGCCCAGGGGCACCCCGTCCAGGAAGACTAGCGTGTCAAATCCGAGCACATAGGACCCCGGCTCCTTGGCAGATACCGCCAAAGCCTTCGCCATGGCATTTTCACGCGGGAAATCAAGCGGATTGGCGCTTTTCGGGCTTTCCTCGTCGTTCGAGACCACCACGCGGAAATCCACACCAATCTGTTTCAATATTTCGCGTCTTCTCGGAGAACCGCTTGCAAGTATTATCTGGGTCATCGTAAATTCACTCGTCTAGTTCGTTTCCGTGCTACCGGCGTTCAACTTGATATCGGGCAGGTCACGCACATAGATGGCAAAGCTCCATCCCGCAGCAGGTCCGGTCGGAGTCCACGTGAAATCGAGCTGCCAGCAATGTAACCTGCGGTTGAACGTGAAATTGTGCGTAACGAACTTGCCTTCGTTATAATCGTAACGGGTATTGTAGCTCACTTCCCAGTTCACCGTAGGCTGGAACGTGGCAGAAATTCCCGTAGAATGGCTGATGTTGTCCTGGAACAAGTCCTTGGCCACTCGCGTACTCGAGAACGTGTAACGGTAATCCAGCCCGAACGTCCACTTGAGCATCTCGTACTTGCCCATCTGCGAAGGCAGGCCGCCGTTGAGCGTACCGCTCCAGTGGAAGTTCCTGGAGAATTCGTAGCTGTAGTAGATCAGTTCGGGCATCTGCGCCTTGGTCGGCTCGTCCGTGAACTTGTGGTACACGCTATGCCTCGTATTCACGGTAAAGAGGTAGTCCGGCAAGACCTGCAAACCGAAACTAGACGTAATGTCGGACCACTGCAACGAATCTGCCGCAAAGTTGTACGAAACATTGTGACGCGTAGTCAGCAGGCGGCGGTTGCCGTACTGGTCATCCACGGCCTTGGCCGTATCGCCCTTGGTCGTGTCGGGCTTGTGCCCCACCACCTTCAAGTACTTGAGGTCGAAGTCGTTGTTCAGGCCAAAGCCGATTGTTTTCTGTTCGATCTGGTACGGGGCCTGTCCCAGCAACGGATGCGGAGCGAACTTCTTGACGGTATCGATTTCGGGAGCGTAGGTGTAAGACACGCTCGGCGACAGCACATGGCGCAGACCCGTAAAGCGCCCGATTTCCGGAACCCAGATGCCATACAGTTTCGTATCGGCGGTGATGCTGTAATTGTGGTTGTACGCGACCTGGCCGTACTCGTCGTGTTCAGGGTCGAGACTCATGTAGCGCTTGCGGTACTTCGCGGAATCGTTCGGATTGATCCAGCCCGTCCCGGTCCAGTATCCGGTGAAGTTCGCGCGCGGCGTCAGGTTGATCACGTTAAAGAGCGACCCCGAGTAATCCAACGAATACGTGCCCGTGTAACCGACATACTCGGCCGTGGTATCCTTGTTGAGCGTCGTGTCCGGGGCACGCTTGGTGTAGTAGTTGAACCTGTTGTTGAAATTGTAGTTGAACTTTTCCAAGTAAGTCTCTATGGAGCCGTCATCGGCGGCAACGTCATCTTCGTCGTATTCAAAGATAAACAGCGGACCGCTCTGCCTGTACTGCAAGTCGGGAATCTGGCGTTCCATGTTATCTGTCCGCAAGTTGTGGTTCTGGCTCACCTTCAACGTGAGACTCTTATTCGTGCCAAACTTCCCGGAATAGGCCAGGTTTGCGTTAGCCTGTTGGTCAAGGATGGTTTCCGCGTCAAGCGCGTTATCTTTACGCACACTGCGGTCGCTCACAAACGAGCCCGAACCGCTCAAGGTGTGCTTGCCATCGGGAGTCAAGTTCTGGTTATGCGTAAAGCGAATATCATAACCGCTGTTCGCCATATCGAATTCCTTCAGGTAGCTCGTATAGCTCACGTTTCCGTCGAGCACGTAGCGCTTCTTGTAACGCACCTCGCCCGTCAACGTCGACCTCTCGAAACGCGCTTCTTCGCCTTCGATAATGTCGCCCTTCACCGTTGCGTCCCAGTAATCGTTGGGAGCGTAGTAGAATCCCAAATTGCTGATGTAGTACCCCTGCACCTGGTCGCCACCGAACTTAGGCGTCAGGAGGCCCGACTTGCGGCCGCTTTTCAGGGGAGCCACGATCAACGGCAAAACGGCGACAGGCACATCGGCAATGTTCAGCACCACCGGCCTTGCCGTGATGGTCTCCTTGGGTTTCACCACCATGCGTCGTCCGTAAAAATAGAAGTGCTGGTGCGTCGAATCGTTACAGGTACTAAAGTCGCCACGGGCAATCTGCAGACGCGTATCCGGCAAGCGGCGGACTTCCATGCCGTTCAGCTGCTGGTTGTCCTGGTACGTGGTCGCGTAATAGATTTCGCCGACACGGCTTTTCATGTTGTACTTGAGCCGCATCCCCGAAAGCGAGGGATTCTTCGTTTCTCGCAGAACCGGCTCGCCGCTCGCCATCAGCACTTCGTTTTCCTGGTCGAACAGGATAGTGTCGGCATCCAGCGTGGCCGTGCGGTATTTCAACTGCGCTTCGTTGTTCAGATTGAACGTGGAGGTCTCGACATCGTACACCAAGTCGACCGCATGGTATTCGATCGTATCCGTTCCCGTGGTGTCGTTCATCCAGTCGACTTCTGTTGTGTCCTCTTCCACCTGTTCCCGCTCTTCCAGTTCAAAGCGGGTCATCTCCTCGCCATGAGCGGCAGGAGTGACAAGGACCGCCAGCGAAAACAGCAAAACGGCCCACAGAAACCTATGGGTTCTAGACAAAATCACGTTGCGCGTTAAAATAGAAAAATCCCCCGATTTTCACCGGAGGATTCAAACGTTTTTATGATTATTCCTTGCGTATTATTTCAGCACGGCAAACTTGCCGCTGACCGAGCCCTCATGGTCGATGCTCACCATGTAACGGCCGCTCGGAATGGAGCTTGCGTCCCACAAGACAGTGTTGACGCCAGCGCTAGCCCTTTCGTTCACGAGGCGAGCCACCTGTTCGCCATCGGCGTTCATGATGGTCACAATCGTCTTGCCCGGAGTCTTGACGCTGTAGCTTACGGCATTGCGGGTAAAACCACGGAGCAGGGCTCCACCGTTACGGACAACATTTTCGACCTTGGGCTTCGGAGCAAACTCGTTCGCCTTTTCCACATAAATTCCATTGTAATCCGCAGAAGCGACATTCTTTTCAGCCTTCACGAGATTGCCGTTCTTGAGCACGGCCACCAGCTGCTTGTCGTTCTGGGAAGCGCTCGCAAAAGTTTCGAGTTCCTGGGCATTCAGCTCGGCCTTGTCGCCGTACCAGTTCTTCACGGCGGCACCTTCCAGATCCTTCACGGTAATCTGGGCGCGGCGGAGCGTCGCGGTATAGGTTTCGCCTTCGCTCGTATAGGTGATTTCGAGAGGCTTGTTCACCTGGCCACGGAGTTTTTCCTTGGACTGTTCGATGTTCAGGCCCTGGAGGCTCACGCCGTCGACAGCGGTAATCACGTCGCCAGCCTGGAGCTTGGTCTCGGCAGCGGGCGTACCCGGAATGACCTCGGCCACCTTGACGCCTTCGCGAATCTGGTAAATGGTAATGCCCACACCGCCGAAAGTTTCATCGGCCATAAGAGGTGCGGCCATCATCGCCGCCAACAGGGAAACCTTGACTATACTTTTCATGAATTTCTCCTTGAAAAACTTTACTTCATTAATATATAATAAAAAATCGCCCCGGCAACAGCCAAAAGCGATATTTTGCACAAAAAAAGCTATTCCATCAGGGTTCCGTCTTCTGCGTCTTCCCCATCGTCGTAATCCTCGATGGTCTTTTCGCCAGGAACGATGATGAGTCCGAGCGTCACGGGTTCGCCCTTCAAGTTGATGTAGGCTTCCAGGTACAGCTTGGTCGAGAGGCGCAGCAGGCGCAAGTCCAGCATGGTTCCACCCTTGTGGATGCTCTTCGGGTTCCTGTTGAAGAACAGGAACTTCTTGTTGATGTACTCGAAGCGGTCCTGTTCATAATTTATCTGCCATTCGGAATTTCCGTCATTTTCCTGGCGGTACAGGCAACGGTCATGGTCGATATCGCACTCGAAGCTCGCGCTTTCCTGGTAACGCTTGTTCCATTCACGGCTAAAGGCGCAGCTCTGCACGCGGCCGGCTCCGTTCCTCTGCTTATTGAGCTGGTCGTTTATAACGACGTAATCCATCTTCTGGTCTTTCACCTGGTTGTAGACGTTCATCAAGATGACGTACGCCTCGATGTTCTTGGGGCACTTGCCGTCAAGTTCGACCTCTTCGTGGGCTTTCAGGAGGGTCTGCTGCAAGTCGACGTCGATGGCATCGGGAATCTCGCTTTCCTTGATCTTGTCGAGCACCTTCTTGGGCGGAACGAACACCACCTTGTCACCCTTCTTGACCGCGTAACCAAGCTGGTCGCGCACGTAGTCCAAGCACTGCTGCACGTGGATATGCACCGTATTGGAGCCACCAGAGACAAAGTCCACGCCAATGCGCACGTTCCATTCGCCGGCGCTATTCCCGGAATTCTTGATGATTTCGCAATAGGGTTCCTCGCGGATACCGTCGATAAAGACGACCTTCGCGTTGAGTTTCGTAACGAGGGAGGCTTCCTTGTCAAGCGCGCCGCCCAGGCTCCAGAAATTCGGGTTCAGGCGCAACACCTCGGCAAAGGCCTTGTCGCCGTCGAGCGCCGGGAGCAGGGAATCGTTGCGGGCATTCTTCTCCTTGAGAAGTTCGGAATACTCCGTCGTCACGTTCATGTTCTTGAATCCGTTGCGTGCCGAAACGGGGACGCCGGGAGCCGCCAGGGACACTCCGGCAAAAGAAATGCAGAACAGGGCAAAAACAAAAAACTTCATACGGGAATAAAATACAAAAAAACGGTGATAAAACGTTGCTGCCAGATTCCGGCTCCCTTCGACTACGCTCAGGGCAGGCTCAGGCCGGAATGACGTCTAGGTTCCAATCTTCAAGCGATTAGGTCCTAGTTTTAAAAGGTGCGGGATGTGCAAGTCCACCCAATCGGGAGATTCCTCGGCAGGATTCACGAAAACGGTAGTCCATCCGCGCCGGTGCGCGGGTTCCAGATTGCGGAGCGAATCTTCCAGCAGCACGATTTCGCGGGGATTCGCGGGATAGGCGACACCCATGGACGGGAGTTTTTCGTGAAGCCACGCCTCCATCTTCTCGTAGGCGCTGTCATGCGGCTTGCCAACCCAGTCGAGCTGCTTCAGGTCAAAAACGCCATCGATTGCAGACTCGATTCCCATGTGGGCCATGCCCGCCTCGCTCCAGTCATGGCGCCCGTTGGTAAAAACGAATCGCGGGCCGTCCAGGCTTTTCAGCAGGGCGAGCTTCTCGGGAGCCTTTTTCGGGTAGGTCAGGTATTCCGGTTCGTGGATAAAGTCGAAGAACTCGTCGGGGTCCGTGCCGTTCATCGCCATGAGGCCTGCAAGCGTCGTGCCGAAACGTTCCAGGTAATCGGTACGAATCTTGTGCGCCGATTCGAAATCGCCTCCGACAGTCTTCTGCACGAACTTCGAAATGCGGTGGTCCAGAGAGTTGATAACGTACCGTTCCTCGGTACCGTACAACGTCAAGTCGTAGTCGAAAAGCCAGACCATCAAACGCCCATCGCGAGGCCGCCAATCTGGCGGGCCAGATAGGTCGCGTAGTTGTCCGTCATGCCGCTCACAAAGTCGAGCACCTGGTGGTAGGCCTCGGCAGCAGATACGCTCTGCCCGATTTTCGCCTGGCCAATCAGGCGCACAATGCGGTCGGCGCGGTAGGAATTCTTGCCGTTCAGGCGGTAATCGTACACGCCGTTGATGAACGCATCGAGCACGGTGGCAAGCGTCGTGTAGCTACCCACTTCCAGTTCCGTCTTACGGCGGTCCGGGTAGATGCGCTCCACGCCAAGGCGCTTCGCGATGCGGATTCCCCACATCACGTCGGACTTGGAGAGGTCTATCAGGTGCTTGGAAAGCTTGCCCTCCATGATTTCTTCGTAATGGTTCACGAATACGACCGCCACGTCGTCAATCAGGTTCTGGATAGCCTTGCCGCGGATGCTGCTGAGAAAGTCGCGGAAGTTGCGTCCGTTCTCCTCGTATTCCTTGTCGATGTTCACTTCGGGCCCGCAAAGGTAGATGAACATGTCGCGCACGTCGGCAAAAGAAAGGATACCGAGTTCGATGGCATCTTCCACATCGAGGATGGAATAGCATATATCGTCGGCCGCTTCCATCAGGTACACGAGCGGATGGCGCACCCACTTGCCGCTGTCGATTTGCGGGAGTCCTAGCGTCTCCGCGGTAATGCCGTAGAGGTCCGATTCCGTCGAGAACAGGCTCGTCGGGCAGCCGTACTTGGCGATTTGCGGGTACTTCATCATCGAGCCGATGGTCGCGTACGTAAGGCGCATGCCGCCGTCAAGGAAGTGGTATTCCAGCTTGCTCAAGATGCGGTGCCCTTGGGCGTTGCCGTCAAAATTCTCGAAGTCGGCCATTTCCTTGTCGTTCAATCCGGCAAGGGGCGCACTACTGCGGTTCTTGCGGAACCACTCGCGGATGGCCGCCTCCCCCGCATGGCCAAAAGGCGGATTGCCGATGTCATGTGCGAGGCACGCCGACTGCACGATGGTACCGAACTGATATTCGTTGATGTATTTGGGGAGGTATTTCTTGATGAGGTGAAAAACCGTAATCGCAAGGCTTCGACCCACGCTCGAGACTTCGATGCTGTGCGTGAGGCGGCTGTGGACATGGTCGTTCACCGAGAAGGGATGTACCTGAGTCTTGCGGCCCAGGCGGCGAAAAGCGGTAGAAAAGACAATGCGGTCGTAATCGCGATGGTAATCGGAGCGGTTCGGGTCGCGATCGGCAGGATGGCCGTACCGCGTCGCCGACAAAAGAGTTTCCCAGTTGAGCATGCGGTAAATATAAAAATTTTGCAAGGCGAAAGAAGCGACAAACTTGTTTGGCATTTCCGAGCCTCAGAGAATTTGGAGCGAAACTCAAAAATTTCTATCTTTTCCCCCATGATTACACGCGTCATCGACAGAAACTTCGCCAATATGCGCCTGGACAGGTTCCTCCGCAAGGCGTTTCCCGACGAGTCCTTGTCGGTGTTCTTCGCCATCATCCGCAAGAAAAAAGTACGCGTGAACGGAGTCGTCGGCAAGGCGAACCAGATGCTCGCCGAAGGCGACACCGTCTGCATTTACGAGAACCTGAAGAGTGTAGAGAATTCGGAAAACGCGACACAGAATACTGAATTCAGCAGCACCCTCAAAGGCGGTTGGAAAAAGGCCTCCACTTCTGCCGAAAAAACTTCCAGCTGGGGAGCCAAGGAACTCGACATCGTCATCCAGACCGAAGATTACGTTGTCGTAAACAAGCCTTCGGGACTCGCGAGTCAGCCCGGCTCGGGGACGCGTCCCGGCGAAAGCCTCGTGGAATACCTCTGGGAATGGGGCAAGCGCGAAGGCCTGGATTTCAAGCCCACAATCGCCCACCGCCTCGACCAGGATACTTCCGGCATGATCATCGCCGCCCTCCATGGCGATACGCTCCGCGACTTCACGCGCATGATCCGCGAACACAAGGTCGACAAGTTCTATTTCGCGCTCGTCAAGGGCAACCTCAAGCAGGACCGAGGCACCATCAACGAATCGCTCACGCGAACGGACAGCGCCAAGGGAAGCAAGATGAAGGTCGGCGAAACCGGCAAGGATGCCCAGACGGCCATCACCCACTACCGCGTCAAGCAGCACTACGAAGGCTACGACCTCGTAAAAATCAAACTCGAGACGGGCCGCATGCACCAGATTCGCGCCCACTTCGCCAGCATCGGGCATCCGCTGCTGGGCGACACCCGCTACGGGGACTTCGCGCTCAACCGCGAAGCCAAGAAGGAATTCGGCCTGAACAGGCTCTTTTTGCACAGCTGCCGCCTGGAATTCGTATGGAACGGCGACCGCAAGGTTCTCGACTGCCCGCTTCCCAAGGAACTGCAGGCCGTCATCAAGCAACTGAAACCGATCAGACAAGGATACAAGTAACAATCAGGAGAACAACATGTTCAAGGTAATTCTCTTTATTTCTTCGTGTGCATTACTAGCCGCATGCGCCCAGTCTCTTTCTGTCGCGAACAAGGAAACTTTCGACGCGCCTAAGACAGGGGTCATCGGGGTATTCCGTCAACCTGTCGGATTTTGCAGCGGAGGATACCAGCAGCAAATGGTTCTCGGTGGTGAAAAGATCATAGTAAAACCGACATGGACTTCCGCCCAAGACAACCTTTTCTCCGCCTATGTCAATCCGGGAAAAGCGGATTTCACGTCTTACCACTACGCCTGCGGATACACGTCAACGACATTGACCGCCAAGGAAAGCCATGGTCTTGTCGTCCCCGAAAAAGGATTCTGCAAAATCGCGATATCATTCTTGAAAGGCGACGAACAGTTTTCACAGAACGATTCCCTGTTGCAGGCAATATTCTCAAAAGAAAATGTCGCCATTCCGTTCAATGATATACCTTACTGCGAAACATACTAAGAAGGTTTTTCAATGATAGAGAACAGCAAGATCATGGGCATGGCCAGCCACGCCCTCAAGGGATTCCGGCTCAATGCGGCGGGAACTTCTGTCTTTTGGGGAATCCTTATCGCGGTGTCAGCCTTTTCGATCAACCTCGCGAGCATCCTTTTCATGGACAGTAACGAGAACTCTTCCAGAAACTACCTGGTCAGCTTCACCGCCGAAATGGTCCAGTCGATTGCCGTGCACATGTTCATCATCGGCTTTTACGCCTATTTCTACGGCATCTACAAGCAGAAAGTCGCCTCCTTCAAAAAGCTTTTCATCGGATTCAAGAATTTTTCCCGGAATGCCGTAGTCCTGATTATCGGGGCCCTGGTAATGGGATTTCTATCGACAATTGCGGAAGCAACACTGCAATATTGCCTGGACCACTATCCCATTCTAGAAAACATCGTTTTTTACATCTTTCTTGCAATAGTCTATATTTCCTTTCTATGCCTTGTCGCCTATAAGCTGTACCCCACCTGGCTCGGCCTGATGCTCAAGATGTCGATGGACAATTCTACCGAGGCAATCAGCTTGATCAGGGAGACCTACAGCCAGGTTTCGGCGTACAACAACAAATTCGTCGGTCTCTATTTCCGTTTCCTGGGCTGGAGCATCGTCGGATGCCTTACGTTCGGAATCGGTTTCCTCTGGATTCTCCCCTATCTCACCATGGCGACAGTCATTTTCTTCGACATAATCTTCTATCCCGAAGATTATGCGGTACCGGAAGACCCCGCCACATAGCAGACGGGCCCCGTTTTTTCTATATTTTCCGCCGAAAATTTAAGCAGGCACGAAATTTGCGCCACCGCAAGGAACATTTCCAATGGCCCGCCGCAAGCTCCATGCCTCAAAGGATTGAAAGATGAAAGTTTCTTTGAATTGGCTCAGACGTCACGTTGATCTTCCGGAATCTGCGGAAGAAGTTGCAAAGGCGCTCACCTCCATCGGCCTCGAAGTCGAAGGCATGGAAGAACCGGGCAAGGTCTACGAAAAACTCGTGGTGGCGAAGGTGCTCACCTGCGAAGCCCACCCGGACAGCGACCACCTGCACATCACCACCGTGAACGATGGCAAGGAAACGCTCCAGGTCGTGTGCGGCGCCCCGAACGTAGCCGCGGGCCAGACCGTGGTTCTCGCCCCGATTGGCGCGGAACTCCCGCTCCCCGACGGCGGCACGCTCAAGATGAAGAAGTCCAAGATCCGCGGTGTGGAAAGTTTCGGCATGATTTGCGCCGAAGACGAAATCGGCCTCAGCGACGACCACGCGGGCATCATGGTCCTGGACGACAGCATTCCGGCCGGCACTCCGTTCGTGAGCCTCGGCATGTACGACGTGTGCTATGAACTGAACGTGACCCCGAACCGCCCGGATGCCCTCAGCCACCGCGGTGTCGCCCGCGAACTCGCCGCAAAGTTCAACCGCCCGCTCAAGCCGCTCGCCTACACCTTGAACGAGGACGCCGAACCGGCAAGTTCCGCCATCAGCCTCGAAGTGGTTCCCGGCTGCGGTTGCTCCCGCTACGTGGGCCGCGTCATCAAGGACGTGAAGGTCGAAAAGTCCCCCGCCTGGCTCGCGAAGCTCCTCCACGCCGTAGGCATGAACAGCATCAACAACGTCGTCGACATCACGAACTTCATCTTGATGGACGTGGGCCAGCCGCTCCACAGCTTCGACATGGACCAGCTCCACGGCAACAAGATCAAGGTGCGCCGCGCAGTGAAGGGCGAAAAGATCGAAACGATTGACCACACCGCTCACGAACTCGTCGAAAACGACCTCGTGATTTGCGACGGCGACCGTCCGGCCTGCGTTGCCGGCGTGATGGGCGGCGTCGAGTCCGAAATCGTCGATGCCACCAAGAACGTGTTCCTCGAGAGCGCCTGGTTCAACCCGACGGTGGTCCGCAAGCAGGCGAAGCGCCTCTGCATTTCCACGGACTCCAGCTACCGCTTTGAACGCGAAATCGACTTCGCGACCCAGGACGAATACAGCAAGTACGCCTGCGCCCTCATCCAGGAAGTCGCGGGTGGCCGCATCCTCAAGGGCACTGTCGAATACACCGGCGACGACCACAAGAAAGAAAACAACGTGGTCACGCTCCGCATCGCACAGGCCGAACGCGTTATCGGCATGAAGCTTGAAATGGCCCAGGTGGAAAAGTTCCTCACGGGCATCGCCCTCGAAGTCGTCTCCAAGACGGCAGATTCCATCACGTTCAAGATTCCGAGCTTCCGCCCCGACCTCGAACGCGAAGTGGACCTCATCGAAGAAGTCGCCCGCCTCGTCGGGTTCGACAACATCCCGTACACGCTGCCCTCCTTCAAGATGCAGCCGAACGAGCTCCCGCCGATTGAAGTTCTGAACCGCAAGATTCGCAAGACGCTTTCTGCCATGGGTCTGCATGAATGCCTGAGCCTGCGCTTCACGAGCAAGGCCCGCACCGAGGCCCTCTTTGGCCCCGAAAGCGACGACCGCCGCTCCAAGCCCGCACTGCTCCTGAACCCGCTTTCCGAAGAGCTGGGCGCCGTGCCCACGAGCCTCCTCCCCAACCTCCTCAAGAGCGTTGCCGAGAACGAGAAGAACCGTCCGGGTTCCGTGCGCCTGTTCGAAGTGGCCAAGGGCCAGTTCAAGCGCGACCGCAAGGACGTGCGCGACCCGGGCTTCGACGAATCGAACCTCGTCGCCCTCACGATTGCAGGGAACTTCGACGTGAACCCGCTCAACGACAAGCCCGCCCAAATTGACTTTGCCGCGTTCAAGGGATTCGTGCAGAGTTTCCTCAAGCGCGTCGGCCTCGTCGTGGAATTCCGCGTGCCCGCCAAGCCTGAAATCTTCCTGCACCCGGGCAAGCAGACCGAAATCCTCGCCGACGGCGTGGTGCTCGGCACCATGGGCGAACTCCACCCCTCCGTGATGGCCGCGAACGACATCAGCTACACCACCTACGTGATGGAACTCGACATGGACAAGATGGAACACGCCACCCACAAGAAGATCGTGTTCGAAGCCTTCAGCCGCCAGGTGCCGTCTAGCCGCGACATCTCGCTGGAAGTGGCGAAGTCCATGACCCACGAAGACATTGTCGCCCGCATCAAGGGGCTCAACCCCAAAAACCTCGCGAAGATTACCCTCAAGAGCATCTACGAAGGTGACAAGATCGAAGCCGGCAAGAAGAACATGGTCTACAGCCTCACCTACCAGGCCATGGACCGCACGCTCACCGACGACGAAGTCAACAAGGCCCACAATAAGCTGCGTGACAAGCTCGTCGCAAACGGCGACATCGCGCTGCGCTAAGTCGCATTCTCTATCAAAAATTTAAACCGCCGCGGCTCAATACCTCGGCGGTTTCTTTTTTCAAAATTTACAGCGTTCTTGCGCCGCAAGCAAACCGGTTCTTATTCCAGCGCTTCGCGAATCTGCTGGATAAAGTCCATCTCTTCGGGAGAGACGTTGCTTTCGTTGTCGTCTTCGCGCGAGGCGTTGGCGACCTTCAACATGGATTCGAGGACCTTGCTCTTGAATTCGGGAGTTTCGCCCTTGAGCGCTTCGACGCAGGCACCGGCACGTTCCTTGGCTGACGAATAGCGGGCATAGGTATCGTTGAAATCGTCCCAGGAAACATCCGGAGTCAATTCATCATGAATCTGGTCGAGCGTATCGCTTTCAGCTTCGGTCGCCGAAGCGGAACCGGGAAGCAATTTTTCGGTCTCGTTTTCGTGATACAGGCATGCCACCTGCCAAGAAAGAATCAAGAGCGCCAAATTCGGATTCATCGTGTACCTCGTGGTTTTATTTACAAATAATAAAAAAAAATGTGAAATGTGGAATGTGGGATGTAAGGTTACCCATTTTTCATCAGCCATTCGTCATTTCTCATTAGTCATTACACATTTCACACCACACACTTCACATTTCTGACTTTTTACTACATTTAAAGTCATGGCATACGTAGCAATGGCCCGCAAGTGGCGTCCGAAGTCCTTCTCCGACATGGTCGGACAGGAACATATCGCGAAGACCCTTCAGAACGCAATCGAAGGGGACAGACTCCACCGTGCATTCCTGTTTACCGGCACCCGCGGTGTAGGCAAGACCACCAGTGCCCGAATCCTCGCCCGCACGCTCAACTGCAAGGGCGGCGACCCGCTCCACCCGTGTGGAGAATGCGACAGCTGTAAGGACATCGACGGCGGAAACCCGATGGACGTCCTCGAAATCGACGCCGCCTCCAATACCGGCGTCGACAACATCCGCGACGTACTCGAACGCGTACAGTACCCGCCCGTTATCGGCAAGTACAAGGTATTCATCATCGACGAAGTCCACATGCTCTCGACCGGAGCCTTCAACGCGCTCCTCAAGACGCTCGAAGAACCGCCCGAACATGTGATTTTCATCTTTGCGACGACCGAAGTGAACAAGGTCCCGCAGACTATCCTGAGCCGCGTGCAGCGCTTTGATTTCAAGCGCCTGACCATGGACCAGATTCGCGGCAGGCTCCGTTTTATTTGCGAGCAGGAAGGCATCAACGCGACCGACGAAGCCCTCGACATTTTCGCCGAGAAGGCCGACGGTTCCATGCGCGACGGCCTCACCTACTTTGACCAGGCCTACGCATTTACCGGCAACGACATGACTGCCGATGCAGTCCGCAGCATCCTGGGAATCCCGCCTGTCGAGCTCTTCTTCGCCCTTGTGAACGCCATCGAGAACCACGACCTGAAGGGCGTTTTCAAGATGGTCGACGACGCCTGCACCCGCGGCATCGAGTTCACCCCGCTCCTGGACGGATTCGGCAAGTTCATCCGCAACCTGCTCTACACGCGCATCAACGCGTTCTCCGCCGACGACCTCAGCATTACCGAAGAACTTTATTCGAAATTCAAGAATACCGCGCTTTCGCTGAGCAACGGTGACATTCTCCGCATTTCGAAAATGCTTATCGACCTGCAGGCACAGCTCCGCTACAGCACCAATCCGAGACTGATGGTCGAAACGACGTTCGCCCGCATGGCATGGCTTGACCGTCTGACGGACCTCCGAAAAGCGCTTGCCGCCATCAACGACCCCAAGAGCGCCTCCGACGAGGCGTTAAAAAAAAAAGTAGCTGAAGTCGAACAGGTCCTAGACTCTTCTGCCGAAGACGAAAGCCCGTTCGCGAACATCCCCGGAGACTCCGCAGGGACTTATTCCCGCTACGAAATCGCCTCGGCATGGCCCACTCTCTGCGCCGGTTTTGCAAATGACGGCGACCTCATGTTTTCTGCGGCCTTGGCCGGTTCTACCCTTGAAACAGGCGATACCCACGAAAATCCGTTCCCTATCGCCCTCACCTATGTCGGCGAAACGGAAAACAACGCGTCATGGAACTACCAGCAGTTCATGGAACACCCTGAATTTCTGGAACGCCTGCAGACCATCCTCGAAGACAAGCTGCAGACCAAAATCTCGCTCAAGGTAAAGACCAGGGCCTTTACCGAGGCCGAAAAGCAAATCGAGGCCGTCCGGAGAATGACTCCTTACGAACAGGATTTGCAAAAAGAACCCGCGCTCGCCAAGTTACAGCAAATTTTCGCCGCAGAATTGGTATATTCTGTGCAGATGAAGAAAAACGTCGCCCCGGTAGGCGACATCATTGATCCCAATAACGACAATTAAAGGAATACCCACTATGGACATGAGCAAAATGCTTAAGGACCTCCAGAAGATGCAGAGCAAGATGATGAAGGCCCAAAACGACCTGAAAACCCAGAGTTTCGAGGCCGAAGCCGGCGGCGGGATGGTCAAGGTCGCCATGAACGGCCGCGGCGTGCTCACCATGATCAAGATCAACCCCGACGCGGTAGACAAGGACGACGTGGAAGCCCTCGAGGACCTCGTGATGGCAGCCGTCAACTCGGCTGTCAAGAAAAAGGACGACGCCGCCCAATCCAGCCTGAGCGACATTACCGGCGGCATGAAAATCCCCGGCCTGATGTAAAACGCCTGCGCAACAGAATACTGCACAAAAAAACATATGTCACCCCGGTTCATACCGGGGTATTTTTTTACATAAAAGTGATTTCGTCCGCTTAATTACGCATTTCGTCCAGTATTTGGAGCTTAGCCCTATTATATAGTTACATATTTTTTTACATTTGGGGCGCAAAAAAGTACATAGGAGATGGAATGTCTAGGCATTTAGGAACGATTTCGGCCATAGCGCTCTGCCTCGCGGCACCCCAGCTTGTCTTGGCCACGACCTACACGCGCGAAGAAGCCGTCAAGATAGCCCTCGAGAAGTCCTCGGACGTAAAGACCGCCGAAGAAGAGCTTATTTCAGCAAATTCCCAGGTAGATGCCGGTTACGGCAACGCTTTGCCGAGCATCGACCTTGACGCCACCGTCACCCGTATTTTCGGACTTGACGACGTTAAAGAGTCCTCCAGGATCTCTGACGCCGCAGCCGGCATGGCCCAGTCCAACGACGAAAACGGTTACCCGAACGCGAACGCATTCGACACACAGGTCATTGGCCCCGCACTAGACGGCATGACAAACCAGATGATGAAGCAGGCTTACCGCTGGCAGTCTTCCGTTGGCCTCACCGCCACCCAGATCCTGTACGCGCAAGGCAAGGTGGGAACCGGCATCCAGATCGCCAAAACCTACAAGCACATCAAGGAAGTGAACCTGGAAAACACCAAGGCGAACGTGCGCTACAGCGTCGAGAACGCCTTTGACCAGCTCATCTACCTGGATTCGGCCATAGTCATTCTCCAGGAATCCAAGAACATGCTCCAGGAAAACCTGAACTTCGTGGAACAGTCCATGAAGAGCGGCCTCGCCACCGAGCTCGACCTCATCCGCGTACAGCTTTCGATGGACCAGCTGAATTCCAAAATCAACAACATGGAAAAGAGCCGCATCCTCGCCCGCAATGCCCTTCTGAATACGATGGGCATGGACTGGGAAACCGACGTGCAGTTCCAGGGCGAGCTCCGTGACCCGACCTCCGGATATGCATTCCCCGACACCTCCATGGCAAACGTCAAGAAGCGCCGCAAGGAACTGGTCATGCTCGAAGCCACCGAAGAAATGCTCAACAAGAACGTTTCCATCGAACAGGGCGGATACAAGCCGACCATCGCGCTCGTGGGCGGACTCAAGTACAGCAACAACCAGAACGAATTCTACAAGTGGGATGCCCCGGACTGGGACGAAAACATCAACAAGTATATCGCGCTGAACCTCAAGATGAACCTTTTCAACGGCATGAAGACGAAGGAAGCCGTGGTCCAGGCCAAGTCTAACCTCCGCAGCACCCAAATCCAGAAGGAAACCGCCGAACGCGGATTCCGTGTACAGATTGAGTCCTGCGTGAATACGCTGAGCGACGCCGACGCGCAGATCGAAATCGCGAAGCGCCAGATTGACCTTGCCCAGAAGAACTACGATTTGACAAATGCGGCCTACAAGATTGGAAGAGAAACGCAATTGAATCTCCTTACCGCAGAAAACAGCCTCCGCACGGCAAAACTCGACTACATGTCGGCAATCGTCGAATGGAACAAGGCATACAACGCGCTTCTCCAGGCCACCGGTGAATATTAAAAAGAAGAGGAAAGAATGAACAAGACTGTCAAGACCCTCCTGACCCTCGCAGCGGCATCCATGCTTTTGGTTGCCTGCAACCCGAAAGAAGAAAAGGCCCAAACGAAGGCCACGACCATCGAAGAAATCCAGAAGGAAAAAGGTAAGCCCGCCCGCGTGGTAAAGGCTACCACCGCAAAGATTACGGACTTGCGCAAGTTCAGCGGCTCCATCGAGGGCATGCAACAGAACAAGGTCATTTGCAAGATGGGTGACCCGCTCGCCAAGATTAACATCCAGGTCGGCTCCTCTGTAAAGAAAGACCAGGTCGTCGCCGAATACCTCTTCACAGGCGACAACACCCAGTACCAGCAGGCCCAGGAACAGGTCGCCGTATTGGAGAAGGCGACCGAGCGCATGCGCGAAGTCTACCAGAAGGGCGGCATTAGCCAGCAGGACATGGACACCCAGGAAATGCAGCTCAAGGTTGCCAAGATGAACCTCGAGACGGCTCGCCGTGCATCGCTCATCCTCGCCCCCGAAGCGGGCGTGGTGACCGAGCTCAAGTTCCAGGTCGGACAGACTCCGGGCCCGGGCGGCGTCCTCGCTACCATCGCGAAGCTCGACAAGGTCATCCTCAAGCTGAACGTCACGAGCCAGGATATCGGATACTTCAAGAAGGGCGCCCAGGCGACCGTCACTGTTGCCGGAGAACAGGTCAAGGGCAAGGTCAGCCTCATCCCGCTCGCCGCCGACCCGATGACGCGCTTCTTCCCGGTCGAAGTCACGTTTGACAACAAGAAAAAGAAGCTATTGCCGGGCATGTACGTAACCGCCGAACTCGACGCCCGCGAAGTGAACGGCATCGTGATTCCGAACGAAGCCATTGTATACCGCAACGGCGTGAACGCCGTGTGGACCGTCGATAACGAAGGCAAGGCCCGCCGCAAGATCGTGAAGCTCGGCGTGCAGACCAAGCACGACATCCAGATTGCCGAAGGCCTGGAAGAAAACGAAACCGTCATCGTGGAAGGCCAGTCCCGCATGAACGACGGCGACAAGGTGCTGGTTGTCGAATAAGGGAGTTTTGCTGAATGATTAAGGCCAGTATCTACAAACCGATTACCATGCTCATGGTCATATTGACCGTGGTGGTTTTCGGTCTATACACCTACTCCATGATGGTGGTCGACCTGATGCCGAAATTCGACGTCCCCGTGGTCACCGCAACCATCATCTACCAGGGGGCAAACCCCGAAGAAATCGAATCCACCATCATCAAGCCCATCGAAGACCAGGTGGAACTTGTTGACGGTATCGACTACGTGCAGTCCATATGCCTCGAGAACTACGGCATTTTGGTCGCCATGTTCAACATGGGCGTGAACGTGGACGTGGCGGCAAACGACGTGCGTTCCAAGATTGACCTTGCGTCGGTGAACTTCCCCGATGCCGTGCAGGCACCGATTATCGCGAAAGTGGACATCAACGGTGCGGCCATCATGTCCATCTCGTTTACCGGACCGCTCAACTCCACGGAGCTCCGCCAGAAGGTGGAAGACGACATCGAACCGCTCTTTACGGCTGTTTCCGGTGTGGCAAGCGTTGACGTTTTCGGCGGTACCACCCGCCAGATTTCCATCGAGCTCGACAAAGACAAGATGCTCGACCGCAACGTGGACATCGCGACCATCATGGGGCTGTTCGGGCAGTCGAACATCAACTACCCGGTCGGCGAAGTCATCGGCAAGCACAAGAACACCTCCGTACGTACTTCGGGCAAGTTCCAGAGCCTCGATGAAATCCGCAACATGGACATCCCGACGGCGAGGGGCGTCATCAAGCTCTCCGAAATCGCAGTCGTCAAGGACACCATCGAGTCCATCACGTCTGCCTCCCGCTTTAACGGCGTGAACTCCGTTTCGCTCGATATCAAGAAGCGTTCCGACGCGAACGTGGTGAAGGTTTCCGAAGGCGTCATCAAACGCATGAACGAAATCCAGAAGACGCTCCCCGAAGGATTCGAACTCCACCTGGTGTACGACAAGTCCGAAGCCGTGAACGAGTCCATCCAGAACGTTATCCAGAACATCATCATCGCCATCTGCCTTACCGCGGGCCTGTTGCTCCTCTTCCTCGGCAAGTTCTCGACCATGATTATCGCGGCCCTCACGATGCCTATTTCCGTGATTGGCGCCTTTACGCTCATGTACTTTGCGGGCTTCGGCATCAACATGATGTCGCTGATGGCTCTTTCGTCTTCAGTGGGCCTGCTCGTTACGAACTCCATCGTGGTGCTTGAAAACATCAACGAAAAGCTTAAACTCGGGCTCGACCCGAAGGATGCGGCCCTCAAGGGAACCTCCGAAATCATGGTGGCCATCATGGCATCGACGCTCACCAACGTGTGCGTGTTCGTGCCTATCGCCTTCATGAAGTCCATCGCCGGTATCTTCTTCCGTACCTTCGGCCTTACCATGGTGTTCGCCACGTTCGTGTCGCTCCTCGTGACCTTCACGCTTACCCCGCTCATGGCGGCCTACCTGTTCAAGGGCGTGAAGAAGGACGAGAACGGGAACATCATCGAAGGGCACCGTTCTATCGGCGAAAAGATTTTCGGAATATTCCCGGCCATCCTGAACGGAGTGCGTTTCGTTTACCTCAAGACGCTTTCGTTCTGCCTCTCCATTCCCGGCGTGATTTTCCAGGTTGCAGCACTTGTCGGCACGATCATGTTCGTCGGATTCCTCGCGAAGAACTTCCTGACCGTGGAAATCATGCCGAAGCAGGACCAGGGCATGATCAGCGTCAAGCTAGAAATGCCCGTGGGTACCAACATCGAGACGACCGACAGCGTTGCGCGAATCATCGAAAGCCGCATCAAGGGCGTGCCCGAGATTGTGCACTACAGCATGAACGTGGGCGGTTCGAACGGCTTTACCACGGTGAACCAGGCCACGATGCGCGTGAAGCTTTTGAAGGACTGGGAAGGACGTACCCGCAGTACCGACCAGATTGTCGACTCCCTGCGTCCCTACCTCGCCGACATCCCGGACGCCTACATTTCCATCAAGTCCGCTTCGGCTTCCGAAATGAACAACAACTCCGCCGGCGACGTGGTGCTCGAAGTGAACGGCCTGCACGCGGACTCCGTCATCAAGGCCTCGCAGCTCGTGATGGACCGCATCAAAGACAACATCGATGGTATCGTGGACCTCAAGACGAGCTACGAAGCGGGTAAGCCCGAAATCCGCCTTGTCCCGAACCGCCAGGCCCTCGCCGACTACGGCGTGACGCTCCAGACGGTCGCCACGTACAACTACATCGCGGTGAGCGGCTACGAAGCCGGCCAGTACACCGAAGACGGCGAAGAATACGACGTGTACGTGCGCATGATGGAAAAAGACCGTCAGAGCCATACCGACATCGAGAACCTGCCTATTTTGACCCCGAAGGGTTACCTGAACGCAAGCGAACTGTTCTACATCGAAGACGGAGCCGGCCCGACCCGAATCGACCGCAAGCGCAAGCGCACCCGTGTCGACGTATCCATGAACTTGCTCCCCGGCCACACGACCGGTGAAGTCATGGGCAAGGTCGGAGCTCTCGCCGAAAGCATGAAGGGCGAACTCCCCGAAGGCATCTCTTTCAGTTTCGGTGCCCAGGCCGACATGCAGAACGACATGGTGGCGGAATTCAAGACGGCCATCCTCATGGCCATCATCCTCACCTACATCCTGCTGATCGCCCTCCTCGAAAGCTTCGCACAGCCGTTCATCATCATGACGACCATCCCGATGGGTGCCATCGGCGTGCTGCTCTCGCTCGTGTTTACGGGCAAGGCGCTCTCGATGATCGCCCTCATGGCCATAGTGATGCTTATCGGTGTGGTGGTGAACAACGCCATTCTTTTGCTCGACGAAGCGAACAGGCTGTTGCGCAGCGGTAGCATGGGACGCAGGTCGGCCATCATGACTGCAGCCAAGACAAAGTTCCAGCCCATCGTGCTTGCGACCGTCGCCTCCGTGGTGGCCCAGCTCCCGCTGGCATTCGCACTCGGCGGTAACGTGGCCGCCATGACCCAGCCGATGGGTATCGCCTCCGTGGGCGGCCTCATCGTGTCGGCCATCCTTACGATGTACCTGGTGCCCACGTTCTTCTGGCTCCCGAACGCCCTCTTCCACAAGGCAGGCAAGGGAATCAAGAAGATCAAGAAGAAAATGAGCAAGAATTAACGTAGAGAGAGAAAGGACCCTGCCCCCTCGGGCAGGGTTTTTCGTATATTTGGAGCATGGCAACCTTTATTATGAAGGAAAAGGCACACGAAGCCGGTGTGCTGAGCGTTGCCATTTCCGACATCCATGATGAACTCACGCTGGAACGGATTCGATTCGAATCCGGTTGCCGCGTTGTACCCGAATTCCATTCCGAAGCGGAAATCAAGCAGATGCAGCGTCTACATGCGCAAAAGGATTCCGACAGCATCCTGCATGAACTCGACAGGCAGACGGCCAAGGCGAATTCCTGGGAATCCGAGCCCATCATCAACCTGGTCGATTCCCTAATAGACGACGCCATCCGGGAAAGGGCGACCGACATCCATTTCGAGCCATCCGAAAGCACCTTCCGTATCCGATTCCGCGTAGACGGCATGCTTTGCGACTACAAGGCCTTGCCCGCCTGGATTGCGGAGCCCATACTCGTTCGCCTCAAGCTGCTCGCGAGCGTGGACATCACGGAGCGGAGGCTTCCGCACGACGGGAGCTTTTCTTTCGAGGGCGCCTACGGGAACGCGAATATCCGCCTAAGCACATTGCCCGTACAGAGCGGGAACCAGGTCGTAGAGAAATGCGTATTGCGCCTGCTGCAGACGCGGGACGACGGAGCCACCCTGGAAAGCCTGGGCTTTTCGCAAGCCATGCTGGACGCGCTCCGCCATGCCTTCGAGGCACCACAGGGGCTGCTACTGGTCACGGGCCCTACCGGAAGCGGCAAGACGACAACGCTCTACGCAGGCCTTAGGGAAATCATTGCCCGCCACATCAACGTGACGACCATCGAAGATCCAGTAGAATACAAGCTGGACGGAGCCAACCAGGTGCAGGTGAACGAGAAGTGCGGATTTACCTTTGCCGCGGCACTCCGCTCTATCTTGCGCCAGGACCCGGACGTGATTCTCGTCGGAGAAATCCGCGACCGGGAAACCGCCCAGATAGCACTGCGGGCTGCCCAGACGGGGCATCTGGTCCTCGCGACTTTGCATGCCAACAGCGCAAATGCCGCCATGACACGCCTCGCCGACCTGGGCGTCCCCGAATCACTGCTCCGGGAATCCCTGCTGGGCGTTGTCGCGCAGAGGCTCGTGCGCAAATGCACAGCCAGCCACGAATACCGCGGGCGCACCGCGATTATCGAATTCCTGAAACCCGACGGAACCTATGTAGACGGAACGATGCGCGACGACGCTGTACGCCTCGTGCGGCAGGGCGTTACGGACACCGCCGAAGTAGCGCGTGTCCTCGGTAGCTGATTACTTCTTGATGCGGGTGCTGTCGGGAGCCATCAACTGGCGGAGCGAATCTACGAGCACGCTGTCCTTCTTGGGGAACATGTTCTGGTAGATAACCGCACGGCGTTTGGCCATGAACTGGCTTTCGCGCATATTCGGATGGTGCTTGCCGGGGCTTGCGAGCATGGCGGCGAGATTGATGGCCTGGTCGATGCTCAGCTTGTTGCAGTTTTTCTTGTAGTAGGTGCGGCAGGCTTCCTGACAACCGAAGATGTCCTTGCCCCACTGGGCATAGTTGAGGTAGAGTTCCAGGATGCGGTCCTTGCCGAGTTCGTGTTCCATCAGCAGGGCATAGGCGAGTTCCTTGAACTTGCGTTCCCACGAGCGTTCGCCACTGAGGAACATGTTCTTGGCGAGTTGCTGCGTAATCGTGGAACCGCCAAACTTCGTCTTGCCCGAGATGCGGTTCGCGTTAAGGGCTTCCGCAATGGCGTATACGTCGAACCCCGGATGGAAGTAGAAACCGGCGTCCTCGCTAGCGATTACGGCCTTCTGCAGGTAGGGGCTGATGGAATCCAGCGGCACGAACGTGTGCTTGATTTCGACGCTCGGGTTGGAATCCCTGAGAGCCTCCATGTACTTGCTCATTTCGGGTTGCGTATCTTTCAGGGATTCCACGCTGTCGTACAGATCGTAGACGTACACGAATCCCTTGTAAAGGACAATCGACGCGGCAATGGTAAAGGCGGCAGAATAGAGGATAAGCGCAAGGATGGCCACCCTCAACACAAAATTGATGCACTTGTACAGGCAAAGGAGCACCTTCACGACAATGTTATTCCTGAAGGCGGTCCAGATATCTTTTATTTTCTGCCAAGTCATAGTACGGATAAGATAGATAATTATTTCTTTCCACCAAACCAGTCGTTTATATCCTGGCCCTCTTTCATCACACCCTTGATATTTTCGAGACCTTCGCCCAAGACAACCGAACGAATTCCGGCTTTTTCAAGCACACCACGGATATATTCCGTCCCGGCACGACCGGCATCGTCCTTATCCAGGCAGAGGACTACGCTCTTGTTCTTGAAAAGTGGCAACCATTCCGTCTTGAAATTGCGGACACCGGGTATGCCGACAGCCTCTATTTTCTGGTTCAAGAACGTCAACGTGTCGACAGCACCTTCGCACAGGTAGACCCAGCCCGGTTTCTGGTCCAGCGCAGACATGTTGTACGGGAAGGGGACTGTACCGCGCAGGTTGAGTTCCTTGGGCAACACGGTACTGTCAATAGCCCTCGCCTGGAAATAGAAGGCACGGCGTTCGCGGTCCAGGTAAGGGAATATCAGCGGGTGCTTGTAATAGCGCAGATGGCCCTTGTCGTTGAAAAGCCCCACATACTTGAGGACTTCTTCGCCAAAGTCCGCCTTGAGGCTGTTGTTCACCGACTCGTAGTCGGTAATGGTGCGGAGAAGCATCTTGTCCCAGCTGGGCTTGTATATGCGTCGCCCGATAAGCCACTTGGCCGCGGGGGTATTGTCTATGGGGCTCAGGCGCTTGAGGAACGAGAGGATGATTTTTTTCCGGTCGTCTTCGGAGACGAGTTCCCGTTCCGCGGGTTCATCTGCCCGGATTTCCCGCGTTCTTACGGATCCGGCTTCCGAAGAATCGACCGCACGGTTGACTTCCTTGCGCAGCCCGTTCGACGCCAGGAACGGATACTGTTCCATGAGCCAGTTCAGCGCCTCGGTAAAAGAGCAGTTTTTCAGCATCTGCACCAGCGAAATGACATCGCCGCGGACATCGTCGCAGACCCAGCAACGGAAATAGCCGCGTTCCTCGGAAATGGATACCGAAGGAGTGCGGTCGCCGTGGACATGGCGCTGCGGATAGAAACAGCGACAACGGCCATGGGAGACTTCTACCCCCAGGGCCTGAGCGACCGACGTGATGGAAATGGCCGCCTTGAACTGTTTCAGTTCCTCGTTCGTCATATGCAGGAATTATAGTAAATCGGAATGTAAAGTTACGAGTTACGAGTTACGAGTTCTGAGTTGCTAGATAAATAAGAGGCAAATCTCCTTACATCCTACTATCAACTAGTAACTAGTAAATTAGAACTAATAATTATATTTTTCGCATGATTCTCTTTGAAAACGAGCCGATGAACAAGCACACGTCCTTTAAGGTCGGTGGTCCGGCGCGTTTTCTCGCCAAGGTCGAATCGGCAGACGACCTCAAGGCGACGCTTGCCCTTGCAAGCGAGAAGCAGCTCCCCCACTTTATTGTCGGGAACGGCACGAACCTGCTCGTCTCGGACAGCGGCTATGACGGCGTCGTCATAACGCTTGCCGGGGAATTTTCCGAAATCCAGGAACTCGGAAACGGGACCTACAAGGTCGGTGCCGCTGTTCCGCTCGGACGTTTCGCCCGCACCGCACTCAAGCAGGGTTTCGCCGGCATCCACAAGCTTGCGGGAATCCCCGGTACTCTCGGGGGCGCCCTCTACATGAACGCGGGAGCCTACGGTCAAGAAATCGGCAACTGCTGCACGGCAGTGACCGTCCTCGACAGCGAAGAAAACATCCGCGAACTTGCGACAAGCGAATGCGGTTTCGGATACAGGCAAAGCGCTTTCCAAAAAAACGGAGATATCATCTTGTCGGCCACATTCCAGCTGCCGGAAGCGAGCGCACAGGGCAAAACCATTGCCGATTTGGAAACGGAACTCGCCGAATGCATGGCGAAACGCAAGGCGACACAGCCCCTGAGCATGCCGAACGCGGGCTCCACCTTCAAGCGCCTGGATGCAGGCTCCGCAGACATGCCGGAGCAAGTCGCTCCAGGCTACTATATCGAACAGGCAGGGCTCAAGGGACAGCGCATCGGCGGCGCCGAAGTCAGCACGCTGCACGCGAACTTCATCGTGAACGCGGGCGACGCTACGGCAAAGGACATCAAGGAACTAAGCGAATTCGTGCAGGCAAGAGTCGCCGAAAAATTCGGTATCCAACTCAAACGCGAAATTATTCTGCTAGGGAATTTTGAGTAAGGAGTTGTCAGAGTAACTAGGAACTCATCACTCACCTCACATCCCTAACCACTAATCACTGTCAACTTCCTACTGCCTACCGTCTACTTTCTCTTCCGGTACCGGATCGTAGCGGTTCAGAATCCGCGTAATCACGGCATACACGACACCGCCTATGAGGCCTCCACTCAAGTCGGCCACCAGGTCGAGCACGCTGCTGTCTCGGCCTTCCACGAAACTCTGGTGGAATTCGTCGGTACAGCCATAAATAAGCGCAAGGATGCCCACCACCAGCACACGCAGCCACTGGCGCTTGGACCATTCCGTACGCGTCCAGAGCATGGCGTAACAGCCGGCCAATGTCGCGTATTCGCAGAAATGGGCAAGCTTGTCCCACACATGCGGAAAGTCCTGCAACTGCTCGTTCGTCAGCGAAGAAAGCTTGAAGATAATCGCCATGCAGAGCACGCAGGGCACGGCACGGAAAAACGGATACTTGTCGAAAATACTTTCAAACATATTAGGTATGAGGTATGGGCCTAAAGATAGAAAAAGAGGACATCTTCAAAAGTCTACATTATTTCTAAATTTAAATTCATGAAAGCGATTACCCTGAAGGCCGGACGCGAGAAGTCCGCATTGCGTTATCACCCGTGGATCTTTAGCGGAGCCGTCGACGAAGTTGTCGGCGACCCGGCGCTCGGCGACACCGTCGAGGTTTACAGTTACCACAGCGATTTTCTGGGTCTTGCGGCGTACTCGCCCAAGTCCCAGATACGCGGGCGCTTCTGGACGTTCGGCGAAAAGGCGAACATCGACAGGGCATTCTTCAGCGACATCCTGGACCGCGCCATTGCCGCCCGCAAGAGCCGCGGTTTCGACATCGAAGACAAGGAATCCGCTTTCCGCCTGATTAACGCCGAGAACGACGGCATTCCGGGCTGCATTATCGACAAGTACGCCGACATTTACTCAGTAGAAATTTTGGCCGCCGGTGCGGAAGTCCACCGCGAAACGATTTACGAACTGCTCGCCGAAAAGACGCACTGCCGCGGCATCTACGAACGCTGCGATTCCGAGGTGCGCAAAAAGGAAGGCCTCCCGCTCCGCACGGGAGTCGTGTACGGCGAAGTGAGCGACGAGCCCGTCATCATCGACGAGAACGGCATCCTCTTCCCCATCGACGTAAAGAACGGCCACAAGACGGGCTACTACCTGGACCAGCGCGACGCCCGCCGCCGCATCGGCGAAATTGCGAAAGGCAAGAAGGTTTTGAACTGCTTCTGCTATACCGGCGGATTCGGACTCTACGCCCTCCGTGGCGGCTGCGAAAAAGTGTATCAGGTAGATGTTTCCAAGGACGCCCTCAAGCTCGCGAAGGAAGGCATCATGCGCAACAAGCTCAGCACCGCACATGCCACGCACGTAGAAGCGGATGTTTTCCAGTACCTGCGCAAGTGCCGCGACAAGGCGGAAACCTTCGATCTCATCGTGCTGGACCCGCCCAAGTTCGTGGAAAGCAAGGACAACCTGCAGAAAGGCGCCCGCGGGTACAAGGACATCAACCTGCTCGCGATGAAGCTGCTGGCCGAGGGCGGCATGCTCGCGACCTTCAGCTGTTCCGGACTCATGGAGATGGACTTGTTCCAGAAGATTATCGCGGATGCCGCCGCCGATGCACATCGGCGCGTTCAAATCATTGAACGCTTCGGCCAACCCGCCGACCATCCCGTAAATACGGCATTCCCCGAAGGGCAGTACCTGAAGGGACTGCTAGTTCAGGTGGTGTAAAGACTTAACGTTTGCGACGCGGGAGTTCGCCCCTGTGGTTTTCAAGCCACACGGCATCTTCCAGAGCGCGCTGCGCCTCTGTCGCCCAGTCGGAGTCGGGATATTGCTGCACCACTTCGCGGTAGCGGGAAGCGGCACTGTGGAAATCGCGAAGTTCGCGGTAGATATTACCCATCTGGAGCAGTGCGAAATAGCGGTCTTCGGGAGAAAGTTCCGTTTCCAGCATTACCTTGTAAACCTGCAGGGCTTCTTCGAAACTGCCCGACTTGAAAAGGTCGTTGGCTCGGGCGATGGAATAAGCCTTGGCCGGTGCGGGAGCGATTTTCTGGGCCGTAGCCGCAGGAGCCGTTTCCGGTGCTGCCGCCACTTCCTGACCGGCAGGGGCCGTAGAATCAGCAGGAGCATTTTTCATTTCAGCCAAGCGGGCTTCTACGGCCTTGCGGAACTCACCGTTTGGGCCGGCCTTCTTGATATAGGCGGCCAGGGACTTCTTTTCCAAATCCGTCTTGTTCTGGGCCTTGTAAATAAGGGACATGTAGTAGTGGACATCGGCTGCGCCGTCCTTGTACTCCTTACCCTTGTTCAGGTTGAATTCGGCCTTGTCGTATTCCCCCATCTTTAGGCGGGTAACACCGGCGTAATAGTAGGCACCCACGTGCCCCGGAGTTTTCTTCAGGACTTCGCGCCACATCTTGGCGGCATCTTCGTACTTACCCTGAGCAAGGAACATCTTGCCCTTTTCGAAGGGATCGTCGGGATTTGCGGCAGGAGTCTCGGCAGCAGGAGCCGATGCGGCGGGCTGTGCAGACGCATGCTGTGCGGCTTCGGGAACGGCAGTTTGCGTTGCCGGAGCGGCTTGTACAGGAGCCTGCTGGGCAGGCTCTGCGGCAGCGGTCTGTGCAGGAGCTGGTTGAGGTGCGGGGGCTGCCTGTGCGGGCTGTTCAGCAGCAGGAGTGGCCTGGGAAGCAGCCTCCTGTACCGGTGCAGGGGCTTGTTCAGATGTCTGCTCCGTTGCGGCAGGAGC
>NZ_DGUN01000025.1:0-37083 GCF_002395745.1 Fibrobacter sp. UBA4309
CGGGGGGCTTTTTTTATATACCCGCTCGCGCTACGTCCCGGCATGTACGCTCCGGCAGGCGCGCTCACTCTCGACGTCCGCGGCTGCACTCGTTCAAACAATTGTGCAAGCATAATTGTTTGACACTCGTTTTGCACGCTTTTAGTGGTTAGGACATGCAAAAAAAACATCTTGATATCAGCGATCCTGTCTACTAACCACTGTTTACTAACCACTGTTTACTTAACACCGCCGAAGAACCGTCATACACGCAATTCTAGTAACTAGTAACTAATAACTAGTAACTCTTTTTTCTATCCTTTACCATATGAAACCGACCATTTCGTTTGTTTTGCAGCTGTCCCCGGCTACGGCCTACAAGGATCTCGAAGCTGTCGCTCGCAATTTGCTCGACGGTCTTGACGTGCTCCTGTCTTCGGGACAGGTGAAATGTTCGGTGTATGTAGACGGCCCGACGCTTCGCGTGATGCGCAAGGTGGCTAGGCCGCTGGCTTTTGGCAGAATCCGTGACGGCATCGCCAACGGGACTATCGAGTTCCTCGGTGGCGGTTTCTACGATCCCATGCTGCCGCTGTTCCCCGAAGAACTGCAGTCGCTGCAGTTGAAGGAACACCGCAAGATTCTCAAGAGCTGTTTTGATATTGAACCGCAGGGCTACTTCAATTCTTCGCTTGTGTGGGAAATGGGCATGACGCCGATTCTCGAACGCGAAGGCTTTGACTATGCGCTTGTAAGCGAATCCGCCATCCGTACCGCACTCGGGCGTTCAACTCCCACGTCGGGATGGTTCTCGGTAGAGGACAAGGGTGCCCTGATGCGTGTCGTCCCCGTCGCCGACGAACTTTCTGCGGCCATCGAGAACGATAGCCTGAACTGGCGCGAGATTCTCGCTCCGTACTGTCGTGACGGCAAGACGGCGGTTGTCATTCTCGATTTGCCTCCGCAGGCGAAGGACATCGTGGACTTTTTCGGGAGACTCGTGGATTTTGTCGAGACGAACGACTTGCAGACCTGGCCCGTGGGTTACATGGTCAACCAGCTGCCGCCCGAGGCGTCCCTCAGCTACCTGATTTCGGCTGGCCGCAAGCTCGGGCTGCCTTCATCCGCGACGACCTGCAGGGAAATGCTTATCCGCCGTCCGGAAATCAACATGTTGCAGAAGGCCATCTTGAACCTGTACCGCCGGGGCGAGATCCTGCAGGATGCGCGCAGGAAGAATTCCTTCTATGGAAAGCTCCTGCCGGCGATGTCGCCGATATTCTTCCGTGACCTGGGCAATGCCGAAGGCATGCGTAGCCTGAATGTCCGCCAGTGGTGTGCGCGTTACGTGATGGACGCTGCGCGCGAACTGGATGCGATGATGGATTTTTCGGGACTCCGCATGGAAGTCTGTGACTACCTGTTGCTGGGCCGCAAACAGATCTGGGTCGAGAACGCCGACTTCTCGTGCCTTTTGGATTATTCCGATGGCGGCGTGCTGCGTACGTATAGTTACAAGCCGATTTCGATGACGTTCCTCAATACCTGGCGCAACGATGCCGAGCCTTCGGTGGCCTTCCTGGATTGCCTGCTCCCGAATACGGACTTGTCTCCCGAGCGCATCGAACGCGCCCTGGCCGGCCGTGAAAGTCTTCTGAAAGATCCCTACGATTACCAGATTGAACGCGTCGAACATGGTGCCGAAGTCAACCTGCTCGAAGAACAGGGATTCGCTATCGGCGAGAAACGTGGCGTATTCCGCGTCGGCAAGAAATACGAGTTCAAGAGCACGTCTTCGGAAGTTTCTGTCGAGTATAATCTTTCGAACAGTCTCTATCTGGATACCAAGTGCTTCTTCGGGTCCATCTTTGAACTGGGCATTCTGGAAAATAGCGACGGCATTGGTGTCACGATAGACGGTAATGCGGTCAAGTGGGACAAGAAGAGCCCGATACTTTATCCGGAAGCAAGGACTGTCGATATCCGCGACTACGCGCTGGGTTGCATTTTCCACATGAAGATGGATTCCCCGGCGACCATTTTTGTCGGCCCGATTTTTGGGGCGTCGAATTCGGCTGCCCCGGATATTTTCCAGGGAATACGGGTCTATCCGTTCTGGCGTACCGCCTTGAACGTCATGGATGACAAGACGCTGAAGATTACCATTTCTGTTACCAAGGGATAGGCATGAGGGCGGATCTAATTGACATTCAGGTCGAAGACCATGGTGACGATGTGGAGATATCCCTGTCGGGTTCCTTGAGCCGCGTCCACTTGCCGGCGGTCCGTGAAAAAATAGAGATGCTTACCAAAGGGCCTGGCTGTTTCTTTTTCTTGAACTTGCAGCGTGCCCATTTCAAGGCCGATGAATATCTGGACTTGTTCCTGGAGGTCCTGGATCGGATCAAGGCACAGAATTCCGCGCTGGTCCTGATATTCAACAGCGAAGAACAGAAAGCCTATTTCGACAAGTACAAGAATATCTTTGAAATTTACGAGAGCCGTAGCGCGTACAAGAATTCCGGCATGCGCAAGCAGTTGAGCCAGATCGGGGTGCATTACGGGAAAAAGACCGGGCTTCGCCTTACGCCGTCTGTCGCCATTGCCGCCTTTGTCTTGATTGTCGGGTGGGCTATTACTTTGTTCTTAATCATCGCGGCGCAGGGCAGGGACATTGCGGATAAGCAGGCGCAGATTATCGCCTTGCAGAGCCAGAAGGACCGCTATATCCGCGAAATCGACAAACTGGAATCTTCAATAGGCCCGTTACGCAAGCTGGGCGTTGTGCAAGATACTTCCATGCTGAGTTCGTTCGGGATTATCCAGGATTGGGTATCGTACCTAGAGTACTTGGAGAATTCCCGCCTTGAAAAGTGAAATTCGTATCCATCCGGTTTTTTCGCTGGTTGTTTTGGTGACGGCTTTTGTCTCCATGGTTGCTTTTGCCGGCTGCTGGTATGTGCGGCAGGGCCGCCTGGTGCATTTGGCCGAAAAAGAGGCGAATCTCAGGGGAGACCTGGAGCAGCTTGATACGTGGGGCAAGTGGACTATCGACTACGTCAAGATAGACAAGGTTGTCGATCATCTTTCGAAAAACCGCCTTTCTCCCGAATCCAAGCGGAAACTGACGGAACAGATTTGGCAGATTTCGAGGTCTTATACGCTTGACCCGCTCCTTGTCCTCGCCGTGGTGGCGCAGGAAAGCCACGGGAACCCGAATGCGCGCGGGCGTACCCGTTCCGGCAAGCATTCCGGGGCGATGGGGCTCATGCAGATAAAGCTCGAGACGGCCAAAAAGATGGCCTACCATTTCGGGCTTACGGTCGATACGGAAGAAGACCTGCTGAAACCCGAAGTGAATGTCGCTGTCGGCACGGCCTACCTGATAAGGCTTATCGGCAAATACGGCAGCTGGAAAGAGGCGCTGATTGCCTACAACCTGGGACATTCCGCTGTCGACAAGATGTTGCAGAGCGGCATGCCCCTGCCTACACGTTATTATGAACGCGTAATTTCCAAGTATTGGGAACTGGCCCGTCTGTCTTTTTTGTAAATTTGGGTTAATGTTTAGAATCCTGCTTTTACTTTTATCGTTTGCGGTTGCGTATGCGGGCGAGGTCCGGTACGACGTGTCCGAATTTGTAAAAGCGGGTATCACGCACGATCCCATACTGGAAGAAACCAGGCAGGGGGTTGTTGCCAAGAAGGACAAGATTCGCGCCCTCAAGGCGAACGCCATTTTGCCTACGTTCGATGTATCGATGATTGTCGGCCCGGCTCCCGGCCTCCGCGACGAAGTCGACAGCGACGGCGACACCATGAGCGTCTACGACTTTTCCAAGATGGGTCCGTTCTGGGGCGTTCAGGCCAAGTTCGTGCAACCGCTCAACTTTGGCCAGTACCGTTCCGGCAAGAAGGCGCTGGAAGCGGACTTGCAGCAGAAACAGTACTCTATCCTGGAACAGGTCCACAAGAAAGACGTGGAACTCCAGACGTACTATTACAACTATCTGCTGGCAATGGAAATGCAAAAGCTTGCCGCATCGGCCAAGGCCCGCGTAGACGAAGCCTACGAGAAGATGGAAGAAGCCCTGGATGACGATGACCCGAGCGTAAGCCAGATGGATTTCTTGAACTTGAAAGCCAAAATGCATACCGTCAAGGAAGGCGTTACCGAAGCGGATCTGGGAATGAAGCGCGTACAGCTCGCCATCCGCTTTGCTTTGGCCATGCGGGAAGACGATGTGTTCGTTGCCGAAGATACCTGCCTTGTGCCGCGGACGGAACCGCTGCCTCTATTGGAAGAAGTCCGCCTGATTACCCTGCAGAACCATCCGGAGCTGAAGCAGCTTGCCGCCGGCATTACCGCGCGCCGCACGCAGATGCAACTGGCCGAAGCCAAACTGGCTCCCGAATTCTTTATCATGGGCCAGGTCGAATACGTGAAGAGCTGGGCGGGCAACCGCAGTGTGATGCAGAAAGACGCTTTTGCCGAAGATGCTGTGAACAAGCTGGACGGCCTTGTCGGAATCGGGCTTCGCTACAGGCTGAACTTCTGGAAATATTGGGAAGAATACCGCAGTGCAAGATCCGATTATCGCGGACTGCAGTTGAAGGACCGCTATGCTGCCGACGGGCTCATGGCGAAGGCCGAAGAGCAGTACTACCAGGTGGTGGCCGCCAAGGAGAACATGGAGTCGCTCAAGGAAAGCCTGCGTGCCTCGGATGCGATTCTGAAGGGTGCCGCCATGCAGTACGACCTGGACAAGTCCAAGACGGGCGAACTTGTTTCTGCATATACCCAGAACATGAACATGCAGAAGGACTACTATTTTGCGGTATGCAAGTACAACGTCGAATTTGCCGAACTGATTTCGCGAATGGGTATGTCCTTGGCCGAATTCCACGAAAAGTTTAAGTAAAATGGAGGTAAGAGATGTTTAGGAAGATTCTAGTTGCGGTAGCTTGCGTTTCGTTGATGGCTTTTGCCGCAGACGATCCCGTTTCCGCCATCAAGAAAAAGGACGCGGAACTCCAGACTCTGCTCAAGAAGTCTACGCGCAATGCCAAGGAGACGGAACGCGTCAAGAGTTTGCTGAACGACTCGTTTGACTTCGAACTGTTGGCGAAGAAGAGCCTTTCTACCAAGGACTGGAACGCCCAGGACGAAGCCTCGCAGCAGAAGTTCGTCGCCGAGTTCCAGCGCATGGTCCGCAACTCCAGTGCAAAGCGCCTGGAACTGTACCGCGCGGATTCCACTGTATACGAGCCGGCCAAGATGAAGGGTGCCGAAGAAGCCCGCGTGACGGCCCATCTGTGGAACAAGGGCAAGGAATCGGTTCTCGAATACAAGATGAGCATCGTGAACGGAAACTGGAAAGCCTGGGACCTCGTTATCGACGACCTTTCCACGGCTAGGAATTACAAGGACCAGTTCAGCCAGATTCTGAAGACCAAGAGTTTTGCGGAACTGATCGACATCATCAGCAAGAAGGCTGACGAAGCCGAGAAGTAATGGGTGGATTCCTCTTCTGGCTAGTTGTTATCCTGTGCGCGCTTGCGCTGGTTGTCCTGTTTTTCCCGTTTCGGTTCAAGGTGGAATTCGATGCGGGGGAACAGGGAGCCGGGGCAAGGCTTTTCTTTTTTAAGAAGCACCTCTGGACCGGCGAGAAGAAATGGGGCAAGGACAAGGAAACCGAAACTCCGGACAGCGATGATTTTCTGGACGCTGTCGAACCCGAGTTCGTGGCGACTGCGCCTGCAAAGAAAGACGCTCCCAAAGCCGAGAATGCCTATAAGGCGGCTGCGACTCCCGCGCCTGCCGTACCTCCCGCGCCTACCGAGACTCCGGCTACAGCAGAGCCTTCCGCTCCTACTGCGACTCCGGCTACCGTTGCGACTCCGGCCACAGCCGCGGCTCCCGCACCTGCCGCGCCCCCTGCTGCGGTAGAAAAGCCCGTCGAGGAACCCGCACCGGAAAAGAAGGAAAAGCCGAAACTCACGGACGAACAGTTCTGGACCATCATCTTGACTCCCAATCTGGACGGCCGCGCTTTCCGTTACGTGAAGAGCCTGCTTTCGATGATTGTGCGGCTGTTCGATATCAAGTTCAAGGACTGCTTTGTCGAGGGAATCCGCAGCGATTATGCGACAATGGGGTACGGTGCCTCCGTAAACGGAATCTTCAAGAGCTTCCCATATCTGGAATCGTGGGATGTCCGCATGGACTGGTGCCATGAAAGGGACTTGCGCGCCCAGGGCGAAATTCTTGGACACACGAATCTTTGCCGCGTGATTTTTCTTTTGCTGGCGCTGCTCGTGTATGCGGGAATCCTGTTGTTGCTGTTCTGGCGCCGCCGCTCGCGAGTCCTCAAGACGGGCGAACTCCCGGAACTCGGATTTGTCCGTAAAAAGATTGTCGGCTGGATGACGGAGGAATAATGCCCGCTTTGACTTTGGAACGATTGTTGGCCAGTATAGGTTATGGCAGCCGCAAGGAAGCCCGAGCCCTTGTCCGCATGGGCCTTGTGGAAATTGACGGCAAGGTGCTCGAAGATCCGTTCGTGGAATTTGCGGAACGCCCGGCGACCATTACGGTGAACGGCGAAGAAGTGACGACGCAAGAAAAGTTGTATGTAATGCTCCACAAGCCGACGGATGTCGAGTGCAGCCACAATGCCCGTGACCACCAGTCGGTCTATTCGCTGCTGCCCGACAGGTTTTCTGCAATGGGTATCCAGAGCGTGGGACGCCTGGATGCCGATTCCGAAGGCCTGCTGCTGCTGAGCAACCAGGGCGATTTTATTCATAGGGTCGAAAGCCCGAAAAAGGGACTGCTGAAGCGTTACCGCGTTACCCTGGCACGTCCCTTTACACCGGAGCAGGAGGCTGAGCTCCTGAAGGGCGTGATGCTCAAGGGCGAAAGACGCGAGGTCCTGGCCCGCGCTATCGAGCGGGACGGGGAATCCGTGATTATTTCTATCGGGGAAGGCCTGTACCATCAGGTCAGGCGCATGTTCGCTGCGGTGGGCAACCACGTAGAGACGTTGGAACGTATTTCTATCGGACCGGTGTCCTTGGACGAGTCGTTGGGCAGGGGTGGTTGGAGATTCCTCACAGATGAAGAAATCCAGTCTGTTTCTTGAAAAAGATTAGTCTTGTTCGTTCGACTGTTCCGCCGTAACCGGTTCGATTTCCGGAGAGATGGCGTCGACGTCGACAAGGGATTCCAGGGAATTGATCTTGTCCTTGATATCGTTGCTGAACTTGAAGGTCGGGACCATGCGTTCTTCGATAAGGACCGTTTCGCCGGTGCGCGGGTTACGTGCCGGGCGTGCCTTGCGGGGTTTGCAGGCGAACGTACCGAATCCGCGGATTTCGATGGTGTTGCCGTCGATGAGCTTTTCTCCGACAAGGCCGAGGAACTGTTCAACGACCGTCTTGATATCATTACGCACAAATCCGGTGGACTTGGCGATTTCTTGAATCAGGGATTGTTTAGTTATGTTAGGCACGGATCAATTATGGGTTAATTGTTCTAATGACGAACTTAAATATAAGTTTAACAACGAGTTAGTGGAGGGCTTGCTTGAAAATTAAATATTTTTTTCGGGCTCTCGTTGCGGACATGTTGTGGATAATTGTGGTTTAAATGTGGAAAAATGTTGAAAAAATGAAAATGGAAAAAAATCCCTCCTGTAAACGGTTCAATTTGCGCGATTTGGAAGTGTTTCCGAATACCATATTGAGTCCGATGGACGGAGTGACCGATGCTCCCTTCCGCAGGCTGTGCCGCGTGCTTTCCGGGAACCGCATGGGGCTCCTGGTGTCGGAGTTCGTGCCTACGGATGGTGACGCCGTTTTCAACCCGGAAGGTCACAAGCAGTTGCGTTTTTTCCCGGAAGAACGTCCGTTCGGCGTGCAGATATTCGGCCGCTTCCCGGACAGGATGGCCGATGCAGCCAGGAAGATTGCTGCAAAGTACAGTCCCGAATACATAGAGGTGAACGCGGGGTGCCCGGCGCCGAAGGTGGCGGGCAAGGGTAGCGGTTCCGGACTGCTTAGGGACTTGCCGCGCCTGCAGGAGATTCTGCACGATGTCCGCTCGGCACTGGACAGGAGTGGGGCGGACATCCCGCTTACGCTCAAGTGCCGTATAGGCTGGGACTCCGAAAGCATTAACATAATGGAGGCTCTCGCGATTGCTGAGGGCGAAGGCGTCGAGATGCTCACGGTGCATGGCCGTACCCGCTTGCAGGGGTACAACGGCCTTGCCGACTGGGACTGGATCGGCAAGGCCGCGGCCGCGGCCAAGATTCCGGTCATCGGTAACGGCGACGTGAACAGCGTCGACGTCGCCCGTGAGCGCATCGAAAACTACGGTGTCGCCGGTGTCGCGATTGGCCGCGGCGCCATGCACAACCCGTGGATCTTCGGCCAGATTGCCGACGCCTGGGAAGACAAGCCCGCGCGCGTGATTACGGCCGCCGAGGCGCTCGACGTGTTCAAGCTGTACTATGGTTTCAAGATCGAGGACGGCAGTACCGACAAGGGCGCCGAAGGCAGGCTCAAGCAGCTCGCCGCGAGACTCTGCAAAGGGTTTTGTTTAGACGAGAGAGGTGGTGAAGCGGATGGCGAGTCGTTGGATGTCGCGCTTCAGGTGCGTCAGGCTCTGCTTTCGAGCAGCTGTGCCGCCGAACTCCTGGACCGAGCGCAATCCCTCAAGGAAGGCCTCGCGAAAGACCTCGTGTTCGACCCGGGCCGCCTGGTGAACCTGAACGGTGCCAAAGAAACAGAAATCAAGTACGGCGACCAGTTCAAGGGCCGATAATCCATAATCTTTGAATGTACTCAAAAAAAATCTCAAAATTTTTGCAAAAGGTATTGACTTTGAGTCAAAATTTGAGTACATTTAGGGTATGGACAAAACGATTGACATATTCCAATTCACGAATTTTCGCAAGTACCTGGACGAATACCAGGCCGCTCGCGTGCAGACGGACCCTGGTTTTACTAGGGCTGGAGCGTGTGTGCTGCTGGGACTTCCCAAGACGCGCAGCTACTATAATGACATTGTCAAGGGTAAAAAGCTTTCCGGCCGTATGATTCCGAAGTTCGTGGAAGTGCTTGGCCTGAACAAGAAAGAAGCCCGGTATTTCGAGACCATGGTGAATATGGATCAGGCGAAGACCGCGACGGAGAGGAACGCCTTTTTCGAGGATTTGCTGAAGCAGCATCCGGATTCGCACCGCATCTTGAACGAAGACGCCTACGAGTATTATAATCACTGGTACAACAGCGTGCTGTTTACGGCGCTGGAGGTCGTAGATGTCTCGGATGACCTCGAACCCATCCAGAAGTTGATTTTCCCGAAGGTGTCCGTTGGAACGCTGAAACGTTCCCTCGAATTGCTGGAACGCCTCGGCTTTGTGCGGAAGAACGAGAGGGGTTTCTGGAAGAGTTGCCGTGATACGGTGAGCAGCGGCGCCTATAGCAATAGCGATTTGGTGCGCCAGTACCAGTTGCAGTGTTTCGAGCTTTCGAAGCAGGCCCTGCTTGCAAACGACGAGAGGTCTTCGGATATGGCGACGTTCACTTTCAGCGTGTCCGACGACGCGTTCAGGGCGATTGCCAAGGAAATCCATGGCTTGAAGGCCAGGGTGCGCAAGATTATCATGCTTGACAAGAAGAAGGCGACTGGCGTCCACCAGTTGAATCTTCATTTGTTCACAAATTTGAAAAAATAGTTTCAGGAGGAACCAAAATGTTTATGGAAAAGTTGACGAATGCGGGCGTTGCCTTTGCCCTGCTTGGCCTCGGGATCCTCGTTGGCTGTAGCGATGATAGCTCCAGCATTGCATCGACGCTCAGTGAGACGAATACGGGAAAGCCCGTTGCGCAACTGGATACGTCGTTGTTCGAAAAAACATTCAGTGACGGGAAAAATCCTTGTAGTGAAGATATTGAAACGGATACTATTCATGTTTTGGCCAAGAGTGCTTCGGAATATGAAGAGCCTTATTCGGTGATGACATTGGAAGGCTCCTGGGTTGAGAGTTTTTCTCGACCCATGTGTGGAAGCTTTGACGATATATACCTGTACGCAGACGTGAAAGGCCGTGCTTTGGATGCGGCAGGGAAGCCCTTGGCAAATGCGCTAGTTTACACGGAAAAAAACTGTATGCCTTACGATAGTAAATGTCAAGCTGTTACGACGGATGCAGGGGGGTATTTTTATTTGGAACGGGTGAACTTCTTGTCGTATCTAGAGATGCAAATTGATCCTGTTGGCTCTAACAAGAAAGCTGGCGAGCGTGAATGGGAGCATGTTCCGTTTTATAATGAGATTCCGATACGCATTATTTCCGAAGACAAGAAATACGGTGTCAACGAAAACGTTGACTTTGCAAAAGCGCATATGATTGAAAGCGATGCTGGTGTAATCGTTGATGTGGGCGACATAAAGTTACTGCCGGCCTATTTCGTTGATGTTCCCTTGGATTCCTTATATTTCGAGGATTATGTGGATGGGGAATTTGTTGAGATTCCTGCCGAAGAGGCTCTGGAAAACGAGGTGTTTTTGAATATTCGCAACGTGGAGTGTTACTATCTTAATTATTGCTTTAATTGGGCGCCAAACCCGAGGATTACGATGGAGGATGTGGAACGGGGGTATATTACGGTGGATGGACTCCCCGAAGGAACCTACGAAGTGCTTCTTTATTGGTTGGATGGTGTCGCTGAAGTGTATCCGGACTCCATAAGGGTTGATCGCTGAAAAGATTGAGCCTATTTATGAAGACCGTCGTGCAAAGCGGCGGTCTTTATTATATATTGCCTAAAGGAAGTTGTTCCCTTATTAACCCTTTGGGTAATTATGTTTGGAAAAATCGAAAATACAGTAGGCGCCTTTGTGGTTGGCGTCTTGGCGTGTAGCGCTTTTGCCGCACAGAACGTGGTGACGGTCGATGACCTGAAACCGGGCATCGTAATCGACAAGAAGGACATGATGGCCGCCGACCTGGCGATATGGAATCCGCCCAGCCGCTATTACGACATGACGCAGGCGTTGGTGGACGGCGGTTATACCGTATTCCGCTTCCCGAACGGCTCGCTTTCCAATGATTACCACTGGAACGGAATCGGCAAGTACGATAGCACCGGCCTCTGGACTCCCGACGAGAACAAGTGGGCGCGTGGATTCCTGGGCGAGACGATTTACCGCGGTACGACCAAGGACAACTACGGGTTCATCCGCCGCAGTCACCTTGCTGACGGCAACATGGAGACGATGTGGTGGGGTGAGATTCTCGACCCGGATGACCCGCCCTGGGTCGTGGTGGAGTTCCCCGAGAGGATGGACTTCGATTCCCTGCAGATCGACTGGGGCGACCTCCGTCCGAAATCTTTCGAGTTCGCCTACTGGACCACGGATTACGCCGAATACCCGGGCGTTCACCAGGCGCTCGTGAACAACCTGAAGGTGGAATCGGTCGTGAAGGTTTCCGGCAAGACGACCAAGTACAAGTTCAAGAAGCTTAAGACCCGCTACGTGGCAATCCGCTTCAAGACTGCCGACCTGCCGAGCAGGGGCGTGCAGATTCGCGAGATGAAACTGTTTAGCGGTGGCTCCGACCTGCTCGAAGGCAACGGCTACAAGTTCTACGCGATGTCTACCCGCAATGGCGACAAGGCCCGCACGGACTGGACCGACATCAAGTGGGATTTTGAAGAGTTCATGAAGTTCATCAAGACGCTCCCGAATGCGAAGGCGGTCATCTGCGTGAACGCGGGAACGGGTACGTCGCAAGAAGCTGCCGCCTGGGTGCGCTATGCGAACAAGGTGAAGGGCTATAACATCAAGCAATGGCAAATCGGTAACGAACTCGATGGCGAGTGGGAAGAATCCGGCCCGATTTCGGCGCGCCATTACGCTGCGCGCTACCTGGAATACGCCCGCGCGATGAAGGCCGTCGATTCTACTATCGTATTGCATGGTCCGCTGTTCAGCACGCACAAGATGCAGCAGAAGGGCGCGGGCCTGCTCGATGGCAAGTACTGGATGGAAGAATTCCTGCGCATCGTGGGCGAGGCCGAAAAGAAGGACGGCAAGCGCTATCTTGACGTGGTGGACTTGCACAACTATCCGTACTGGACGCCGAACAACCCGACGGCTGCCGACATGCTCAAGTCGATGCTTGACGTTGGCCCGAACATGGATACGCTCGATACGTGGATGAAGCGCCACCTGGAAGGCGAACGCGGCGTGTCGCTTTCGGAATTCAGTACGTGCGTGCAGGGCTACAGCCTGTTGATGGACTACCCGCAGGCATCTGCGGTGGCGAGCATCTTCGCGCAGCATGCGGTGCGCTTCGGCAACCGCCTGCAGGTGCTCCCGTGGGATGCGTTCGGCAACCTGTTCAAGGGCCCGGACGATACCTGGGGAACAAACAGTATGTCTGCGTTAGTCAAGGACGGCTCCTGGAACCGTTGGAAGTCCTTGGAACCGACGGCGGAATACTATGGAATCTACATGACGTTCAAGAACTTCCTCGAAGACGGCTTTGCGGTGTTGCCTGTTTCGAGTACGAGTCCCGACATGGAAGCGTATGCGATTGGCAAGGGCGATTCCGTGCGCGTGATGCTCGTGAACTTGTCCGAAAATTCGCAGGTGGTGCAGATTGACCGTGCCAGCACGGAGGGGATTGCTGCCGAGGTTGGCCAGGGCGACCTGGTGCGTACCGAGGTGGACGTGTTCGGTGCCGACCAGTTCAAGTGGCAGGGGACTTTGCAGAACGCGTTCCCGTATCCGAAAATGGGCCCGAGCGGGCGCCGTATAAACCCGAGCAAGAGCAAGGACATTACCGTGCCGCCGTTCGGGCTTGCCGTAGTGCAGATTAACCCGCGCGTAATAGGGCTTGACAAGGCGACGAAGGCGATGGCGGCAAAACCGCGGGTCATTGCCGCGTCTCTCGAGAAGAAGGTTTTGCTTGCGGGTGACACGCTTGATCTCTTTGGTACCGTGGTCCAGGAAAATGGGCAGCTCACGAACGGAATGTTGATGATTGAAAACTGGGGTAAGCGTGGTATGTATATGACTTCGTTTGCTCCCGATGACGGCAAGTGGAATGCCTCCATCGAAAGCTTCCATGTGAAGGTCCCGATTCCGGAAGACCTGAACAATGCTCCCCGTTCAATCCGCGTGGCAATTGGAGGCCTTGGCGGCAAGGTGGGTGCAATCGACATCCCGTTCCGCGTGCGTGGCGCCTACCGCACCACGAAGGCCATGCAGAACTTCGACAACGGAATCGAGGCGGTGGACTGGTACCCGGTGGCGAACGGCGACAACGCTACGGCCATCGACGCGAAAGTCTTTAACGGCGCGCCTCCGCACGGTGGTTTCATCCGTCATGAATTCGTTATCGAGCAGCCGCCTGCACAGGGCTGGCCCAACTTCGCGGGCGCCTATTACGTGATTCCGCCCGAAGTCAAGAATTCCGTGGGCATCGTGTTCGACTACGCCACGAACCACAACAATCCCGACGGCTATTTCGAAGTGCAGATTGCGAGCAGCCAGGTGGAAGACTACGACGAGTTCATGGTGCGCCTCAAGAATACGCACGGCAACTGGGTGCGCGATACGCTCATCTGGGAGAACATGAAGCAGGAAGGCTGGGGCAAGACTATCCCGCAGCTTGACCCGACCAAAATAAAGAACTTCTCGTGGCGCGCCCGCTACAGCGGCAAGGGCTATATAAGCCTTGACAACATCTACCTGCTTGGCGAAGATGGCGAGGAAATCCCGATGCCGAAGGGACTTAGGAGACTGAGGTAAGATATGGATAAAGAACCCGAAGTACACGATGTGAAGGAATTGAACGGCGCCTCGCCTATGCAGAAGGGGCTTGCCGTTTTCCTCGTCATCATGTCTCTTTTATACACTGTGTCGCCCATCGACTTGGCGCCAGATGCCGTCCCCGTAGTGGGCTGGATTGACGACATCGGATTCCTCGTGACCGCGACAATGAATGCTGTGCAGCAGTTCACGAAGGACCAGAATTCCGCCATGGTGAAAATCCTGAAATACGCCAAGTGGTTTATGGTCATCGCAGTCGTGATTGCCGCGTTGCTACTCGGCGGCTTGATAGCCGCAATTGTGGCATTGATTGTGAAGTAAGAAATCTTCTACAAAAAGCGGGCGACAGTAATTGTCGTCCGCTCGTTTTGCTTATCGCTTATCCCTATCGATCCAGGGACGTCCCGTCTGGCCTACGTAAATCTGGCGCGGACGGTTGATCTTGGAATTCGGGTCGTCGTGCATTTCCTTCCAGTGGGCAATCCAGCCGGGGAGTCGCCCGATGGCGAACATCACGGTGAGCATGTTCGTCGGGATGCCCATGGCGCGGTAGAGGATACCCGAGTAGAAGTCCACGTTCGGGTAGAGCTTGCGCGCGATGAAGTAGTCGTCCTTCAGGGCGGCTTCTTCGAGCTTGATGGCGATATCCAGGAGCGGGTCGTGCACGTGTTCGCGCTCGAACACCTGGTACATGAGTTTCTTGAGCACCTTGGCGCGCGGATCGTAGCTCTTGTACACGCGGTGGCCGAATCCGGAAAGGCGGAACGGGTCCTTCTTGTCCTTGGCCTTGTCCATCACCTGTTCGATGGTCATGCCGCTCTGCTGGATGCGCAGGAGCGTTTCGAGCACGGCCTGGTTCGCACCGCCGTGGAGCGGGCCCCACAGGGCGCAAATGCCGGCACAGATACTCGCGTAGAGGTTTGCCTGCGAACTGCCCACCATGCGCACGGTCGAGGTGGAGCAGTTCTGTTCGTGGTCGGCATGCACGATAAGGAGCGTGTTGAGCGCGCGTTCCATGATCGGGTCCGGGTGGTAGGGGCGGGCCTTGCTGCTGAACATCATGTTGAGGAAGTTGCTGCAGTAGCTGCGTTCAGCTTCCGGATAAACGAACGGTTCGCCGATGCTTGCCTTGTAGGCGAAGGCGGCGATGGTGCGGATTTTGGAAATAAGGCCCGCGGTCGTGAGCTCGAAGGCGCTCGCGATGTTTTCGTCGTCGTAGAATCGCGGGGTAAAGAGGCCCACGGCGTTCACGATGGAACTGAGGATGCCCATCGGGTGTGCACTCGGCGGCATTTCGCGGAAGAAGTGCAGCAGGTTCTCGTGCAACAGTGCATTCTCGGTAAGGAGCGTGCGGAAGTGCCCGAGCTGTTCCTGCGTGGGGAGTTCTCCGTAAATCAGGAGCCACGCGGTCTCGGGGAAGGTGGCCTTCTCGGCAAGATCTTCGATGGAGTAGCCTCGGTAGCGGAGGATGCCCTTTTCACCGTCAACAAACGTAATGGCGCTCTTGGTGCTGCCCGTGTTCAGGTAGCCGTAATCCAGCGTGACAAGCCCGGAATCCTTGCGCAGCGTGCTGATGTCGAGGCCGTGTTCGCCCTCGGAACCTTCCACCACGGGGAGTTCGTAGCTCTTGCCATTATAGTTCAGTGTTGCCTTTTCGGACATTTATCCTCCGGAGGGGCGGGTTTCAACCGCCAATTATTTCATCTTCAAAATGCAATTATAAATATTTTCGAACAGCTTGCCGAGCTTTTCGGTCGGGACGGCGCTGAAAGCGACGCGGATAAGGCCCGAGAGCATGATGGTTCCCGTGCTGTAGTCCTTGATGAGCTTCTGGCGGAGTTCCTCGGCGTCCACGCCCTTCGGCTTGATGCACATGAAGTAGCCGCTGTTGCACGGCATGGCTTCGAAGGCGTCCTTGTATTCCGGGTGCGCGGCGAGTTCGTTCTTGATGATGTCGAAGCGCTTCTTGAGCGTGTTGTACTTTTCCTGCTTCTGCTGCAGGTATTCCGGGCTTTGGAAGGCGGCGAGCAGGATCTTCTGGCTGATGCTCGGGGCGTTAGAGATGTTGCCGCGGACCGTACCGGCGGCCTTGTCTTCGAGGGCCTTGAGCTGGGCTTCGGTGGCGCCCTTGAAACCGAAGGTCATGAACCCGACGCGGAAGCCCCAGACGTAGTCTTCCTTGGTGGGGCCGTCGAGCTTGACGGCGAGCAGGTTCTCGTTGGCCTCGAGCAGCTTCACGAACAGGGATTCCTTGGTCACGCCTTCCTCGTAAACGAGTCCGAAGTAGGCGTCGTCGAGCAGGGCCACGACCTTGTTGCCCGCGGCGGCGCAGTCGGTGAGGATCTTCGCGATTTCGACGGCTTCCTTTTCGGTGGCGGTGTAGCCGGTCGGGTTGTTCGGGAAGTTCAGGAGCACGACCTTCTTCTGGCTCTTGCTTTCGGCGAGGGCGGCCTTGAGGGCTTCGGTATCGAACCCGCCGTCCTTGAAGGTGTTGAACGTCTTGATTTTCGCGCCGCAGCTGTTCACGAACACGAGTTCGTAGTTGTCCCAGTAGAGGTCGGGGATGATGACTTCGTCACCCGGGTCAAGGAAGAGGTAGCCCGCGCAGCTGATGGCGTGGGTGAGGGCGCAGGTCACGACCGGGTTGCTGAACTGCTTGCCGGCGAGGCTAGGGTTCTTGCGGACAATCTGTTCCTTCCAGGCCTTGCGGAGGTCGGGGTTGCCGAAACTCGGGGCGTACAGGAACGCCTGCTTGGGGAGGTTCAGGCTCTTGAGTACGCAGTCGAGCACGAGCGGGCTCCCGTCGTCTTCGAGGGCGGTGCCGATAGTCGCGTTGATTTCGGAGCCCTTGGCTTCGGCGCCCTGGCCCAGAATGCCCTTGCGCGGGAAGAAGATAGCCTTGCCCCTTTCGGAGAGCATGGAGAGAACATTGCAGCCGTTTGCGGAGAGTTCCGCGTTTGCCTGTTCGGCGAGAGGATTGTAGCTCATGACCTTGGTCCTGTTAAAAATTCCGCGCGCAAAGATAGCTTTTTTGGGGGGAGTTTTCAAGTTTTCCATAGGCAAAAGGGGGAGGGGGAAGCCCCTAAGACCCCGCTGTACATTTTCTGTAATAAAACTGCAGAAATCATGGCTTTGAATGTATATTTTAGGTGCTTACTTGGAGGAGCGTTTATGGCTTTGATGCGTTTTCTGGTGATTGGTTTTGTGGCGGCGGTGCTGGTTGCTTGTGGCGACGACGACAGCAGTTTTGCGACGCGCCCGAGTGGGGATTCTTCGTCCAGCGTCACACCGCAGAATGTCACCCTGAGCGAAGTCGAAGGGTCGAACGATAGCGAGACAAGTGTGTCCAGTAGTAGTACTAAACCCAGCAGTAGTTCTGTGGAGTCTTCGTCGAGTGATGGGTACGTAGAACCATCGACTGTAGTTAAGGGAACTATGACTGACGAACGCGATGGGCAGACTTACAAGACGGTTACCATCGGCACGCAGACCTGGATGGCTGAAAATCTGAATTATGCTTATACTGGTGTTCCCTATAAATTTGTGGATAACGAATCTAAGGAGTACACCTCTGATTCCACTAGCTGGTGCTATAACAATGATCCGTCTAACTGCACCAAATACGGTCGTCTTTATACTTGGTCTGCGGCTATGGATAGTGTTGGCATGTGGAGTACAAACGGCAAGGGATGTGGAATAGGCGGGGATGGGGTAGAAGCGGATTGTTCGCTGACATATCCGGTGCGAGGAATTTGTCCTGAAGGTTGGCATTTGCCTACGCAAGATGAGTGGGAGAATCTTGTCAGCGCTGTTGGAGATTCCGCGGCTATGAGGCTTATGTCGGCAAGTGGTTGGTCCGATGGCGGCAACGGTACTGATGATTATGGTTTCTCGGCATTTCCTGCTGGCTTAAGGGAAGTCAGTGGGGTTTACTACGATGAGGGCAATTACGCGATGTTCTGGAGTTCTACTGAGACCATTAACGACTATGGGGACAGCGAGTGTATTCTTGAATATGATTACGATATTTGTAAAGAATCCGCGAACATCATGCTCTTGAACTACTCCAACCTCCACCACTATTGGGGCGTTAGTTATGGTGTTAAGGCCACTGCGAATTCTGTCCGTTGCGTGAAGGACAATTAGCCGGGGCGTTGCGGGGCGGCGAGCGCCCGCAGTGGGGGTAGAGAGCAACGAAGTGCGAACGAGGGGGGTTCTTCCCCCCTTTTTTACAAATAAATCGTGCCAAAATCCCTGCGATAATTGTATTTTTCTGTGCGGTACCGAATGATACCTTTAAAAATGCACAAACTGCAAAAAAGGTTAAATTATGCTTGATTTGAACACTGTCGATTGGAAGACGCTCCCCTTCGGTTATTACGATACCGATTACAATGTCCGCTGCTACTACCGCGATGGCAAGTGGGGCAAGGTTGAACTTTCTTCTTCCAAGGACATCAGCATCCACATGGCCGCTACCTGCTTGCATTACGGCCAGGAAGGATTTGAAGGCCTCAAGGCTTACACGGGTAAGGATGGCAAGGTCCGTATCTTCCGCGTTGACGAGAATGCGAAGCGCATGCAGAACACCGCGAACCGCGTGCTCATGGCCGTGCCGCCGGTCGAGCTGTTCCGCGAGATGGTCCACACAGTGGTGAAGGCCAACGCCCGCTTTATTCCGCCGTATGGTCATGGTGCAACGCTCTACATCCGCCCGCTCCTCATCGGTACGAGCCCGGAAGTCGGCGTGAAGCCCTCCGACGAATACTTGCTGTTGATGTTCGTGACTCCGGTGGGTCCGTACTTCAAGGACGGTTTCAAGCCGGTCGACATGATGATTAGCCGCAACTTCGACCGCGCCGCTCCGCAGGGCACGGGTACGGTGAAGGTCGGCGGTAACTACGCTGCCAGCTTGCTCTCCCTCGCCGAGGCCAAGAAGCTCGGTTACTCCAGCACGATTTATCTGGACGCGAAGGAAAAGAAGTACATCGACGAATGCGGTCCGGCAAACTTCTTCGGCATCAAGGGCAAGACCTACGTGACCCCGAAGTCTGAATCCATTCTGCCGTCGATTACGAACAAGAGCCTGCAGCAGCTTGCTGAATACCTCGGCTACACCGTGGAACGCCGCCAGGTCCCGTTCGAAGAACTCGCTGAATTCAGCGAAACTGCCGAATGCGGTACCGCCGCCGTGATTACCCCGATCAAGAAGATTGTGGATCCGGTTGCCGGCAAGGAATTCACCTACGGTGACGGCAAGAATCCGGGCCCTGTCTGCACGGAACTCTTCACGAAGTACACTGCTATCCAGTTCGGCGAAGCGGAAGACCCGTTCGGCTGGACTGAAGTCGTGGACGTGTAATTGACGTTTTTGCAAATAAATTAAAAAGGTCCTCGGCTACTGGTCGGGGATCTTTTTGTAAAGCAAAACCCCGCAACCGTTGAAGTTGCGGGGTTTTCGTGGGGCCTCCCGGACTTGAACCGGGAACCCGCGGGTTATGAGTCCGCTGCTCTAACCAATTGAGCTAAAGCCCCGACTCGCCCAATATTAGCAAATATTTTGCGATTGTGCGATCCCATTCGTAGTGGAATCCGCTGTAAGCGTTCACGACGGCCTTGTCCCAGTCCGCGACTTCAGTCTTGTACACGTGCAGGGCGTCCTTGAGTCTGCGGATCATCTGGTGAGGCGCATTTGCGTCTTCGACGAGGAACGCGTTCGCAACGCCGGCGTTCTCCGGAGTGTAGTCGTCCAGGGAACTCGCTACACCGACGTTGAATCCGGTAAGGGGCAGTGTGCCGCAGGCGAGTGCCTTGAGGATAATAGAAGAAGACGGCTCGCGGAGGTTGGCTGCGAACAGTACGTCGGAACCGGCGAGAGCGCCGCGCAGCTTGTAGATGCTTTCGAAATTGGCGTCCAGTTCCAATACGCGCATGGTGTCCGGGTATTGCTTCGAGACGTCCTGGAAATAGTTCCATTCGGGGTATTCGGGCGTCATGCCCAGGACCATGAACACATCGAGCTTCGTGATGTCGGAAAGCACCGTGGCGAGCGTTTCGGAGGTGTTGCCGGATTCGTTGTCCAGATGGACATACAGGACCAACTTGCCGTCGAAGTCCGCACCGAGCGTTTTGGCGAGAGCCTGCTTTGCCCTGTGCTTGGCCTCCTTGATGGGAAGCTTGTCTTGCTCGTTGAAATCCCAAACCTTGTAGCTTACGCCGAACTGTACGCCGATTAGTTTGTCTGCGTTGTGGCTCAGGAATCCGCTGAGGCCTCCTGACAAGTTCGTGTTGATCATGGCGTCGCGGTAGCCGGGCGACGGGAATAGCACTTTGCGGGCATAGCAGATGCCGGCCTTCAGCAGGCTGACCTTGCCCCAGAATTCGTAGCCGTCCATGTTGTAGTCGGCCCGCGGGAGGCCGATCTTTTCAATTTCGCTTGCGCCTACGTGGAAATCGTAGGTAATGTTGTGTACCGTGAAGAAGAACGGCACGTTGCCGAGGGAGTCCTTGTACACGGTCTGCGTCAATGCACCGGCGAGGGCTCCGCCCCATTCGTGGCCCAGGATAGCGTTGAACTGGAGCCCGGTCGAAATGGCGTAGCTCATTGCTGCCGACGCGAGGAAGGCGAACCGGAGGTGGTTGTCGCTATAGGGAATGCTGTGGGGAGGCCCGTACACATGGGGCCTACCGAAGTATTCTTCGTTGAAAATGTAGGTGTGCAGCGGGTCCGAGTTGGATTTCCAGATCTCGAAAGGTTTCCCGTGCAGTTTCTCTATGCCTTCGTAGATGCAGGAGTAGCTCTCTAGGTGCATCAGGTGATGCTTGTAGAACGGGGAACAGGTTATGACATTGGCACCGGCCCTGCTGAACGCATCCGTCATTCGGTTGACTGCTGTCGCTAGCGGACTGGGCGTCGCCCAGTTGCCAGCTTCAGGGCTGACGACCAAGATATCCATTATCCCCTCTTACTCAAAAAAAAATTTACATCAAATGCAAGTAATAACAAATTTATTTATTTAAATTATGTTATGGTAGACCTGGTTCGCTCCTGGATGGGGGAAATGGGCCTTTTTCTAGAAAAATCACCTTAGAGGAATTGAAAAATGAAGAAATTCTTTTTGGCAGCGTTGGCTATGAGCGTCACTTTCGCTCTGACCGGCTGCAAGGGCACGAACGAAAAGCGCGGCGACGAACACTTACAGGAAGGCCGTTTCCGCAACGCAATCAACTCTTATCTTGAAGCCAAGAAAAAGGGCAGCATGTCCGACGAGTTCTACGACAACTTTACGCTTGCTCTCGTGCGTGCTGCCGAAATTGAGGCCAAGAAAGACCTGAACAGTGACCTCATCAACGGTTATTTCGAAAAGGCCAGCGTGAACATGGCCGAAGTCAAGAAGGACGAGGTGGTCGAAGAATACGTGACCAAGCTCGCTACCGTAGGTAAGCAGCAGGCCGCCCAGGAAGGTATCGACTACGCTACCGTCATCAACGCCTTCGCCAAGATCGATACTGCCCTCGCTACCGCCCAGGCTCGCCACATTGCCGAAGGCTCCGTGAAGGCTATCCGTACCGAAGCCGAAAACGCCTATGTCGCCCGCAACCTCTCTGACGCCAAGGCCGAATCCGACCCGGTTGTCTGCGAATACCAGCTCATGAAGCTTGCTGAAATGGCTCCGGAAAATGCCGACGTGAAGGCTGCCCTGAACAAGAGCCGTGTCGGTACCCGTGGCTACTTCCTCATCTTCGGCGAACAGATCGGCGAACCGGTCAACCGCCGTATCGACAAGTGGGGCTACGTGATGGCCTTCCCGACCATCAAGATCGCTCCGGGTTCCCTCTCTGGCGAACTCCAGTTCTGGGCCTCTACCGGTAACAATACCGAACTCGACCCGAGCAAGATCAAGCTCGTCTCCACCGATGGCCAGGAAGTCTTCGCCAAGGGCAATTCCGGCTGGTGCGAAGCCGAAGTGCTCGTTGGCAAGAAGGGTGACGAAAAGATCGAGAAGAAGAAGCAGAGCTTCAAGGGCAAGGGCAAGCTCATGAACGAGTTCCAGTGCTCCGTGAACGTAAGCTTCTCTTACGGCAAGGGCTTTGTCCCCGACTACGTCGAATACAAGGACGAATTCGGTATCGGCCGCAAGTATCTCGGTCAGTAATCGAATTTACGGAACGTAAAATCCCCGGCCCTGCCGGGGCTTTTTTGTTTTGGGGGATGGGGTATGGGGTCTACTCAAAGGGCATAACTCTACTAGGGCAACAAGTTGCCAAGTATCGTTTAGGCGCGTTGCGCCTTTGAGGTAATTGCCCATAGCCCACTGCCCATAGCCCAAAGCCCAAAGCTTCACTGCTTAACTCGCGGTTCGCGGGCTTTCGCGAGTGCCCATAGCAGTACGCACGCGGCAACAGGAACGAGGATGTTCCAGGGGGCGTGGTAGCGGATGCTGTTGGGCGTGGACATCCAAAGGTAGATGAACACGATGTGCGCGGTGTAGACGTCGAGGCTATGGCGCCCCATGACGTTCGTGGCCCGGAAGTCGAGCAGGGAAGGCCAGGTGCGTACTATCCAGCAGATGGTAAGCATGAACACGAAGAAGTTCGCGAAACGGAGTGGACCTACAGCGACCTTGTCAACGAGTGCTGCTGCGGGCAGTTCTATCGGGATGAACTGGTGCGACCACAGGAAGCAGAAAAGCAGCACGGCGAGCAGTGCCGGAGTGGATTTCTGGACTGCGGTCACGGCAAGCGCGGAAGTGCGGGAGTCTTCCGTACGGGCGAGTTTCCACCAGGCGGAGACGGCCGCCCCGGTAAAGTAGACGAACTGCCACCCGAACGGATCAAAGTCCCCGTGACAAATCCATGCGGGGAACAGGCTGTTCACGGCATCGCGCAACCCGAACTGCGTGGCAATCCAGACGGCCAGGGACGGTAGCCAAAGCATGAAGACGGTGCGCTTGTGCCTTGCCTTTACAAAAAGTGGAAATGCGAAGGAGCCCAGCAACAGGAATACCACGTACAACGGAAGGACGTCCAACCATTCCGGTGTGTTCACGAGAACTGCGCTCCACAGCGAACCCGCGAGGGGATGCCGGTGCAACGAATTGAAGAGGTACGCGACGCGGGGCAGGAACCAGCAACTGGCCAGGCACAGGCACAGGAGCGTGACCGCATGGTAACGCCATGTCTTTAACGCCCTCCAGCGCATCCAGCTCTGCGTAGGGTCCTTTGCGCTCTTGCTCGATGCGGCAAGCATGCCGACAAAACCGGACAAGAAAAAAAAGCCTTCGGCCGCACTGAAGAAGCCGAAGCACTGGTAAAGATAATGCGATATGGGCTTGCCGAAATGATCCAGCGTCATCTGCAAGAGCAGGAGGCCGCGGATGGAGTCGAGAGCCCTTATTCTCACAGGAGTAGCGCCGTTAGGCGGTCCTTAGAAATCCGCCTGGGCGCTGATACCCATAGCGAAATCGGTATCGATGTTGTCGCTGAAGTTGTAGCCGAACCAGAATACGATTTCGGTCTTCATCGTCGGGTACACGTAGAAGTTCAGGCCGCCGAAGTGGTAGTCGTTGCCGTGGACTTCGGTATCCGGATCGTGGTATTCGTAGGTGAATCCCATGGTGAGCTTCTTATGCAGGTTGAAACTGGGTTCGACGGCATAGAGCAGCTGGTCTTCGGTGAAAATCTGTTCCTGGGCGGGGTATTCTTCCTTGGTCAGCGCATAGAAGTAGGTGAAGCCGAGGTTGAAGAACGCGTAGTTCATGCTCGGTTCCAGGAGGAAGCTGTGGATGCCCTTGCCCTTGTACGGGTGGAGTCCCCACACGGCGTAGATGCCCCAGTTGAAGCGTTCGAAACTCTTGGAGTAGTCCACCTCGGTTCCCAGGGAGTAGGTGTAGCTGCGGCCAATGTCGTCGCCGAACATCCAGTCGATGCTCGGGGTCAGGACGAGGTGTTCGTCCACATGGTTCAGCATGGGAAGCGAGTAGGTGGCGAACATGGCCATGGAATGCTCGTTGTCTTCGGAGGCGCCCATGTAGAACTTGCCGTGTCCGAACTTTTCCGTGCCGACTTCGGCTCCGACACCGCGGAGGTTTTCTTCGCGGAGGATGACCGCATAACGGGACGGATCGCGCCAGAAGAAGTAGTTGAACGTGCCGGCACTGTAGGTGAGGTCGCCGAAGACGAAGCTGACCGCGTTGGCCACATCCCAGCGGAACTGGACGCCGTCAAAGTTGAATTCGGTAAAACGGCCGCCTTCGTCGCCCATGGCCGTGCTGTGGGCGTAGTAGTGACGGTGGGTCTCGGAGGCGTGCGTGCCGTTCGAGTCGGTATAGGTACTGTGCGTGTTGGCCATGACCGTTACGGAGACGTGTTCGTCCATGCGTGCCGTGGCGGCAAGGTCGATGTCCTGGTTGGCTGCGTTAATCGGGCTGAAATCGCTGTCGAAATAGCTACCGTAGTCGGCGTTGACGGAACCGTGAAGCTCGATTTCGGCTGCAAGGGCAAAAGATGCTGATGCGAGTGCGATGGGCAAAATGAGTTTGCGCATAAAATCCTTCCAAAAAAGTTTCGGCACTAAAGATAGAAATATATCTGGCGGAAAACCATGTCGCGCGGGGCCGTTGTTTTGTATTTTTGTGAATAATATTGGAGTTTTATGAAATTCGCGAAAACGGTAGTCTTGTTTTTGGCCTTTGGGCTTATAGCCTGTTCTTCGGCGTTTGCGGTCACCGCGTCGGAAGCCATGGAAAAATCGAAGAGCTGGTTCAAGTCGGCAAACGCTTGGAGCCTCGATTTTAAGTTGCAGGTATTTTATGCGGAATCGCCCGATATCGTAAGCCAGCAGGGCAGCTTGCTGGTGGCCGACAAAGACAGGTTCAAGCTCGACATTGCCGGCATCAAGTTCTATAGCGACGGCAAGAGCTTGTGGCAGTACAACGTGGAACAGAAGCAAGTGCTTATCAAGGATGTGGAAGACCTCTCCAGTTCGTTGCATCCGTCCGAGCTCCTTTTCAAGTACCTGAACTGCAAGGCCGAAAAGATAGGTGAGGGGGATTTTTCCGGAAAGAAACTCTGGGTGCTGACTTTGAACCCGGCCAAGTATGCCGGGCAGTTTACCAAGATGGAAGTCTGGCTTAGCAAGCAGGATTTCTCGCCCGTACGCCTTTTCACGGTGGATCCTGCCGGCAATGCGTCCTGGTACAACATAGTGAACTTGAAGGTCGTGAAGAAAGTTAACGACGATGATTTCCGGTACAAGGCCATCAAAGGCGTCGACGAAATCGACATGAGGTAGTTGTGGTGTTGAATAGATTTGGAATGTTGGTGGCCAGTCTTGCCGTCTCGGCTTTAGCCGCGACGGAGATGCTGTTCAGTAACTCGGCTTTTTCTGTCGCTCCGGGACCGACCGAAGGCTCCCTGTGGGTGCTCAGCCGTGGCGATGTTGCCAGTGGCATGACTCTCTTGAATCTGAAGGAAGGCAATGGCGGCGCCGTGCAGGTCGTGAGCTCCAAGCAAGAAGTCCTTGCAACGGAAAAAACGGCTGTCCAGGACGGAATTTTTACGGACGCCCTTGCCGAACGCCGCCGTACGCCGGCCGTGATTGCGGGAAACCTTGGACTTGTGCTTCCCCGATTCGGAGAAGACGACGAAAACCGTTTCCGGATACCCGAAGGATTCTTTTCTGTCCGTAGGCTGGACGGCAGGAGTATCTACGATACCCCGTTTGAAAACTTGCCGGAATCCGTCGCCGATATTGATACGGCCATGGACTACGCTGTCAGCGGCTTCGCTTACGATTCCTCGAAGTCGGTGCTGTGGATGGCGGGCGGAGTTTCCGGGTTGATTTCTTATGACATATCGAAAGGGACGAACAGTCCCAAGGAAAGTTTCTTCGTCTTTGATTCCGGGAAAAAGACGCTTGTTCCGTTGAAGAGTTCTTCTTCGGAAGACCTGAAAAAATATACGGCGGTTTTCGATGTGGCCGTTCATCCGAAAACGAAAGAACTCTGGTTCGCTACGGCCAAGGGGCTCTGGATTTACGGAGACGACGGTTCTGTCCGTAGCGCTTCGAAACTGCTCGATACGATGCGCGTGACGGGCGTGTGGATGGGTGGCGATCCCCTGCAGGTTGTCGTGGAAACTTCGGCCCGTGTCAAGGAATCCGTGAAGGGCAACCTGTTCCGTCAATACGGGGCCGCGAAGGATTTTGAGAAAGTCGATTTCCTGGATACGGCGAAAAAGGTTGTAAAGAAAAACGTTTATGATAATGCGGACTATACCATAAACAACGTTGTCTTTGTGGGCAGCGAAGCTTTTGTGTGCGTCCGTGCCGTGGATGCGTCCGTGAGCGGCTTCTTGAAGCTGGATTCGCTTGGAGTCCGTGCCTACGAAGGCGATGACGGCAGTGCCTGGCTCTACGGGTTCAACATGGGCGTCACGGACCGCGACGTAATCATCACGTCGATGACGGAATTCTCGATGCCGGGAGGGATTGCTGGACTTGCTATCTCCACGTACGGAAACGGGATATCCGTTTCTGCCGATACGGGCAAGACCTGGACTCCGATTCTGAACCGAGCCAAGCTGAGTGACAACCTTGGATCCATCAGGATGGTCCCGTCGGTGATTGTCGCCGGTAGCGAATCCCTTGTTTCGTACAAGGTGGCGAAGGATGCGAAAATTACCATCGAGGTCTTCAGTTACGATATGAAGAAGGTCCGCCGGATTGTGAAGTCTGCGCCGCGCTCGGCAGACGCCTCGCGCAGTACCAATGCCAAGGAAGATTTTTGGGACGGCAAGGATGACCAGGGTAGACCCTGTACCATGGGCGTCTATTATGTGCGCGTGAAAGACAACCACGGCCACGTAGGCTGGGGCAAGGTCATGACATTGGGAGGGAATAAGAGATGAAAAAATCCCTGGTCATGATTCTCTCGCTTTCACTGACGGGCCTTGCCATGGCGGGCGTCGCCAGCAAAAAGGCTTCCCTGGGCGGCTTTGACGGATTTGTGGAACGCATGGGCGCGGGTACGCGCGAACTTGGCCGAGGCAACACGGGTTCGGCCGATACGGCGAGCATGCCGGCGGCGTACTGGAATCCGGCCATTCTCGGTTTCCGGGAACATTTCTCGTATACGCTGAATGCGGAACGCCGTGACTTGGACCGCATGGGCGGTTCGCTTGGGCTTGAAACTCCCGTGGGCAAGCGAATGGGCGTGGGCTTTGCCATGCTCTATCGCGGTGACCTCGATTTTGACGTGATTGACGAAGACGATCAGACGCTCGGCACGGCATCGCCGTTCTTCTCGATGCTCTATCTTGGTTTTGCGTACCGCGCAACGCGCCGTGATGCGTTCGGCCTTTCGTTCTCCATGAGCTACGACAACATGGATGTTGCCGAATATTACGACAACATTGAGTTGGTGGATGGCTATATGAGTCCGGTAACGTTGAATTTGAGCTGGCTTAGACAGTGGAACAAGAATTGGAGCAGTTCCGTGGTCATCAGGAATGTCAGTTTTAGCAAGAACCTTTCGGCCCGCTGGAGCAAGAATACCAGCACGGACAATTCCGTGGTGTCAACGGAAGGCGTGCGCCCGAAAATTCTGCAGGTGGGCCTCGGTTACCGCTCGAACATCATGGGCAAACCCGTGTATGCCTGGATGGAGGCCATAGACTACCAGGTGGCGGATACGCTCCTGGCGTTCGACCCGCAACTGCACGTGTGGACCGGCCGTGTCGGTTTTGAATGCGAAGTGATTCCCGATGGGACAGTCCGCATAGGAATGGATGATCTCGATGCCATGCTCGGCCTGGGATACAAGTTCCGTGTGCGCATTGGCAAGAAAAAGTACTTGTTCGACGTGAACTACGCTTTGACGTATGAATCCGAAGCGGATTTGTGGAACCCGCTCAGTTTCGGCCTGCGGGGCTACATTCCGTGATTTCAAATATCTTTATCGACGGGGTTCGCTGCCTGTCCGCGTTTGAATGCGACTTTGGACCGGGAATAACCGTGGTCCATGGTGCGAACGGCTGCGGAAAGACGTCCCTGTTGGAATCGGTCCACTTGCTTTCGCAGGGATTCTCTTTCCGTGCCCGCGACCTAAAGGAAATGATTGCCTGGAAGGGTGATGAATTCCTGGTTCGTGGCGAGTTCGTGGACGAACGGCTGGCTACGGGCGTGAACCGCGCAGTCCGTATCGGACGTCGGAGTGCCGAAATTCGCGAGAACGGGGTGTCCCTGAAGTCTCCGGCCTCCCTGTTCGGAAAGATGCCTGCCGTGGTGATGCAACCTTCGGATATAGAACTGTTGCGTGGCGCCCCGGAAGTACGGCGGAGCTGGCTCGACGAAATCCTCTGTTTCAAGTCTGCTGCGAATACGTCCGTGTTGCGCCGTTACAGGCGCGTGCTCCAGCAGAGGAACAAGTGGCTTCGCGATTACAAGCATAATGACGGTGCCGTCGGTGGCGACGAGATGTTCCGCATCCTTACGGACCAGCTGGTAGAATTGGGTGCGAAGCTGTGGGCGGCGCGTCTAGCTCTATCCAGGGAAATCTCCGAAGTCGTTACGGGGTATTACCGGAAGCTCTCGGGCGGTGTCGACGAGATAACGTGCGCCTACAAGAGTTCTATCCTCAAGGAACTGGATGCGCTCGATGGAGCGGAATTCCTGGGCGATGAAGACTTGGACAAGGTGGCGATGGATACCGACAGGCAGTCGCCTTACGAAACTGCGGAAGACGAGGATGGTCCTGTTGACGAGGAATCCCTGCGTGTCGCCTTTTCACGAAAGCTTGCTGGCCTTGAACTGGCGGAGAAATCTTTTGGCGGGACTCTTGCCGGCCCGCACCGCGATGATCTTGGTGTATGTATCGGCGGGAGCGAGATGCGTTCTTCTGGTTCGCAAGGGCAATGCCGCTGCGCCGCCGTGGCGATGCGGTTTGCCGCTGTCGATGTGGCCAGCCGTTACCTGTGCAAGCCCATCCTGTTGCTCGACGATATCTTCGCGGAGCTGGACGTGAACCGCCGCGAGTCGGTGGCATCTCTCATCCGGGAAAAAGCTTGCCAGGTGATTATCGCGACGCCTCAGTTCGAGGAACTGCCGTTCAAGGCGGATGCGGCGATAGAACTTAGAGCTTAGAACTTGGACGTCATCCTTGGCCTGTCATTAGAGTGGTTAGTAATCAGTGGTTAGGGTTCATGACTACGGCTGCCTTGACAGTGTAGGAAAAAGGCCGCCTGTTAAGGCGGTCCTTTAAATGCTTTTGTCTCTAGAAACTATTAACTAGTAACTAGCCCGGGCGCATCACTTCTTCAGCAGGTCGCGGATTTCGGTGAGGAGCTTTTCTTCGGCGCTCGGTTCAGGAGGAGCCGGAGGTGCTGCCGGGGCTGCTTCTTCGGCCTTGCGCATGTTCTGCATGAAACCGAGGAATTTCTTCATCACGATGAACACCACGATGGCCACGATGAGGAAGTCGACGATGCCGCCGATGAAGCTGCCGTAGGGGATGGTCACGCCTTCGGCGGTCGTGAAGGCTAGCGCCTTGAGGCCTTCGCCGGCGTCCTTGCCACCGCCCATGGCGATGATGGCCGTGACGCTCGGCATAACGATGTCGTTCACGAAGGAGGTGACGATTTTACCGAATGCACCACCGATGATAACACCGATGGCCATGTCGACGATGTTGCCCTTGAACGCGAAGGCCTTGAACTCTTCGAGAAGGGACGATGCTTTACCTTTGATTCCCATGGTATGGTCCTTTGTTGATTGTTGTTTCACAGAAAAATAGTATTGTCGTAAGTTTTGGCAAGCCATTTTTCTAAATTTGGCGCGCTATGTCATGGTTGATTCTAGCTTTCGCTTCGGCGGTTTTTCTCGGTTTTTACGACCTGGCCAAGAAAAAGTCGGTACAGGATAATGCTGTCCGTCCGGTTCTGTTGCTCTGCAGTGCCTTTTACGCGCTCCTGATGCTCCCCGTGCTCTTGACGGGACATTGCGAGCCGCTTGCTCTGCACGACCACCTGTTGCTGATGGTCAAGGCGGTGATTGTGGGCCTGAGCTGGCTTTTTACCTACAATGCCATCGCGCACATGCCGCTTTCTATTTCCACGACTATCCGCGCACTTGCACCGCTGTTTACCATCATGATTGCGGTGGGGTTCATGGGGGAACGCCCGTTCGCGCTGCAGTGGGTGGGCATAGCCATCTGCGTGTGCTCGTACATCGGGCTTAGCATGGCGGGCCGCAAGGAGATGGGCCACTTTTTCAGCAACGGCTGGGTGGTGTCGATGCTCGTGGGGACCATCCTTGCGAGCTGTAGCGGCATATACGACAAGTTTATTTTGCAGCGGATGAACTTCGAGCCCCTGACGGTGCAGGTGTGGTTCAGCATCTACATGCTCGCGGTGCAGTTCATCACGACCGCGGTCACGTGGTACCCGACGCGGAAGAAGACGACTCCGTTCCAGTTCCGCTGGAGCTTTTTCGCGGTGGCTGCGCTGCTCATTATCGCGGACCGCTGTTACTTTTTGGCGGTGGGAAACCCCGACGCGCTCATCTCGATTATCACGGTGCTTCGCCGTTCGAGCGTGTTCATCAGTTTTTTGGCGGGTATCGTCATTTTCCGCGAGCGCAAGAGCAAGCTCAAGTTCTTGGCGCTGCTGGGCGTGGTCATCGGGCTCTGCTTGATTTCGCTCGGCAAGGGATAATTTGCTATAATAAAAACCATGAAAAAGGTAGGCGTCACGGGAAGTATTGGTGCGGGCAAGTCCTTCGTGGGCTCGCTCCTGCGCAGTCGCGGTTTCCGTGTGCTTGACGCGGATATTGCCGTACATGCGCTTTACCGCGAAAACGCTACCCTCCGCGGTGAACTTACCGAAAATTTTGGCGAAGAATGCCTTACGACCGACGGCGTGAACCGTGATTACTTTATTCGCAAGATATTCTCGGATGATGCTGCCCGTGAACGCCTGGAATCCATCGTGTACCCGCACCTGACGCGGTACGTGAAGGGCTTTTTGGAAGCGCCAGTGCGCGACGGTGAAAATCCCCAAAGCATCCGGTTCGTCGAGGCGGCCCTCCTTTCGCGAGCTCCCGGAATCGTCGCCCTGCTCGACGAAATCTGGATTGTGGACGCCCCCGAGGCTGTGCGCCTGGAACGCCTGGTAAACCGCGGTATGGATCGTGGTGACGCCCTCAGGCGAATCGAGAACCAGCGCGGCGAATGCGTTGCGGAACGGTTCGCGGGCAAGACAGTGCGGCTGCTCGAGAATGCTAATCCGCACGATTCCCTAGATTTACGGCTAGATTTCCTTTTGCGCTAAAAACCGAAAGCGGCTCCCGTTCAGGAACCGCTTAAGGGGTTGGTATTTTGGGGATTCGCTTTCGCCTAGCGGAGTTTCTTTCCGCGCAGGTCGTAATATTTCTTGGTGCCGTCCATACCGGTCATTTCGAGGCGGAGGCTGTTGCCCTTGACCACGAGCCTGTTGCGTGCACTGACGGGCTTGAAGATCGTTTTCTTGGCCGGGATGGATTCCAGGTCGGTGTAGGTCGCCTTGCTTTTGGAAGACATGTCGTAGGCCTTGCCCGTGGCGAGAATCGCCTGGATGCTTCCGACTACGTAGGCAAACGGTGCGTTCCAGTTAATGGCGACTTCGTTGCTTGCAAAGCTGCAGCTGTTGTCGTAGTAGGCTTCTGCAGGGGGCTTGCCCTTGGCGTAGTCCTGCCTGCAGGTGCCGGCGTCGTTGGCGCTTGCGTTCGGGCCACCGGAAAGCATGCCGGGAACCGGCGCTTCGATGCCGTCGGCCTGGCTTATGCGGTGGTGCGGGCTCATGACGGGGTTGACGCCATAGCCGGTCAGGTAAGACTTGTCGAGCGGGTTACGGCCCAGCATGTAGTCCACGAGGCCGATGGCCGCCTGGAGATACTTGTCTTCTTTGGTGAGGATGTAGGCGTGGATGAGTACCATGCCCTTGTTGGCCGCGATGCTGTTCGAACCCCAGTAGAAGTCGTTGTTGGTCATGGCGACGCCGAAACCGTTGTTCTCGAGGGAGGCGATGTAGTTGTCTGCCAAGGTGAAAATCATTGCCTTGGCGGAATCGACGTCGGCGGCTTCGAATATCTCGGGGTTGGTGGCGATGGTGAAGGCTTCGAGCATCAGGCTGTTGGACCAGCTTTGCAGCGTAGCTTTTTTGCGGTTAATCTTGAGCGTATGGATGGAATCGGTAAAGACCTTGTCGCCGGTGATGCGGAAAAGTTCGGCATTGCCCCAGAGTTTGAGTGTCCAGCCGATGGCGTCCGTATAGGAACCCGTACCGACGTCTTTCGGTTGTTCGTATATGGCGGTTGGGTGCGTGTAAGCCCACCAACGGGCTTTTACGGCTGCCTTGGCGCAGGTGTTGGCGAAATCCTTGTCGAAGGGAGTGTAGATGTCTGCGGCAAGAGCCAAGACGGCGGCAAAGTTCCAGCTGGCTTCGATACCCTTGCCGATGGCGAACCTTGCTGCGGTCGCCTTTTCGGGCATGACCATGCCGGCGAACTGCTTGGTGGTGAGCTTGTGGAATACGCCACCGTCGGCATCCTGCATCGAAAGCATCCAGTCCAGGTTCCAGCGGATCTCGTCGAGAATATCGGGAATTTCGTTCTTGCTTTCGGGAATGTTCAGGTTGAGCGTGTCGAAATAGGCTTTGTTCTGCTGGTAAAGCTGCAGGAGGGTATAGGTGGTAATGCCCGAGTTCACGACATACTTGCCGTAGTCTCCGGCGTCATACCAGCCCTTGGAACCGTTGAAGGTGGAATCGACGCTTGTCGTATGCCCTGTGGAGGCGTGATACCTGACGGCCGTGTCCGGGTGGCCAGCTGCACGGGCGTAGATTCCTGCGTATTCTTCTTCGAGGGCGGTTGACGCTCTTTGGAAGTAGAAGAACTTCAGGGAACCCTTGGTGACGCCTTCGTAGGCATTGTCCGAAACGACGACCGGATGCCCGGCTTCTTCGCCGTTAACGAAAATCGTATATGTACCGGGGGTGTTCAGTTCGCTGAAATCTACGAGCGAAGCGCTTTTCCCGGCCGGTTCCCAAGGCTGTGCTTCCGGGGCTTTTACGGAAAGCACTTCGGTTCCTGCGGAATCCTTGAAGACGACGTCCTTGCCGGCGGCGTCTAGAACGGCAATTTGCTTGAGGCCGCCGGTCAGGAATCCGACCTGGTTCTGGAAAACCGTTGCTGCGAAAAGGGTGCTTGTCGCACAGGCTGTCGCAAGGAAGAAGTTCTTGAAAGTCATGGTAAGTTCCTCTTGTTGTTCTAAAACTAGATTCGTGCGAGGAAATCTTGCCTTTTGGGAATACAAAAAGTGTTTTCAGGCGAAACCACTTTGTATACATCCGTGTACGGATTTCTAGATGATTTTGTTCAATTTTTTAAGGAATTTGGGCGAAAAAAGGAAAATTAGCCGACGGATTACCATCAAGGAAGTCGGCCTGAAGAACAGGTGCTTGCGGACAAGGGCCTTCATTTCGGCGGAGCGCTTGTGGAACTCGCCGCGTATTTCCATAAATTCGTCGAAACTGATGAAATTGAACAGCTTCCGGTAAAGCCAGAACCTTACGGTCTGCATGGCGCGCAGGTTCCTCTTGTCCGTGATGTTTTTTTCCAGTTCCCGGTGCAGGTCGATTATTTGGAACAGGCTGTCGATGCGTTTTTGGCGGTTGGACGGGTTGCTGGTAAGGCTGCCGGTATCGCGGCGCAGGTAGTTGTAGTGGATCCACGGGACCGACTTTATTGACTTGGCCAGGATCAACATCCTGGGCGCATATTCCATGTCTTCGTGGATAATCCCGTTTACGAAAGTCAGATGGTTGCGGTCCACGAACTCCTTGCGGATAATGAACAGCTGGACAGGCGAAAAATCGGTCCGGGTCTGTAGCAGTTCCTGCAGGTCCGTCTTGTGGGCGGTTTCGTGCGGCAACTTGCGTTCCAGGATTTTTTTGCCGTCGGATTCGCGGTACTCGCGAATGCGAAACAGAAAAACGTCTTCGTCGGCCTTGTCGAGCAGGGGAAAGACTTTTCCGAGGAAGCCTTCTTCAATCCAGTCGTCGCTATCGACAAACCAGATGTACTTCCCGGTGGCGGCGGCGGTGCCCTTGTTCCGTGCGGCGCTCAGCCCTTGGTTTTGCTGCTCGATTATCTTGATGCAGGCTTCACGGCTTGCGAATTCCCGGACGATGTTCATCGAGTTGTCGGTCGTGCCGTCATTTACGACAATGACTTCCAGGTTTGCGCGGTCAAATTCTTGGTCGAAAATGCTCTGCAACGTATGCCGCACATACTTTTCGGAATTATATACGGGAATGACGATGGACAGTAACATTTGAAACCTTTCTTTTATGCCTGAAATATAGCTTAAACCGGGAAGATTTAAAGCTCGATCGTTTCGTACCCATAAAATAGGTATTTCAAACATGGAAAAGCGCTTAAATACCTAGATTTGGGAGGCTGACCACGTATCGAGGGAATATAATGTTTTGCAACAGGATTCTAGGGACGACTCATCACGGCACCTACAAGAAGGTTGTCGACGTGCCGCTCCTGCGCGAAGAGCTGAATGCGCATTCGATCCGCTGTATCGCCCGTGATGGCGTGGAGGTGGAAATCGAGGTGGACGAGGAACTGCAGGAAGGCGATATCGTGGCCGAGACGGAACAGAACGTTTACGCTATCAAGATCTATGTTCCGAAAAAGCAGGAACATGTAGAAGTCCCGCGGATGAACAAGAGCTACCTCTGATCGGGGGAGGCTACTTGATGCTCAGGCTTTCGCGGACGCTCACGCGTTCCTTGCCGAGCAATCTATACAGCTTGCAACGAAATAGCGGGATGGCGGCGATGACGCCTGCGGCGACGACGCCTATCGAAAGGTAAGCTATGCCCGGCTTGTTGAAGGAATCCCTGCACAGCAGGCGCATCACGAGCAAGATATACCAGTGGACGGCGAGAATCACGAGAGCATTCCTCGAGATGTTCCGGAGGATTCCCTTTGCGATGCGGATGGGCGGGATGTCCGGGATTTTGTCCATGGCGACAAAAGCGGTGACAAGGCCCGTGATGCCGAAGGCGGAACTCGCGACGAATATCGGCAGGCTCTTGCCGAGGTCGTTGTTCATGATGCTGAAATTCGGGTCGGGGATTTCCGAGGCCGCATAGAGGACGAACGCCGTGACGGACGTGGCTGCGACCAGGCTCCAGGGGATGCCCCGCTTGCCCCAGTTGCAGAGCTTGTCGCGAATCGGGGCCTTGCAAATCCACCCGCAGGCGAAGAAAAAGAGCACCGTCAGGTCACGCTCTATCCCGAGCGGAAGGCGGATGTGGTTTTTGTACATAAGCCACCCGCAGGCAAGGCTTGCGACAGCTATTCCTGCGACTACCGGCGAGGGTTTCTTCAATAACTTTGCAAAAATGCATGCGACCTTTTGCACCGCGTAAAACAGCAGGCTCACGGAATACAGCGTGAATACGAACCATAGCGGCCCCGAGCCGATAGAGGACTTGCCCGCCACGAAGATTTTCGCGAGGTTCCAGTAGAGGTAATCCCAGGTAGTCGCAATTTCGGGGCGGATGTTCATGATGGTCATGCGCGGCGCTTTCGGGAATAGGTCAAAGTTGTAGACGACCGGGTCGAGCGCAAGGAACAACAGCGAAAGCAGGATGTAGGGAACAAGCAAAACGCGTGTTTTGTGTACAAAGTAATTCTTGAAGTTGCTGAAGCGACGCGTGCTGAACAGCATGCCCGAAATAAAGAAGAAGGCCGACATGCGAAGCGCGCTCAGGTGTAGCGTTCCCATGGCTGCCTGTGGGAAGGACTGCTCCACGTGATAGAGGCAAACGAGCAAAAGAACGAATCCCTTGAATTCGTCAATCCAGCCGATTCTTGCGCTGCTGCCGCCCATATCCTAGTACCACCGCTTCTCGCTGGCAATGGTCGTCATGGGTCCGTGGCCGGGGAACACGACGGTTTCTCCCGGCAGGGTCAACAACTTGCTCTTGATTCCCGAGACGAGCGCTTCTTCGTCGCCACCGAAAAGGTCGCTGCGGCCACGGCTCCCCGCAAAAAGGATATCGCCTGCGAACAGGAGCGGCGGAACGTCTTCTTGGCCGTTCACGGTTCCCGGCTTTTCGCAGTAGAACGCGAGCCCGCCGGGGGAGTGTCCTGCCACATGGATGACCTGCAGCCTGATTCCCGGGATTTCGACGGTGTCGCCTTCGGCAAGGTAGTTGCCGAGCGCGGGCGAAGGCTCGCGCAGCGGAAGCCCGAACATCTGGCTCTGTTCTTCTTGCAGGTCCAACAGGAAGGCATCTTCTTCGTGGGCTTCCGGGGCGACTCCGTACGTGCGGGCCGCAAAGGCGTTCCCCAGCACGTGATCCAGGTGCAGGTGCGTGTTCAGGAGCCTTTTGACAGAAAGGCCGCTTTTTTCGAGGTAATCGGAAAGGGCCGCTTCTTCGCGCTCGTTCGAGGCGCTCGGGTCGATGAGGATGGCATCGCCCGAATCGTTGCCCAGGACGAACCCGTTGACTCCGAATGGGTTGAAAGTGAACTGTTTGAGCGTCATTTCGGTAAAAAATACTAAAAAAAAGACCCTTTTATTATGATGTAAATTTTTTTAAATTTGCGTTCCCCTGGAACGCATATAGCTCGGCTTGGCAATGCCAATACTAGTAATGGCGCTGCACTCGCCTTGTGCTATATTTGGCGCCCGAAAAAGACAAGGAGAGAAAATGAGCAAGGATTTGAAAGAACTGGCTCTCGAATACCATTCCATGGGCAAGCCCGGCAAGATCGAAATCGTGCCGACCAAGCCGCACAGCACGCAGACGGACTTGGGACTTGCCTACACTCCGGGCGTGGCCGCCCCCTGTTTGGAAATCGAAAAGGATAACAATCTCGCTTACGAATACACCGGCAAGGGAAACCTGGTGGCCGTGATTTCCAACGGTACCGCAGTGCTTGGCCTTGGTGATATTGGAGCGCTGGCGGGAAAGCCCGTAATGGAAGGCAAAGCACTGCTCTTCAAGATTTACGCGGGCATTGACGTTTTCGATATCGAAATCAACGAGAAAGACCCGAAAAAGTTCATCGAGATCGTGAAGGGAATCGCTCCGACGTTCGGCGGCATCAACCTCGAAGACATCAAGGCCCCGGAATGCTTCGAAATCGAAGACACGCTCAAGGCCGAACTCGACATCCCCGTGATGCACGA
>NZ_DGUN01000025.1:37139-92780 GCF_002395745.1 Fibrobacter sp. UBA4309
GACCAGCACGGTACGGCCATCATTTCTTCGGCGGGCCTGCTGAACGCTATCGAGGTTGCGGGTAAGAGCATCCGTGACGTGAAGATGGTGGTGAACGGTGCGGGTGCAGCCGCCTGCGCCTGCACGCGACTTTACCTGTCGCTCGGTCTCAAGAAGGAAAACCTCGTGATGTGCGACAGCAAGGGCGTCATCCGCAAGGACCGCAAGGGCCTCACCGAAGCGAAGGCCTTCTTTGCGACCGACCGCACCGACATCGAGACGCTTGAAGACGCCATGAAGGGCGCCGACGTGTTCGTGGGCCTCTCGAAGGGCAACATTTTGACCCGCGAGATGGTACGCAGCATGGCCGACCAGCCGATCGTTTTCGCGCTCGCGAACCCGACTCCCGAAATCAGCTACGAAGAGGCGATGGCGAGCCGTGGCGACCTGATTTTTGCGACGGGCCGCAGCGACTATCCGAACCAGGTGAACAACGTCATCGGCTTCCCCTACATTTTCCGCGGTGCCTTGGACGTGCGTGCCACCTGCATCAACGAGCACATGAAGCATGCCGCCGTGCGTGCGATTGCCGCCCTGGCGCACCAGCCCGTGCCCGACGTGGTGAACATCGCCTACAACGCCCAGCGCTTTACCTTCGGCAAGGAATACTTGATTCCGAAGCCTTTGGACCCGCGCCTCCTCACGGAAGTTTCTATCGCCGTCGCGAAGGCAGCCATCGAAAGTGGCGTGGCCCGCAAGCCGATTACTGACTGGGACGCTTACTACGACAAGCTCCGCGACATGATGGGCTACGACAACAAGCTTATCCGCCAGTTCAGCGATACCGCCCGCAGTAACCCGAAGCGCGTGGTGTTTGCCGAGGGCGACAACCTCAACATGCTCAAGGCCGCCGTGCAGGCGAAGCTCGAAGGTGTGGCGCACCCGATTCTGCTCGGTAACGCCGAACGCATTCAGATGATGGCGAACAAGGAACAGCTCGACCTCACGGGCATCAAGATCGTGAACCCGCGCTCGCCCGAAGAATTCGAACGCCGCCGCAAGTATGCCGGCATTTACGCCGAAGAGAACGGCCGTAACGGCGTCACCTTCGACGAGGCTCGCGACGACATGTTCGAGCCGAACCACTTCGGCATGATGATGGTCAAGATTGGCGATGCCGACGCATTCATTACCGGTGGCTACTCCAAGTATTCCGAGACCATCGAACTCGCGAAGGAAATCATCGGTATCCGCGAGGAATATAAGCACTTCGGTGCCATGCACATTCTGAGCACCCGCAAGGGAACGTTCTTCCTGGCCGATACGCTCGTGAACCGCGATCCCGATGTCGATACGCTCGTGGATATCGCGAAGCTCACGCACGATGCCGTCCGCTTCTTCGCCCACGAACCGGTGATGGCGATGCTCAGCTACGCGAACTTCGGTAGCGACAAGGAAGCGGCCCGCGGTACGGCCAACAAGGCCCGCGACGCGGTGAAGATGATTCACGAGCAGTTCCCGGACTATGTTCTCGACGGCGAAATGCAGGTGAACGTGGCCTTGGACAAGGAACTGCGCGACAGCAAGTACCCGTTCAACAAGCTCAAGGGCCAGACGGTCAACACGCTCATCTTCCCGTGCCTATCTTCGGCAAATACCACTTGCAAGATGCTCCTCGAGATGGGTGTAGGCGAATCCATCGGTCCCGTGCAGATGGGCCTGAACAAGCCGGTGCATTTTACCGACTCCGACGCTTCCGTGCACGACATCTTCAACCTGACGGTCGCCGCCGTAATTGACGCGATTGTGCAGGAGAAGAAGGACGAAGAAAAGAGCCGCAAGAAGTTCGACAAGATGTGGTAACGCTCTTTTGCTGTTATTAGAAAATCCCCCGCGGCTTATGCCGCGGGGGACTTCCACACACCAAATTTTTCTCCGGCAGCTGAACCTCAAGAAATGCTGCCGAGATCAGGTGCTATTTTAGAATGACCTTCTGCACGAGCTGCTGGCTGCCCTGGCGAACGATAAGCATTGCGGGGCCGCGGTAGTTGCTCATGAGATCCACACTGTTGGAACCCTTGCTTGCGGTGAAGTTCTGCTGGGCAATCACCTGGCCGAGGCTGTTCATGAGCATTGCCTTGGCCGGAGCGGTCTTTGCGGCGGTGAAGCTTGCGCTCACCACGCCCGGTTGCACATTCACGAGCATCTTGGATGTTGCGGCGACTGCTGCGGGCTTAATGGCATCCGTTCCACTGAGAGCGACAACCTTGCCGGTGGCGGTGCCTGCGAGGTCAGACTTTTTATCGAAGTCGTCGATGATTTCGGTGGAACCGTCGGCCTTGATGCCCTTGATGTAGTCAAAGGTGATAGTGCCTGTGACCTGCGTGCCGTAGAGGTTCAGACCGATGGCGTTTGCCTCGTTGAGACCCGTGGGTTCGTTGCGGAAATCTTCCCACTTGACTTGGAAAGTCTGGAAGGAGCCGGTGAGTTCCTGGTCGGCCTGCTCCATAACGGGGGCGTCGAACCAAGCCCAGCTGCTGCCGGTCATCATGAAGAGGTCCATGGAGGTCCAGCCGTAATCGCCGCAGCCGTCACTTGTTCCGGTGCAGGGTCCTGCAGAGGCGACGGAACCTTTCAGGCGGACTTCGATGCCGACGTACTTGGAGAGATCCTTGTTTGCGCCGCTGAGGTTGACGCGGACCGTGCCCACTTCGCTGGAGTCGGAAGTTACTGTCTGGTAAGTCACCTGTACGCCCTTGCCTGCTTCGGTTTCGGGGACTTCGTTTTCGTTCACCAGGCTGTCAAGGTTGCTCTGGTTGTTGCCTTCCTGGCCGTAAGCCTTCTGCAAGGCGTTCAAGACATCTGGGTCGAGAATGCTGTAAGTGCCCTTCTGGCGGGTGATGATGGTCATGTTGCCGTCGTTTTCGGCGCCGGTATCCCAGACGTAGGGAACAATGCCGTTGGCCTTCGCGTTCTTCGCGACTTCGCCGTAGAAGAGGGCGCGGCCCTGCAAATGGAGCTTGAGGTTTGCTGCATCGGTAATCTGGCCGGTGCGCTTGATGGCTCCGAGTTCGCCGATAATCACGGGAATGCCCTTGTCGCAGAACATGGTCTTGAGTTCGCCGAAGGACTTCTTGATCTGGTTCGGGGTGCCGAGCGCGGAATTATCGATGCTTTGGCTGTAAACGTTCCAGCCCATGTTGTGCTCAGTGTCGGTCGTGCTGGAAAGGCCGGTGTAGTAATAATATTGCTTGCCCCAGTCTTTGTCTTCGGTCATCAAAGAGTATTGATACGGATAGTAGTGGACTTCGGCCATCATGTAGCCGGCGCCTGCAGGGTCGGTGGGCCAGTTCTGGCTCAGCATGGGGGCGTTGTCCATCTCGGTACGCGGGGCCTGCACGATGAGGGTGCGGGTGGCATTGTTGCCGCCGGCGTTACGCACGGAGGTGATGAAGGCGTCGTAGTAGCCCTTCAAAACCTGCATACGGGTGTTGTCGAATTCCCATTGGCCGTTGCTGCCCCACGGGTCGTTCACGCCCGGTTCGTTGGCGCCTGCAAAGAGGAGGTGCTCGTCGTAGTCCTTGAAGTAGGTTGCAATCTGCTTCCAGTAGGCGGCCTGACGGGCCTTTGTCGTTGCGGAACTGTTAACGATGTTGTTTGCGCCGTCGCGCGGGCTTGCTGTGCCGTCATACACGCGGTCTTCGAGCCAGCCTTCGTCCCAGTGGGAGTTCAGCACCACGTACATGCCTTCGGCGATAATCATGTCCACTACGTCCTTCACCTGCTTGAGCCATGCGGCGTCAATGGTCGGGTTTGTGAACGAGGCATCCTTGCCCACGTGTTTGTAGGTATCGTTGTCGGCGGTGCCGCCGTATGCGGCGATATCTTTAGCGAGAGCGTCGGAATGGGAATACCAGGCGCAAGGAATACGCACGGTGTTGAAACCTGCCGCCTTGATTGCCTTGATGTAGCCGGCGGTCGGGAGCGGGTTGCCCCAGGCGGTGGGGTTTTCCGGCACTTCCATGGTGTTGCCGATGTTGTATCCCATGCCCATGGGTGCGACCAGTTCGCTAGCTTTGGGGAGGGCGAATGCGCTAGAAGCGGCGAAAAGTGCCGTACCGCAAAGGATTCCAAACATTCCGATACGTGTCATGATGACTCCTTGGTATAACTTTCTGCTAAAAAATTAAATCCGGGGGGTCCCAAAGTAAATAAAAAACGGCTCCAGGCCGTTTTTTGCGATGAAAAGTCCTCAACGGACACAACGTTTAATTAACGCAAATATTGCGTAGATTATAAAAGTAAGCCCAGATTGGGAGATTTTAGGCTTACTTGATTTCCCAAGTCGTGCCATCCTTGGAGTCCTTGATGACCACGTTCATCGCGGCGAGCTCGTCGCGGATGCGGTCACTTTCGGCCCAGTTCTTGGCGGCACGGGCTTCCTTACGGGCGGCAATCAGCGCTTCAATCTTTGCGACATCCACACCGTCGTTTGCGCCCTTCTTGGCGTATTCTTCACGAGGCTGGTCGAGCTTCAAACCGAAAATCTGGTCGAAGTCGGCCACCAGGGCGGCCTTTTCGCCGTCATCGATATCGCTCTTGAGCATCGTGTTCATGATGCCCAGCGCACGCGGCATGTTCAGGTCGTCACCGATGGCGTCCTTGAATTCCTGCTGGAATGCCTTGGCGGCATCGCTGGTAATCGCGGTAGCCTTGCCGATCAGCGGGTCCGTCTTCTTGTGCAAGCTCTTGAGGCCTTCCTTCGCGCCTTCCAGGGCTTCCCACGTGAAGTTCAGGTAGTTGCGGTAGTGGCTGCCGATGGCGAAGAAGCGGTAGTCGAGCGGGTTGAAGCCGCGGTCCATCAGGAGAGGTACCGTCAGGAATTCGCCGCTGGACTTGCTCATCTTGCCGAACTTCTGCTCGGTCGTGCCGTCTTCCAGTTTTTCTTCGCTGGCGGTGCGCAGGAATTCGCCGTGCATCCAGAAACGTGCAAAGGTCACGCCGTTGGCGCATTCGCTCTGGGCGATTTCGTTCGTGTGGTGCACGCGGATGTGGTCGGTACCGCCGCAGTGGATGTCGAGGGTCGGGCCATTGTACTTCATGGCCATGGCGGAGCATTCGATGTGCCAGCCGGGGAAACCGACGCCCCACGGGCTGTCCCATTCCATGGCGCGCTTCTTGTCCTTCGGGCTGAACTTCCACAGGGCAAAGTCGGTGGCGTTCTTCTTTTCGCCCATGTCGATGCGGCTACCCTTGCGCAGGTTTTCCACGTCGAGGCGAGCGAAGTCCGCATAGCGCGGGAACTTGAGGCTATCGAAGTAGATGCCGTCGCTGGTGCGGTAGGTGTAGCCCTTTTCTTCGAGGGTCTTCACCAGGTCAATCTGTTCCTGGATGTGCTGCGTGGCAGGCGTCCAGCGGGTCGGTTCCTGGATGTTCAAACGGTGCCAGTCGGCCATGAAGGCGTCGGTGTAGAACTTCGCGATGTCCCAGACGGACTTGCCTTCGCGGGCGGCGCCCTTTTCCATCTTGTCGTCGCCGGAGTCGGCGTCGCTGGTGAGGTGGCCCACGTCGGTGATGTTCACGATGTGGTTCACCTTGTAGCCGTAGTACTTGAGCGTACGCACCAAGAAGTCTTCGAAAATGTAGGTGCGGAGGTTACCGATGTGGGCGAAATGGTACACCGTCGGACCACAACAGTACATGCGCACGGCGGGAACGCCTTCGGGGAGTGTGAATACTTCTTTCTTGCGCGATGCGGTGTTGTAGAACTGTAGAGCCATTTTAGCCTCCGTTAAAGCGGCGCAACATGCGCCAAGCGGGGACAAATATAGCAAAAGGCGAGAGTCGTGCCAATGGCACTAGTGCTAATTGGCATGACCGAGCCGAGCTATATGCACTCCGAAGGAGTGCCAATATAGCAAAAGTGTGCAAGGCGAGAAAGCGGGGCCGCTTGCGGACCCATTTTAGAGCCGCAGCCACGGACGCCGAAGGCGTCAAAAGTGAGCAAGGTGAGTAAGGCGAGGGTCGCGACAATGGCGCTTGCGCCCATGTTTTTTTTACTAATTTCTTGGGAGAGGTAACAATATGAAAATGTCTTTCAGTGTCGTTTTGGCTTTTTCGCTGACTATGCTCGTCGGTTGTAAAGAGGAATCAGCTCAATCCAAGCAGCAGGCAGAACCTGCCGCGCAGGTGAGCAAATCCGTGGTGGTCTACTACTCCCAGAATGGAGCGACAAAGACTCTTGCAGGGATCTTCAAGGAGGCGATTGGAGCCGACGTGATCGAATTGCAGCTGGCGAATGCGTACCCGTCTACGTACGACAGTACGATTGCCGCCGTGGGCGCCCAGCGCGAAAGTAAACAGTGGCCTGCACTCGTGAACGCAAGGCGCGAACTGGCAAGATACGATACGGTCTATTTGGGTTACCCCATCATGTTCGGGTCTTTCGCTCCTCCGATTTACACTTTCCTCGATTCGAACGATCTTTCCGGGAAAGTGGTGGTACCGTTCTGTACGTACGGTAGCGGAGGCCGCAAGGCGAGTGCCGCCGAACTTAAGGAGCTTGAACCGAATGCGAACGTGACGCTTGCCATGGGAATTTCCAATAGGCGGATAACAGCTGAAAATGGTGCCGAAATCGCCAAGGAAGAAGTGATGGCGTTTCTCGAAAACCTCGCTGCAGGCAAGACCGACGAGATGCTCATGGGCGGATTCTCGGAGCAGCGTCCGCTTACGGCAGAAGACTCCGCCGTGTTCGCTACCGCGACAAAGGATTATGCCTACCTGAGCCTCAAACCGCTGAGCGTTTCGACGCAGGTGGTTGCGGGAACGAATTACCTGTTCTTGTGTACGATGAGCGGGTTCAACCGTCCGCCGACCGAGACGATGGTCAAGATTTTCAAGCCGCTCCCGGGCCGCGGCGAGCCGGAACTGATTGTCGTGGAAAAATAAGGCACATGCTGTTTTCTGAAATTGTAGACGAATTCTATGAGCCGAAAGAGTATCCGGCTTTGGCGTTGTTGTTGAACGAATGGGAAAGAACGAAGCCCTTCGACGGACTGCGCGTTCTTGCCGCCACGCCAATTTTCAGGAACACGATGGTGCAGTACATGGCACTCCTTGCCGGCGGGGCGATTCTTTCTGTGGGGCGGTCCTTGGGGAAAGGCTCTGCCGCCATGCCTTTCGATAGCGAGGTGGTGGAGTACGTGCGTGATTGCGGCGTCCCCGTAGTGACCGATGAAGACTTGAGAAAAGGCCTGACCAAGGACGATTTCGACCTGATTCTCGATTGCGCGGGGCAGTTCTCCTTTTGCAAGCCCCGGTACGGATTTGTCGAACTTACCCGAAGCGGAGTGCAGTTCTTTGAGAACAGCGAAGCTCCTGTCTATGTGGCCGATAGCGGCATCGTTAAGCGTATCGAGACTATTCTTGGTACAGGCGACGGCTATTTCCGTGGCTTGGAATATTTTGGGTCTCGGGATTTCGAGGGCAAGAACCTGGTTGTTTTCGGTAGTGGCAAAGTTGGTTGCGGCATCGCTCTGCAGGGAGTGCAACGTGGCATGAATGTCCGTACGGTTACGGATAAATTAAATTCCGGAGCCGGTACCGATTTCTGTGACGTGTTGACTAGGAACAATGTGCAGATAGTAGATTTCCGTGACGAAACGTCTGTCTCCGTTGCAATAGGCTCTGCGGATTATCTTGTAACGGCGACCGGGAAGAAAAATGTCTTGAGTGAATCTGCGGTGGCGTCGCTCTTGTCCAATGATCGTTTGATTGTTGCAAATATGGGCGTAGAAGATGAATTGGGCAAAGGCGTGTCGGCTGATCGGGCTTTGAATGCCAAGGCGCCGCTGAATTTTGTGCTTGAAGAACCTACGCACTTGAAATATATTGATGCGAGCCTGGCTTTGCACGCCGCGCTTGGCGAACAGCTGTTGGCAGATTTTCGTAACATTAAAGAAGGGGAACTTCCCTTTTCGGGACCGCAAGATCCGCCGATGGAATTGGAACAGCGGTTGATTCTGACCTCGATGCAGAACGGTGTTATCGGGGACGAAATTTACAATTTGCTTACGTAAGAAACGCAATGCGTTTTTTTTGTGACGTCAATGTTCTTTTTTAAGGACATTGTTTTTTTGCTCTCTTGAAAAGCCTTGTTTTTTTTCTAAATTTGGCGCGGGAAAAAATTAACCCAAAGCGAGAGAACAATGAGAAAAACATCCTACACAGCTGTAAAGGCTGTATTTGTTGCGGCTGTTTCCTTGGCCGCTATTGCCTGGGCAGAACGCCCGTCAGGAACGCCCGATTGCGAATTTACCGGCGGTGCCTTCTACAGGTCCAACAATACTCTTTACCTTGAATCGTTCAACACGGAATCCGCTGCTGTGGAAATTACTTCATCTGCAAAGATGTGCGTAAGCGAAAGGGCCAATAAGCCTTACAAAGTTGTCGTTGAACGCAATACGAAGTTGGCTGTCAACTCTACTATCGTGCTTCCGCTTGATTACAGCCTGAAAAACGATTGCTCCCAGCTGTACGAACCGGTGCAGATGGGCAAGGACAAGGATGGCAAGTGGAATTTTACTGCCAAGAATGCGAAGGGAGACGGTAACGCCAAGAAGCCCATGCTGTTGATTACCGATACCGAAAAAGAAGCCTGCAAGGACGTCAAGGAAATCACCTTTACTACGAATTCCGATTTGGACGATACTCCGGCACAGCACTTGATTACGGATGTCCAGATCTATAACAAGGAAACAGGAAAAAGTGACTGGGACCTTGTGGGAACGTACTCCTATGTCAAGTGGGAAGAAGGTCACTCGGACCTGGGCTCAATCTACGGCTACGCCGCCAAGGACAAGGGCGCTGTGATGGCCGGCCAGTTCGTCAAGGTCGGTACCGGAGCCTACGTGGCTCCGCTCCGTGCCTACCTGAAGTACATCGGGGATTCGAAATCTCTCCTCAAGTCCGCGGCTCCGGCCCCGGCCGATATCGAACTTCCTGAATCCATCGAAGTCCGTCTCGTTGACAGCGATGGCGACCTGACGGGTATTGCCAAGTGGAACATGGCTACAGGCGAAATTACCAAGGTGAATGGCTGGTACGATCTGAATGGCCGCAAGCTCAATAAGAAGCCCGAAAACAAGGGCATGTTTGTCGGCAAGAAGACTATCCGGAAGTAATTATAGGGGAAACGAAGATGATGAAGAAAGAATATAAGGCCCCGAAGATGGAAATTGTGGATTACAAGCACCAAGCCTGCCTGCTGAGCGGTAGCGACGAAGAAGCTTGCGATGCTGATTACTGCGACGAACTCGGCTTCAATGCCGATAGCGCTACGAGCCACAAGGTCTAAGTTTTAAATTCCTTGATTGTTGGGTAAAGTCCCGGAAGCGAAAGCTCCCGGGACTTTTATTAATCCGATGTTGAAGAGATGCGGCGCTTATTGGCGTGCCGCGAGTTCTTCGGGCGTACGGGCGAGAATGTCCCAGTCGCCGCGCTTGATGATCTTGTAGGCGTAGCCCTGTTCCGTGAGGAACAGCTGGCGATTCATCGCGAATTCCTGTTCCTTGGAATCCTGTGTCACGATGCTGTAGAAATGTGCGGCACCGCCGTCGCTCTTGGGACGCAGGACACGGCCTAGACGCTGGGCTTCTTCCTGGCGGCTGCCGAACGTTCCCGAAATCTGGATAAGCACGTTTGCGTCGGGCAGGTCGATGGCGAAATTGCCGACCTTCGATACCATGAGGTTCTTGAGTTCGCCGCTGCGGAAGGCCGCATACAGCTTTTCGCGTTCCTTGTTCGGGGTCTTGCCCGTGATGAGGGGGATGCTGAGTTCCTTCGAGAGGTTCTCGAGCTGCTCGATGTATTGGCCGATAATAAGAACGCGGTCATCGGGCTTGTCGAAGTGCTTGAGCAGACGCTGCACGATGTCGTTCTTCTCGGGATTCGTCGATGCGAGTGTAATCTTTTCGCGGATGGGCGCGAGGGCGTACTTCATCTTGAGTTCCGCTTCCATCGGGATGCGGATTTCGTTACAGTCGGCGGTGGCAATCCAGCCCTGCGCTTCCAAAATGCGCCACGGGATGTCGTACTTCTTGGGACCGATAAGGCTGAATACTTCGGTTTCCTTGTGGTCTTCGCGCACTAGCGTGGCGGTAAGGCCCAGGCGGCGGGTCGCCTGCATTTCGGTGCTCAGGCGGAACACCGGGGCGGGCAACAGGTGCACTTCGTCGTAAATCATGAGGCCCCACTTCTGCTGGCTGAACAGCGGGAAGTTCGCGAGTTCCTTCTTGACTTCCTCGTCGGTAAATTCGTCGAGCTCGGTTTCGGGCTTCTCGTTTTCCGCCTGCTTGGCGCGCTTGCGCTGGGTCAAAATCTGGTAGGTTGCGACTGTCACCGGGCCGATTTCCTTGACTTCGCCGGAATATTCCTTCACCTGATCGATGGTCAAGTCCGTCTTGTCGCAGATTTCGCGAATCCACTGGCGGCTGGCCGAAATGTTCGGCGTCAAGATGAGCGTCTTGGTCTGTACCAGGGCCATGGTGGCAAGGCCGATGACGGTCTTACCCGAGCCACAGGGCAGCACGATGACGCCCGAACCGCCCTTTTCGGATCCGCTCGCGTAGAATACCTGGGCCGCTTCTTTCTGGTAGTCGCGCAGGTCGAATTTCTTGCCCGAAAGCGTCGTTTCGCGCAGGTGGATGGGCAGGGGGTCGCCTACGGTATAGCCGGCGAGGTCTTCGACGGGGAATCCCGCGTTGGTTAGGGCCATCTTGAGGTGGCCGCGGCGTTCCGGATCCACTTCGGCATGCAAATCGTCGATAAAGTGGAGAATGTAGGGTTCCACTTCCTTGAGCTTGCAGATTTCGGTGAACATGTACTTGTCGTCGGATTCGACGATTAGGTGGTCCCCGTCCTTCTTGAGGCGCAGTAGGCCATATCGTGCCATGTAGTCTTCGACTTCGGTAATCACCGTCTGCGGAATCGGGTAACGGCTCTGGCTTTCGAGACGGTCGAGGACCTCTTTTGCACGCAGCCCTGTCGCTGCGGCGTTCCACAGGCTCAAGGGGCTGATCTTGTAGGTATGCAGGTGCTCGGGGCTCTTGACAAGTTCGGTAAAGGGGGCAATCGCATCGCGAGCTGCTTCGTAGGTGGGGGCGTCGACCTCCACCATGATTTCCATGTTACTCTGGACAATAATGGCGCCGTTAGGATTCATAGGACGCCAAATTTAGTAAAAATGGGTGGGGGGCGGCAAGAGCGTCGCGGATTGGGCCGAAATAAGAAAAAGCCCCGAAACCTTGACGGAATCGGGGCTTTTCGAGCCACCCAGCAGATTTGAACTGCCGACCTGCTGATTACGAATCAGCTGCTCTACCAGCTGAGCTAGAGTGGCATAGCGGGGCAAAAAATAGCAATAGGGGCCTTTTTTGTCAAGATAAATGTTCGTCCGGTTGGCAAAGTCGTTTAATTTTTCTATGATTGTTGCACAAAAATTAAAAATGGAAGTCAAAATGGCTAACGAATCGAATCAGAATAATTCTGAAATTAAGCAGTTTTTTATCCAGCACGGTACCAAGGTTCTTGTTGGCTTGGCCCTGATCCTCGTTGTCGTCGCTGGCGTCATCCAGGTCAAGGAAACCCGCAAGGCCGCCGCTGCCGAACAGGCTGAACTCCTCGGCGTGGGCATGACCTACCTCTATGCGAACGAAAAGGATAGTGCCCTGGTGGAATTTGAAACGCAGATCAAGGCCGGAAAGATCGAAGGCCTCGCTCTTGCCAAGGCTGCCCTCTTTGCTGGCAACATCAAGTTCGAATCCGGTGACTTTGACGGTGCCGCAGTGCTCTTCCAGAAGTCCTTGGACAATGCCGGCTCTGTTGAACTGGTCCGTTCCGCCGCCATGCACGGTCTCGCCGCAGTGAAGATCGAAAAGGCCGACTATTCCGCGGCTGCCGGTCTCCTCGAAAAGTATATCAGCGAATTCGGCAAGCGTACCGGAGACAAGGAAGACCGCTTCCAGAAGGAAGAACCTCTGGACGAGGTCCCGATGGTGGCTGACGCCATGTGGAAGTTGACGCTGGTCTATCAGCAGCTCGGCGCAAACGACAAGGCCAAGAACACCGCCGAACGTATTCTCGAAGTCTACGGTGACAACCAGATGTACGCTGACAAGGCCAAGAAGTTCATCGCGAGCCTCTAGTTCGACTGCGTAATGGAATTTGAATGGCCGGCCCTTTGGGCTGGCCTTCTTGTTTTTAGGCGAAGGCCATTTTCCAGCCGATTACGAAGATGGCGTAGTAGGCGACGATCCACACGAGGTCTATCAGGGCGGTGGGCTCTCCCCAGCGGAGCATTTTCTTTTTGGGGATAATGCCGCAGAGCATGCCGGCGATGAATCCGTAGGCGTGTCCCAGGATGTCGGCGTGCTCCCCGAGTCCGAGGAAGACGGCTATCGAGATGGCGCCGCAAAGCGGGGCGAAGCGGCGCAGCATGCCGTGAGTTTCCTTGGGCATCAGGCGGAACTCGATGACGGAGAGCGCCCCGATGCAGGCGAATACGAATGTCGAAAAGCCGAGGGCGCGGAAATCGGACCGCACCGTTAAGGCAACGCAGAGGTTCGCGATGGCGCTTGCCATGGCGAGGAACGGTGCCATGCGGGCGAGGGGAATTCGGTAGGCCAGCAGGTTCAGTACGATATAGCCGGACACCAGGTTCCCGACTAGGTGGTGGCTGTCGCCGTGGAGCGTGAGTGCCGTGATGGTGCGCCACCATTCTCCGCGGAGAATCCGCTCTGCATCCGAAACGCCGAGCGAATGCAGCTTGCCGACGAGGTTCCCGAAATCGGCCAAGGTGCAGGCAACCGGTACGAGCAATACCCATATCGGCTGGAGGCTGATGGCGAGCGGCATGGGAGGGTTGTCTTTCTTGGGTGGGTTTTCCTTACAGTACAGCTCGATCTGGGAGCGTGCCCGCGGTTCGTTGTCGGGCAGGACGAAAATTTCGAAGGGACCTTCTTCGGTCCGTTCCAGGCGGTGTGCGATTCCCTGAGAAAGCAGGACTAGGCTGTAATCGCGGATTTGACGGTAGGTCCCCGAAACGATAAGTGCGGATTCTTCGGGCTGCGGTTCAGGAGGCTTTGATCCATTGTCCGGAGTTTCCGCTTGTGGATTAATGACAACGTTGTCTAAACCATCTGTCGAGGACGGATGCGAATTCTGCGGGCTCCTGTGCCGGATCATGGGGCTAACAAAACGCGGTGCCATGATACCCCTAGTAAAGCTTTGCTGCCGAAGTCATTGCGAAATGCCCGTCGGCGGTTTCGCATTCGGCGCGGAGGTAGGCGTAGTTGTCGATGGCGACGTTGATGTCGGTCTTGGCGCGCGCCATGACAAGGCTTTCTATGCACAGGACTTCTTGACGGGCAGGTTTGTTTTCGGGAGTACGGAACCTTCCGAAGATGCGGATATGCCGGAAGGCTCCACCGTAGTCGGAGGTGTTGCGCGCATGGAAGATGATGCTCTTGACACCGTGGACTTCGCCGCGTTCCCACCACAGAGCAGGACCGTCAGTAATGTAACAGTTTTCTCCTGCGAACGCTTCGTTTAGGTTTTCAAGCGAAAGCGTCGGGACGCTCTCCGAGGAGTCTTCTCTCTTGTCTAGCCGCACCACCGTCCGGACTTTGCCGAACACGTGATGGCGAGAATGCTTGAGCGAGACTAGCGGGATAGATATGCCGGTCGTGTCGTTCAGGTCTCCATGGGCGTCGTTGCCGCCGATAGGCAAAAGGAAGTTCCCCTTGCCGAGTTCCTCTATCCAGAACCTGCGACCCAGGAAAAAGCCTTCGTCGCGCGTGCCGTTCCAGAACTGGATTCCGCGGATGGAGTGTTTCTTGTTTGTGTTCAGGTCGGCAGGACTCCAGTAGCCACGCCTGAAGATGAATTTTTCGAGAAGTCCTATCGGCTGGAACGGATGTGCGGCAAAGCAATGTGCCGTAGTCGATTCCAAGTGGGCGGGGATTTTGAGCGTGGGCCTGTTTTCGAGCCAGTAGCGCCCGCAATCGCCGAGTCCGGGCATATAGCTTTCGGGAGCGAGGACTGTCATGTGGACGTTCTCGCCCTTGGTATTGCCGGCAGAAACTTCTTCGCCGGCAAGCAGTAGCGGTAAGTCTTTCGGGAGCGATGCTATCTCGTCGCGCAACGCCTGGAATCGCGGGACCGGCGATTCCGCTTCCTTCGTATAGTCTTCGCTGGAAAACGCAAAGTCGTAAGCGTGGTCCGTGCAGCAGACGAAATCCAGCCCGACATCTTTTGCCGCCTGCTGCAGGACCGCAGGCGTTGCGCCAAATTCCACGTGGTCACAGGAATAGTGCGTGTGGCAGTGCATTTCGCCTGCGGCGTATCCGGGAGCCTTTGGAGGTTCTTCGGCGAGGAACTTGATGACCAGCGGTTCGGACCGCAGGCCCGGGAGATTCCAACGTTTGATGGAACGTTTCAGGATTTTGCCCGATTTGTCCTTGCGGCTTACGGAGCATCGGAAATAAATTCTGTAGATTCCCGGCTTGGGCCTGGAGTAATGCAAGGGAATAAACGCGAAGCTTTCTTGAACGTCCTTGTTGACTGGAATGCTTACGGCTTCCTCCGTGCCGTTCCCGCAAATTTTGATTTCGACGGAATCGATATGAACCGGGAAACGGTTCGCATCGCGTACGACAATCCACAAGGTCGGTTCTTCTCCAGGTACAAACTGGAAAGGGGAGTCCGCCAGTATTTCGGGCCATGGCCTATACAGCAATGACCAGGGAAGCTTGAACTTGAAATGCGTTTCGGCGTAGTGCAGCTTTTCGCCCGGAAAGAAACTCATTATTCCTCCGGTTTTTTACTGCCAACGGCTTCCTTGACGGGTTGTTCTTTTTCAGGTGCCGGCGACTTCGATTCCTTCGAGTCCTGCGCGGAGGATTCCTGAATGGCTGTATCCGCTATAGTAGAATCCGTCTTTACAGAATCCGTCTTTACGGAATCGGTTTTTGCCGCATCCACTTTTACCGAGTCGGCTTTTATTGAGTCCGCTTTTACCGAGTCTACTTTTGCGGTGTCTACTTTGGCCGTGTCTGCCTTGACGGTATCCGGGACGGCATCGGTATCCGGAATGTCGTCGTCATCGTCTTCTTCCCTGGGTTTCGGCTTGTTCCATACGCCGAAGCTTACGCGGATTTGCAACTGCAAACCGCCGATATCCCACTTGGCCTTTTCCGTGGAGCCTTCGGGAACGATGTCGGCGAAGGATCCCTTGGATTTGACCTTGATGGAGCTGAAACCGATATCGCCGAAAACGTTCAGGCCCTTCCAGCTGGCAATCAGGTAGCCTACGCTGAACCCGAACCCGGCTCCCAGCAGGGAATTGTCGGCATCAATCTTTCCCCACGAGGAGTAGATTTCTGTACCCGGCAAAGTCCAGTACCAGCGCAATGCGATGCTGAAGAGCCCTCCGTCCGAAAGCGTCATCAGGTTCAGGGGAATCGCGAACCGGTATTCAAGGAAAAGCGGGATGCCCTGGATGGTGTAGCCGTAATTGTGCGACTTGTTCTTGCGGTCGGTCAGCACCACGGATTCGTCATCGTAGATGAATCCGATGCCGGCGCTCAGAAAATGGTCCTGCCTCACCTGGAATTGCAATCCCCCGGTAATGGGGAAACAGAAATTCACCTTCTGGAAGTTCTGCTTGGCTACGGAGAGGGATTCCTCTTCCGTTAACGCGTTCGCACGGAACTCCTGGTAGATGGTGTCGATGGCGTCTTGGAAATATTCGCGTTCCTCGAAACTGAGGAAAGAGATTGCCGGTTGCAGGAAAATGGAAATCCTGGAGTTGTCGTGCTCGGCAACGCCGTCGCTTGCGGCGAACGAAGGGGATGCCGCCAAGAGGACAAGGCTAAGCAGACCGCATATTTTCTTTGCCCAGGATTTCATACACGGAACCTAGTTGAGCATCTGCTTCTCTTCTTTCTGCTGGCGCTTGCTCTCGGAATCCTTTTTCAAACGCTTTTCGAACTTGGCTTCGGCCTTCGCAATCTTTTTCTCGGTCTTGGCGAGTAGCTTCTGGACGTCCTTGTCGTCTTCGGGGAGTTCAATCTTGGCCTGGGCGAGGTAGTTGCGGGCCGGTTCGAACTGGTCGAGTTCCGTATAGGCCTGGGCAATCAGGAACAGCGCTTCGCGACGGCGCTTGGATTTCTGGTAGGTTTCCAGGAATTCCTTGAAATAGATGACTGCGGCTTGAGGTTTGTCCATGCGCAGGTACAGGCGCCCTGTCTGGAATTCCTTTTCGGCCAGGCGTTCCACGAGCAGGTCGTAATAGTAGTTGACGGAATCGCGGAGCGGGGAATCCGGATAGTTCGAAAGATAGCGCTCGAAATCCCTCATGGCGATAGTCGTGTTCGCTTCGTCGCGGCTTACGCGGAATTCCATGTTGAACGATGCGATCGCCTTACGGAATTCGGCCGTTTCTACGAAGGGGGAACCCGGGAAATTGATGATGAAGCTGCCGTATTCGCCACGGGCTTCAATCCATTCCTCGAGGTTGAAATAGCTTTCGGCGAGCAGGAACTGCGACTGTTCCATGTAGCCGGTGCCGGCACAGAGCGAAAGGATGTCCTCCAGCTTGTCTTGGGCGCGCCCGTATTTACCCTTCTTGAAGAGCTCTTCGGCGGTCTCGTACTTTGCCCTGCAGAATTCGGTGTGGTTCACCTTGCCGGAATTGCTCGAAGAACAGCCGGCGAAAAAAGCGGTTGAAACGAAAAGACTGAACAATAAGGGCAACTTTGCAAAGGATTTCATTTTTTTTTCTTTGGTTAATTCTAATTTTCACGTATCAAAGTAGAAAAAAAAGACCGTAGAAAATAATGATTCTTGTCCGTTATGTGTTGAAAGAGCTGATTGCGCCATTTATGGCGGCTCTTTTTGGCATCACGTTTTTGTTTGTTGTGGACTTTTTGGTGAAGATTCTGGACAATGTGCTGTCCAAGGGCCTTCCGGCATCGACCGTTCTTGAAATATTTGCGTTGAACCTTGCATGGATGCTTTCTCTCTCCATCCCGATGGCTGTGCTTGTGGCGTGCCTCATGGCGTTTGGGCGCATGTCCGGTGACCACGAGATTACGGCGGTCAAGGCGGCGGGTGTTTCTCCGCTTTCGTTGATGCGTCCCGTTCTTCTGGTGGCTACGCTCTTGTCCGTATCGATGGTACTTTTCAACAACTGGGTGCTGCCCGAGGCGAACCACCGCTCCGTGGAACTGATGAACGCGGTCTCTCGCAAAAAACCGCACGTATTCATCGATGCGGGCAGGCTTATTACGCAGTTCCCCGATGTCCAGTTGTGGGTGAACCGTATCGACCCCGTCTCCGGCACGCTTTACGGAATCCAGATTTACGAAATGGAACGCAAGGGCGCCCCGAGAATCGTGTACGCGGATAGTGCCTCGATGGACTACGTGGACAACGGCGCCACCCTGATGCTGCGCCTCCGTAGCGGCGAAACGCACATCGTGGATCCGGACGATCCGGGCAACTATTTCCGTATCCGTTTCTTCTCCCAGGATCTTGCCATGAAAAACGTGGACGACCGCCTGGAACGCCGCAGCCGCAGCTACCGCAGCGACCGCGAAATGCCTGTGGAAATGATGATGGATGTGGTTGAGCAGGCGAAGGCGCGCTACGATACGCTGTGGGAAGCCTCGAAAGACAAGGCTTTGACCACCCTGCTCGATATGAATAAACATGTCTTGAGCGATTCCATTGTCCCGGATTCCGCCCAGTTCAAGATGGACGCGGATTCGGTCCAGCTTCGGCGGTCTCTCCAGAAAGTCCGTGTACAGGAACTGGCGGCGTTGCGCGCTACCGAACGCCTGTACGGTCGACTCGAAAACGAAGAAAAGCGCCAGGCGCAGTACCTGGTCGAAATCCACAAGAAGTTCAGTACATCCTTTGCCTGTTTCGTGTTCGTGCTGATCGGCGCCCCGCTCGGCATCATGGCGCGCAAGGGCGGTATCGGTACCGGCATCATCTACAGCCTCGCGTTTTTCGTCATCTACTGGATTTGCCTTATCGGCGGCGAGAACCTTGCCGACCGCCTCATCATCTCTCCCGAACTGGCCATGTGGGCGTCCAACGTCATCATCGGCATTTTCGGTATCTTTATCACGATTGCCATGGTGCGCGACCGTTTCAGCGGCGATTCCAAGGTGTTCAGGGCTATCCGGTGCGTGGGCGGGTTCTTCAAAAAGTTGACGGGGAGATTCGGATGAAATTTTCCCGCTACCTGATATGGAACTTCCTGAAGATGTTCCTCATCGTTATCCTTGGCGCCATACTCGTTTTTGTCGTCATCGATTTCGTGGGTAACATCAAGACATGGCTTGCCCGAGACATGAAAGACGTGGGCGAGTACTATTTCTGCTACTTGCCGTACATGTTGTACCTCATTACGCCGGTCGCGTTGTTTATCGCGGTCCTCGCGTCGGTAGGCAACATGGCGCGCCACCTGGAAATGTCGGCCATGCAGAGCTCCGGGCAGAGCCCGCTCAAGACATTGTTGCCGATATTCCTTTTGGGAATCCTTGTTTCCATGGGTTCGTTCGCGATGAGCGAACTGTGGTTGCCCGATGCGAACCACAAGCGTCTCGAGGTGATGGAGACCAATGCGCAAAAGCGCAAGAATCCCCGCGTCAAGGAAAAACAGAACTTTACCTTTATCGATAGCGAGAAGGCGAGCTGGTTCTTCCGCTACTATTCGGGCAAGAACAAGATGGGCCGCGAAGTCGTCCTGTTGCTGCGTGACCAGGGCAGGCTCAGGGAACGCTACGATGCCAAGGTGGTCCGCTGGATAGAAGAAGACAGCGTGTCCTACTGGATGTTCGAAAGGGGCTACCACCGCATTTTCCATAAGGACGGAACCGTCGACGTGGTGCCGATTTCCCGTGAAAAAATGCTCGACCGCGTGAACACGCGTCCGGGAGACCTGATCAACGAGCGCCAGGTCGCCGACGAGATGAATTCCAAGATGGTCCGCGAGAGAATTGAAGTGCTGAAACGTTCCGGCGAAGACACCAACGCCATGGAAACGGCCCTGCATTTCAAGCTGTCCGCGCACTGGATGAATTTTGTCGTCCTGTTGATCGGGGCGGCCCTATGTCACCGTTTTACCCGTTCTGGGGGGCTTTCTCAAAAATTCGGTATTGGTCTTTTGCTTGTTTTTAGTTATTATATTCTAGAAAGGATCGGTCTCAAGATGGGCGAAAACGGGGCGCTGACTCCGTTTTTGGCGGCATGGATTAGTCATTTCCTGTACGGGGGAGTCGCTAGTATAATGCTTTACCGGTCTTTCAGACTGTAGAAGGGAGAAAATGATAGTTTCCAATGTTCTTTTCATTGTGGCGGGCCTGTTGTTGGGCCTGGCGTTCCAGGGGGGGATGCTGCTATTTCTTATTCCCGTGGCGGGTGTCGCTGCTGCGCTCGGCTATATGAACCTGCCCCGCGTGCCCGGCGGAAAGACAGCTCCTATCCCGGTGATTACCCGTGTCGCCCAGGCGACGGGGATTTCTCCGGCAGTCACCCCGGATATCCGCAACTTCATAAAGGACGACGAATATAACGAACCGACTTCGACCTTGCGTGTGAACCAGTTCTGGGCACGTACGAATGCCGACGTGAACAAGGCGACAAACGACGTGCTGCAGGGCCTCAAGCGTATTATTCCCAACGCCTATTCGCTGATCGTATTTTCACCGCTGACCAATTTCAAGGAATGGTCCATCCGCGAATACTGCAGCGACCCGAATGCTCAGGTGGCCACCGATGTCCGCATTACGGAAAATTCCGGCTTGATTAGCCAGCTGTTCCGTCCCGAAGTGAACCGCCTTTTGGAAGGCGATCTGATGGGCGGCAAGTCCCTGCTCTACTATATCGACAATCCCATGATCAAGTCCCTGGTGGCCGTCCCCATGCTGGACCGCGAAAAGAACCGCATCGGGGCAATCGTTGTCGATTCCCTGTACCCGAACGCATTCTCTTCGGCTACGGCGCAGGCGCTGACGTATATCGCGAGCACGCTGTACACGCTTTCGTTCAAGAGTTTTGCATCGACCAAGAACTACATCGCCCAGCAGCAGTTCAGCGTTTTGTACGGCTACCAGCACAAGTTCTTCCAGACGATGTCGGTCAAGGACATCTTCCGCCAGATTTTCCAGTACGTCAAGGAAAATATCCCGTACGACCGCATGCTTATCCTGGCACTCGACAAGCAGAACCCCGAAGACAGCCACAAGGAGCGCGAAGGACGCGTCGTGTGCTGCGACGGTATCGATTCCGAACAGTTCGCCAGCAAGAAGTTCACGCTTTCGGACAAGGGCCTTGCCGTGCTCGCCCTTTTCAAGAATCGCCCTGTGGCGCGCGACTTCGGTTCCGGCATGAACCAGTATGTGCCGCGCATCGACGACAAGGAAAAGCGCAACATGGATTTCCGCCAGCTTTTCGTGATGCCCGTGTCCTCGGACAAGAACGCAACCCTTGCCGAACTCGCCATTTGTCTCGAAAGCCGTACGCCGAACCGCTATTCTGAACACGAGATGGAACTCCTCAAGGCGTTTGCGGGCGTCGCGGGCTTTGCCTACGTGAGGGCCTGCCAGTTCGAACAGGGCAAGGATCTGGCTTCCCGCGATGGCCTTACCGGTCTTATCAACCACCGTACTTTGCACGAAAGCCTCCGCACCGAAAAGATCCGTGCCAACAGGCAGCAGTACAACATCGGTGTGCTCATGATGGATATCGACCACTTCAAGAGCGTGAACGACACTTACGGCCATCCGATCGGTGACGTTGTCATCAAGGGCATTGCCGGTGCCATCAGCGGCGAAATCCGCAAGGAAATCGATATCGTGGCGCGCTACGGCGGCGAAGAGTTCGTCGTGGGGTTGATTGACACGACTCCCGAAGGGATGATCGAGACTGCTGAACGCATCCGCCAGGCGGTGATGAAACTGGAATTCGACGTACATCAGGCATCTCCGCTCCGCGTCACCGTGAGTATCGGCGCCTTCCTGGTGAAGCCGGAATTCCACGACATGAAGAAGGCCGTGAACAACGCCGACCAGGCGCTGTACAAGGCCAAGGAAAGCGGACGCAATCAAGTAATCCAGTATACAGACCTGACGGCGGAACACGTCGTTGTGGAAAAAGGAGCCTAACAGGTGTTTACCGTTTTTGACTGGGCCGTTCTTGCGGCCTATTTGCTGTTTTCTCTCCTTATCGGGCTCTGGGTTTCCCGCGGCAACAAGAACCTCAAGGAATACATGTTCGGTGGCGGTTCCATGCCGTGGATTGCCGTGGGCATCAGCCTGATTGCGACGTCCGTGAGTGCAACGACGTTTCTCGGGGCGCCGGCCGATGTCTTTGGCGACAACATGACGTTCCTCATGTTCCAGATTGGCGCCCTGCTGAGCATTGTGGTGGTCGGCTTTGTCTTTATTCCGCGGTTCCGCACGTCGGGCATCAGTAGTGCGTACGAACTCTTCGAAGTCCGCTTCAGCCGCCCTGTCCGCCGTCTTGCCGCCATATTCTATTGCTTGCACTTGTTGCTGCGTACAGGAATCCTGCTGTATGCGCCGTCTCTTGTGCTGGCGCAGATTCTGCATATCGACTTGCAGCTGGCCATTGTCGTGTCTGCTGCGGTTGCGATTTTTTACACATGGTTCGGCGGCATCAAGGCGGTTATATGGACCGACGTGATGCAGTTCTGCGTTTTCTTCGGCGGCGGCGTGCTGGTGCTGATTTTGATTTCGAATTCTGTCGGTGGCTTTGGCGCGATGGCCGCGATGGCCAGCGAGGCCGGAAAGACAAAGTGGTGGGATGCGAGCTTTGACATGTCGAATGCCCGTACGCTCGTGTCGGCGGGTTTTGCCTACGCCATCCTCGAAATCGCCATTCGCGGTTGTGACCAGCAGTTTGTACAACGTTATCTGAGCTGCAAGGACGTGAAGGCGGCGAACCGCTCTAGCGTGCTTTCGATGGTGCTGGGCTGTTTCGTGTCCGTCTTGTTCTATTGGGTGGGTGCCGCCCTGTTCGTATATTACAAGGTTGCGAAAGCGGGGACGCTGCCCGAAGGCATCGGCCAGAATGACGTTTTCCCGTATTTTATTGTGAACGGCCTCCCGGTCGGGGTTACGGGCCTGATTGTCGCCGCCATATGTGCGGCGGCCATGAGCAGCCTTTCGGGGGCCATCAATTCGCTCAGCAATACGTCGGAGCACGATTTCTTGGGTTGGGACGAATCCAAGGGTATAGGCGGCCTCAAGCGTGCCAAGATCTGGACTGTGGTCTGGGGCGTATTGGGCGTGTTTTTTGCGCTTTTTGCAGCCACGCAGCAGGGGAGCCTGCTCAAGAACGCCCTCTTCTTTACGGGGCTGTTTACGGGCCCGCTGCTAGGCATGTTCCTGCTCGCGTTCTTTGCAGACAAGTTATTCGGTACGGCGGAGCGCCGGCTGCGCGCCTGGGTCGTTATCGTGGCGGTCCTCTGCGGCATGGGCAGCCTGGTGCTGGTGCAGGGGATTCCCGCTTTTGGCGTCCCGGCGGTACTCGGGGGCATTTTCAGCTGGCCTTGGATGCCGTTTATCAGCATGACGACGACGATTTTGGTTGCCCTGATTGTCAATGCCGGGGCGAACCTGTTTGGGAAGAGGGCGTAGCCAAATCCGTCCTCTTTGTCAACGGGCGGAAGGGCGAAAAAAGCCTGTTTATAGTGTGAATAGATTCCCGAAAGCCTAAATGTTTGTGAGATACGGAGTTGGCTTTTGAAAGACCCGACCTGCGGTGGAGGTCCGGGTCGCTTTTTTTTTCGGGGTGTTGATAAGTTTTTCGAAATATTACAAAAAAATTACCGTAAATTGTAAATTTTTTGTTCTCGTTGCCAAATGTTTTATTATCTTATGGACTACATCTTGTGTACGTGGTTCGTGCTGGAACACAAGATATAGTGGAAAGGATAAATTTTTATTTATACTTGTAAAGTTCTGGAAAATCTAAGGATAAGTGATGATTTTTACAGTGAAGAAGCGTGACGGCCGCGAAATGCCGTTCAACATTGAGAAGATCTCGGACGCCATTATCAAGGCTTTCCGCGCATCGGGCGAACTGAAGGAGCAGATCAAGGCCTCGCAGGATCAGATCGACCTTTTGGGACATGAGGACCTTTTGAGCAGTACCGCTCTCAAGGTGGCCGCCTATGCCGTGGGCCGCCTCGAAGCCGAAGGCAAGAACAAGCCGGACATCGAAGAAATCCAGGACGCTGTCGAAAAGGCCTTGACCGAATGCGGCTACGGCGATACCGCCAAGAGCTACATCCTTTACCGTGCCGAGCGTACCCGCATCCGCGAAGTCAATACGCGCCTCATGCACACGCTCCGCGACATTACGTTCAGCTCCGCGAAGGAATCCGACCTCAAGCGCGAAAATGCGAACATCGACGGCGACACCGCGATGGGCACCATGCTCAAGTACGGTTCTGAATCGGCCAAGCACTTCTACACGATGATGATGCTCAAGCCCGAGCACAGCCGCGCCCATTCCGAAGGCGACATCCATATCCACGACCTGGACTTCTACTCGCTCACCATGACGTGCTGCCAGATTGACCTGAAGAAGCTGTTCAAGAACGGCTTCAACACCGGTCACGGACACCTGCGCGAGCCCAAGGACATCCGCAGCTACGCGGCTTTGGCGGCGATTGCCATACAAAGTAACCAGAACGACCAGCACGGCGGCCAGTCCATCCCGAACTTCGACTACGCCATGGCCGACGGCGTGCGCATCACGTACCGCAAGTCCTACCTCTCGAACATGGTGAAGGCGCTCATCCTTCTGACGGGCAAGACCGAAGAAGAAATCCAGCCTGTCGTGAAGAAGCTCCATACGGAAATGGCCGAGATGGGCATGGTCGCGACCCTCGTGCCGAACGAGAAGTTTGTCGAGGCCGAAGCCCGCGAACTTTCCAAGACTTTCGATGCCGAGACGGTGATGAAGGCCCAGAAGTTCGCCGAAAAGATGGCCTACGAGGAAACGGACAAGGCCACGTTCCAGGCGATGGAAGCGTTCGTCCACAACCTGAACTCCATGCACAGCCGCGCCGGTGCGCAGACTCCGTTCAGTAGCATCAACTACGGCATGTGCACCGAACCCGAAGCCCGCATGGTGATGAAGAACCTGTTGCTCACCACCGAGGAGGGCCTGGGCGGTGGCGAAACGGCCATCTTCCCGATCCAGATTTTCCGCGTGAAGAAGGGCGTGAACTTGAACGAAGGCGACCCGAACTACGATTTGTTCAAGCTTGCCTGCCGCGTGAGCGCCAAGCGTCTGTTCCCGAATTTCAGTTTCCAGGATGCACCGTACAACCTGCAGTACTACAAGGAAGGCCATCCGGAAACAGAAATCTCTTACATGGGCTGTCGCACCCGCGTTATCGGCAACAACTACGACCCGACTCGCGAAATCTCGTACGGCCGCGGCAACCTGAGCTTCACCTCCATCAACTTGCCCCGTATCGCCATCAAGATGAAGTCCGTGGACCTGTTCTTCAAGGAACTCGACCGCATGCTGCAACTGGTGAGCGACCAGCTCATGGAACGCTTTGCCGTCCAGAGCAAGCGCAAGGTCAAGAACTTCCCGTTCCTCATGGGACAGGGCGTCTGGATCGATTCCGAAAAGCTCGGCTGGGAAGACACCGTGGGCGAAGTCATCAAGCACGGTACGCTCTCCATCGGCTTCATCGGCCTTGCCGAAACGCTCGTGGCCCTCACGGGTAAGCATCACGGCGAATCCGAAGCCTCGCAGGAACTCGGCCTCAAGATTATCGGCCACATGCGTGAATTCTGCGACAAGGAAAGTAAGCGCCTCGGCCTCAACTTCAGCTTGCTCGCCACGCCGGCGGAAGGCCTTTCGGGCCGTTTCGTGCGCATGGACAAGAAGAAGTTCGGTATCATCCCGGGCGTTACCGACCGCGACTACTACACCAACTCGTTCCACGTGCCGGTGTACTACAAGATTTCGGCCTTCAAGAAGCTCGCACTCGAAGCCCCGTACCATGCGCTCACCAACGCGGGCCACATCAGCTACATCGAGCTCGACGGCGACCCGACGCAGAACCTCGACGCGTTCGAGAAAATCGTGCGCTATATGGCCGAGGTGGGTATCGGTTACGGCAGCATCAACCATCCGGTCGACCGCGACCCGGTCTGCGGATTCGTCGGCGTCATCGGCGATGTGTGCCCGCGTTGCGGACGTAGCGAGGGACATGCGATTTCCGAGGCGAAGATCGAGGAACTGCGCAAGCTTTATCCCGGCATGCCCGTGTTCAGGGGTGTCCGGTAACCAGTTTTAACAAGCAAGGAGTAAACAACAATGTCAGAAAAAGAACTGAACAAGTTTGGCGAAGGCGTCGGATTCGAACGCATCCGCCGCATTACGGGCTACCTGGTCGGAACAGTCGACCGCTTCAACAACGCGAAGCGTGCCGAAGTGAACGACCGTGTCAAGCACGGCGTGTAATGCCTGGACATTTGTCCGGGTACGAAACACCTGCTAGGTAATCTTAGGCGGGCATGTCCCGCCGTTTTTTATTTTGTTGTAAATAGGGATTTTTTTTAGGAATGGAACAGGAAACTCCGAGACTTCGCATTGCGGGCATCGAGCCCGAATCTTTCGTGGACGGTCCGGGCATTCGCATGACGGTCTTTACGCAGGGATGCCACCACAACTGCCCCGGTTGCCAGAATCCGCAGACGCACGATTTCAACGGCGGGCATTTTATCGAAATCGACGAAATCCTTGCGATGATTGACGAGAACCCTCTGCTCGACGGTGTCACGTTTAGCGGTGGCGACCCGATGGATCAGGCGGCGGCGCTCGTTCCGCTAGCCCGCGAAATCAAGGATCGCGGCTTGAGTCTTGTAATCTTTACGGGGTACACGTTCGAATACCTGCAGCAGCACTGGGAAGAAACCCCGGCGTTCCTCGACCTGCTCGCCTATGCCGACATCCTCATCGACGGCCCGTTCGTCATGGCCAAGCGCTCGCTTGACATCAAGTTTCGCGGCTCCTCCAACCAGCGCATCATCGACGTGCAGCAAAGCCTGGTGGAAGGCCACGCGGTGCTGCACCAGATCCAGCTCGACGAAATGAAGGAACATCCGGAAAGGACTTGCGGATAGAGAGGGGAAGGCTGGGGGGGGGGACACCCCCTAAAACCCCTGGCTTGGTCGGTTTTTAAAAGAACGGCTACAACTTTCCGAGATCGCGAAGCATTTTCTCGTACTTGTCAGCGCGAGCTTTTTCTTCGTCAGCGCGAATTTTTTCTGCATCTGCGCGAACTTTTTCTTCGTCAATTTTTTTTCGGATTTCGTTCGTATGTTCAATCGCCTTGAAAAGACGATTTTCCGCATCGTCTGCACGCTGGCGTTCAAGGTCAACGGCGATGTCTATTTCCTCTTGCCATGTCATGTAGAGAATCCTCGTGTTGCTGTCTGTCTGGTACCACTTTACTAGCCTATCGATATTTTCGGTTGCAGGGGTGCTCGCCTTGTTGGTGGCGAAATACTCCATGTAATCCCGAACGGCCTTCTCGGCGACTTCGCGGTACTTATTGAATATAATAAATTCTGCAAGGCGAGAGAAAAGTCAAACTTGTTTGGCTCTTCCGAGCCGCAGCGAATTTGGAACGAAGTTCAAAAATTCTTGAAGGTGAGGTCGCCCATCTCGATTTTGGGATCGTCGCTTTCGAGATTCTTGAACCTGTAGACGGCGCGTCCCTTTGCGAAAATGTCGTCGGGGCAAAGGAAGATGATGTAGAGTTCCTTCAGGTTGTAATAGCTTTCGCCTCTGTTCAGGGCCTCGCAGTCACGCATGGCTTGGTAGAAGCGTGCCCGCTTGGGGATTTCGTGGGTGTCTTCCATCTGCATCTCGATATCGAAACTCCGGATGGTTTCGCCATCGGGTCCGACTTCTTTTGTGAAGACGTCGAAGCGGACGCCCTTGCTGACGGGGTTGACCTCGATAGTCTTTTCCGGTTCGGGATCGCGGAGCTCGTGAATCTTGATGCCGAGAACCGCTTCCAGGAAGGGCTTGGCGATTTCCTTGTGGCTGAAAACCATTGCGAACATGAACCTGTTGGTGATGGGGAGTTCCTCGAACGGAACACGTTTTCTTTCCATTTCGTTTCCTTTCCGCCTGCGAATGGCGGAAGTATGGACGTCCCGAAATTGGGGCTTCCATACCTTTTAAAACGGATTTTTGCCGAGAAACGTGCCGAAAATGTTTGTTTACAGGGGGACGGCAATGGTTCTGTATTGCGCACCAAGGCGAAATAATGTAGTTTTTGCTAGAGGTGCCTTTATGCGAAAACCCCAAGTTTATTCACTTGCACTCGTGGCCGCTGTGGCCGTTGGCCTGGCCGCCTGCGGTGACGATAGCAGCGATTTCAGTCCGCATCCTGACGCCGGTGATGCGGTCTTGTCTTTCGATGACTTGAGCAACTGCACGGCCAAGAAGGCGGGCGCTCTTGAGTTTGTCAAGGACACTCCCTATGTTTGCGTTGAATCTGACGGCAAGTTCAAGTGGGAGAAGGTTTCCCAGACAGAGGACGAACCGGAAGACTTCAAGGTCTGCAACCAGGGCAGGGAGGGGCAATACGCCCTTTCGTCCAGTGAGAATATCCTTTACGTCTGCTCCGATGAAGAGTGGACGCCGTTGATTCAAATCAATGACGACGCCAGTTCCAGCAGCGGCAAAGACGTGGAGAGCTCCAGCAGTGTATCTTCTAGCAGCGGCAAGTCCAGTTCTAGTGGCAAAAGTTCAAGCAGCGTAACCTCCAGCAGCTCCGAGTCAAAGTCATCGGATAGCGGCAAAGATGCGGAAAGCTCCAGCAGTGTATCGTCCAGCAGCGCGGCTTCTAGCAGCGGAACTTCCAGTAGCGAAGTACGCAGTTCTTCGAGCATTCCGTCGTCGTTCAGCGTGGGCGATGACAGAAGCGTTTACGATGCCAAAAACAACACCCTGACGGACTACCGCGACGGCCAGGTTTATAGAACTGTAACGATTGGCGAACAGACCTGGATGGCAGAAAACCTGAACTTTGCTTACTTGGTGGCCTCAGATTCCCTTGACTCCACCAGTTTCTGTTATAATAATGATCCTTCCCGATGCTCCAAGTACGGCCGCCTTTACACCTGGGCTGCCGCGATGGACAGTGCTGCCATATTTTCTAATAATAGCAAGGGCTGTGGCTATGGTACGAGGTGTTTCCTGACATCTACTGTGCGGGGGGCTTGCCCTAAGGATTGGCACCTGTCGACGCAAAGCGAATGGTTCAAGTTGATTGCCCTGGTCGGAGATGAATCTGAAGCGGGTAGATTGCTCAAGTCCACCGAAGGTTGGTTTATTGATAAAGAAGGGACGGATGCCTATGAGTTTTCTGTGCTCCCTGCGGGCAGAAGCTCCATGGGTGTGGCCTCCCGTGTGGCGTATACGGAAAGGTCTAGCCAAGCGTACTTCTGGACTGCTACAGAGTGCGGTTCCGGTAATGATGCGTACGGCATATCTTTTTATTCCGCCGACATAGTCATGAAAAATTACTCCTTCTTCAAATACGAAGGATATTCCGTCCGTTGTGTTAAGGATGTTGTTCCTTCATCTTCTAGCGCTACGCCGAAATCAAGCAGTCGCATGGTAATTGAGTCCAGCAGTAGCGTCAATCAGGCGGTTGTTGACCCTTCGACGGTGGTGACGGGAACCATGACTGACGAGCGTGATGGTCAGACCTACGGGACTGTGACGATTGGTGAACAGACCTGGATGGCGGAAAACTTGAAGTTCTCTTACAAGGCGGACCCGGATTCCCGTGATTCCAGCAATTTCTGTTTTAGTCATTCGGGTGATTGTATCAAGTATGGTCGCTATTACACCTGGGCTTCCGCGATGGACAGTGCGGGTGTATGGAGTTCGGATGGCAAGGGCTGCGGTATCAAAGAGTTATGTACGCCAACCTTGCCTGTCCAGGGTGTTTGTCCTAGCGGATGGCATTTACCTAGCAACTATGATTGGCAGGTCTTCTTAAGGGCGGTCGGCGGATCCCCAAGAAAAGTCAGTGTGTCACTTTACTGGAAAAGTGAGTTTGGAACGAATGAATATAGGTTCTATGCGCGTCCTGGAGGGCTCCTGTCTGGAGATCGAACTTATATGTTTGAAGGCTCGGGCGCTTATTTCTGGAGTTCTGCAGGGTTCTATTTGCACATTGACGTCGGCAACACCATGTTCTTGTATCAAAGTGATGGCAAGGAAAATGTAGCGTATAACGTCCGTTGCATAAAAGATTAAGAAGAGCGCGGACGCCGTAGGCGTCAAAAGGGATTACTCGGCTTCGGGCCCTCGCTACGCGAGCCGAAGCCTCGCCCTACGGGCTTGAGGCTTGCGCCTCAAGTGCTGAAATTTTTCAGTTATGCTCACGATGTTCGCATGTGAAAAATTTCAGTCGCACCCTCTTCTCGGCTCCGAGTTCCTTTTTATCCCGGCACATAAAAAAAGAAACCACCCAAAAGGGTGGTTTTCTTTTTTTAGAGCGGGAAAAGGGACTCGGACCCTCGACCCCGACCTTGGCAAGGTCGTGCTCTACCAACTGAGCTATTCCCGCGAGGTGAGCACAATTATAGCTTATGGATTTAAGTTTGTCAAGGGTCTTTGCAAAGAAAATATCAAAATTTCGTGTTTTTTCCCCCTTAACTCGAAAAAACCCTCCTTTTTCTCGATATAATTGTGGGGGAGCGGTTTGGGCAGGGTGGCGTAGAGTTCTTCGGAAATCAGGAATTCCTGCCCCAGCTTGGTGCACAGGTGCTGGATTCTGGAGGTCGTGTTCAGTACGTCCCCGTGGTAGGCCATTTCGCTGCCGAAATTCCCGACTTCGGTCGCGATGACCTTGCCGCAGTGCGCCCCCGCCTTGAATGCCGGTGTGACCCCGTAGCGCCGCAGGAACCGTTTTTTTGTCTTGTTCAGGCATTCGGTAAAGTCGTAGAAGAGGTTGATCGGGCGAGCCTTGTTCTTGCATTTCGAGGTTTTCCAGGTGATGAAAGCGCCATCGCCGGCAATCTGGTAGATTTCCCCGCGGTTTTCCTCGCAACAGTTGGATAGCAGCTTGTAGTAGTCTTTCAAGAAGTTGCTGTAGGCGACGTGTCCCAGTTCCTCGGCGATGGCGGTGGAACGGCGCATGTCGATGAACATGAATACCAGGTCTTCTTCCGTAGGGTCCTGGTACTTGCCGAGGAGCGTGTTCACGAACACGCGCGTCCCGAACTTCTTGTGTACGGAGCGGATGAAGGTGATCAGGTGGCTCAGCAGGAACAGCGCGATGATCATCGTGTGCGTGCGGGGGTCCTTGAACGCGGAGATGACATTCTGCAGGCTGTCTTCCGTAATGAGGCTCTCGGAACCGCGCCCGTTCCAGAGGAGGATGCAGAGCACTAGGCTCGTGCTGATACTGCACAGGTAGTACGAAGAACGGATGAGCATGGCGATCCATGCCGACCGGTGGTCCACCTCGTCTTGCAAGATGACGACGTCGTAAATCCCGTGGGAAAGTCCCATGAAGATGGATACCTGCAAGATGAACAGCACCGTACTCCAGTCAACGGAGACCCGTAAACCGTACTGAATGAGAAAAGTGAGTCCGAGGGTAGATGCAATCCAGCTGATGAGATAGTAGCAAATAGCCTTGAACTTGCGCTGTGTCAGACGAGTCATTGCCATAAGCTAGTGGATAAAAAGCGGGAGGGCCCATATCATGACGATTAAAAAGATGTCTTTGTAACAGTCTTGCAGGAGCAGGGTGGATGCGAGGATGAAGGCGATTGTGCAAATCGTCAAAAACAGGAACAGCGGCAGCCGTTTCTTCCAAAATTTCTTTATTCTTTGACGTTTTTCAAAATCCATAACATGGATATAAATTAAATTTCCCCTTGTTGAAAGGGTGTCTTTGCAAAAGTGGTCTTGAGAAAATGCTCGGTCTGTACGTTCACGTTCCGTTTTGTGGAAAAATTTGCGATTATTGCGATTTTTCGGCAATAAAGGTGCCGAATTATTTCCACTTGGAATATTTGGATTTGGTTAACTGTGAAATCGCTCACTTCACGGATACGCATCCGGGCGTATTGAATCGCGTCGACACGCTCTACGTGGGAGGGGGCACTCCCTCGCTGCTTTTGCCCGAAGAAATTTCTTGTTTGTACGAAATCCTCGGCTCTGCCGGAGTGCCGCTCAGGACTCTGCGCGAATCCACGATGGAATTCAATCCGGAATCCTGCGATGCCGAAAGGCTTGCCGTGGCACGCGAATGCGGCGTGGACCGCGTGAGCATTGGCATCCAGACGTTTGACGGCGCCTTGCTGAACCGCATCGGACGAAGCCATGACGCGGGTACGGGCGAGGCGGCTCTTGAACTTTTGACGGGCGTTTCGGGACTGCGAGTCAGTGCCGACCTCATGTTCAATCTGCCCGGACAGACCCTCGATAATTTTTTGGGTGACTTGCGGCACCTTTCGGATTATCCGCTCGGCCATATCAGCTTTTACGGGCTCAAGGTGGACCCGCATACCCGTCTCGGATACCGCATTGCGCAAGGCAAGGAGAGCGTAGACGAAGATCTGTATGCACCGATGTACCGGCAGGGGGTCGAACTCCTGGCTGGCCGCGGTTTCGACCGTTACGAAACTTCGAACTTCGCCAAGCGCGGGGACGAAAGCCTCCACAATCTCAACTACTGGCGCCGCGGGGAATACCTCGCCTTCGGCCCGGGGGCGCACGGCTTTTTCGGGGGCGTCCGCTACCATACGCCCGAAAAGTACGCCCCCTGGCGCAATTACGTGAAGTCGGGGTTCCCGCAAGATATGCTCATGCTCGACCCGATCGGGAAGGACGAGGCGCTGGCCGAACTGGTGCAGCTTTCGTTCCGGACCAGGGAGGGGCTGGACTTGGCCGAACTCCACGAGATGGGCCGGGAAATTCCCGAAAAAGTTGTCCTAAAATGGGTCGAAAAGGGGCTCCTGGAGCGTGCCGGGAACCGGCTTTCACTTGTCGGGGATGGCTGGCTTTTCATGGACCGGGTCGTCGAAGACGTTTTTTTGGCGCTAATTCCCTATTCCAACTTGGAATAACTCGCTTTGAAGGGGACATATATATGATTATAAGAGATGTCCCGCAAAAAAAAAGATACATTTAGCAGTGTAATTGCTCCCGGAGCAATGTTTTTTTGCGTTGAGGTCTGTATGTTCCAAATGAATTGCAAAAGATTCTTCACGATTTGCTCTTTACCCGTCCTTCTGGCGACGGGGGCTTTCGCCGATGGGGTCGATTGCAGGGACTATACTCCGGAAAAGGATCGTTGGTGTTCGTACGCGCTTGTGGAACAGGCCAAGGGTATCCAGCTATACGTTGTCCCGGCGGGCGAAGACCCGGACGACATTTCCAAGGCGCTCCCCAATGAGGACTTTTACGTCTATGCCCCGCAGGCGGGCAACGATTCCGTTTCGTACTTCCTTGTGGCCGACAATTCGGAAATCGTGAACAAGCAGAAGGTGACTTCCGGTCCGAAGGATGCGCCGTACGTGATTGTCGGGGTCAAGGGCCTCTATCCCATCTACAACGTTTCTATCGGTACGGCGACATTGGCCAACATGACCGACGTCGCTGTCAGCCGTATCTTCAATTTCTACGCCCCGGATATCGAGTACTGCCTTGACGAAGATTGCAAGAATGTCATCGATAACAAGAATATCCAGGAAACAAAGCTGGAAGTGGGCGATACGCTGACGATTTATTCCCGTACCGTTGTCCCTGTCGGCCCGCTGGCCGGCGAGACGGAAAAGCTGACGAAGACGTTCTTCATCAACAAGACCGGCGGCCAGAGCGATTCCCTGGTATTCCTGGACATGGCCAATGACCGCCTCCCGCTGACGCCCTTCGGCTACCAGCTGGACTACGTGGATGGCACCTCCAAGTTCAAGGTCACTACGAACTATGCCCTTACCGACGGTACGACGTTCACGGTGGACGGCTACCAGAACTTCCTGGTGGAAGGCGATACGAACTTCATTGTCTCTGACGAGTTCCCCGGCGGTCTCCGTTTTGACAACCATGATTTTCCCTCTATTGACAGCGCGTTCGTGTTCGACACCGACGGCGACGGCGTTGGCGACAGCGTTGCCGTCTATTTCGGCGGGAACATGCAGTTTATCGACGTGCAGTCGTTCGAGTACGACTGGCCGAAGAACGGCAAGTACACGGAGTTCGGTGGCGATGAAAACCACAAGGGCAATGTTTACGGCCTTAGCGGTGCGAAGATGAACGCTTCCGGCGATTCTACCGAGGGCCTGATCCGCGCACAGGTGACTGCGACGAATTCCGGCGAAAAGTCTACGGTGGGCCCGGCCGAACTCCAGGACCGCATCGGTCCCATCATCAAGAAGGCTTCCATTGTCTCGGGAAGCGGTTCGACCGATACGCTTATCGTGCAGTTCAGCAAGGATATCGATACGTCGTGGACCAAGGGCAGGGGGCTGGTCGTGAACGGCAAGTCCTTTGACGAAGAGGCTATCCAGAAAGACGGCAACGTATGGAAATTTGTCGTGGAGCATGGCGTGGTTGTCGCGGGCGATTCCCTGCAGATTGCGACTTCTTGTGCCAAGAACGCCTGTCCTGACGGACTCATCAAGGCGGCCGACGGCAACGAGACCGGCAAGAACAGGCCGGTGGAAGTCCAGAATGCCGGACAGCTCTACGTGGACGACGAGAACAACGGCTTCTACGACCGCGACGGTGACGGTCGCATGGACAGCGCCTCGGTGGCTTTCGACGTTCCTATCAAGAAGTCCGACCTGAAGAACCTGGATGTTATCCTCTACTGGCTGGATTCCAAGGGCGAAGTTGTCGAGATCCCGTTGCTGAACCTGGATTCCCTCGTGGAAAAGGGCGTTGTCACGCTTTCTTCTGACGGCAAGATTCTCGGCGTGGACATCGATCCTGAAAAGTACGATATCAAGAAGATGCTCACCTCTATCGACAAGAGCTACTCGAAGTCGGGCAAGGACTACGGTTACGCCGAAGTCGTGAACCAGGTGACCATTAATGGCGAAACCGACGAGAAGAGGACGCTTCTTGCCATGAACGACCGCATTCCGCCGCAGATCCTTTCGACATTCCTGCAGCCGGAGTCCTTCCAGAAAATGGAATCGGACAAGCTGGTCATCGAATTTTCCGAAGCGATCGATCCCAAGGATATCAAGGACCTTTCCGACGCGTTCCTGTTCAGCGGTAACGGCGCCAAGTGGGAAAAGATCGACATGAACAATGTCGAATGGAGCGATGACCACAAGTCCGTCGCTATCCGCATGGAAGTCGGTACGGAACTCGATGAACGCATGAATCCGGCCGACTACATCCGCTTCAACGAAGAGTTCGACGGTTTCAAGGATGCTTCCGGCAATACTGTGTTCCACGAGCCGATGACGGTGATGTTGCAGGGCGATCCGCGTGTTCTGGCCAAGACGACCTCGCTTGCCACGAAGGATTTCGCGGACCTGCTTTCGGACAAGAAGGACTTTACCGTAAGGTTCGTGCCTGCGGATTCCTCGCTGACGGACGAGATGAAGATGTCTCTCGGCGTGCTCATGAATATCGGTTTCTCCACGGTGATGACGAAGGATTCTACCGGCGGTGAAGTCCCTGACCTCGAAAACATCGGCCTTTCTTGGGAAATGTACGTGTATACCAACCTGGGCGGCTATGTCGCCAGCTCTTCCGGAAAGATCTACTGCAACGATTCGTTCTTCAATCCCGAAGGCAAGCAGGGTAGCGGGGAAGGCAACTGCCTCGAAAATCCCAAGAAGCTCTACTTCCGCTGGAACATGCGCAGCGCGAACGGCCGCAAGGTGGGAATAGGTGTTTATTTGGCCAAGTTCAAGATAAAGGTATTTGGCGCTAGAGATTCCTTTGAATATGAAAGATACTACAACTGGGGTGTCAAGGCGGGCAAGAACGGCCTCGACTTGAAATCCATGGAAAAGAAGTAACTTTCAGAGGGTGATGCTATGAAAAAGATGACAACGAAGGTTTTGGTTTTTGCACTGCTGGGATGCTTCGGCATCGCGGGTGCCGCCTCGAACATCGCTCCGCCGGATAACCCCGCGACGGGTATCTGGATACAGCAGATTGGCGATATCGTGCCGCATGCGGGTACGAAGGCAACGCTGTACTATACGAAGTACTCCAACTATACGAAGGATGCCGTGAAGAGCCTCCAGTACTACTACGACGGTGCGGGTTACCTGCAGCTGTTGCAGAAGGATACGCTTTGCGGTAAGGAAGATGGAATGGCCGGTGCAGACGGCATTGTCCACCATCCGGATGGCGACCTCATTGTTGCCGCGCAGGGCAATGGCGGCAACGCTGTCCACAAAATAGCCAAGAACAAGAAAAAGGCTGGGAAGGGAAAGTGCCTTATCAAGACCTCCAAGACCTCGGAAGGCGTATGGCACTTGATGAACGACCCTTCGGGCAAGTATGTGTGGGCTGCGGGTATTCCCGGCAAGCTGCATAGGATCCGGATTGACGATGCCGTTGAAGGGAAGTTTGATACGCTGGGCTACAACGTGACGCTCGTTCCCGATAAGGATGACCGTGAAAAGCACAATTCCATGTCTACGCTGATTTGGGACGAGGAAGGCCATGCTTTCTTTACGCGTTCGGACTATCGTGGTGGTGGTTGCGAAATTACCAGGAATGCCACGGGCGGAGTCGGTTACGATTTCGTTGTCTGCGATTCTACGCAGAAAAAAATTGAAGCCGCGAAGGCTTATTTCGGTTACATTACCGATACGACCAAGGTCGTTATCAGGACAGCGCAGGACAGGAACAAGTATCGCGGTGAAATTGGCGATACGGTCATTACCCATCTTGGAACAAAGATTTTGATTGACTCCCTGGAAGGGGCTCACGGCGGTACCTACGACCCCTACTCGAAGACGATATTCGTGTTTGGCGGCGCCCGCATTGTCCAGATTAAGCCCTATATCGAAGGTGGCAAGATGAAGGCTTCGAAGGTTGGCGTCATTGACTTGCGAGATTACTTCTTCGATGAAACCTATTCGAGTTTCCCGGAACCGAGAACGAACGACCATGTGGGTTGGCGCCTGGACCAGGGAACCGTTGACGGCATGGGGCATCTCTTTGTGGCCAGCAATACGGGTCACCTCGTGTTCGTGGACTATGCCGCGAACCCCCTCAAGCAGATTAACGATAACATCCTCGTGCACTTGCAGTGGATAGACAACTTCCTCGACGACCTGGCTCCGCTTTCCGGTGCGGGCATTGTCAAGACTGGTGCGCAATCCGGTGAGGACATCGAGATTTCGAGCGGTGCAAACTACAGTTCTTCCATGGTGCAGTTCCAATCGAGCAGCAGCGAAAATGGCAATTCTTCTGGCGGCACCAATAATTCTTCGGGCAATAACAACTCTTCTGGCAATACGAATTCCAGTGGCGGGAACAATTCTTCGAGTTCCGGAAAGTCCAGCAGCTCGGGCCCTGTCCTTTACTCGTCCGGCAACAACGGCTCCAGCGGTAGCAATGGCTCTAGCGGCAGTAACGGTTCTAGCGGCAGCAACAACGGTTCCAGTGGCAGCACGGGCAATTCCAGCGGTGGTAACAACAACGGCTCCAGTGGCAGCAATAACGGCTCCAGCGGCAGCACGGGCAATTCCAGCGGTGGCGGCAATAGCGGCTCCTCCAGCAGCGGCAACCAGGGCTCCGGCCAGGAAATCGTCTTGAACTCCAGTTCTTCTAACCGCTATGCGGGCTTTACCGATTACGACCTGAGCAGCAGCGGCGGCCTGGACTTCTATCCGTCGCAGGACAAGTTCGACGATGGCGACGAGGTCGTGTCCGAAACGGTGGTGCTGGTGCCTGTCGATACCGCCAAGGGCACGCCGGGTACGGTGACCGTGGGCGAGAATACCTACCTCGTGGTGGATAATCCGAAGGGTATCAGCCTCGACCTGCGTTACAATTCCAATATCGACTCCGCCCAGGTGGGCCAGCTTGTCGCCTTGACCCTGGATTCTGCCAAGGTGGCCGAAATCTTTGGCGAAGATGCCGATTCGCTCATATTTGCTACGGCCTCCAACCTGACGATTATCGATCCGGACAATCCGAATCCGGGCGACACTATCAAGGTGGCCAACGATGGTTCCGTGACAATTTGGGTTACTGCCACTACTCCGGTGGATGGCGGGACGATTATCATTGCCGGCCCGAACGGCAGGATTGTCATTATCGACAACATCAACTTCTATGACCCGATTCCTGATGCGGACAAGGGCTACATCAAGGATTCCGATGGCGATGAAAAACTCGACTTCCTGGAAATCGTGCTGAGGGATACCTTGGAAACTGGCCTTAGCGTGTACTCCGTGGCGCTGGTCGTCAATGGCGATACCCTGACGGCTTCCGATGTCCCCGAGCTCAATACGATTACGCAGAGCCTGAACGCCTACGAAACCAAGAAGGTGAATACGATCTCGCTCAACGTGTCCGACATGAAACTCCCGAGCGACTTCCCGAAAGACGCGTACGCGATCATTACTTATGCTAATGCCGAAAATACCCATTACCAGCGTATTGCGCCGGTTGTGGAAGTCGGCAGCCGCATTATCGAATCGGCACAGGCTATCCGCAACAAGAACGGCAAGGACTCGCTGTTCATCAAGTTCAACATCGACTTGATCCCGGCGGACCTCTCCGATCCGGAAATGCTGGTGATGCTCAAGCAGAAGGCCAAGAAGTTCGGCTTTGTCGGACAGGTTTCCAGTGTGTACATGCCGACAAAGAACATCGTGATTCTCGTGGGCGATTCCCTGGGACTCCTGGGCGACATGAAGGATAGCGTGTCCCTGCATCCGGCGGCATCGTTCAAGAACCTCCCATACGTCACTTCGGACGAATTCGACCGCGAGGTGCCGGTATCCGTTATGGACCGCGTGCCGGCTGTCAAGAACGTGGAATACTGGGATACCGATGGCGATGGCGTCCTGGACAAGATCGTGACCCGGTTTAGCGGGAAGCTGACTTCCGAAGAAGTGGGCATGCTCTACATGACATATCCGTGGTACAGCGATCGCGGCATGCTTATCCAGTTGCAGGCCCAGCCGGACGACTTCATGCTCTCTGACGATTCCATGAGCGTGAGCTGGAATGTGTTCTATCCGTCGAAGATCGCTTCGGGCGTGACGAACATCAGCGAAGACCTGCCCCCGGCAACCGTGTATACGTACTACAAGGTTCTCGGTGAGACCTTCGTGACCGAAGACCCGGCTCCGCTTGTCGACAAGATGTCCCCGGTGGTTGTGGGTGCTACGCTGAATTACGGCAAGAAGGCGGACACCTTGCTGGTGCGCTTCTCTGAACAGGTCCTGTACAAGGATCTGCAGGGCCGCGACTTCTTCGCCTACATCCACGGCAAGGACACTATCGACCTGTTGCCGACCAGTATCGAATGGCTGCAGGACGGCAAGACCGCAAAACTCATCCTGGACGGCAGCGTCGCCACGATCATGCCGGGCGATTCCCTCATGGTCGTGAGGGGCGCGAAGGATAACATCCGCGACAACTACGGCAACATTGCTGGCGAAAATCCGTCGGCGGTGATTATCGGCGGTCTGTTGAACCATCTCGTCGAGGCGACCAACATGGGCACGTTCGATATCAACGACAACCGTATAGTTGCCGAAGACGAATCCAAGAGCTATACGCTCCAGACGGTGAGCTCGGTGAACCTGCGCTACATGCCTGGTTCGACGACGAAGGAAGATTTGGAGAAAGAAGGCGCGCTAGGCCAGCTGGTACAGCTCGGCGAACGCTTTGTGCCGCAGCTCCTTGACAGGGCCCAGATTTCTGCCGACGGTACGGTGGACCCGTCCGTCCTCGATTCCCTGGATCCGGCCAAGGTCTACATCACCTTCGTGGTCAACTACTACGATCACCTGGGACAGTACGTGAACGACACGACCATCATGGTTCCCTGTAACAGCCCGAAGTTCGCGGGCAACTGCTTGAGTTCCGACAAGAAGGTGTTCGTGAACTGGAACTTCAAGGACCATACGGGCCGATTCGTGGGAAGCGGCATTTACATGGTGCAGTTCAAGATGGTGGTCCGCTACGAGAAGAAGGAAATCAAGGAAGAAATCAAGGACAAGTGGGGAGTCCGCCGCAAGAAACATAAAAAGTAGGCTATACGAAAACGCCCCGGCTTTGAACCGGGGCGTTTTTTCGAGGTGTAAGAAAAATTTTTTTCGGCTTGCTATTTGTTGATGCTTGTTGACGGTAGCCGGTGCTTGGAATAGGGATCCAGGGGGCGGAGCCCCATGCGTCTGAAACGGCTATTACTTATTGATGCTTCGCATCCATAAGTGCTTCGCCTCGGTCATGCGCAAGCCTTCGGTTTGCGCGCGTCGCTCGGCTTGCTACTTATTAATAGCCGCGAGGAACGCGTCTTTCTTTTCTTGGAGGAATTCCTTGCTGTTGTACTTGCGGATGCGGCGCAGGGCCTGGTCGCGCAGCTGGCGGACGCGTTCGTGCGAGATGTTCATGGATTCGCCCACTTCGCGCAACGTTTGCGGGGCTTCCTGGTTGATGCCGAAGATGCCAGTGATGACCTTCGCTTCGCGTTCGGGGAGCTGTTCCATCAAGTCGCGGGCCAGGGCCTCGACGCTCTGGATTTCGGAATCGGCTTCCGGGTTCGATGCGGCGGTATCGGGCAGGACTTCGGCGTAGGTCGCCTTGGAGTCGGCCTTGAGCGGGCTGTCGAAGGAAACGCCGCGCTGCCCGATCTGGATGAGCTCGCGGATTTCTTCGTTGATTTCCTTGCCGCGGGACTGTTCGTGCAAAGCCTTGCGCACGCGGAGGTGCTGGTTCGCCGGCAGGCGGATGAGGTTGCCCTGCTCGTTGATGGCACGGGTAATGTAGGCCTTGATCCACCACACGCCATAGCTGATGAACTTGAGACCGCGGTCATATTCGAACGATTCGATAGCACGGACAAGGCCCATGGCGCCTTCGCTCACGAGGTCCGGGAGCGGGATGGGGCAGCCGCGGTACTGGATGGCCACCTTGAGAACGAATCTCATGTTGGCAGAGATCAACTTCTTGCGGGCAATTCTATCGCCTTCCTTGGCTCTTTTGAAAAGAATCTGTTCTTCTTCACGGGAAAGCGGTGCGGTGCGTCTAATGTCTTCTAGGTAACGTTTGAGAGTAGTGTCTGTCGAATCGATATGCATTGTAAATCCTTGCCCTCTAAATATCGCTTTTTTTATTAGCAAGTTGTGTGCCAAAAGTGTAAAATTTTGCCTTTCATTTCTTGAAATGGCTATTTTTGAGCGCTTTAAGGGTTTGTCCAGTATAAGAATATAGAAAAATCCTACATATTGTCATTAAAAAATTACAAATGTCATCTTTTTGTAACAAGTGGTCGTGGGGAAATGCCCCGTTTTGAAAAAGCCTGGCCCTGGGGTACGCCCTTTGGACCATACATTTTTTCGTATATTTTCCGCGTTATGTCGATTAAAGAACCTGATCAATCCGTCTGGAACCGCTTCTGGCAGAAAAAAAACGACATGGACAAGGTCTATCCTTCGTCCCCTTCCGTCTTGAACGCCATCAAGAAGAACTTCAAGCTCGAAGGCCTGAAGGTGTTGGAAGTCGGTGCCGGAACCGGTCGCGACAGTGCGGAACTTGCCCGCCTGGGCGCCGATGTGTATGTCCTTGATTTTGCAGAGAATAGCCTCAAGATTGTCGACGCCCTGCGTGCCAAGGAAAACCTTTATGACAATTTGAAACTCGTCCGCGGCGATGCCTTCAAGTCCCCGTTCCCGGATTGCACCTTTGACCTGGTTTTCCACCAGGGCCTTGCCGAACATTTCAAGGATTCCCTCCCGCTTATCCAGGAGAACTACCGTATCTTGAAACATGGCGGCTGTTGTCTCTGCGATGTCCCGCAGACTGTCCACCCCTATACAGTGATTAAACACATTTTGATCGCTATGGACAAGTGGTTCGCCGGCTGGGAAAAGCAGTTCACCATGCCGCAGCTCAAGAAGCTCATGAAGGATGCCGGGTTCAGGTGCGAATACGCCTATGGCGACTGGATGCGCCCGAACCTCTTTTATCGCATGCTCCGTGAGTTCGGTTTCAAGGTGGGTGTGGAACTGCCCAAGTACCCCTTGCAGGGCTCGGCTTACCAGAAGGCGAAAGACGCTATTCTCGATGCGCTCAAGTCGGTGCCGGCCATGCACTATACCCAGCTCTCTATCGGAGTGATTGGCCGCAAGCCGTAGGTTTTCCGAGTGACGAACCCGAAGCTGAAATCGTCCGTCGTCTTTGCGCTGAAACTGGTGGTCACGCTGGTTCCGGCATATTTCGTGTACAGGAACATCGTGGGGGCGCCCGACTGGGATGTCAGCGATCTGTACCGCCTGTTCTCGGCAAAGAGCGTCGGCCCGTTTTTGCTTGCCCTGCTCTGTCTCGGCGTCTCGAACTTCACGGCGTGCGTCCAATGGAAACTGCTTTTGGAAAGGCAGGGCGTGCATCTGAAGTACATGCACCTGCTCAAGCTTTACTACGTCGGGCTTTTCTTCAACAACTTCATGCCGGGCAATGTCGGCGGTGACGTGAAGAAGGTGTACGACATCCGCATGCAGGGCGGGCAGGATACTGTCGGCGCGGGGCTGACCGCGACCGTGTTCGACCGCCTCTACGGGCTTTTCTTCGTTACGCTTTTTGCGCTCGCGATGGGTGCGCTGTTCTTTGGCCATGACGATGCCCAGCGGGCGTTCCTGTGGCCGTCGGTTTGGATTTTCCTCGGTTTCTGCGCGATGTTCGCAGGCCTTTGCAGTAGGCGTCTCGGTAACCTGTGCTGCCTGCTCATGTCCAAGTTCTTGCCGGAGCGCATCCAAGGGCGCGTAATCCACATGTTCAACAGGTTCCGCGATTTCCGTTCGCTGAAACTCTGGGTCCAGATTTCGCTCCTCTCCGCGGTGACGCAGTCCCTGAGAATCCTCGTCCATTTCTTCTGCGGGATTGCGGTGGGCGTCGACCTTTCTATTTCCTGGTATTTCTATTACATTCCGCTGGTGGCTATCGTGAGCGCACTCCCGATATCCATTGGCGGTTTCGGTCCGCGTGAATTGCTGGCGCAGTCGCTGTTTGCCCGTGCGGGCGTGGCGAGCCTCGAGTCCGTCGTGATCCAGTTGCTGGCTTACTTCGTGAGCCTGCTGTTGAGCCTGTTCGGTGCCTTTGCCTTCTTGCTCGGGGGCAAACCGGACGGAGCCGCCGATAAGGCTGGGTAGCCTATCCCTTGCTAGATGATGCCACCGTGGCGTGGCAGTTTTCATCGAGGTTCCTATGGGTGCGGAAAGCATCTTGAAGGGTCTTAACGCCGATCAGCGTGCGGCAGTGCTGCACGACCACCGGACAGGGGCGCAACTGCTTATTCTGGCGGGTGCCGGGTCGGGAAAGACGTCTGTCTTGACAAAGAGGATTCAGTACCGCATTGCGTCGGGCGTGGATCCGGAAAAAATCTTGGCGCTCACGTTTACCGCGAAGGCCGCGGCCGAAATGCGGGAACGTGTGCAGAACCTGTTCCCCGATGCGGGGGTGCGGCTGTGTACGTTCCATTCGCTCGCGCTGTTCATGCTGAAGCAGAAGATTGGCGACCGTTTCGCTTACGAGATGGTCGGCTTCAAAAAACCTCCCGCGCCGCAGGATTCCTCGGGTCGCGAATTCCTGGAAGAAATGCTGCGGCAGAAGGTGCCCGCTGGCGCGCTGAACAGGGAGGAGCTTTTTGCGGACGGCCTGGCGCCCAGGATCCAGAAGAAGGTGGACGCGTTGCGCGCTAAGGTGCTGGAATCGGGCGCGGTTGTGTTCGAGGACCTGATATACCAGTCGATTCGTTTGTTAGAAACGTGCGACGAGGCGCGGGATACCTTCAGGAACATGTGGTCCGAAATTCTCGTGGACGAATACCAGGACATCAACCCGGCGCAGTACCGGCTGGTGCGGGCGCTGCTCGGGGACCGCAGGGAACTGTTCGTGGTGGGCGACGATGACCAGGCCATATACGGATTCCGCGGGGCGGACATTGGCAACATCAACAGGTTCTGCGAAGATTTCAGGGACTGTACCATTATCCGCCTGGAATGGAATTACCGGTCGGTGCCTAGCATATTGCACTTGGCGAATACGATTTTCGAAAACAAGCCGCTGCGCTTGCGCAAGGTGCTGCGTGCGGGCAACATGAACGGTTCCGGTGGCAACCCGATCTACCGCGAGAACCGGGAACCCGAAGTCTGGGTGTCGGACAATCCCGTAGAAGAAATGCAGAAGGTTGTCGAACGCATCAAGGAAATCCGGTTCGCCTACGACTTGAAATGGGACAATTTCGCTATCCTCGTCCGCTATAACCGGCAGCGGCTGTATTACGAGGAAGCCCTCCAGGATTTCGGGCTCCCTGTCGCTGGCGAGAAAGCGGAAGGCGAAGACGCCCCGCAAAGCGGAATCCACGTGGAGACGGTCCATGCCTCCAAGGGCCTGCAGTATGCCGTCGTCTTTTATGCGGGGCTTGCCGAAGGGTTGACTCCCGGGGAGTGTCTCGGGAATGCCCGGCAGCGGAAAAAGCAGCTCGAAGAAGAACGACGGTTATATTATGTCGGGGTGACGCGTGCCGAGGCGTACCTGATTTTGTTATATTGCAAAAGGAGATTCTGGAAAGGGAAAATCCGCTCGTTCAAGAAGTCGAGGTTTTTGCCTGTCCAGGATAAAATGGATTTCTGTCTGAATATGCCGATTTTATTGTATAAGATATATGTCGCGACAACGGTCATTCTCTATATGCTCGCACATATACTGGTATTGCCTTTTGTGATGCTTCGCTATCGCAAGGACCTGCAGATTTGGCTGGATAAGAAAATCCAGAAGTTCTCGGCGTTCTGCATGAAGGTGCTTCGTATCGAACTTGCCGTAGAAGACCAGGCCATCTTGGGAAAGGTGGATTGGACGCGCCCCGTGTTCGTCATGGGCAACCACAATTCGTATTCGGATATTCCGGTCGTCTTCTTGTCGATTGAACGGACTATCGGTTTTATCGCGAAGCGCGAACTCCAGCATATCCCTTTCCTCAATTTCTGGATGCACCGTATCGGATGCGTTTTCGTGAACCGCGAGAAGGGCGGCGGCGCGAGGCTTATTCGCGAGGCGATGGCCAGGGGCCGTTCTCCCAGGCTTTGCATGTTCCCCGAAGGAACCCGTGGCAAGGACGATAGCCTTAGCCCGTTCAAGAGCGGCGGATTTCGATTGTCCATTGAGACCGATGCGACCATCCTCCCGGTGGTAATCAAGGGAACCCGGGCGGCCTGGGAAAAGCGCGTAAGTTTAAAGCCGGTCAAGGTCTCTGTCAAGATTCTCGAACCGCTAGATATCAAGACGCTCAAGGAACAGCGCGGCGAGCTGGAACCCCGGAAAGACGTAATGAAGCTTGTCCGTGAAAGCATGGAGAAGGCCCTCGCATGATAGGTGTTTTCGATTCCGGATTCGGCGGGCTCACCATATTGCGAGACCTGAAGAAGGCGCTGCCCGATTACGACTTCCTCTATCTGGGCGACAACGCGCGAGCCCCTTACGGCTCCCGTAGTTTCGAAACGATTTTCCGCTACACGCTCGAATCGGTACGCGAACTGTTCAAGCGCGGCTGCCCGCTGGTGATTCTCGCGTGCAATACGGCGAGCGCGAAGGCGCTCCGCAGTATCCAGCAGCAGGTTCTTCCGTTCGAGTTCCCGGACCGGCGCGTACTCGGTATTGTTCGTCCGACTGCCGAAGAAATCGGCAAGATGAGCCGGACCGGGCATATCGGGATTTTTGCCACCGCAGGGACGGTTTCTTCGGGAAGCTACCAGATAGAAATACATCATTTCTTCCCGGACCTGCACGTGACGCAGCATGCCTGCCCCATGTGGGTGCCGCTGGTCGAATGCGGCGAGGCCGGTACCGAGGGAGCCCGCTTTTTCGTAAAGAAAGAAGTCGACGCCCTGCTCGCCGAAGATCCCGAGATAGATACGGTCCTTTTGGCCTGCACGCATTACCCGCTCCTGGAAAAGGAAATCCGGGCCGCACTTCCGCCGCAGGTCCGCCTGGTGTTCCAGGGCGGCATTGTCGCGGACAAAACCGTGGATTACCTCAGGCGCCACCCGGAGATGGACCGCCGGCTTTCCCGGAACGGCAAAACCGCGTTTTTGACGTCGGATACCGCGAAATTCTTCGAAAAAGGTGCTTTTTTGTTCGGAATGGACGATATTTCGGCCGAGTCGTTGACTTTTTAGTCCCCAAATTGTATCTTGGGGATTGTTAACGGCGAACCTGTATGGGTCCGCATGTGTTTTCTATTATCAGACCGCCGACCTCGGTTGGCGGTTTGGTAGAGTATCACCTTTTTGAGTGGATATAAAATGCCTAGAACACAGATTAATCTCGAAGGTTGGCAGGACTATCGCGGAAACGCCGCGGGTAGTTTGCTTTACGTGGAAACCAGTCACCAGTCCGAGATGCCGGTGCGTGACCAGTTGAACGAAAATGGCAAGGGCTTCATTTATGAACCCAATTACGAGACAAACACCTACGGCTTGATGAGCTGCTACAACGTGAAAGCCATCAACGCCATTCTCAAGGCAAAGAGCCGTTACATTCTTTTCGGTACCCGTTACGAGGGCTTGAGCGAATCGGAACTGCGCAACAAGTACCTCATCATGGGCTATATGCGCATCGACAAGATCAAGGACGTGCGTACGCGCCACATCCAGCGCTACATGGCCAACCAGGACCTCGAAGAACCGGAATGCATGCAGTTGGAACACAACTGGGCCGTGTATGGACCGATGCGTTTCGTCTCTATGGAAGATTCCTTCTTGGTGACCGACGAAATCCTCAAGGAATGGGGTTACAAGGGTCATGCTTCCCGCCAGCTCAAGGCCGTGTTCAAGAAAGAACATCTGGAACAAGTCCTTGCTTACCTGGATTCCAAGGAAGACAAGATCGAAGATTACATCGCGATTGTCGATGAATTCAAGGAAGCCCTCGCCGAAGGCGAATAGCCTTTACTTTTGGGAATGAAAAAAAACGGCCGCAAGGCCGTTTTTTTTTATGTGTAATGTGGGATGTGTGATTAATCATTTCACATCCACATCATCCATCATCAATTATCAATCATCCATTTATTTCACCGCTTTCACTGTCGATGCCTTCGTCTTCACGATGTACATGCCCTTGCGCACGTTGAGGCGGAGCGTGCCGTCGGCGTTGAGCGCCTGGCCCTTGATGCCGCTCCAGAGCAGGTTGCCGTTCATGTCGAATACCTTGGCGTCGGCGTCCATGTCGCTTGCGGCGAAGTTCGTACGCATGCCCTTGATGGCGTCGGAGCCGCCACAGCCGGTGGCCACGATCTTCGCGATGTAGATGCCTTCGTTGTCGCTGTTGAACGAAAGCTGCGTGGAGCCGAAGGCGGCGCCGGTCGAGTCGATTTCGTTATCGAGCGGGACGGAAACCTGGTCCCAGGCGCCCGCAGGGGCGGTGTTGCCGTACTGGTAGTTGCTCCAGGTGCTGCCGCCCGCGCCGCCGATGTTTACGGAGGCGTCTTCGTCGCCAATGCTACGCATAGTGAATATGAGTTCCTTGCACTTGGTGAGCGGTTCCTTTACGGCGACTGCGTCGGGGATGGTGAAGAGGGCGTGTTGGTAGCCGCATTCGTCCTGGGCGCAGTTGGCGAGCGGGATCTTTACATATTTTGAAATTCCATCGAGCGCAGTAGTCTCGAAGGTGACTGTTCCGAGAGTCTCGTCGCTCTTCCAGGTACCTGCTCCCGATTCGTTTGCGTAATCCACGATGACGAGGGAGTCGCCAATTTGGCTGGACGGATCGATATAGGGGTCGTCGATGGGGGAGTCTTCGCACTGGAGGGCGGCCGTGTTGCTCGTGGAGAACACAACCGTGGTGATGGACTTTGCCGGGGCGTCGATGATGGCGCCCGCGGTGACAGTCTTGCTCTTTTCTCCGCTTTCGGTAGACTGCACGGCATAGACCGGGTTGTAGCCGTTCACGGACAGGTTCAGGTTCTGGGCGGAGCCCTTGTTGATAGCGACGACGGTAATGGAGTCGCAGTCGGCGCTGCGGAAGGCGACCGCGTACACGTCAGAGCCTTCTGCCGAGGAACTCACCACGCGCCAGCCCGGGTTGACGAACTTGGAGTAATGGCGCATGGCGTGATATTCGGGGTTGATGTAGAGCTTTTCTTCGGTGCAGCCGCTCCAGCCGTTGCCCGGGCATACGCCGATGAGCTGTCCGTTCTGTTCGCCCCAGAAGAGTTCCCAGGCGATGTAGGCGTTGAGCTTGCCGCTCGTGAAGCCGACCTGCATGATGTGGGCGAGGCCGAGCATGTCCTGCTCGCGCACGGCGCTTTCCATGGTGCAGAATTCCGTCATGATGATGGGCTTGGTGTCGCTGCCGAATTTTTGGGCGATGGCGCTCATGGGCTTGCGGAAGTTCTCCGGATTCAGGTAGTTCGTGCCGGAGTTGTCGTTGCCGTCGCCAGCATGGTACAGGTGGTAGGCGTAGCCGTCAAGGTTCTTGTCGTCGAGCGCATTCGCGTATTTTTCGAAGTTGGTGTAGCCGATGCCGAGCGGTTCGGGACCGATAATCTTCGGCGGGTTCGCGAGCGTGCTGATGGAATCGCGTACGGCCTGGAGCGCCTGCTTGTAGCCGGCGATTTCGCTTGTTTCTTTGGGCTCGAACAAGGTTTCTTCGTAGTCGGCTTCCATGTCGGGCTCGTTCTGCAGGCTTATGTAGTCGGGGGTAATACCCATCTGCTCGTATGCCTGCAGGGAAATCTTCCACCAGTGGGCGAACTCGCTGTAGACGAACTTGCCGTACGGGTCGCTGTTAGAGGACTTGAGCGTGTTCTGGCTCTTGACTTTCTGACCGTTTACGCTTCCGTTCACGCTGCCGCTCGGCTTGAGCCTGCCCGGTGCGGACCAGCTGGACATTTCGATCTTGAGGCGGTTGCCCAGGCGCTGCTTGCCAGCCTTGATGATGGCTGCATCGGCGGAAATGCTGGTCGTGTCCTCCTGCTTCCAGTTGCCGATACGGAGCAGGGAAAGGTTCAGTCCTGTGAAAGCGGTGTCATAGAAGTCCTTCTGCATCGAAGCACTCATGGCGGTAATCCAGCTCTGGTAGTAGGCGGCGCCTGCACCAAATCCGACAATCTTTTGTGCCGTGCTGGCGGGATCTACCGTGATATTTGCGGCTGTCGCAAGCGATGCCGCAGCAAGGGCGACCGAGGCCGCCGTCAGGGATTTCTTAAACATACACACATCCTTTTTTTTACTCCCCAACCCCAGAAAATATCAACTATCAATCATCAATCATACATCATCAATCATCAATCATACATCATCAATCATCAATCAATTAATAGGCTCCGTCTCCCTTGAATACGACCTTGAAGGTCTTGAGGATTAGCTTGATGTCGTCGCCGATCTTGCCGTCGCGGCGGATATAATCGTTATCCAGGCGCATCTGTCCTTCGAACGGAATGTTGCTGCGTCCGCTGACCTGCCAGATGCAAGTAAGACCTGGAGTTACGGAGAGTCGCATTCTGTGCCACGGTTCGTATTCGGCGACTTCCGAAGGAATCGGCGGACGCGGACCCACGATGGACATGTCGCCCTTGAGAATGTTGATGAACTGCGGGAGTTCGTCGAGGCTGAACTTGCGCAGGACGCGGCCGAACGGATAGATACGCGGGTCGTTCTTCATCTTGAAGGTCTTGCCGCCGGTCTCGTTCTTGGCCATCAATTGCTGCTTGCGTTCTTCGGCATCTACGTACATGCTGCGGAACTTGTACATGGTGAACAGCTTGCCGTCTCTGCCGACACGGGTCTGCTTGAATATGACAGGACCCTTGGGGTCGCTCAACTTGACCGCGATGGCGCAGAACAGGAATACGGGCGAGAGCAGTACGAGCGCAATGCTTGTGGCGGTCAAGTCCACGAACCGCTTGATCATGTGGCGGTAGCGGATCTTGTGTGGATGCTGCCAGATGTCGGAAAGGTTTAGGCGGTTGAGCGTGAAGAAACTGCCGTTGGTGCTGTTGAATTCCTTGAGTTTCTCGTTCAGTTCGAGATTGTCCTTCTCTTGCAGGCCGGTGTAGAGGTAGGCCTGGAAAATCGGGGTCTTGGGCTTGTGCCTCAAGTCGTGGATGAGCCCCGCGTCGTTCAGCTTGTGGAGGATTTCCTTGCGGATGGCCTCCAACGTGCTCATGTCGGAATTGAGCAGGATTAGGCCGATGCCGCTGCCGTCACTCAGGTAGCCCAGAACGTCGATGAAACGAAGGTGGGAGAACATGGTGAGCACGCTGATGCGCCACGTTTTCTCGACGGTGCGGGAAGGGCGTCCCCATCCGAAAAGGTCGTACTGATGGGAATAGATCTTGATGAACAGGAATGGCCGACGAGTCCTGTTTGCACGCAGGAACTCTTCGTTAAGACGAGCCCTGAATAGCCTTGCCGGATAGACAATGTTTTTCAGTTTCTGCTCGTTTAGCAGGTTGCTAATCGCCGGATTGGAAATTTCCTGTTCCATGTCAAGTAATTTAGAAAAAGTGGTCAGTAAACAGTGGTTAGTAAACGGGATTGCAAATGAGAAAAGCGTCATTTTTTTGACCAATCACTAATTACTAGCCGCTAACCACTAACCACTAATTTCTATCTTTACCGCCGTAAAATTCAAAAATGGAGACGCCTTATGTTGCGTATTGGTCTTATTGGTACTGGAACCGTCGGTGGCGGTGTTATCCAGATTCTGGAACAGAAGATTGCCGAATACAAGGAAAAGCTCGGTGTCGAACTTGAACTGGCATGCATCTGTGCCAAGTCCGAAGAAGAAGTTGCCCCGTACAAGGCGAAGGGTTACAAGGTCTCGACCAACGCCGACGAAATGATCGCCGGTAACGACATCGACGTGCTCGTGGAACTCGCCGGTGGCTACAACATGCCGCGCAAGTGGATCCTCGCTGCCCTCGAAAGCGGCAAGCACGTGGTGACGGCCAACAAGGCCCTCCTCGCCAAGTACGGTCACGAAATTTTCCCGCTTGCAGCCAAGAACGGCCTGCATGTGCTGTTCGAAGCCGCAGTTGGCGGTGGCATTCCCATTATCCGTAGCCTGCAGGAAGGCTTGCTCGGTTCGACTGTCGAACACCTGAGCTGCATCATTAACGGTACCTGCAACTACATCCTGAGCCGCATGGCCGACGAAGGCCTGGACTTTGACGTGGTGCTGAAGGACGCCCAGAAGCTCGGCTTTGCCGAAGCCGACCCGACCTTCGATATCGAAGGTATCGACTCCGCCCACAAGACGGCCCTGCTCGCTAGCCTCTGCAGCGGCAAGCGCGTGGACTTCGAAAAGATTCACGTGACCGGTATTTCCAAGATTACCGCCCAGGATATCGCGTTCGCCAAGGAAATCGGCTGCTGCGTGAAGCTCCTCGGCATCTACCACCGCGACGGCGATCGCGTGGACGCCCGTGTGCATCCGTGCTTTGTCTCTAACGACAACCTGCTTTCGAACGTGAACGGCGTCATCAACGCCGTCTACCTCAAGTGCGACAACCTGGGCGAAACGGTCCAGACCGGTGCCGGCGCTGGCCGCCTTCCGACCGCTTCCGCTGTCGTGGCCGACCTCGTTTCCCTGGCCCGCTCCGTGGACCAGGGTAGCCGCAAGGCGCTCCCCATGGGCTGGTTCAACGTCGAAAATTCCGCGACGCTCGTACCGATTTCGGAAACGTCTTCGCGCTACTACCTGCGCTTCACGTCCCGCGATGCCTGCGGCGTGCTCGCGAAGATTACGAGCATCCTCGCCGAAAACGGCATCTCCATCGAGACCATTATCCAGAAGAACGTGAACGACCCGGGCAAGGTTTCCGTGGTGGTGATTACCGAAAAGACGCTGGATTGCAAGGCCTCGAAGGCGGTGGACGCCATCGACGCCCTGCCCGAAATCGTCGAAAAGAGCCAGGTTATCCGTTTCCTCGCGTAACGGATGGCCTAGGAACCCGTATTTTTGTAGTTTAGGAACATGTTCCGCGCAAGTACGCTTGAACGCATCCTGCTGGTCCTGTCGGACTACGTCGCCTTGACGATATGCTTCGCCTTGGCCTTTTGGGTGCAGTTCCATAGCGGCTGGATCGTGGACAAGTACGACCCGAGCAAGATGTTCGAGTCTTACTGGGGAATGTGCCTGGTCCTGAACACGGGCTGGATTGTCCTGTTCGTTTGCGCCGGGCTGTACCGTTCCTGGCTCCTGAACTCGCGTACGCACCAGATCCTTCGCGTGCTGCGGGCGGTGGCTGTCGGGATAGTCTTCATCATCATCAGCCTGTTCGGGTCCGAATTCCTGGGGAAGGTCTTTGCAAACCAGTCCCTGATCCATGACTACATCTACGGTTCCCGATTCCCTTGGATCTTTATCTATGGCGGCCTGGCCATTACGCTTGTGGCGAGCTTCCGCATGGCCATCTACTTCTTCTTGCGCGGACTCCTCAAGTGGGGTTACGGGGCGAACAACATCCTGGTGCTCGGTGCGACCGAGTCCGGACGTAAGGTCGCCGAGTCCCTGAAAAAGACTCCCGAACTGGGACAGAGGGTGATTGGTTTTGTGGACGAACGTTTCCAGGTGATTCCGCACGAGTTTGCCGGAGTCCCGGTCCTGGGCAAGTATTCCGACCTGCCTGCGCTTGTCAAGAAACACAAGGTCAGCGGCATCATTATTGCTCACGACAGCACGTCTCCGCAAGAGATCATGCGCGTGCTGGTCTGGATTTGCGAACTGCAGCTGCACATTTATGTTGTTCCCGAACTGTATCCTGTGGTGAACGGCCAGTTCAAGGGCAACCTCGTGCACGGCTTCGAACTGCAGGAACTCTTCGCTTTTACGATGCCGCCCTGGCAGGTGCGGGTGAAGCGCATCTTGGATATCTTCATCGGCGGTCTCTTGGGAATCTGTTCCCTGCCGGTCTGCCTGCTGGCAGCTCTTGCCATCAAGCTCGAAGACTGGGGCCCGGTGTTCTATTCCCAAGAAAGAATCGGCCTGTACGGCAAGCCTTTCATGGTCTACAAGTTCCGCACTATGCGTACCGATGCCGAAAAGTTCGGAGCCCAGTGGGCCACGAAGGACGATCCCCGCATTACGAAAGTCGGCAAGTTCCTGCGCAAGACGCGTATCGATGAACTTCCGCAGATTCTGTGCGTCTTGAAGGGCGACATGAGCATGGTCGGACCGCGCCCTGAACGAGCCGTGTTTATCGGCAAGCTGCGCGAACAGATTCCGTTCTACATCAGCCGTCTCAAGATGAAGCCGGGACTGACGGGCTGGGCACAGGTGCGTCACCATTATGATACCAGCATCGAGGACGTGCAGATCAAGTTGCAGTACGACATGTATTATTACGAGAACATGAGCCTTTTGCTTGATTTCCAGATTCTAGTTCGAACCGTTTATGTTGTGCTGACCGGTAAAGGAGCGCAATAGCGATGTGAGATGACGAATGTGGAATGATTGATGAAAAATATTACATTATACATTTCACATTACACATTTTGACAACAGGAAGTTAAGTTATGTATGGAGATTGCTCAACACCCGTTTTCCCAGTTAATGATGCCCTCACGATGATTCGCTTGGCGCTTGCCGAAGACGTGCGCACGGGCGACGTGACCAGCGAATGGACCATCCCTGCCGACCAGAAGCAGCATGCCCGCCTGATCGCGAAAGAAGACGGCGTGCTTGCCGGGCTCCCGGTCATCGAACTCGTGTTCCAGGAACTGAAGGCGAACGTGAAGGTGACGCTCCACAAGAAAGACGGTGACGTGGTGAAGAAGGGCGATTTGATTGCCGAAATGGACGGCACGACGCACGAACTTTTGACGGGCGAGCGCACACTCCTGAACTTTATCCAGCAGCTTTCCGGCGTGGCGACGGTCGCGCATACCTTCCAGGAAGCCTTGAAGGGCGGCAAGACGAAGGTGCTCGATACGCGCAAGACGGTTCCCGGTTTCCGCACGCTGCAGAAGTACGCGGTTCGCGTGGGTGGCGGTTCCAACCACCGCATGGGACTTTTCGACATGGTGCTCGTGAAGGACAACCACATCGCTGCGGCGGGTGGCGTGCTCCAGGCGCTCGAGGTCGTGAAGAAGAACAACAAGCAGGGCCTGATGGTGGAAATGGAAGTCGAGAACTTCGACCAGCTGCGCGCCCTTTTGAACAAGGGTGTCGATGTCATCATGCTCGATAACATGAGCAACGAGATGATGGCCGAAGCACTCAAGATTATCAAGGAAAGCGGCGACAAGTGCCTGGTGGAAGGCTCCGGCAACATGACGCTCGAACGCGCCAAGGAAATCGCCACACTCGGCCTCGACTACATCTCTGTCGGTGCGCTTACGCATAGCGTGAAGGCTCTCGATATTTCGATGCGCATCTAGCAGGGCGCACGGAACATGCAAAAAATCAAGATCCTGTTTGTGTGCCACGGCAATATCTGCCGTAGCCCCATGGCGGAATTCGTCATGAAGCACAAGCTTGCGAGTGCAGGGCTCGAAGGTTTTGAAGTGGCGAGTGCCGCGACGAGCACCGAGGAAATCGGGAATCCCGTGTATCCGCCGGCAAGGCGCATGCTGAATTCTCACGGTATCGACTGCAGCGGCAAGCATGCCCGACAGATGACCGTGCAGGATTACGGATACTACGATTACATCGTGCTCATGGACCGCAACAACCTGCGCAACATGCGCTGGATTCTGGGTGACGGACACGACATGTCGAAAGTTTCGCTGCTGATGGACTGGACCGGAAAATCGCGCGACGTGGCTGATCCCTGGTATACCGGGGATTTCCAGGCGACCTGGGATGACGTCAACGAAGGCTGCGACGCGATGATCGCGAAGCTGACCGGGCAATCGTAGCCTGCTAAAATTTATTTTCCAAAAATCCGTGCGGCTTGAACCCGAGCCCTTTCACGAGCTCAAAGTCCTTGCAACTGTTCACGCCTGCGGTGGTGAGCATATCGTCGGTGATGGCCGCGTTTGCTCCGCTCTTGAAGGCGCGTTCGCCATCGTCGCCCAATACTCCGCGGCCACCTGCGAGACGGATGTAGGCCTTCGGGTTGATGAACCTGTAAATCGCCACGATGCGGCAGAACTCGTCGTTCGTGAGCTTGGGCAAGTTCTCGTACGGGGTGCCCGGAATGGCGTTCAGCACGTTCACCGGGGTAGATTTCACGCCGAGTTTGCGCAGGTCGATGCACATGTCGATGCGGTCTTCCATCGTCTCGCCGAGGCCCATGATGCCGCCGCTGCAGATTTCAAGACCTGCGGCAAGTGCGTTTTGCAATGCGCCAATCTTGTCGTCGTAGGTGTGCGTGGTGCACACGTCCGGGAAGTGCCTGCGGTAAGTTTCCAGGTTGTTGTGGAAGCGGGTGAGGCCTGCCTCCTTGAGTTTGTCGAACTGTTCCCTGTTCAAGAGCCCTGCCGAGAGGCATACGGAAAGTTTCGTCTCCTTTTTGAGGCGACGGATGGCTTCGCCAATCTGTTCCACATCGCGGTTAGAGAGCGTGCGGCCCGAGGTCACGATGGAATAGCGCGGGATGCCCGCGGCTTCTTTCTTCTTTGCGTCTTCGACGATTTCGTCGGCGCTGAGGAGCTTGTATTCGGGTGCACCGGTGTGGTAGTAGCTACTCTGGGCGCAGTACTTGCAGTTCTCGGAGCAGCGACCGCTGCGCGCGTTCACGATGGAGCAGAAATCGAAATCGTCGCCGTGGAACTTCTCGCGGATTTCGTTTGCGGCTTTCGTAAGTTCGTCGAGGTCGGCTTCGAGCAGTTTTACTGCCTCTTCGCGGTTGATCTCGTAACCGCCTAAAACTTTTTCTTTAAGATCTTGAACGAAGGACATTTTTCTTTCCCTAAAAAAGGAGATGCCCGCACAGGGCGGGCATGACAAGTTTAATTTTTCCCGCTATTAGGCGTTGAACGGGGGCATGACCTGCCACAAAACTGCTTTGTGGGCATGGAGCCTATTCTCGGCTTCTTCAAAGCTCATGTTCACGTCGAGGTTGTCCATCACGGAGTCCGTGATTTCTTCGCCGCGGTGTGCGGGGAGGCAATGGCTCACCTTGCAGTGGGCCGGAGCGAGCTTCAAAAGTTCGTCGTTAATCTGGAACGGCAAGAAGTGGCTCTGCTTCGTAGCTTTTTCGCCTTCCTGGCCCATGGAGACCCACACGTCGCTATAGAGGATGTCGGCATCCTTGACGGCTTCCTTCGGGTCGTTGAACACGCGGTACTGGCAGCCGTGCTTCTTGAGGCCGGCGGCGGCTTCTTCCACCACGTTCTTCGGCTGCTCGAAGCCCTTGGGGCAGGCGAGCGTGAAGTTCATGCCCACCTTGGAGGC
>NZ_DGUN01000042.1 GCF_002395745.1 Fibrobacter sp. UBA4309
ATGCCTTCGTTACGGAAGTTCTTGCTGAATTCGAAAACCTTTTCCATGCCGCCCACGATGCAGCGCTTGAGGTAGAGTTCCGGGGCAACGCGCAGGTAGAGCGTCATGTCGCAGGCGTTGTGGTGCGTGGTGAACGGGCGGGCGTTCGCGCCACCGTAAATCGGCTGGAGCGTCGGGGTCTCGACCTCGATAAAGCCCTTCTCGATGAGGTATTCGCGGATAGCCTGCAGAATCTTGAAGCGCTTGATGAACACGTCCTTCACGTCGTCGTTCAGGGCCATGTCGATATAGCGCTGGCGGTAACGGGTATCCACGTCGGCAAATTCGTTGAACACGACCTTGTTGCCGTTCTCGTCCACCTTTTCCTTCGCGACCGGAAGCGGACGCACGGCCTTGCTGAGCATCGTCACCTTCTTCACGTGCACGGAATACTCGCCCGTCTGGGTTTCGAACATGGATCCGTTCACGCCGATAAAGTCGCCGAGGTCAATCATCTTCACGATTTCGTAGTTCGCCTCGCCCACTTCGTCGCGGGCCACGACCACCTGGAGACGGCCATAGCGGTCCTTGAGGTGCATGAAGCACATCTTGCCCTTGCGGTTGAAACGGACCACGCGGCCGGCGAAGGCGATTTCTTCGCCGCTGGCCATCAGGGATGCCTTGTTTTCTTTAAGGAGCTCGGAATCGTGCGTGCGGTTAAACTTGTGCGGATAAGCCTCCACACCCATTTCCTTGAACTTCGCAAGCTTCGCGAGGCGAGCCTGCACCTGGTCATTCATGTCTTGCATTGCCATTTTTGTTTATTCCTGCGATAATACCGCTTTAAATTTGAACGGTATAAAAATAGAAAAATCAACACTACTGGCCGTCTAGCCAACGCTGCAATATGATTGCCGCGGCCAACTGATCGATGACGCCCTTGTTCTTCTGCTTTTTCTTTTTGCTGAAGTGCGCCGTGCATTCCTGGGCCTGGACGCTCGAATAGGCCTCGTCCTGCGTATGGATAGGCATTCCGGGGAAATGTTCCGCCAGTTCCTTCACGAAAGCCTCCACGACCAGATTCTTGCCGTCCATGCGGCCATCCGGGCGGTACGGCATCCCGACGACAAACTCGTCGACCTTGTTGATTTTCACCAGCTGTTCCAGGCGTTCGAACAGGTCCGTCGTCTTGCGGTCTATAGTCTCGCGCGAAAACGCCATACGGAACTCGGAGTCCGCAAAAGCGACTCCGACCCGGTGTTCCCCAAAATCAAGAGCGAGGTAGTTCATACTACCCCGCAATATAACTTTTTATGTCGAACCTGAATTACTTGAATGTCGCCGTAAGCGTAGTAACCTGGCCAGGAACGAACGTACGCGTCGCTTCCGTGTTGCCGTCGCTCCAGCTGGAGAACACGCCGCCGGACTTGGGCTCGGCCGTGACCGTCACGGGTACATCCCTGAAGAAATTGAAAGCCATGCTCGACTGGTCAAGCGCGAGGCCATGCACCTTGATGGTTCCGTTTCCCTGGGTGGAGAGCGTCACCTGGGCAGTCTCGCCCAAGTTGAAATAGCTCTTCATCTCGTCCATGATGGTCTGCTGACGGGACTGCACAAAGTTCTTGATCGTCTCGAGATTCGAAGTGAAGGAGTTCGCCTCGAATTTCCAGAATTCGATATCGCGGTTCATCTCGGACTGCACCTGGGACTGAAGCGCATCGATCTGCTTCAAGAGCCTGTCGGCAGCGAAGTTCATGGAGAGAAGCACGCAGTAGCGGTTGATGAACGCCTTCTTGAAGCCCTCGTTGCCGAGCAAGCGGATCATGAGAATCGTGTGCGCCGAAATGGAGCCGTCTCCGGGTGCCGGGGCCACCTGGCCACCGCCGAAGTTTCCGCCGCCAAAGTCGCCCATGTTGCCGCCACCCCAGTCACCGAAATTCATACCGCCCATGCCGCCCGTGCCGTTCGCGTTGGTCACGTAACTGAACACGTTGCCGTTCTGGGTGTTGTACGAAACGCCGAAACCGAAGTCCACGTCGTACATAAACCATCTCCATTTGCCCTTCTGGCTTGCGACACGCCACTTCTTCATATTGTTGTGCGGCCAGTCACCGTTGTTCAGGAACATCTCCGCCTGCATGTAGTTCATGTAGTTATCGATGTCCACCTGGTCGGCAATCTTCTGGTAGTTCGCGTCGCTCGTGAGTTCATTGCTCTGCAGCCAGCTAAGCATGGCCTTGTAGTCTTCTGCCGAACCGGCAGAAGCTTCGTCGGTCCCGCTCGACGTCGTAGCGAGAAGATCAATATCCTCCGGATCATAACCGTACTTGGTTTCGTAATAGTATTCGTTGTTGCGTTCGCGCAAGTCGTGCAGGCCGTAGTACTGCCCGTTATAGTACACCACCACGTAACGCCCACGCTGGTAATCTACGCCCAGGCCTTCTGTCATCTGGGTTCCAAGGCGGTCGCGCACGTAGTCGTTGCCGCAGTTGTTACCGAAGTTCCTGACCGAAAACGCCTTGAACTTCTTGAGTTCCGGGTAGTCCGGGAACAGCGGGTACTTGAGACGCTTGTTGCCGTATTCCTCACGCATAGTGACGGCAAAGGACTTCTTCTCCTTCGCACGGCTGTACTGGCCCGTAATCTTGTAGTCGCCCATCACGCTGAACGCGGGAGTTTTCGGGGAACCCGGTTCGAACAACTCGACATATACGGGAAGTTCGCGGTTGCTCCAGAAGTTCGCACCCTTCTTCGGGTCCATCATGGAAGCTCCGTTACCCGTCATGTAGAGGCCGGTATCGGGGCTAAACATCGAGAGCGGATCCGTCGTCACGAAAAGCGCGGCCAGCGACGGCTGCTGCTCGAACACGTAAGTACGGATAATCTCGTCGCTCGGGTACATTCCCTCGCCGTAGGTACGGCAACGCAGCACCGTATTCGCAGTGATGTTGAGCGTCTGCGTCACAAGCGCGCTGTTCGGGGTCGCCTCGGCACCGCCCTGCTCGCACCGCGTATTCGCAGGGAGCGTGACGCTTACCGAACCGCTGTAGAATCCGGAAGCCGGCACGGACGTTTCTGCCGACTGAACCTGGGACGCAAAGACATCGCCAAGGGTGTTACCGTACGGCGTCGGGTCCGCAATGCCCCATGCGCCGGCATCGTTCCTGGACCAAGTCGTCCCGTTGGGAACGTCGTCGTAGGTCACGGAATCGAGAATCGCATTCTGATCGTTTGTCAGGAACAGCTGGCCGCCGTCTTCCGCCTTGAAGGTCGTATGCGGTTCGTGGCCGCGGTTACGGGCAATGTACGACGTCATCTTGATGGTCGTCGTCTCGCTACCTTCGGTCTCGAGAGTGAACGTGGAACCGGAGACGTTGCCCAGCTTGGACGCATTCTCCTTGAGCCTCACGTAGAACACGCGTTCTTCGCCAGAACCGCGGAGATTCTTGCTCCAGTCGCCACCGGTACCGTTGAGGCTCATGCGAATCTTGTGGCCCTTGTCGATAATGCCGCGAAGCACGAACTGGTTCGCCTTGCTCAGGTTGGTCGCACCGTTCGTATTCACCATGAACGACGATGTAGAGCCGCTGCCACCAAAACCCATGCCGCCAGCACTGACCTTCATCACGCTACCGAACGAAACACCTCCGTTCTCGCTAAAGCAAATAGAGGACTGGCCCGGAAGATTGTCGACATTCGGCCCCGAAGTTGCGCCCGTATTGCCGCCCCACTGGCCGCCAATGCCACCTTGACCGCCCGTAGAACTCGTCTGCGCACTACAGTTGGTGCTCACCATGTTCACCGAATCGGAAGGCGGGATGTAGTCGGGATAATTCTTGCCCGACAAGAACACCACCATGTGGGACTTCGCGGGAATCGTCGCGTTGCCGAACACCCAGCGGCGGGGCATGCGGGCATCGTTCGTGAGGCCCACGCCCTTCAAGTCGACCGGGGCGTCGCTAGTGTTGTAAAGTTCGACCCATGCCGGGTCGTTGCCGTCATTGTCCTTGAGGCTCGCGTTCGCCGGGGACACCTCGGAAAAGATGACCGGGAAGCCTTCCACGCGGGAAAGGGGTTCGTCGATAATGACCTGGTCCGGATCTTCGCCGGCAAGCGGACCGTCGTGGCCGCCCTTGTCCTTGTCGCCCTGGTAACTGTCGTTCACTGCCGAACTGGAAAGCGGCACCGACGCAGAGCTCAGATTGCCCACGACTATCGAAGAACTCGAATAGAGGATAACGTCCCCCTCCTTGACCTGATCGCTAGGAACCAGGACCGTTCCGCCATCGGGCATGACAACCAGGACGGAATCCGGAAGGTCGGGAGGCAGCCCCCCGACTTCGGGCTCTTCGGCCGCGTTATTAGTAGAATCACCAGAACAGGCGACGAAGCCGCCCATAATCCCCCAAACACAAAACCCCGCGAGGACTACTTTTCCAATATTCATGGTTCAAAAATAGATAAAAAAATACGCCTTAGACGAAAATATTTTTATACACAATATAATTTTACAGAAAAAATAAGGCAAAATTTTCTTTTTATACCGAAAAATTTTTACACACTCGGGAATTGCAAGCCGTTAGTCATGGCGATAATCGCGAAAATCGTGCATCTCATCGGGTTTCTGGGCAAAAAAAACTATTAAAATGGTACTATTTTTCTATCTTTACGCCCACTATGAGCATATCCAAGAACGATTTATGGGTCGGCGTGGACGTTGGTTCCACCACCGTCAAGATTGCCGTTGTCGATCCAGAGACCTCCAAACTTTTACATTATACGTACCAGCGCCACAACGCCATGCAGGCGAAAAAGGTCCATGAGGTACTGAGGGAAGCCCACGGGCTATTCCCGGACAAGAATTTCAGGGTCGCCTTCTGCGGAAGCGGCGGCCAGCCCTTCGCCGAAGCCACACACGCCTTTTTTGTGCAGGAAGTCGTCGCGAACGCCCTCGCCGTCCGCGCCACCTACCCCGAATCCCGAGTAGCTATCGAACTCGGCGGCCAGGACGCGAAAGTCGTCTTCTTCGAAAAGGACAAGACCACCGGCAAGCTCATCGCCAGCGACATGCGCATGAACGGCGTGTGCGCGGGCGGTACCGGCGCATTTATCGACCAGGTGGCCGAACTTCTCCGCATCAAGACGGAAGCCTTCGAAGGCTTTGCCAAGCGCGGCCAGAAGGTCTACGAGATTTCGGGCCGCTGCGGCGTGTTCGCCAAGACCGACATCCAGCCGATGCTCAACAACGGCGTCGCCAAGGAAGATATCGCCCTTTCGAGCTTCCACGCCATCGCGAAGCAGACCATCGGCGGTCTCGCCCAGGGCATGGAAATCAAGCCGCCCGTGATTTTCGAAGGCGGTCCCCTTACGTTTAACCCGACGCTCGTGCGCGCGTTCAAGGAACGCCTGGGCATCAGCGACGAACAGGCCATCGTGCCGGAACACTCCGAGGTGCTCGTCGCCATGGGTGCGGCCCTCTCGCTCGGCTCCATGTTCGCCGGCCAGGAATGCCAGTACCGCAAGGAAGGCTCGCTCGACGCGCTCGTGCACTTCAACGAAATCCGCCAGGCCGAAAACAAGGCGAAGGCTGCCGCCGACCTGTTCTTCAAGAACGACGCCGAATACAAGATGTTCCTCGAAGAACACAAGATGGCCGACAACCATTACCCGCAACCCGCCTCCGGTACCGAACTCAACGTGTACCTCGGTATCGACGCCGGTTCCACCACCACGAAGTTCGTATTGCTCGACGAACAGGACAAGGTGATTGACGGGTTCTACGCGAGCAACGACGGCGAACCACTCGCCGTGCTGAAGCGCGCCATGAACGAGCTCGCCGACCGCTACGAAGAATACGGCTGCAAGCTCAACATTCTGGGCGTGGGTACTACCGGCTACGGCGAACAGCTCTTCGCGAAGGCCGTGCATGCCGACTACCACACCGTTGAAACGGTCGCGCACGCGAACGCCGCCCAAAAAATCTGCCCCGACGTAAGCTTTATCCTCGATATCGGCGGCCAGGACATGAAGGCCATTTCCGTGCAAGACGGCGTCGTCACCGGCATCATCCTGAACGAGGCGTGCTCCTCGGGTTGCGGCTCCTTCATCGAGACCTACGCCCGCAGCCTCGGCATCCCGATGGAAAAGATTGCCGAGATGGCTTTCAATGCAAAGAGCCCCTCTCAGCTCGGCAGCCGCTGCACCGTGTTCATGAACAGTTCCATCATCACGGAACAGCGCGACGGCAAGCAGCCCGAAGACATCATCGCGGGCATCTGCCGTTCCATCATCAACAACGTCTTTACGAAAGTTATCCGTATCCGCAACCTGAACACCCTCGGCAAGAAGGTCGTGGTGCAGGGCGGTACGTTCAAGAACAACGCGGTGCTCCGCGCCTTCGAACAGTACACGGGCCTCAAGCCCATCCGTCCGGAACGCCCGGGCGAAATGGGCGCTATCGGTATCGCTCTGCTCACCAAGAAGTTCATGGAAGAGAGACGCAAGACCGAACCGGACCTGAAGACCAGCTTTATCGGCCTCGAGGCCATGAAGACCTTCAGCTGGCACAACCAGCCGGGCCAACTCTGCCAGTACTGCACCAACCACTGCTCCCGCACCATCGTCACGTTCAGCGACGGCCAGAGCTTCGTCACCGGCAACCGCTGCGAACGCGGTGAAGTCACTGCCGACCCGAACGACCCGAAGACGAAGGCACTCATAGCCGAAATCAACAAGAAGATGCTCTCCGTGCCCGACATGATCAAGCGCACGAACCAGCTGTTGGTGAAGGACTACGCCCCGGCCAAGCTCGCCCCCAACAACGGCAAGACCATCGGTATCCCGCGCGTGCTCGAATTCTGGGCATCGCTCCCCTACTGGAAGGCATTCTTCACGAGCCTCGGCTACACCGTCGTGGTGAGTCGCCAGAGCGACTACAAGATGTTCGAAGCCGGCCTCCACAGCGTGCCCAGTGACACGGTCTGCTTCCCGGCCAAGCTCGTGCACGGCCACGTGCTCAGCCTTATCGAGAAAAAGGTCGACCGCATATTCTTCCCGATGATGGTCGCCGTCCCGAGTGACCACACCAAGTTCACGGCCACCTCCGTGTGCCCGGTGGTGCAGGCCTACCCCAACGTCTGCAAGAACACCGACGAACCCGCCAAGAATTACGGCGTCCCCATGGACCAGCCGATTTTCCACTGGTTCAACGCCAAGCTCCGCAGAAGCCAGACCATCGACTGGTTCCACGAGAACTGGAAACTCGACAAAAAGCTTCTCGCCAAGGCGGTCACCGAAGGCGAAAAGGCCCTCAACAATTACCGCACGACACTCCTGGAAGAAGGCCAGAAGGTGCTCGACGAAGTCCGTGCGAAGAACAGCTTTGCCGTGGTGATCGCAGGCCGCCCGTACCATGCGGACATGCTCATCAACCACAACATCGCAAGCCACTTTACCGCCATGGGAATCCCGGTGCTCACCACCGAGTCGCTCCCGGGCGTCTATGACCAGGACGTGCCGACCCATACCCGCGTGGAAATCAAGAATACGTTCCACCTGCGCATGATCGGCGCCACGATGATCGCCGCGAAGGACCCGAACGTGGAACTCGCCCAGATCGTGAGCTTCGGCTGCGGCCACGACTCCATCCTGACCGACGAAATGATGCGCATGATGCACCGCGATTCCAACAAGGAAATGCTCATGCTCAAGCTCGATGAAGGCGATGCCCGCGGCCCCGTGGGAATCCGCATCAAGAGTTTCATCGAGACCGTGAAGGCCCGCCGTGCGGCGAACCTGCCCGAAAAGCCCGAAAGCAACGAACCGCTTTACCATACGCCGTTCGTCGATTCCGACAAGACCCGCCGCAAGATCCTCACGCCGAACCTTTCTCCGGCCTTCTCCGTGCTCGCCAGCGAATACATCAAGGCGAAGGGCTACATGGCCGAATACCTGCCCGTAGCCGACAAGGAAGCCATCGAACTCGGCAAGAAGTTTGTGCACAACGACATCTGCTTCCCCTGCCAGGTGAACATCGGCGAATGCCTCAAGTGGCTTGTGAACCACCCCGAAATCAAGCCGACCGAAGTCTCCATGTGCCTCGCGAAGAACTGCGAGAACTGCCGTGCAGTGCAGTATCCCGTACTCGCCCGCAAGGCGCTCGACGAAGCTGGCTTCAAGGATGTCTCCATCATCACGACGGGTACCGACTACAAGGGAATCCATCCGGGATTCACCGTAGGTCTCGACTTCCGCCTGCACATGCTGTGGGGCATCGTGTTCATGGATGCCATCGAAATCATGTACCGTGCGCTGCTGCCCTACGAAGTGAACAAGGGTGACACGCAGAAGGTGTACGACCACTGGATGCCGCTCCTGATGAGCATGGCAGCCCAGCTCAAGAAAACCGAGCTCCGCATGCCCAAGAAGGTGCTCGACATGTTCGCCGCCTGCGTGGAGGCGTTCAACACCGTCGAGATTACCGAAGACCGCAAGAAGGGCATCCGCAAGCCGCGCGTGGCCGTGCTTGGCGAAATCCTGATGAACTACCACCCGAGTGCCAACGGCTTCGTGGAAAAGTACCTGATGGACAACGGCATGGAAGTCTATCTGCCGGGCATGCTCGACTTCTTCCGCGTCGACGAGGTCGTGCGCGCCGAGAAGCTCAAGCGCGGGTTCTCCGCGAACCCCATCATGGACCGCGTCGAAGGGGGCATCACCTCCAAGGCGTATACCCATGCATCCGGTTGCGTGCAGAACGTGATGAAAAACTTCAAGCTCTACGAGCATCACGCCGACTGTCTGGAACTCAAGGACTACATCTCCGACATCATCGACCCGACTTACAACACAGGCGAAGGATGGCTCATCCCGGGCGAAATCCTCTACAACTCGAAGCACGGCGTGAACAGCTTCATCATCTTGCAGCCGTTCGCATGCCTTGCCAACCACATCAGCGGACGCGGCCTCACCAAGGCCGTGAAGGAACGTTGCCCGCACGTGCAAATCCTGAGTCTCGACTACGATCCGGACACAAGCTTCGCGAACATCGAGAACAGACTGCAGATGCTGATTATCAACGCCCGCGAGTTGGAGAAAGCGAATAACAATTGATAATGGATAAATGATAATGGATAATTTGTATTCTGGCGGAAGAGCTTTATGAAGAAAGACAATTTAATTGCCGAAAAAACAAAAGCCTTCGCCATCCAAATTATCCATCTTTATCTTTAATTACTTAAGGAAACATCATTCCTTAAAGAAAACCTATTCAAAGAAATCTACGAGGAAAATGAATCTATTATCAAGATTATTACGAAAATAATCAAAACATCAAAAATTCTTCCTAACAACAATTAATCATCAATCATCCATCATCAATCATCAATTAACTAAATGCTCAACGTCTCTAATGTCAGTCTTCAATACGGTAGCCGCGTCCTCTTCAAGGAAGTGAACCTCTCGTTCAAGCGCGGCAACTGCTACGGAGTCATCGGCGCGAACGGCGCCGGAAAGTCCACGTTCCTGAAAATCCTTTCGGGCGAACTCGAGCCCAACACCGGCGAAGTCACCAAGGATCCGGGCGAACGTATCGCCGTCCTGAAGCAGGACCACTTCGCCTACGAACAGAACACCGTCCTCGAAACCGTCATGATGGGCTTCCCCGAACTCTACGAGCTCGGCAAGAAGCGCGACGAACTCTACGCCCTGCCCGAAATGACGGAAGAACAGGGCATGCAGGCCATGGAAATCGAGACCCGCTTCGGCGAAATCGGCGGTTACGAAGCCGACTCCAACGCCGCGGTGCTCCTCAAGGGCCTCGGCATCCCCGAAGAATTCCACTACAGCCTCATGGCGGACCTCGACGGCGGCCAGAAAATCCGCGTCCTCCTCGCCCAGGCCCTGTTCGGCAACCCCGACATCCTTTTGCTCGACGAACCGACGAACCACTTGGATTTGGAAACCGTCGGCTGGCTCGAAGACTACCTCGAACGCTTCGAGAATATCGTCATCGTGGTGAGCCACGACCGTCACTTCCTCAACGCGGTCTGCACCCACACCTGCGATATCGACTACGGCAAGATCAACATTTACGGCGGTAACTACGAATTCTGGTACGCAGCGAGCCAATTGGCCCAGAAGCAGAGAAAGGACCAGAACCGCCGCGCCGAAGAAAAGATCGAAGAATTGAAGGCGTTCATCCGCCGCTTCGCCAGTAACGCCGCCAAGGCCAAGCAGGCCACCAGCCGCAAGAAGCTTTTGGACAAGATGACCGTCGAAGAAATGCCGGCTTCGAGCCGCAAGTTCCCGTGGGTCAACTTCAAGATGGACCGCGAACCGGGCAAGATCGTGCTCGAAGTCAAGAACGCGACCATCGACGGTGGCGACGGCATCGTCTGCAAGGGACTCGACTTTAGCCTCAACAGCGGCGACAAGGTCGCCCTCGTCGGCGAATACGACACGCTCAAGACGGCCTTCTTCCAGCTCATCGCCGAAGAAACCAAGGCTCCCGAAGGCGTGCTCAAGTGGGGCAACACCATCAGCTACAGCTATTTCCCCAAGAACAACGACGCCTATTTCAATACCGACCTCTCCCTCGTGGATTGGCTACGCCAGTACAGCAAGGAACAGGACGAAACGTTCATCCGCGGGTTCCTCGGCCGCATGCTCTTCACCGGCGAAGAAGCCCTCAAGAGCGCAAATGTGCTCAGCGGTGGCGAGAAGGTGCGCTGCATGCTCAGCCGCATGATGCTCAGCAACGCGAACTGCCTGTTGCTCGACGAACCGACGGCACACCTCGACTTGGAAGCCATCACGGCCCTCAACAACGGCCTCACGGCATTCCAGGGTCCCATCATCTTCTGTTCGCAGGACCACGAATTCGTCCAGACGGTCGCAAACCGCGTCCTGGAACTCACGCCGGATGGCGTACTCGACCGCAGCATCACCTTCGACGAATGGCTCGAAACCAAGACCAAAGCCAAAAAGAAGTAATTCAAAAAAGGTCCCTAGATGGGACCTTTTTTACGCCCTGAATCTCAAGGCGTTAGCTTTTATGGAAGCGCCATTTAGCGCGTCACTATCACGCGGTTATTGAACAGGAGACGCTTTCCGTCATCCACGCGCACAAGGTAATTACCGCGAGCAGGCACAATCTGCTTGAGCGGAAGCGTCACAGAACTGCTATACCTCTTGGAAGAAATCTCGCGGCCATGCATGTCGAATACTGACACACGGACGTTGGCGCTCTCCAAGTGCAGTTCCAGGTTCCCTCCCACATACTTGACGCTCGCCGTGGGGTTTGCGAAAGTACCCTTGGGTTGCGCCTTGACAACCATTGTCCCGCCAGAGTTCGACGATCCCATATTCCAGTCACTGGGGACACGAACCGCAATGCCTCGACCGGCCGTACTCATGTAAACCACGCCGTAGGTGTTCATGTCGCCCATTACGAACTCGCCGTTTGCAAGGCCGCCATATTCATGGCCGTCATCGTTCACACGGGCCCAGGTGGCGCCCTTGTCGTCGCTACCAAAAACGCCCATCGTCTTGCCGACCAGGGCATAAACGTAAATGGCCGGGTAGCCGCCCTTCGCCTTCGGAGCGCCAAAGCCCACCGCTTCGCAGTAACCGACGCCCTCGACCTTGCTCCAGGTCTTGCCGCCATCCGTCGAATGCAAAAGTGAACCGTCCTTCGGGTTGCCATTTTCGTCTTGCACCGCAACCGGGATCCACAAGTCGCCTTCAAAGCCAGGAATGGCGCGGAACTTCTTGAAATTGCTTACGCCAGGAGCCGAAACCTCAGCAAAGGATTTACCCTTGTCCGTACTCTTGTAGAACTTGCCCGTGGTACGGTCGTAGGCATAGAACACATCCGCATTCTCGGGGTCGCCCACCACGAAGGCACTTGCAGTAATGCCCGTGACCTCGTCCCAGTTGGAGCTTTCGTTACGATACACGGTAGTCGAGCCCTTGCCCGGCACCCAAAGCACCACAGAACCATCGGTAGAAATTGCAGCAGTGCCTTCGGCGAAATCCGCAGACAATTTTCCATAAGCCGAAACCGTCCAAGTGCGGCCGGAGTCGTTGGAAATCTGGATTGGGTCTATGGGAATGTTGCTATACTGGCCCTTGTACTCGCGCGTCGCCGTCACCTTCACCAAGGTTCCTTTCTTTGGGGCGTAGGCAAGGCCGGTGGTAGTCCCCAGCGAGGTCGAGACACCAGGAACTTCCGTCACATGGCGGCTGGCGGGGTACTTGGTAATGTCTTCATGGCGGAACCCGTCGTAGTCGCCGATCACCGAAATCATGGGACCGCCCGGAATGCTCACCACCTCGAAGGGCACCGTCTCTTCAACACCGTGGGCGTTAAAATGCCACACCTGGTTCATGGTCAGGGTCGGCTCCTCCCAGGAATTTTCAGCTTCCTTATACACATAATCGCTTAAATTGTCGGTGCGGAAAATGCCGTTACCCGAAGTCACAAAGACGCGTTCATGGTTATTGGGGTCCATGACAATGCTCCCCGCCCAGTGAATGGAGCCGTTGTGCATCCAGCCGATGCCGTTCGCATCCATCTGCTGCGTAGTCGGGTAAAAGCCGCCTTCCATCCAATAGTACTTGAAGCTCGCCACCCAGGTTTCGCCGCCGTCGGTCGTGTGGAAAATGTTGGAGCCCCACTGGTCGCTCCACTTGCCTTTCCCGTCGTCCGTATCCGCGTACCAGAACTGCGGACCGCGATAGCCCTCGGTAGTCACGACCATTTCCTTGCTGTCGTTCGGATTGATGGTAATACCGCCATAGGGGGCGATAAACTTGTAGGAGCTATCCGCGTTCTCGTAAGAAGTCTGGTCGAATTCGGAAACAGTCGTGTTGCCGTCGTCAATGTAGTCTTCGGGAGAAACGTCCTTCCAAGTGGCGGCAGCCACGTCGTACTGGAGCACCGCACCGCGGCCAAAGCCATCCCAAATGGGGCCCCAGCCTTCGTCCCACGCCATGGCATGCGGCCCTGCACCGTCGGCAAACGTAATGGTCAAGGTGTTGCCGTCCTTCGAGACTACGGCGCGTTGCGGCATCAGGCGAACAATGCCGCCGCCCGCTGTCGTGCGCAAGGCATCGGGAATCGGAATCGCCTTCCAGGAGGCTCCGCCATCCGTCGAAGTGAATACGTTTTCAAAGGTCTTGTTTTTGGTCGTCCCTTCGCGGAGGAAACCGGCGTAAAGCACCTTGGAAGATCCCGGTGCAAAAGTCACAAAGCTAAAGCCCGAGCCGTTCCAAGTGGTGTCGCTCCCGGCAGCGGTCGTCCACGCATCCACATGGCTCCAGCTCGAACCGTTATCCGTCGATTTCCAGAGGCCCTTGTTCTTGGAGCCGTAGAACATGATGTCGGTATTATTCGGGTCAACGGCCAAGGCCTCGCCGTTACCGCGACCCATGCCGTTGCCGTGCATGCCAAAGCGGGTCACAACGCCGCCCTTTTCGCCAGTCGAGTCCCAAGTGTAAAGCACTTCCCACGACTTGCCGCGATCACCGGAACGCAAAAACGCCGAGCGTCCGTTGTTCCAGTAGCTGGTGCCAGCCATCATGTAGACCTTGTCGCCGTCCTTCGGGTCAGCGACAATGGCTTCAATGCCCAAGAGCCCGCGTTCCGTCACATCGACCCAATCCATCATCGAGACCCAGGACTTGGAGGTTTCTTCCCAACGGTAGGCGCCGCCTACGTCGGTACGCGCGTAAAAGAGGTTCTCGGCAGCAGGCGACGCAACGACCGCCGATACAAAACCGCCGCCACCCATGCATACGTTGCTCCAGGAGAATTCGGACTCTGCCGTCGCCGCAAACGCGGTTCCGCAAAGCCCCATGCCCAAGGAGGTCAAAGTCAAAACTTTAAGGATTTTTGTAACCATAAACACCCACTTTTAAAAGGACCCACAAGGGACCATCACCTCTTTAAAGGTATATCCTGGAAAGCGAAAAATCTCAAAAAGTCCCTTTTTCAAAGGAATTTGCGATGAAAAAATCTCAACGCAAGAGCCGCAATTCGAGGCAAATAGTCCCGAAAAAAAAACGCTCCCGCCATGGCGGGAGCATTTTAAATTCAAGCATGGGGCGTTAGAGACTACCTCCTTTTGCCCTTCTTGCCTTTCTTCTTTTTACCCTTGGCCGGAGCATTGTCTTCATCGTCGTCCTTCGGCTCGTCCTTCTTCGCTTCAGCCTTCTTCTCGCCACCGCGGAGATCCTTCATCTTGAAGGTAACGTTCACTTCGGCAGTGGTGACCTTGGAGTAGACTCCACCCGGATCCTTCACCTTGAAGGAGAATTCATCGAGGCCAGAGAATCCCTTGTTCGGGATGTACTCGAAGGAACCGTCACGTTCGTTCAGGTTGATCTTGCCGTTGTGCGGCTTCTGGACGAGCTGGACAGACACTGGCTTTTCGCCATCCGGATCCATCACGCCGGACATGAGACCATCGGAAGCGGAAACCTTCAGCGGATCGCCTTCCTGGGTCATGTAGGTCTGAGCCTTGGCTTCAGGAGGATCGTTCACCGGAATCACAGTGAAGAGGGCGGACTTGCTGGCCTTGGCACCATCCGGGTCGGTCACCGTGAACGTGATGCGTTCCGGCTTGCCGTTCCAGTTTTCGTGCGGCTGGGCAACAGTCACAGTTCTCTTGAACTTGTCGTACTTCACATCCAGATACTTGTTGCCGGTAAAGGTCCACTTAAGTTCTTCGAAGCGGTGATCTTTGTCGCGGGCAAACTGGTCCAGCTTGATCGTAGCGATGACTCCACCGTGGTCGTCTTCCTTGATGGTGTAGTCAGGAATATCGCGCATGACCGGAGCCGCATTCACATGCTTCACGACGAACTTGGCAACAGTCTTGTCAGTTGCACCGGACGGGTCGCTAGCGGTGAACACGAGGGTTTCTTCACCGAACCAGTCGGACTTCTTGGGCCTGATAACCGCTTCGCGGCCACCGGAAACCATGGCTTCGAGGTTCTTGGCGCCAGAAATCTTCCACTTGATTTCATGAACCTTGTGATCCGGGTCAGAAACGTACTGATCGAGCTTGATGGGCTTGAATGCCTTGCCTTCCAGGGTTTCCTGGCCAGGAATTTCCTTCACGACAGGAGGATCGTTCACCGGCTTCACCGTGAACTTCACGTTGACGCTGGCCTTTTCGCCGGCCGGGTCGAACACGTTCACAGCCACCGTTTCGGTACCGTTCCAGTACTTGTTCGGGATTTCGGCAGTCAGCACGCCCTTCTCGTCAATATTGAAGATGATTTCGTGCTTGACGGTCGGGCCCTTCGCTGCGGCACCCTTGCCCTTCTTGCCCTTTCCGGCAGAAGCGGAACCCGGGGTGGCATCGTCGAGAGTCCACTTGAGTTCTTCAAGCTTGTTGTCCGGATCGCTCACGAACTTGCTGAAGTCGACAGGAGCGAACGTCTTCTTTTCTTCGATGACGAACGGTTGGACCGGCTTGAGGGTCGGAGGATCGTTCACCGGAATCACTTCGAAGGTAGCCTTCGTAGAGGCGCTTGCACCAGCCGGATCCTTCACCGTGAAGGTCAGGGTTTCCTTGCCATTCCAGTTCGGGTTCGGAGTCAGCACCATGGCGCGGGTTCCCTTCACATCGACCTTGAGGTCCTTGTTGCCGGAAACGCTCCACTTGAGTTCATTCGGCTTGTTATCCGGGTCGACTGCAACCTTGGAGAGGTCGATCGGTTCGAACTTTTCCTTTTCCTTGACCCTCTGGCCAGCGATAGACTTCACGGTCGGCGGGTCGTTCACCGGGGTCACTTCGTAGACAACCTGCACGGTAGCCCTTGCGCCTTCCGGGTCAACCACGTCGAGCTTGATCTTTTCGGAACCGTTCCAGAACTTGTCCGGAGTAGAAACGACCAACTGGTTCTTGTTGTTGACGGAAGCCTTCAAGAAGCGGGTCGGGCCCACGTTGAACTTGAGGGCGCCAATCGGATGATCCGGATCGGATACGTACTGGGCCAGGTCGAGCGGCTTGAAGGATTCCTTTTCCTGGATATTCTGGATAGGAATCTGCTTGATTTCCGGAGCATCGTTCACGGATTCCACGAGGAAGTTCACCGTCTTGGAGGCAGAAGCGCCTTCCGGGTCCTTCACCGTGAAGGTCACGTTGCGTTCGCCATGCCAGTACTTGTCAGCAATCTTGATATGGGCAATGTTCTTGCTATCGATTTCGACCTGGAAGTCGTCAACCGGAGCCGGTTTCTCTTCGACAGCAGGTTCTTCCTTGGCGCCCTTCTTGCCCTTCTTGGCAGCCTTTTTGGGCGGAGCCTTCTTCTTCGGAGCAGGAGCAGCACCGCCGACCTTCGTCACCTTGACTTCCCAGCTAAGCTGTTCGTTCTTGTGGTCCGGGTCGTTCACGAACTTGTTCAGATCGATATCCTTGAACTGGCCCTTTTCCCTGATCTTCTGGCCCGGGATATCTTTCAGCACCGGAGCGTCGTTCACGGAGGTGATTTCGAAGGTCACCATCTGGGAAGTAGCGGCACCATCCGGGTCCTTGACTTCGAGGACCATGGTTTCAGGAGCGCACCAGAAGTGCGCATCCGGAGCAGAGACGGTCAAAATGCGGCTAGAAGAAATTTCGGCCTTGAGTTTCTTGTTGCCGGAAACAGTCCACTTGAGATCATTGGGCTTGTTATCCGGGTCCTTCACGAATTCGTCAAGCTTGATCTGCTTGAAGGATTCCTTCTCCTTGATTTTCTGGTCAGGAATCTTCTTCACAAGAACAGGAGGATCGTTCACGCGGGTCACTTCGAAGTTCATCCTGTGACTTGCAGAAGCGCCTTCCGGGTCGGTCACGGTGAACGTCAGAGTTTCCTTGCCATTCCACTGGTCGTTCGGAACGGACACGATCACGGTATTGTCCTTGCGGATTTCGGCCTTGAGCTGCTTGTTGCCGGAAATGCTCCACTTGAGGCTGGTAGCCGGGTGGTCCGGATCTTCGGCGAGGCTTGCGAGGTCGATCGTCTTGAAGCGGCCGCCTTCGCGAACCGTTTCACCCTGCGGAGCCCTTTCGGAAATCTTCGGCGGGTCGTTGATGGAGCGGACTTCGAAGCGGGCAGTCTTGGAGACCTTGGCGCCTTCCGGGTCGGTCACGGTGAACGTGATGTTCGCGGCACCGTTCCAGAACTTGTTCGGGATAGCGATGGTGGCCACCTGGTTCTTGTCGACAGTCACCTTGAGGGTTTCGCCGGCAGGAGCCTTGGGCTCTTCAGCCTTGCCCTTCTTGCCCTTCTTGGCAGCCGGAGCGGCGGCACCGGCCTTGATCGGCTTCACGTCGAAGCTCCAGGCGAGTTCGGTAATCTTGTGGTCCGGGTCCTTCACGAGGTCAGCAAGCTTGATCTGCTGGAACTGCTTCTTCTCGTCGATAGACTGGTCCTTGAGTTCCTTGACAAATGCCGGAGCGTCGTTCACGGATTCGACAGTGAACTTCACGCTCTTGCTCGCGAAAGCGCCTTCCGGGTCGGTCACGGTGAATTTCACCGTTTCGGAACCATGCCAGTTCGGGTTCGGCGGAGTGACAGTCACGTTGTGGCCGGCATCCATGGCAACCTTGAGTTCCTTGGCACCTTCGATCTTCCACTTGAGCTTGTTCTTCGGGTGGTCAAGATCTTCGACGAAGTTATCAAGAGCAATGGACTTGAAGCTTCCCTTTTCCTTGATGGTCTGGTCGGCAATGTCCTTCATGACCGGCGGGTCATTGATGGACTTCACAGTATAGCTTGCCGTCGTCTTGGCAGAAGCGCCTTCCGGGTCGGTCACGGTGAACGTGATCTTCTCGGTGCCGTTCCACATCTTGTTCGGAGCGACAACGGACACGGCACCATCCTTGCCGATGTTCACCTTCAATTCCTTGTTGCCGGAAACTTCAATCTTCAACTTTTCGAACGGATGGTCCGGATCCTTGATAAGATCATTCAGGTTGAATGCGGCGAAGCCCTGCTTTTCTTCGACCACCTGGTCGGCAATCTTGCCGATGGCCGGGGCATCGTTCACGGAGGTCACCGTAAAGACGGCAGTGCAGCTGGCCTTGCCGCCATCCGGGTCAACGACGTTGAATGTAATCTGTTCGGAACCATTCCAGAACTTGTCCGGAATCACGATACGTGCCATGCGCTTTTCGTCAACCTTCACGGACAGCTTCGGGGTATAGCCCTTGGCGGCACCCTTGGCCGGCTTCACGTCGAAGCTCCAAGTGAGCTGTTCCGGCTTGTGGTCCGGATCCGTCACGATGTCGGCGAGATTGATAATAGCGAATTCACGCTTTTCCTGAATGGTCTGGTCCTTGATGGGCTTGGTGAATACCGGAGGATCGTTCACTGATTCGGCAGTGAACGTAACGGTACGCTTGTCCATAGCGCCTTCCGGGTCGGTCACGGTGAAGGTCACCGTTTCGGAACCGTGCCAGAACTTGGTCGGCGGCGTGATCGTCACGACGTGCTTTGCGTCCATGGCAATCTTCAAATCCTTCTGGCCAGCGAACGTCCACTTGAGCTGGTTCTTCTCGTGGTCCTGATCGCTCACGAAGTCATCGAGGGCAATCGTCTTGAACGATTCCTTTTCCTTGATCTTCTGGCTCGGGATGTCCTTCATAATCGGCTGGTCGTTGATGGACTTCACGGTGAACACGGCGTCGGACTTGGCAGAAGCGCCTTCCGGGTCAGTCACGGTGAAGGTCACCTTTTCGGAACCGTTCCACATCGGAGACGGAGCCTTGACCGTTGCGACACCGTTCTTGTCGATGTCGATTTTCAAGGCCTTGTTGCCGGCAACAGTCCACTTGAGCTGGTTGAAAGCGTGATCCGGATCCTGAGCGAGTTCAGCCAGGTTGATAGAAGCGAAGGTCTGCTTCTCTTCGATCATCTGGTCCGGAATCTTCTTGAGAGTCGGGACGTCGTTCACGGACTGCACCGTGAAGAGGGCCTTGGAAGTAGCCTTGGCGCCTTCCGGGTCGGTCACGGTGAACGTGATTTCTGCAGCGCCGTTCCAGAACTTGTTCGGAATATTGATCTTGGCGACATGCTGTGCGTCAATTTCCACGGAGAGTTCGCCATCCTTGCCCTTAGTAGTCGGCTTCACGTCAACTGCGAACTGGAGGTCAGAGAGCTTGTTGTCGAGGTCGCGAACCATTTCGCCGAGCTTGATCGGCTGGAACTGGCCCTTTTCCTTGATAGTCTGGGCGACCACCTGCTTCGTAAATTCAGGAACGTCGTTCACGGATTCAACCGTGTAGGCGACAGAGCGTTCGTCGGTAGCGCCTTCCGGGTCGGTCACCTTGATGGTGAGAGTCTCGGAACCGTTCCACTGCTGGCTCGGCGGAGTCACCTTCATCACGCGGTTGCCGTCGACGGCAACCTTGAGTTCGCGGTTGCCAGTAATGGTCCACTTGAGCTTGTCCTTGGAGTGGTCGAGGTCTTCCACGTACTTGTCGAGTTCAACATCCTTGAACGCCTGCTTTTCCTTGACGTTCTGTTCCGGGATGTCCTTCATTGCCGGCGGGTCATTGATAGACTTCACGGCGAGCTTGAACGAAGTAGAAGCCTTGCCGCCTTCCGGGTCGGTAGCAGTAATAGTAATGTTTTCGGCACCATTCCAGAGTTCGCTCGGGGTCTTGAAAGAAACTTCGCGAGTCTTGGCGTTGATGTTGACCTTGATGTCCTTATTGCCGGCAACCTCGAACTTGAGCTTGGAGAGGTCGTGGTCGGCATCGCTCACGTATTCATCGAGAACGATGGAAGAAAGTTCAGTCTTTTCTTCGACAGTCTGGTCGGCAATCTTCTTGAACACAGGAATATCGTTGATGGACTTCACCGTAAAGGTCACCTTCTGCTTGATGGAGGCGCCATCCGGGTCGGTGCAAGTAAACGTTACTTCGGCAGCACCGTTCCAGTACTTGTCAGGAATCTCGACAGAAGCCGTGCGGGTTTCGTCGATGTTGACCATGAGCGTACCGGTTTCCGGTTCCTTGCCCACATGCTTCACGTCGGCTTCCCAGGAGAGTTCGGAATTCTTGTGGTCGGCATCCTTCACGAATTCGTCGAGCTTGACCTTGGCGAAAGTTTTCTTTTCGTCGATGGTCTGGTTCGGAATCTGCTTCACGAATTCAGGCTTGTCGTTCACGGAGTTCACGGTGAACGGAGCTTCGGATTCGACGCAAGCGCCATCCGGGTCGCAAACCTTGAACTTGATAGTTTCGGAACCGTTCCAGAGCTTGCTCGGAATAGCCACCGTAGCGGTCTTCCCGCTGATGTTGACCTTCAGGTCCTTGTTGCCAGAAACAGTCCACTTAAGTTGTTCATACGCATGATCGGGATCCTTGACCAGCTTGTCCAGTTCAATCGGCTTGAACTCCTGCTTTTCGTCAATCGTCTGGTCCTGGACGTCCTTCACGAACTCGGGAGCATCGTTCACGGACTTGACCGTAAAGGTCGCGGTCGCCTTGGCGGAAGCACCGGCCGGGTCAGCCACCGTGAAGGTCACCGTTTCGGAACCGTTCCAGAATTCGTTCGGAATCTTGATGTTTGCGGTACCGTACTTGTCGATATCGAACTTGAGGTCCTTGTTGCCGGTGACAGTCCACTTGAGCTTGGAGACGTCGTCATCGACATCGCTAACGAAATCGGACAGGGAGATAGATTCGAATTCGTTCTTTTCTTCGATGGTCTGGCTCGGAATCTTCTGCAGAATCGGGGCGTCGTTAATCGGCTTCACGGTGAACGTGGCGGTCTTGGAATCGCTAGCGTATTCGCCGTCGGTCGCGGTAAACTTGATCTTTGCCGCACCATACCAATGGGCATCCGGGACAATGATGGTCGCAACGCGCTTCGGGTCGATCTCGACATTGAGGTCGCCGTCAGCTTGATCCTTGCCCACCGGTTGGATGTCGAATTCCCAAAGAATCTGGTCCTTCGGGTGGTCCGGGTCCTTCACGAAATCGTCGAGTTTAATCTTGGTAAACTGCTTACCTTCGTCGACGGTCTGGTCCGGAATCTGGGAAACGGCGGGCGGGTTATTCACGGATTCCACGGTGAACGTCACCGTTTCGGAACCGACCGCTCCTTTGGTGTCGGTCGCAGCGAACGTAATGTTTTCTTCGCCGTTCCAGTACTGGTCAGGAACGGTAATCGTTGCGACATGGTCGTTGGAAATATTCACCTTCAAGCTCTTGTTGCCCGAAACAGACCACTTGATCTGCGCAGGCTTGTCCATATCATCGGATACATAGCTATCCAGCTTAATCGAGGCGAACTTGCCGCCTTCCTGGATCGATTCACCAGGAATTCCGTTCACCATGGGTGCATTATTTTCAACAGATGCAGCCTGATTCTTGTCTTGAGCGATAACTGCAGTCGACAGGATGCCAGCCGAGGCAACGAGCGCCGCAATTGTCCAATTCATTCGTTTCATTTATGATCTCCCACAAATACATTCCACAAGCAATTCATTATTCATGCTCTGATGCAAAAAACAACAAACACGCTTGTATACCATGCGTGATAACAGTCACAAAATATAGCCGTTTTATGTTAAAATTTGGAAAGTTTTTTTGATTTTTTCGCAAAAAATCCCGTTTTTCTGAAACAGGCCCACGTAAGTCGTTGAGTATCAAGGACTTACGTTAAAAATGGAAAAATCTGTTCAAATTCCCCGATTTTTATATCTGGACCTACGGTTCCAAAAGGCGGGTTCATGCCCCAAAAAGGCTTTCGAAATGTAAAATTTTTGTAAAATCGTGCATTTTTCCGTCCGGCCAGGAAAAGAGGGTCCCCAAAAGCGTGACAAACGCAATCAAAAAGGCTATTTTGCGTCTAAAAGCATCAAAACAAAGGAAAAACTATGAAATTCGTATTCCTCTGCGACGCCAACTACCTCAAGGGCGACATGGTCAACTTCGTGAACAACTTCCCCACCAACCACGAGCTGGTGACCATGACTAGCGACGATCTGCTCCAGTCCAAGTCCATTTTCGAAGGCACCTTCGCCATCCTGGCCGAACGCGCCACCTGGCAGAAGAACTTCAGCCTCTTCCGCTATTTCGGACTCCTCCCCCTCCTCGAAGTGCTCCCGCTCGGCGTCGTCAGCCGTACCCGCAAGAGCGAACCGCTCAAGGGCCGCAGCCAGAACAGGAACCAGGAAATCTATTTCAACCCGAACGCCAGCGCCGAAGAACTCTATCTCCAGATCGACAAGTTCGTGGCCGCTCCCCCTGCAGGGTTCTCCTACCCGAGAGGTTCCGCGAAGGCATAATCATTTATGCAGCGGAAGGTACTCAACTACCTGTACAACCAAGGCGAATTGACGTTCTTCGCTTTCCCCGGCGAAGAGAGCGATTACGAGGCCCTGGAGAAATTCGCGCTGGCCATGAACGCTGGCGCGCGTTTCGTTCTGTTCGATTTTACGGGCAAGCGCGATAGCGACACGGGCATTACCCTGGCCACGCTTTTCCAGAAGCACCTTTCCGAAGAAGAACTGGCCATCCTGAACGATGAAAGCCGCCAGGGATTCACTTTCGGCGGTGTCGCCTCCGACATCGACAGCGAAGAAGACTTCCGCAAGTTCTACTACAACCTGCAGCTAATCAAGAAGAGCATCCCCCACACGGTGGCGCTCCTTCCCGGCGACGAACCCAAGATCGCCAACATGCACGTCTTCGATATCGCGCGCGCCGTCATCATCGCCGGAACCGATGTCAAGGCGGCTTCCATATACGTCGAGGATTCGCCGGTACTGCAGAAGACGCCCATTCTTTGGCTGCTCCAGGGCAAGCCCGACAAAAAAATCTACCCGAAATGCTTCAAGGCCGTCAAGCGAAGCTTTTCGGGCTGCAAGGAATTCCGCAACCTCGACTGGAAAAAGGATACGGACAAACTGGCGAAGGCCTACACGCTGCTCTGCATGGCAGAAATCCTCAAGAAGAATCCGCTGGACGGCCTCCCGAAACTTTTCGTGAGTTTCTTCCTGCTGTTCCTCATAGCCGTCATCGCCATCCCGTTCGTCATCCCCTCCAAGGTGGAGATGGACGTTTCGAACATGCGCGACCGCGCCTCGGAAATCAGCAAGCTTTCCGTAGCGCCCTCGTTCACGTTCACCTTCGACGGCAACGAGACGCTGCAGAGGATCGCGCGCTACGCCATCGGCAGATTCAACGCCGTCATCACGACGGACAGGATGGTCAAGCAGTACATCGACGAGACCATGGAGGACAACGGGTACCGTTACAAGGCCTGGGAAAAGAACAACCTCATCTATCCGCCCGCGGGCACTATCGTCAAGTTCTCCCGTCCCGAGAACCTGAGCCGCGCCTCGGCCGATTCCATCGGCGCCGCATGGAAATACTGGACATCGATTGTTTCGGACAGCGTCGCCTACATCACCGAATTCTACCACGAGTACGCCACGGCAAACCAGCGCCAGCATAACGGCATCGACCTGGCAAGCCGCCAGGGAGCACGCATCCTCGCCCCCTTTGCAGCCAAGGCCTGGACCAGCAAGGATGAACGCGGCGGCATCATCATCGGTCTCGTACGCGCAAAGGATGTTGTCATCTTCATGCACTGCGACCAGCTCCTGTACCTGGACGGACAGGAAGTCATGCCGGGCGACCCCATCGCCACCGTCGGCACAACAGGGCACACCACGGGACCGCATGCCCATATCGTTACCGGAATCATCGACAAGAACGGACCCAAGAGAATCGGCAACGTTAGGTACAAAGTAATAAATCCGATCAGCTGGTTCTACAGGTTCAAACAGACTCTCCCGTAACCGGCAAAAAGCCGTCCCGGACAAACGAACTGTTCCCCTAGTGTTCTCTGACACACCCCCTTCGTGACACACATCACAAATCTTTTTTTTTGAGCGAAAAAAACGCTTTTTCGACCCTTTTGTTAACCAAAAATTACACGATTGGCATCGCAAACTTATCCACAAATAAATAACTTTGTGACGTGGGATGGGAACAAAAAGAAAGGTTAATTTTTTTGGAGATAAAAATGAAATTTGGCTTAATCGCTTCCCTCACAATCGCGGCCGCACTCGTTACCGGATGCTCCGGCGTCAAGACCCCCAAGGCCGAACTCGCCGACCACGATTCCGACCACAACATCCCCGCCATCGACAACATGATTGTGGAAATGAAGCAGGCCTACATCCAGAAGTGCTATCTCCCGATTGCCAACCGCAAGCCGCCCGAGAACGCCTGCCAGTCTGAACTTTTCCAGATGCTCGAACGCCGCTATCACCTGGACTTCAACCAGAACCATGTGGCCATGGCCAGCAACGATCTTTTCTTCAAGGACATCGACGTTGAAATCCGCAAGATGATGCGCACCGATCCCGAAGTCCGCGAAGCCCTCCGCAGCGGCGCCTTCACCAGCAGCGACGAGATGATCAGCTACTACAAGGAAAAGTACAAGTTCGACACTCAGCTCGAACAGTACTAGTCTTCTGCAGATTTGAAAAACCCCGGTCATTTAACCGGGGTTTTTCATTTGCCTTCGCAGGACTTGGCCGCTATTTCTTGATGTACTTGTCGAATACGGCCAGGAGTTCCGGATACCACTTGCCAGCCCACTTGTCGTAGGCCTCGAAGCCGCCCACACCGACAAACCCCCAGTAGTGCCACGACATGCCGTACTTCTCGGCCTCGGCAATCACCGCGTCGGTCCACTTCGCACGAAGTTCATCCGATACACCGTTCCCGCCGCAGCTGGAGCCGTTCTGGCCCGACACGCCAAACTCGCCCATGTTCATCGGGATATAGCCTCCGTTCACATCAGGGAACGTCTCCATGACGCCCTGCACGTAATCGCCGAAATGCGACGTGACAACGGACGAAGTCCAGCCGCTCAGGGAGTTATTGCAGTCGTAGCCGTGGCCCTGGTGCGTAATGGTATACGGTTCGTAGTAGTGACCGCTCACGATTACGTTGCCGTCTTCGGGCATCGTCAGGTTCTTGATTTGCGCAAATTTGGAATAGCCGTTGGATTCGAACATGATCGTCTTGCCCGGGGCATTCTCGCGGATAACCTTGTAGGCGGCCATCATGAAGTCGTTCAGCTGCGCCATGTCCATGTCGTGCGGCTCGTTGAAGATTTCCAAGACGAGCAGGCTGTCGGGATAGCTGTCAAGTTCCTTGGCCACCTGTTTCCAGATACCCATCATGCGGGCCTTTTCTTTCTCGTAGTTGTCCTTGGACTTCTTGTAGTTCGCGGCGGCGTTGTTCATCTCCATGTAATGGTGGATATTGACGATTACGGCAAGTCCCTGAGCGATGGCGAGATTAATATCGGCCTTGACTCCCGACAGCCTGCCTGCATCGAGCGTATAGGGTTCGCTACGCCCGGCATCGGCGGGCCATCTTACCGGGAGGCGCACGGAATTGAATCCGGCGTCCTTTACGATCTTGAAGTAACCGTCCTCGATGCAGTTGTTCCAGCCGCAGTCGGCAGAAGCGCCCGTACCCGCGGATTCCCAGGCATTGCCGAGGTTGATACCGCGACCGAGACGTTCGTTCATCTTGCGGCCCTTGCTGTAATCAATCGGGGTTCGCGCCAGTTTCTTCCATGTCTTGGAACTACAGACAAAGTATGCGGAATTGAACTGCACGACAGACGAATTGTTCTCGGCGGTGCAGGCGCCCTTGGCATCGGATACGGCCTTGCTTTCGAGCTCGGCTTCCGTCGCGAGGCGCCAGATGTCCTTATGGCAGATATAGCTGTCTGAATTCGTATCTTCCTTGATGCTCCCTGCCGACTTATCGTCGCATTCACCGAACACCTTGGAAAGTTCCATGCTCTTGACAAGCGCTTCGGACATCACGAGCCAGCCCTTGTTGCCGCACTTGAAATACCTCTCGTAGTTCTTGCTACTCTTGTTGGTGTTCTGTTTCATCACGCCATCGACACTGTCGGTGCACGAACCGATACCGTACTCGTTCGCCCAGAATTCCATCACGACGGGTTCGAACATCTCGACCGCATCTACGCCCAGCCTTCCCGATATGACATTGGCGAGATAGTCGACCGACATGGAATACGCCTCGTCGGCCAGGGCGGCCTTCAGCGAATCGTCGTCCCACTTGCCATTGTCAGCAATATCTTTCGCGACAGAATTCAGCAGGGTCGTAATCGCTTCTCCGCTGCGTTCCCCGAGCAAAATGGCCGTGACCGCGAGCAGGTTCTGCGCGGCAACGCCGGACGAAGCCAGCGAAACGCTTTCGAAACGGGTGGAATCCGCGAGGGCATGGAATGCAGAAAGGACTTCTTTCTCGGCCTTGGACTTCGCCTCGGCAAAAGAGGAACCGTCGTCGACCAGCTTGCGGACGCGAGCATATTCCAGGTGCGTCAACACGTTCACGTTGGAACCGCTCTTGATATTCGCATAGGCGTTCAGCGTGAGGCTCGAAACCGTATCGTTGTTGGCAAAATGGAAGAACCTGCCCGATGCCGTGACGGACGCGTAATCGGATTCAACTGTCTGGGAAAAAGCGAAATCGCCGCGATTCGATGCAATCGTGGTCTTGATCGACGCACCGGCGGAATCAAGCGTAGAGGCGTCTACCGCCACCATGGATACCGTACCGCCAGCCAGGAACGGTCCCGCTTCGGCAAAGCCCGCATAAGACGCATTCTTGTCCTGGGAAGGTCCGGAGTCCTTTCCGGATTCGTTCCCGCCGGAAGATTCCTGTCCGGAGCCCTCTCCAGCATCTTCCCCGGAATCTACGCCAGGTTCTTCTATATCGCTGACGTCTACGACTTCGGCAGTCGATTCCGACGAGGAATCGCCGGAACAGCCCCAAAAGGCCAAGGGAAGAATGGTGGCAAGCATAATGGAAAAAGATCTTTTCATGGAGGGCCCCCGTTTTTTCCATAAAATAGATTGTGGATGACCGTAAAGCTCCCCTAGAACTTACAAAAATGTTTACGGCTGTAACCCGCACCTACCCAGAATTGCTATATTTGAGCCCGCAATTAATCAGCCTTGGAGAATAAATCGAAAAGGCATAAAAAAGAGACAAAACTATGGGAAAATCACTCTATCAGAAGATTTTTGAAAGCCACACGGTAGCAAAGCTCCCGAGCGGCCAGTGCCAGCTCTTTATCGGGCTCCACCTCTGCCACGAAGTCACGAGCCCGCAGGCTTTTGCGCAGCTCCGTGAAGAAGGCCAGAAGGTTCTGTTCCCCGAACGCACGTTCGCCACGGTCGACCACATTATCCCGACCACCTTCCCGGAACGTAACCGCCCGCTCAAGGACGGCATTTCCGAAGAGATGTTCTCCCATATCGAAAACAACACCAAGAACAACGGCATCAAGTTCTTTGGCCCCGCCACCGCCGAACAGGGCGTGATCCACATCGTGGGCCCCGAAGAAGGCGTGACCCAGCCGGGTATGACTGTTGCTTGCGGTGACTCCCATACGGCAACCCACGGCGCATTCGGTGCTATCGCATTCGGTATCGGTACCAGCCAGGTGGCAGACGTTCTCGCCACCCAGACGCTCGCCATGAGCCCGCTCAAGACTCGCCGCATCAAGTTCACCGGCAAGCTCAAGCCGGGTGTGACCGCCAAGGACGTGGCCCTCGCCTACATCGCAAAGCTCGGCGTGAACGGTGGCGTTGGCTACGCTTACGAATTTGCCGGTCCGGTCATCGAAGAAATGGGCATGGAAGGCCGTATGACGGTCTGCAACATGGCTATCGAAGGTGGCGCCCGCGTCGGTTACTGCAACCCAGACGAAAAGACATTCGAATACCTCAAGGGCCGTCCGTACGCCCCGAAGGCCGACAAGTGGGACGAAGCCGTTGCTTACTGGAAGTCCGTCGCTACCGACGCCGACGCCCAGTTTG
>NZ_DGUN01000019.1:0-5780 GCF_002395745.1 Fibrobacter sp. UBA4309
AATTCCATGAGGCGGTTTTCGACAGGAGTGCCGCTCATCGCGATTTTCATGGGAGCGCGCATCCGGCGCAATAGCCTGCTCTGCTCGCTGTCGGCGTTCTTGATGTTCTGCGCCTCGTCGATGACGATTACCTGCCATTCACGCTCGTTCAGTTCGTCAAAGTCCTTGCGGAACGTGGCGTAGGTGGTGAGCAGCACGTCGGCGTGGAATTTCTCGAGGTCGCGGCTCCCGCCGTGGTAGGCGAAGAAGGTGAGGTCGGGCGCGAATTTCTTGATTTCGACCTGCCAGTTGCACAGTAGGCCCGCAGGCATCACCACGAGGGCCTTCCTTTCGGCGAGCTTGCATTCTTCGTGCATCTTGAGGAGGAACGCGATGACCTGGAGGGTCTTTCCGAGGCCCATGTCGTCGGCGAGGATGCAACCGAAACCGATTTCGAGGTTCTTGTACATCCACGAGTAGCCGCGCACCTGGTAGGGGCGCATGGTCGCGTTCAGGTGCTCGGGGAGGGCGACTTCGGTTTCGCTGCGCCAGGAATCGAACTGCTGCTTGAATTCGCCCGCCATCTCGACCGGGACGCCGTCGCATTCGCCGGTAAAGCAAGCCTGCACGAGTTTCGCCTGCGTGATGACCGGGGCGTCGTCTGCATTTTCGCTGTCCGCGCTTTCATCACCTGCGGTGGAAGCCGCGCCGTCTTTACCTGCATCGTCGCTGCTCGCGGCGCCCTCGGTAGTTGCATTGGAATCTTTCGCGCCTTCCGCGCGGCCTTCAATCTGTTCGCGAATCCTCTGCAGGTCTTCGGCGCTGACCTCGACGTACTGCGACTTGTATTTCAAAAGGCCGTCCGCGTTTTCGGCGAGCTCCAGGAATTCTTCGGCCGAAACGTTCTCGTCGCCAATCGCGATTTCCCAGTCAAAGTCGAGCAAATCGTTTGCAGTGAACGCACCGAAGCTCATGCTGCCCTGCAGGCGCATCTTGGGCTTGGGCTTGCTTACGTTCATCAGGTTCTTCGGAATTTCGGTCTTGATGCCGAAAATCTCGAGCTTTTTGAGGCAATCCTGCAAAAACTGGAGCAGTACGGCTCCCTGCATCATGATGGGGGAGGCCGCACGGCGTTCCAGGTACTTGCTCATGGGCGCGAAATAGTCGGCAACTCCGTTCAGAATGTTCAATATGGAAAGCAGGCGGGAATCGTTGCTTTCGAACAGTGCGGAAAGTGGAACGCGAGATTCGGCGTTGCCGTTCCCGTCGAGGATGAATACGTCGAGCGCGACTTCGTCTCCCGATTCGTGGCAGGCGAACAGGATCTGGCTCCTGAAATCGAGACTGGAGTAGACCGAGAACCATTGCTGTATCTTGCCGGGGATGGCGTGCGCGTTGTTCGCGAGCTTGCCCGATACGCAGTCGAAGAAGAAGGAGAGGAGGTTCCCGTGGTTCGTCTTGAGAGGCGGTTTGTAGGTGCGTGCGAAATGCAGCAACTGGCCGATGAACAGCGAAAGGATGTGCTCGGCCGGGCCCGCGATTTCCCGGAAGTCTCCGTCGCTTGCAGAGAATGCGAACTTTTGCGGGGCGGCCGCCTCGAGGTCTGCGACAATCCCGAGAACATCCGGCAGCATTTCGGCCGGAAGCCAACGCATCTGCGCTACGTCCTGCTTGATCCAGAACACCTGCGGGTAAATGGCCCCGGTACGTACAAGGTAAAAGGCGACCTGCAAGAGCAGGTGCAGGTACCGTACGGTGTAATGGTGCCACGAGAGGTTCCCCTGGCTCAGGCAGCAGAGCGCCCCCATGATGTTCGCGACCGTCAGGTCGTTGCGTATAACCTTGCCCCCGCTGCTCTGCTCGAAAGCCCAGCGCCATTCGCCCTTGTGGAATACCCGCAGGGACTCGTTTTCCATCAGGAACGTCTTCGCGTTGTATGCGCGGAAGTGCTCGGAAAAGACGTTAAAACTCTCGTAGCCGCAAAAGTACTTGTGGCAGCCTTCCAGCTCGTCGGTAAAGCTCTTGCGGAAGTTCCCGGCGGGGCAGAATTTCGGGAAGTTCTGCAGCATGGCGGGCAACACGCGGGAATAGTCCTTCCAATCGCCAAAATCGAACTGCGGCAATTGCTGGGGCGGTGTGCGGCTCGAATTGCCGGGAGTGCCTGCAAACAAGCTTGAGCTGGAATCCTCGCTCAGATCCAGGTCATCGACGCGACCTTTCCCGGCCACGGCTTCTCCCGCATCGTCATCCACGAGCCGGCTCGCCTTGCCGAGCGTACGCACGAGGCTCGCTTCCGTCGGAGCATCCAGGTCCGCAGGTGCCGCGGTAAAGTTCTTCGCCATCGAGAGGTCCATCCCGTGCAGCTTGAACAGCACGCCGGGGTCGGCGTTCGCCTGTTCGGCAATCTTGAGGAAGGTTGCCACGGTGTACTTGCAGGGGAGGGGGTCGCGGCAGTCGCAGCCCATCTTCACCTTCTCGGGCTCGTCGAATAGCTTAAGCCCGCTCTTGGCGAGCAGAATCTCGATGGACTCGTTGAGTACCTTGTTGTTCAGGGCGAGCATTTCGGAGGGCTGCTGCCTCAAGAGGCTCATGAACATCTCGCAGCGCTCGCGTGCGAAAAGCGGGAATACGATGTAGTTGTTGTGCAGCCCGCCGTTCGGTCCCTTCACTACGGAAATCACGCGGTTGTCCACGATGTCGATGCTCTTGACCTGCTCGCGCATGGCATAGCGGAGGCCCGTGGCGACGACGCTCGCGTCGGCCCCGGCAAGGAGCGTCTCGAGCCACTTCCTGCTCCACCATGTATTTCCGTATTGCCCGAAATCCATGAGGCCAAATATAGTAAAAACGTGCTCAAATGGGCAAAAAGATTTTTTTTAGATTTACATATGATGCTCCATGTGTTCAAACATGAAATCCGCTTGATTTTTAGGGACCCGCGCTTCTGGATTCCGTTCATCATTCCGCCGGTGATTCTGGCGGCAAGCCAGGGCATTGCCGTGTCGCGGTACGGCGGCCAGATTATGGAGGGCATGGAAGGCTACATGATGCTCCTGCTCGGCTGCCTCATGGCCCCCATGGGTTCTCCGTTGGCAGGAGATTCCTTCGCGGGCGAGCGCGAGCGCAATTCCCTTGAACTCTTGCAACTTGCCCCCATTGCGCCGGCAAAGCTCTTCTGGGGCAAGCTTTTGGCAATCCTTCCGTTCCCGGTGGTGTTTGCGATTCTTGCACAGCTCGGTTATTGGGCATCGCATTCCGAAATTTCGACGCAAGTGGCGGTGGCCTCTGTCCTTGGAGCCCTTTCGGCGGTGCTGCTCACGACTTCTTTTGCGTTGATTGTATCGCTACGCGTACGTACGGTACGTGCTGCAACGCATATTACTTTATTCTTGATAGTGCCGCTACTCCTTATGGTGCAACTCGGTCATGAGGCCTTTTTAAGCGGACTTCTTGTTCCCGTAACGACTCTCGCCGTCTCGGTTGTGCTGACCATATTGGCGACCATAATGAGCATGCGCAAATTCGTGAGCATGTAAGCGGATTAGTCCTTCAAGTAAAGGCTTCGCCCGTCGTTCAGCATCAATATGACGGGCAATTTTTTTGCCGTAAACACGCCGTCATTCAATATGCCGCTTTCAATCAGTTGGCCGTTCAGGCTGAACGCCTTGTACGGGGAGTTGGGCCTAGCGCCTGCAATCTGGTAGCGGTTCTGGCCGAGCTTTTTGAAGCTCGCGTTCGCTTGTAAAAATTTCGGGAAGATTGCGGTTGTGTTCGTGTCTGTCGCGAACCTGTAATCCGGGCAGAAGTTCAGTGTGTCGAGGAGGAAGGCGTGTATTCCGGCCACAGCCGAACTTGCTAGCGGTACATCAGCCTTGTCGATATCCTTACCGCCGTTTCTCCGTCTTAATTCTGGCGGATTGAATTCGCAGCCGGAGTAGCCCCCTTCTTTCCAATAGTATCTACCGCAGAGTTCAAAAACATGGTTCACAAGGGAGTCCGCTTGTTCGGCTGTTCCCTTGAAAACGCCCGCCTTTTGCAACCGTGCGAACTCGTCTTTGAATACGGCGTCGTGATGCACGCTGAAGAGCGAATCAACGAAGTCGTCTTGGTTGTCGGAATAGGCGACGCGCGCCACCTTGACCACCTTCTCGGAGGCGATTACGATCATGGTGGAGTCCAGCTCGGATCTGTACATCCATACCGTGTCGGTGCCGGAAACGTTCTGGACGGCGGGCTCGCGTTTTCCCATCTTGGAGAGGTCCAGGTAGCTGCCCTCGAATAGATAGAGAGATACTGCTGGGTATTCAAAATAAGCTCCGGTGCTTCCTGATTCCCTGACGGGGGGCTCGTAGCTGCATTCCGCCGCATGTAGGCTTGTGGTTAAGGCGCCTGCGCAAAACGCGCCCGCAAACAGAAATTTGGTGAATTTCATAATTTGTTCTCCTAACTTGATGATTTAATAATAATAAAAAAAGGAGGGATTGTTGAAATTTTCTGACGGAATGTGATTTTGGGGTGATTAGGGGCGTCTTTTTTTTGGGGGGAATTGCTATTTTGTTGTAAAACCATTCTGATATAAGATAGGAGGATATACATGAAGAAGGTTTTCTTAATACTTTGTCTTTTTGTTGGGGCTAGTTTTGCTCAGATAGGCGTTTCTCTCGGGTTCGGGCCGTCTCAGGGAATGGTCGGTGTCGGGTACACCATGCTGGACGGACATCTCTCCGCTAACGTTCATTTGGCTGCCTACAACTCCGACTACGATTTTATGGGAGGAATCGGGATTGCCTACCGCTTTACGGGCTTGACGGGCCCGTATGTATACCATTCTTCGGAATGGATAACCGGTGAAATGAACGGCTTTACGATAACGAATGTGGGCTCGGAAAATTCAGAACTCATCGAGCATACGAGGGACATCAATTACTGGCGACTGGTTTTTGGCTTGGGGTACCAGCACATGTTCCTGAACCATTTCGGAGCCTACTTTGAAATGGGCTTTGAATTCTATGCCGGCAATGGCGGCTATTATACTCATTTCGATGCTGAGTATGGAACGCTTGATAACGACAAGCCGTTTTTCCCTGTCGGTATCGGTATCGTAGCCGAGTTCTAAAAGGTGGAATTGTTGATGTAAAAAAAGAGGTGCTCCGCGTGGGGCACCTCTTTTGAATTGTTTTGAAGATCCCCGCCTGCGCGGGGATGACAAGCGAAGGCTTACTTTAATTCTTTCAGCGCAGCTTCGTTCTTCGCGATAATATCCATCTGCGTAGCAAGTTTGGTGCGTTCGGCGTTCACGACGGCTTCGGGAGCGCCGCTGACGAACTTCTGGTTCGAAAGCTTCTTCTCGATGCTGGCGGCGAATGCCTTGGCCTTCTCGATTTCCTTTTCGAGGCGGGCGATTTCCGCAGCCGGATCGAGGATACCTTCCAGCGGGATGTAGAGTTCGCCACCGGGAACCACGGCGCTGGCGCTGAACTTCGGCTTGGCGGCCTTCACGGCGACACTCAGGTCAGAAAGACCCGAAAGCTCGGTGATGATTGCCATGCAGTTTTTCACGCTGGCTTCCGTCGCGGCGTCGTCCACGCTCACCACGGCGCTGAGCTTGGTGGCGGGGCTCACGTTGTAGCGGCCACGCACGCCACGCACGCTTTCCACCACGGCGAATGCCTGGTCGAATGCGGCTTCAATCTTCGCGTCAATGAGCGATTCGTCTGCCTTGGGCCATGCGCGGCTGATCACCATTTCGCTGCCCTGGAACAGGATGCTGTTCAGTTCTTCGGTAATGAACGGCATCACCG
>NZ_DGUN01000019.1:5939-9142 GCF_002395745.1 Fibrobacter sp. UBA4309
ACGGCCTTCTTGATTTGCGCAAGCGCCAAATGCTGGTCTCGGTCATGCCCACGCAAGCGTGGTCGCGACTCTCGACCTACGCATTTGTCCAAGTAGCTGGAGCAGACAGCGCAGCGTCGTCCCACACGAAGCGGTACAGGAACCCGGCGAGTTCTCTTTATTTGGGCGTTCCCCGCACTACCCGTGCGGGTCGGGCTATATTCTAGGGGCAGCCGTCTTCGCTTCGCTTGACGCCTGCCTCCTAGAACGGAGCCTTGCGAGCAAGTCTCCGCCCCAAGGGGTCACTATCCCTAACGCGTTAGTACTTTGTGTAAAAAAATATATTCCAATTTGGAATAAAATGTATCTATAATTAATAAAAAGAGTTATATTATATATTGTATAACTTTTTGAGGTGCTTATAAGTTTAATGCCATATTGACATTTTGAGCATTTGCTCCAAACTCTCCACTTGAAATCGGCAAAATTATCAATGCAAGAGGTATGGTGCAGACGCTCACGTCCCAGTTGGGGCGTGGGTCGTTTGTTTTATCTTGCATGGGCTTTGCCGAGCCTCAAGTGGTTAAACCAAATGAGCCCACGCTTTTTTTGTTTGTTTCTGATGAAAAATCTTTGAATAAAGAGGTGAGAATATGATAAAAATTATATTTCTTTTCTGTACATTTATTCTAATAGCTTGTGGAAGTTCTTCATCCAGTTCACCATCAGAAGAGGATGAGATTGTTTCTACTTATTCATCATCGGATGAAATAATCTCTCAAGTTATATCAAGCTCTATTACAATTATAGAGTCTAGTAGTTCGTGTGTCCTTAGCGAAACGTCTTCAAATATTTCTTCTTCATTGGAATTTGTAACTTCTAGTTCTGGTGACGATCAATTTTATAGTGGCCCAGAAACAAAAGAAGAATACTATGCGATATATGATGATGAGAAAATTTATACAATCGTTTGCGGAAAGAATGCATTTGCAATAATGGGTACGGATTGTATGAATAAATATTCAAAATGCATTGTTGATAAAAAAGGTACCGGGCATAAATCTTGTACTTCATGGACAGGAGAAGGTTGTCCTGCTGGTCTTTATCATTCTTCTGGATGTGTGAATTCAACATGTACTAATTGGAAAACTGTTTATTCCTATGACACGTCTCTTATTGTTTCGAATCCGTTTTGTGATTATATTGCATTGCCAGATTATGCAGCGGGAATGAAATGTGGGGAAAATGGTGATTTGGTAGAAAATGAAGTCTCAAAACAAGTGTTTGTTTGTGATGAAGGTGTTTTGAGAAATGTGACAGATTTAGAAATCTTGTTGAATTTGACGTGCTCTGGTAATAATCGTTTTGAAGTTGTTGATTATAAAGAAACTTATTATGAGTGTAGAGAGTCTGGTTGGGGCCTTTTGCTTTTGCAGGATGTTTTTGTTGATGAAAGGGATGGACATGCTTATAGAACTGTAAGTGTAAATGGTCAGGTTTGGATGTATGACAATCTAGTCTTTGAAGGAGATTCTAGTTGGTGCTATTCTGAAAAAGATTGTGAAATAAATGGGCGGCTTTATACGTGGTCGGCAGCAATGGATCTTCCCAAGGAATGCAATAACTCGATTTGCCATTCATATCTTGAGCAAGGTGCTTGTCCTGATGGATGGGTGGTGCCTGATACCGCTCAATTGAATTCGTTATACAGTTATGTAAAGAAAAATAATGTTTATGATCAAGTGAATATTCCTAAAGGAAACATAATACAATTGTGGACGCGTAATTATTCTTCTGCAAAAAACGCGTTTCAAATGTATAATCAAGAAAATACATCGATGAAAATGTCAATGATTTCTGAACCAAAATCAAAAGGTGTTTATGTAAAATGTTTACAGAGTACTTCTGATATTGAATTAAATCCTTATAACTATGAGAAAATGGTTGATGAACGCGATGGAAACGTGTATCGAATTATCTCGATTGGAGGCCAAACATGGATGGCTGAAAATTTGAGATATGATCCTGGAGAATCTCGATCGTTGTGCTATCATAATAAAGATAGTTATTGTGAAAAATATGGACGTCTTTATACTTGGTATACTGTTATGGGTGGTTTACCAGTAAAAGAAAGCGGCTATGTAGATCCAGAATATATTGATCAACCGCATCAAGGAATTTGCCCGGATAATTGGCATGTGCCTACCGATTCTGAATGGATTGAATTACGAGATTTTGTTGGAAATTCAGGAGCTTCGCTAAAATCGACTTTTGGATGGGGAAACGAAGGAAATGGAACAGATATATATCATTTTAGAGCATTACCTGCTGGGTATTCAGGAGCAGAATATTCCACTGACGAAGTGTTCCATGGAATAGGTGCTGGTGCTTATTTCCATACAACGAAACAAATAACTGTAAATTCTGTTTATGTTGGCAGCCTAACAAATGCTTATGCAACAGTTGGTTCTGGCGATTTCCTTAAATCTAAAGGAGCTTCTGTGAGGTGTGTGAAAAATAAACCGCAAGAAAGTGATTAAAAATGTGTTGTTAATAAAAGAGGTGTTCTAAGAACACCTCTTTTAATATTCAAATAGTTGTGAACTTACTTCAATTCTTCAAGAGCCTTCTCGTTCTTCGCAATGATATCTTGTTGCGTTGCGAGCTTGGTGCGTTCGGCATTGACGACTGCTTCGGGGGCGCCGCTCACGAACTTCTCGTTCGAAAGCTTGCGTTCGATCGAAGCGGCGAATGCCTTGGCCTTTTCGATTTCCTTTTCGAGGCGGGCGATTTCTGCAGCCGGGTCGAGGATTCCTTCCAGCGGGATGTAAAGTTCGCCACCGGGAACCACGGCGCTGGCGCTGAACTTCGGCTTCACGGCCTTCACGGCGACGCTCAGGTCAGAAAGACCCGAAAGTTCGGTGATGATTGCCATACAGTCCTTCACGCTGGCTTCCGTCGCGGCGTCGTCCACGCTCACCACGGCACTGAGCTTGGTGGCGGGGCTTACGTTGTAGCGGCCACGCACGCCACGCACGCTTTCCACCACGGCAAATGCCTGGTCGAATGCGGCTTCAATCTTCGCGTCAATGAGCGATTCGTCTGCCTTGGGCCATGCGCGGCTGATGACCATTTCGCTGCCCTGGAACAGGATGCTGTTGAGCTCTTCGGTAATGAACGGCATCACCGGGTGGAGCAGGTCGAGCACGTTCTTCAGCACGTAG
>NZ_DGUN01000080.1 GCF_002395745.1 Fibrobacter sp. UBA4309
CGGCATGAGCCAGCGCGGCGGTTCTATTGCTTCTGACGTGCGCTTTGCAAAAGATGAAGAAGTGCAGTCCCCGATGATCCCGACGGGCGAAGCCGACTACCTGGTGGTATTCGACGAGACGCAGGTCGTGGTGAACGAGGCCTTCCTCAAGCAGGGCGGCGTGCTCCTCACTCCGGCCGACATCGATGTCTCGAAGCTCGAGAACGTGAAGGCCCTGAACGTCGCGATGCTCGGCAAGCTGAGCAAGCATTTCGACTTCACCGTGGAACAGTGGACGGTCGCCTTGAACAAGCTTTTCGCCGAAAAGTTCCATGAAGGCAACAAGAAGGCCTTCATGCTCGGCCGCGAAGGGTAACCTGAAACCGCGAAAGGGGAAATGAGAAACTTCTACTGGTTTTGGTTCGGTTTGACGCTCTGGAGTACCCGCCTGGTACTCCTTTGCGTATTGTACTTTACGGACGCGCCCACGGGCGGCCCGATTGTGGACCGCTGGTACAGATTTTTCCCCCATACGCTGGTAATTGAAGCCGGCGTCGTGATGGCGCTTGCCTTTGCGGGCGGGCTGCTCTGCACGCTGCTTCGCGGGAAGGCACGGAAGATTGCGGGCATCGCTTTCCTCGCTCTCGGAATCGCCTACATGGTGGCTGCCGGGACTGACGACGAGATTATGCGCTGGATGGGCCAGCACCTTTCGCTTTCGTTCATCACCACATACGCGCTTGCCGCATCGGACATGGGCCTGGTGGGCCGCGTGTTTTTGGGCGGTGCATGGCACTTTCTGCTCACGACGTTCATCGTGATTGCGGGAATTGTCGGGACGGTGTTTCTTTATAGGAAGATGTTCGCGAAGTGGAGCGAAGGGGCAGTTGTTGCGGTAAAGAACCGCGCGGCGGTCAAGAATTGGATCTGCCTCGGGATAGCGCTTGCGCTTGCGATTACGGGACTCACGTCGAAGAACTGGTTCGCGCCGAGCAACATGCGCTGGAAGCGCATCGCGCCGGTCGCTTTCCGGCTGGTAGACGAAATCAAGTACAAGCTCACGGAAGCCGAAAAGCGCGGCGACTATGCCGAGGGCATAGAGTTGCTCGGCGGCTTCCCCCTCGCAGATTACCCCTTCGAGGATTGCACGGCCTCTGCAAGCGAATGCGAACAATACCGTCAGCACGATATTGAGCAATTCAAGGCAAGGGGCGACCGCAAACCCGATATCATCTTCTTCGTGATAGAAACGTTCCGCGGCTGGACCGGCGACATCCGCGTCCCCGCGACATGCGAAAAGCTCCCGAACATCTGCAAGCTCGCGAAGAGCGGTCTCTATTTCCCGAACGCGCACAGCGTGGGCTACCCCTCCATCGAAGGCTTCTTGGGCGTCCTTGCCGGAGTGTGGGCGCATCCGCAGACAACCTTCCTCTCGGACTACCCGAATACGCGCATGCGTGCCCTGCCCGAAATCTTGGGCGAAGCGGGTTACTACCGCATGGTACTCACCGCCACCGAACCGAGTTTTGACAATTTGCACCCGTGGTTCGCCAAGTGGTTCGACTATTCGGAATACAAGCCCGAGAACCAGCACGACGTCCCCATCGCGAACCGTTTCCGCGAACTTTACGCAAAGCGCCCTGCAGGGCAACCGCTGTTCTTCGACTGGATGAGCACCACGAGCCACGTGCCGTTCTCGTTGCCCAAGGAATACGGCCCCACGCCGAGCGATCCGGAAGTCGCCTATGTGCGTTCGCTCGCCTACATGGATAGCGCCGTGGGCATCGTGATGGACGAAGTGGCCAAGGGTCCGAATGCCGACAATACTTTGTTCGTGCTCGTGGGTGACCATGCGTTTGCGAACAATGCACAGCATCGCGTATCGAATTTTATCGGTGGTGTGCATGACGGTTATACGTGGGTTCCGCTCATTGTCGCAGGCCCGAATATCGAACCGAAAGTCGTCACGACGCCTGTTTCGCAGGTGGATATTGCGCCGACGGTTCTAGATTACATCTTCCTTTATGGGGCTACCGAATTTTTTGTCGGGGAGAGCCTCCTTGAACTCGATCCGCCTGCTGCGTTCGATGGCGTAGACTACACCATCGTTTTCCATGCCGCGTCTAAACATAGGCCGGTATTCGCGTTCCGCATGGGCGACATGACGATGATTACCGACTCGGTCACCTACATCGCGAACATCCAGGATTCAACGCTCGTGAGCGCCTTCGAGACCGTGCTCGAGCCCACCTGGGATACGTCTCACCCCGCCGAAGGATTCGTGACGGGCAAGGTTATCGAGAACGCCGCCGCCAAATACGCCGAGACCTTCCGCAAGATGCGCGCCGCGGGCCATGCCTGGGAATACGTCATCAACAAGAACAAGCTGCTGCCTCCTCCCCAGAGGTAACCATGTCGCGCTTCTACTGGTTCTTCTTTGCGTTGATTGTGGTCGTTGCCCGCGTGGTGCAGCTCTGTGCGCTGTACCTGTGCAACGCCCCGACGGGCGGGCCGTTCGTGGCCGACTGGAACCGTTTTTTGTGGCACACGATGTTTGCCGATATCGGAATCATCATGGCGTCGGCATTCTGCTTGCAGGCCGTTTCGCTTGTGGTCAAGGGTCGCGGGCTGCGCATTGTAAAAATCGTTTCGGTCGTTCTTGCGGGTGTGTACCTTTTTGCCTGCGGTACCGATGACGAAATCATGCGCTGGATGAACCAGAGGCTCTCTTTCTCGTTCATCGGGACTTATATGGGTGCCGTATCCGATACGGGCCTTGTCGCAAGCATCTTCAAGGAAGGCGCGTTCCATTTCCTGTTCAGTTTCTTTACGGTGGTCGCGGCCATCGTCGGTCTTGCAATCTTTTCGCGTGGGAACCGCCTGGAGCGTGCCGTCGCGCGTCCGTTCCATAAGTCTTTCGTGGCGCCTGTCGTAGCGATTCTCGTGTTTGCCATTCTCGGCTGCACGTCGCACATGTGGTTCAACCCGTCGCACCGCCGCTGGCCGCGCATCAAGCCTATCCCATACGTGCTTGTGGAAGAAGTTTTGCATGCGTTCGAGTCGCTGGAGCCGCCGGCCGATTACCGCGAAGGAATCCTTGCGCTGGGTGGCAATCCCGATGCGGAATATCCGTTCTGGCATTGGGCCGGCGGCGATTCCGCTAATGCGGATGCGGTGGAGAAGGCAAGCCTCGATGCTTTCAAAGCGCGCCCCCTCGACGAGCGTCCGGACATCATCCTTTTCAATATCGAGAGCCTGCGCGGTTGGACAAGCGACATGCGCACCAGGAGCTGCATGCGTTTCCCGAACCTTTGCAAGCTCGTTTTAAGCGGTACCTATTATCCGAACGCGCACAGCGTGGGCTATCCGTCCATCGAAGGTTTCCTCGGCATCATGGTGGGCGTGCCGAGCCACCCGCGCGCGACGTTCCTGTACAACTATCCCAACACGCGCATGCGTTCGATTGGCGATGTGCTGCAGGCGGCGGGTTACAATAGACAGGTGCTTTGCGGTGCCGATCCCAAGTTCGATAACGAACTCGTGTGGCAACAGAAGTGGTTCGACTATAACGAATTCAAGCCGGAAAACGACAACGATGTCGCGCTCGCGCGTCGCTTCGTGGAAATGTACCGTGAACGCGATAAAGGTAAGCCGCTGTTCTTCCACTGGATGAGCCGCAGTATGCATATCCCGTTCGACCTGCCTGCCGACATGGGCGAACGCCCTGCCGATGCAGAAGCGGCCTACTTGCGTGCCGAAGCCTACATGGACAGCGCCCTCGGGATTATCGTGAACGAGGTGGAGCGCGGGCCGCGCGCGAACAGTACGCTGTTCATTCTGGTGGGGGACCATTCGTACCCGAACAGCGCGCAGACGGCGGAATCGGAACGCCTCGGCAAGATTCACGAAGGCGAGACCTGGGTGTCGCTGATTTTCGCCGGAGCGGGTGCCGAACGGACAATGGACCTGCGTCCCGTATCGCAGGGAAGCATCGCCTCGTCGGTTGTCGACTTCCTCGGGCTCGACGTCTCCAACCATTTCATGGGCGCAAAGCTTATTTCGAAAGCGGTTCCGCCCGATTCCGCGGATTCTTCTGCCGTGCTGTTACGTGAACTTCCCGGCGTGTATTCTTTCCGCCAAGGCGAAATCGCCTACCGTATCGATTCCCTCGCGTTCTTCGCGGGCATGGACGATACCGAGCCCGCCGCCGTGCGCACCGCCAGTTGGAAAGCGGACTGGGACGTTTCTCGCCCGGTCGAAGGATTCGTTTCGGGACGCAGCGTCACTGTGGATGAAAAGCTTCTCGCCGAGACAACCGCGAAGATGCGCGCCGCCGCCCACGCCTGGGAATTCGTGGTGACAAAGAACAAGCTGATGCCCTGACGCGATCCTATTTCCCGAATCAAGCCTTTTTCATATGCCGAGCTCGTCCCATAACTCCTGAGGTGTAGCGTATGTCTTGGCGTCGGGATCGCGGGCGAGTTGTTCGCCTTCCCGAATAGCTTCGAGGAGTTCTTTGGACGGGGGCCTGGTGACGGCAAAGGGAAGGCCGTGGTGCAAAACGGCCTGTTTCAGGAAAACGGTAAACGCCTGGGAAAGGGTCAATCCCAGGTCATTGAATAGTTCGGTGGCTTGAGCTTTTAGCTCCTTGTCTATTCGAATGTTTGTAACCACAGTACTCATACCTCTAAATATACAACAAAAAGTTCCAAATGTAAAGTATTTGTAGTGTTATTGTTGTAAAATGGATGCGGCGGCCCCGCATGGCGAACAGGAAAACGGCTCCTGTCTATCCTATAAGACGGATTTTTCTCGAAAAATGAGCTTTTTTTTTAATGATATCTATCCCTAAAAAATTGCACTCTGTCAAGAAATCAGGTCTTTTCTTTCCCGACGAGTTTTTGCTTGATTATCTTGTATACCGAAAACATGATAACCTGTCGTATAAAACATTTCCTTCTTTTGTTGTGCATCTTGCCTTTGCTGGGGTTGCACGCTTATGCCGATCCTAGTGGAATGTACATTGACTTTACGGCACAGACCGACAACGATTACGATGGCCCCCTGGTGACCAGGATTCCGCAAGGGTTCTTCAATGTGGGATTGCTGGTGGAAGAAGGCGAATGGAGCGAGGGTATCAATGTCGATGAGATGCAGGGGATATCCCACGACAACGAAAACTATTACCTTACAAACCAGTGGGAGATATTCAAGGTTTCCAAGAAAACGCATAAGGTTGTCGTGAAAAATCACCTGCTCAGGGTAAACCGGTTTCTGAAGGATGGTTTCTACCGCCATTTCGGAGGCATCTCGTGCTATGGGGACTACCTGTATGTTGCCACAACGGGGCGTAGGCATCCCCTGACTACGAGGAAGGCCGTCCCGATAATTATTGTGTTCGATAAGGAACTGAATTTTGTCAAGTTCGGATTCTTGCCCGAGGACTTGCAGAAGGGCGCCGCCTGGGTTGCCGTGAATCCGGCAAACGGACACCTGTATTCGTCGTACGGGCAGGTGGTTTACGAGTATTCCCGCGATTTCCGAAACGGGGAAACCTTGAATGCGGTTGGACACTACGTCCTGAATTTCCGGCATGCCGACTTGAGTCCCGAGGAATGGGAAGACGCCGTGGCGCAGGGAGGCACATTCTCCGGCAACGGGGTCCTTTTTTATGTCCTTGACTTGAAACACTCCGCAAAGAACGCGAGCACGGGAATCCATGCCTTTGCCCTGCATGACAGCGAAGGCGACGAAATTGACCTCTGGGGATTAAACAACAAGGGAGAGATGCATCCCTTCATTTCCATAAGGTACATCGGCAGCCGTGACGGGGAGCGTTTCTGGGAAATGGAAGACCTGACTTTCGGGAGGGATTCCATTGGCGAGTATATCGGATTGTTGCAACTGAGGAACGGCAAGAAGGACGAAGCACAGGTGGTCCATTACCGCCTGCTGTACGATATCAGGAAGGCTCTAGACGATCTTTCCAAAAAGTTCTTCTAGCTTCTCGTTCTGCTTGACGGTGTCGTATTCCGCTTCCATCTTGGCGCGGGCGGCAATGCCCATTTGCATGCGCAGGTTGTAGTCGCTGGCGAGGGAGTCCATGCCCTCCGCCAGTTTGTCGATGTCGCGCTGGCCAACAAGGTATCCTGTGCGCCCGTCGTCGATGATTTCGGGGAGGCCTCCGCAGTACGTGCCGATGCTCGCCATGGCGCTTGCGCCCGCTTCCTTGAGCACGATGAGTCCCGAGTCGCGGTCGTTGTTTTTGGCGACGATGCATGGTGCCACGAGTACGTCGTAGTTCGCGAGAAGCTCGGGCATCAGCTGTGCGGCAACGCTTCCCTTGAAAATGACTTTGTCTGCAATGCTGAGTTCCGCGGCGAGGCTTTGGAGCTGTTCTTGCAGCGGGCCCTTGCCTATGAGCGTGAGAGAGGAATCCTGGTGCTTGCCCGCAATCTTCGCGAAGGCGCGGATGCCGTACTCGAAACCCTTCTTTTCGACCTGGCGGCCGATCATCAGGAACTGGGCGGGGCGTTCGGGGCGCCTGAACGGCGTGAATGCCGAAGTGTCGACGCCGAGCCTGTGCACGTGAATCTTGCTTTCGGGGGCGCCCAGCTGTACGAGGCAGTCGGCCAACTCCTGCGAGGCGGGGAGCAATAGCTGTGCCGTATCGAACATCCTCTTGTACGTGCGCTTGTAAAACAGGTAGTCGACGGGGATGTGCGGGTTCAGCAGGATTCCTACGTCTACGCCGTGGAGCGTCACGATGAGCGGGACTCCGGCTTTTTTCGCGGTTGCCGAGACGAGCGCCCCGTTCGTACCGAAATGCGCGTGCACGAACCGCGAACCGCTTTCCTTTATGACGTTTACGAACTTGCCGCAGGGGAGTGCCGCATAGTAGAGCATCCGTGCGACGGGGCCGAGCGAGGTGACGTGATCGTAGGGGAAGTTTTCCCTGGCCGGGTTCAGGCCGCGGGCGATGACGTACGGCTCGAATTTCTTCGCATGCTTCACTTGGTCGTAGATGAAGGTCTCGCTGTAGGGCAACCAGTTGCCTATCGCCATCGCGTACGGTATTTTCGTCATGTTGCTAATGTAGTATTTTTGGGAGACCGTCCGGCAAAATAGATGTATATTTGCGTAGGTACACTATGGACAAGGTCAAAGTCTGCTTTTATCCCACCTGCGAAAACGCGACGAATCACTTTCTCGCGAATCTCGCGCGCCTTCTCCGCGACGAGGGCGGTTTCGAGTGTTCCGGGTTCCTGGACCTCGCCAAGCAAAAGAAGGGCGAGGAGTTCCGGCAAGACGTTTACCATTTCAACTGGTTCGACCAGAGCCTTTCCCTGTGGTCTTTCCTTTACCGATTCTACATTTTGCTGCGCGTGATTTTTTCGCGCAAGCGGATCGTGTGGACCATCCACAATACGGTCCCGCACGGCGGAGTGCCCGTGTACAACCGCATCTTGCGCGCTCTCTTGTTGCGCTTTTCGACGGTCATCCATATCATGAGCGAGGGGAGCCGCGAACTGCCCTACTTGCAGCCGTACCTGCACAAGGTGGTACTGGTGCCGCACGGCGACTACTTCGGTTCTTACCCGGAATGCGATGCGGATATCCGCAAGAAGTTTGGCATTGCGGCCGACATGCCGATCGTGCTGTTCCTCGGGGCTATCCGCCCGTACAAGAATATCGAGGTGCTGCTGGACGCCTTCGACTTTGACGATGCCGTACTCCTGGTTTGCGGTAACGCGCGCCCGAAGGAATATTCGAACAAATTAACAGAAAGCGTATCGGGCCATAAGAACGTCGTCTTTGCACCGGGATTCGTGCCGGATTCCGAGCTTTCGGCCTACCTGCGGGCGGCCTCGTTCCTGGTGGCCCCCTACTCTTACGATTCCGCCCTCAACTCGGGCACTGTCCTGCTCGCCTGCTCTTACGGCAAGACGGTGGTATGCCCTGACATCGCCGGCGTGCGCGACATTCAGGCCGCTTCCAGTTGCCTGTACGCGTACCACTACGATAGCGGTGAAGAACATGTGGCCAAGCTCCGCGAAGCCATGGCCCGCGCCCTCGCCGATGCACGCACGGGCACGATTGCCGCGAAGGAGTCGGGGGCGCTCGAGTACATGCGCCGCAATTCCTGGGATGCCAATCGTTCCAGGTGGTGTTCCCTGTTTGCGCGCTAGCACCTCGAATTTTTTTATCTTTGGGCTATGGAAATCAAGGCGAAGGACAGCTACCTCCCGGGCTTTACCGTATTGATCCCTTTCTACAACGAAAGGGAATTCTTGCCTAGGCTTCTCGATAGCTTGCTGCAACAGACCCTTTTGCCCGCCAAGCTCGTGCTGATCGACAACGATTCCACGGACGATTCCGTGGAGGTCGCGAAGAAGATTCTCGAAAACAGCACCGTGCCCTACGAAATTCTCCACGAAACCCGCAAGGGCAAGGCGAACGCCCTGGAACAGGGCTGCACGCACATCGAGACGGAATACACGGTCTGTACCGACGCCGATACATGGTTCCCGCCGCACAGCCTGGAACTTGCAGATAGGCTGTTCCGCGAGAATCCCGACTACAGCTGTTACCTTGCGTTCGGCCTGAACGAGGAATGGCCCAAGGAAGAACAGTCGAACTTTATCGACAAGTGCTATGCCCTGGCGTCGCACTTTGCCGACCGCTGTTTCTCCGGCGGCTACGGGCATTTCTTCCGTAGCGACCCGTTCCTCAGATGCGGCGGCTTTTCCACGTCGATCTGGCCCTTTACCCTGATGGACCACGAAATTATCCATCGCATGCTCAAGTACGGCAAGCGCGGCTATCATAAGGAACTTTGGTGCTATACGAGCTTCCGCCGCGTGAACAGGAAATCGGTGCGTTGGACGTTTATGGAACGCTTCATGTACCACCACCTGCCGAGCATGTGCATGGAATGGTTCTTCTACAAGTTCTTGTGGAAGCGTTTCGAGAAGAGAAAGATGGTCGGCACGAACCTGCGCGAACAGCCCTGGCAGAACGCCACGAAACAGGTCGAGCAGAAAGACGACTTCTCGACCGACAAGAAGTACCTGATGCAGAGTTCGCTTTTCTCCGTGCTCGGGACAATCTTCAAGGTGGCGGGCCCGGTGCTCATGATCGTGGTCGCCCGCGTGTTCGACAAGGAAGTTTTCGGTATCTATGTTTCGGTGCAGTTGCTGATGCTCATGCTGAGCCGCGTGGCGGTGCTTGGGCTCGACAAGGGCCTGCACTGGTTTATTCCGCAGAACCGCCTGCTGGGCAGGCCCGCCTATTACGGCGTTTCGGAATCCATGTGGCGCGCGGTGATGATGGCTATCTGCATTTTCGGCCTGGGCGTGCTCGCGTCGTTCTTCGGGCTGCACAAGTATTCGCCGAGCCTTTCGAGCCTTTCGGTTCTTGATAACGCTCTGTTCTTCGGGGCGCTGCTCCCCTGGGCCGTTATCCACGTGCTTTCGGGCGCTTCCGAAGGCAACCGCAAGCCGCAATACAAGATTTTCGTGAACGATTTCGCGGTAGCGACTTTGGCTCCGCTCATTGCGCTCGGGCTGCACTTTTGCGGCGTGGGCGACCATGCGCTCCCCATGGGCCTGTTCAGCGCGAACTGCGTGGGAGCCATAATGCTTGCATGGCTCGTGGCAAAGCAGTTCCCCAACATGCTCTGGTTTCCCAAGAACGGTGTTGATCCCAAGCTGTTCCGCTACGCGCTTCCTCTCGGTTTTTCGGAAGTGGTGATTTCGCTGTTGTTGCGCATGGACTTGTGGATGGTCCTGCTCTTCTTGGGACCGGGCCCTGCTGGCGTGTACGCGCTCATGGTGACTATCTCGAACGGACTGCGTACGATCAGCCTGAGCTATGCGCCTATCCTTTTGCCCGTGGTGGCGGGCATGAGTCCCGAGCGTTACGGCAAGGACCTGAAGGAGACGTACAGCTATTGCGTGGCCATGGTGACGCTTATCCAGCTTGGCATCGGGTTCTTTATTGTGCTGTTCCCCGACGAGGTGCTGATGATTGCGGGCAAGTCGTTCGTGATGAACCCGGAAGTGCTCGGCATCCTTTTGTTCGGCAACCTGCTCAACGGGTTCTTCGGGCTTTCGGGTACGGTTATCAACGGCATGGGCAACAGCCGCTTTATGCTCAAGCTGAACGTGGTGACGCTCCTGTTTGCGCTCGGGATGAACGCGCTCCTGATTCCGCGTTTCGGCCTTGCCGGCGCGGCGCTTGCCACGGCGTCTTACCAGCTGCTACAGTGCGTCTGGATGAACGTCTACCTGGTGCGCCTGGGTTACTGGCCTTACAAGGCGACCCTGTTCGCGCAGGTGCTCTGGATTGCCGCTTTGCTCGTGCTTTATATCAGCGTCAATTCGACTTTGCATTTCGAGTTCTACCAAGATGTTCTCGTCTTTGTGGCCGCGGTTATCGGCCTGCTGTTTACGCTGTGGCGGCAGGGCCTTTTGGATTCCCTTTACAAGAAGAAGGCGTAGCGCATGGATACTTTTAAGAAATTGCTCTGTGCGTGGAACGCGGCCCTGTGGCTTGCCGTGGTGGCGCTGTTCGCGGGCTGCGAAGAAATCGAAGAAGAAAAGCCGTGGATCCAGGTGGACCGCCCGATCATGCTGTTTACCGATACCACGCTCCTGGACAGCTACGACAAGGACGTGCTCAACTGGAAGCTGAAAACGGCCTACCTGGAACGCTGGGCCGACAAGGAAATCGTATTTGTACGCCCCGTGCTGGTGGATATCTTCGATTCGCTCGGCGAACGCGTGGCGTTTTTGCGCGCGGATTCCGGCAGCATGGACATGAAGTTTACCTACGTGAGCGCCTTCGGACATGTGTACGCCTTGACGCCGAAGGGCGCCTCGGTGCGCGCGGATTCCCTGCTGTGGAACAAGAAGGACAACCTGGTGCGTACCGAAAGCTTTGTGCGCGTGGTGAGCGAAGAAGGCGACGTGTTGCAAGGCAAGGGATTCGAAAGCGACGCCAAGATGGACAACTGGAAAATCCTTTCGCAGGTGACCGGCATTTTCCAGGACGCCGCCAAGCGCCTCAAGGAAGAAGACAAGAAAGAGGCCGTGCACTTGGAAAAGGCGGATTCGACCGCCAAGTCGTCTAGTTCGGTGGTGGTCTCGTCTTCGTCCAAGCGGGCCATCCCGAAATTGATTCCCAAGCCGGCCGCGCCGCAGGCGCTTTCGCCCGAAGATTCCCTGGCAGTCGAAGAAAACAAGAAGGCCCGCGAGAAGGTGGAGCACATGAAGGCGTTGCGCGCCCATGCCAAGAAGCATATGGACGGTGAAAACGGCGAGACGCCCGCAGGGGGAGCCAAGGAATGATGCGCCCCTTTGGACAGCTGCTTTTTGCGGTCTGTTTTGCCGCCGTCTTTGGCGTGCAGGCGTTTGCGCAGAGTTCCCCGCTTATCATGAAGCATGCGGATATTTTGAACGTGGCGCGTACCCACGGTTCCCTGCTGCTCGAGGGCAAGGTATTCTTTGTGCACGACAGCATCCAGTTCCGCACGCAACGGGCCACCTGGAACAAGAATATCGAGGTAGTGCAGTGCGACGGAGGGTTCCTCTTTACGCACCCGTCGGGTTACATCCAGGCGAATTCGGGCATGTACAACAAGAAACGCCAGCTCGCTACAGCCACGGGCGACGTGCATGCGGCCGATTCCGCGGGTTCGTACATGCTCACCGGCGAACACCTTATCTACGACCGCGAAAACGAAATCTTGAACATGCCGAGCAAGCCCAAGCTGTTCCAGTTCGAAAAGAAGGGCGACGGCTCCACCGATACGGTGACTGTCGAGGCGCGCAGGATTGTGTTCAACAAGAAGGAATCCTTTGCCGAGGCGTTCAACGACGTGAAGGTGGTGCAGAGCGACATGGTGGTTACCTGCGATACGGGCTACTTTGACCGCAAGAACAACTGGCTGAGCCTCAAGGGCCATCCCACATGCGAAATGAAGAACTACCATCTCACGGGCGATTCCATATTCCTGGTGCTCGACGAGACGGGCAAGTCGCTGCAGTCGGCGCTCGTAATCCGCAACGCGCACGGCGTGCAGCAAGAAGACCCCAAGAAGGGTGCCCCGGGCAGCGTGACCGAGGCGTTTGGCGATACGCTGTACTGCGAGTTCGCAAACGGCAAGATAGAGCGGCTCTACGTGAACCTGAACGCGAAGGGGTTCTTTTACGAGACCGACCTGCCCGATTACCGCAACCTGATGGACGGCGACCGGCTCGACCTGTTCTTCAAGAAGGGCAAGATGGACCGTGCCGTGGTTTCGGGCAAGGCGCAGAGTACGTACTTCTACGTAAAGAAGGACCGCACCGTAAGCGGCAAGAACGAGGCCGCGGGCGATACCATCAATATCCTTTTCGATGCACAGAAGAACGCGGTGAAGTCGCTGAAGCTCCTGGGGCGTTCGAATCTCGCGAGCGGACGCTACATAGATCTCGAGAAGGAAAGCCGCAACAAGGCGAAGGCCAAGGCCGATTCGATAATTCAGGCCCAAAAGACGAAATTGGACGCCTATGCGGTTGACAGCCGTGGCGGAAAAAACCATAATGTAAAGCAAGCAGAAAAGCCTAAATCCGCAACGTCGGAAAAAGTGGATTCGAAAGTCGAAGAGCGCAGGAACCGTGCCGAAGAAATGAGGAACAAGCTCATGCATCGCGCGATTGAACAGAAGAAAGCTCAAGAAAAGGCTAAGGAAACACAGAAAGCCGAGGAAGGGGCAGGGAAAAAATGAAGAACTTGGTAAGCACCATTCGCACGGACAAGTTGCGCAAGATCTACGGCGGTCGCCAGGTGGTGAGCGACGTTTCTATCAGTGTGTCCCAGGGCGAAATTGTCGGGCTGCTCGGGCCTAACGGCGCCGGCAAGACGACGTCTTTCTACATGATTGTGGGCATGGTGCGCCCTGATTCCGGGCATATATTCCTCGACGACATCGAGATGACGGACAAGCCCATGTACAAGCGTGCCCGCCTGGGCGTAGGTTACCTGCCACAGGAGGCGTCCATATTCCGCAAGCTTTCCGTTGAAGACAACATAATGGCCATTCTGGAAACGCAGGGACTCAAGCGCCGCGAGCGCAAGATGCGTCTGGAACAGCTTCTCGAAGAATTCAAGATTACGCATATCCGCAAGACAAAGTCCATGAGCTGTTCGGGCGGCGAGCGGCGCCGTCTCGAGATTGCCCGCGCGCTGGCAAGCGATCCTTCTTTCTTGCTTCTGGACGAACCGTTCGCGGGTATCGACCCCATCGCGGTGGCCGACATCCAGTCCATTATTTCGGGACTCAAGGAACGCGGCATGGGCGTGCTCATTACCGACCATAACGTCCGCGAAACGCTTTCGATTACTGACCGCGCCTATATCATGTACAAGAGCCAGGTGCTCACCGAAGGTTCGTCGGAATACCTGGCGAACGATCCGGAAGCCCGCCATATCTATCTAGGCGACAGTTTCCGCCTCGACTAGCGAAAGGGAAGTGTATGGATGTAGGAATGCAGCTGGGGCAGAGCCAACGCCTGGAACAGAACATCTCTCCGCAGATGCTCCAGTCCATCGCCATTCTGCAAAAGAACTCGCTTGAACTCGAGACGGCCATCAAGGACGAAATCGAGGCAAACCCGCTGCTGGAACTCGACGACGAAATCCCCGACGATACGGAATCGCTCGAAAGCCCCGCCGAAGACAGCGCTCCCGAATCGGCGTCGGGCGTCGAAGAGATGGATTTTGAACGCGGCACGCTCGAAGACAGCGCCGACATGGACTACGACATTCTGGACAACACGTCTGCCGAGGATTGGGTCAAGCGCCTGGAAGACGGCTCGAACGACGTGGACGCTCCCTTCAAGGACCTGAACAGCACCAGTGCCGATGCCGACGATGCCTGGGACCGCCCGCAAAAAGACCGCGATGCGAGTCTGCAGGATAGGCTCCACGACCAGCTGCGGGAATGGAACGGCACGCGCGAACTCCTGGAACAGCTCAAGAAGGCGGGATGCTCCGAAGAAAAGTTCCGCGAGCTGGTGGGCTACCTTATAGACAGCCTCGACGAGAACGGTTTTTTGCAGAGTGCCGACGAAACCGCGATGATGAAGGTGCTGGCCGACAACGACAAGTTCATTGTCGAAATCGAGCGCGTGCTGCGCAACGAGATCCCGCTGGAATCGGCGAGCCTGCCCGTGGTGGAATCCATACACGTGCTGCAGAGCTTCAAGCCGCGCGGCATCGGCGCCCGCAACCTGCAAGAAAGCTTTTTGATCCAGGCGATGGCCATAGACGATTTCCCCGAAGTCGCCATCAAGATTCTCGAGGGCCACTTTGACGACCTGATGGCGCTACGCTACGGCAAGATCGCGAAGGACATGGGGATTGCCACCGATGCCGTGCAGCAGGCCGTCGCGAGCCTCTCGAGACTCGCCCCGCATCCGGGATTGCAGATTTCGGCGACCCCGACGCAGGTCAAGTCCGCCGATATGAGCGTGTCTATAAAGAAGGGCCGCGTAGAGGTGGAATGTTTCAAGCCGCCCATACAGAAGCGCCTGCGCATCAACAAGACGTACGCCTCCATGCTGAACGACAAGCACTTGAGCAAGGCGGACCGCGACTATATCCAGAGCAACCTTACGAAGGCGAATGACTTTATAAAGTCGGTGGACAACCGCTTCAGCACCATGGAGCAGGTGATGCGTGCCATTGTCAAGCGCCAGGGCGATTTTTTCAAGAAGGGGCCCGCTTTCTTGAAGCCGATGATTCTGCAGGAGATTGCCGACGAGGTCGGACGCGACCTCTCTACGGTCAGCCGCGTCACCAACGGTAAGTACGTGGAGACGCCTTACGGCATATTCGAGCTGAAGCAGTTCTTTACCTCTGGCGTAAAGCAGGGAAGTTCCGACAGCGACGAGGTCGTGGGATCGGCACAGATTCTGGACGCCATCAAGGCGCTTGTGGATTCCGAAGACAAGAAAAAACCGCTTTCGGACCAGGCCCTGGCCGACGCCCTGGCTGCCCAGGGCATCAAGGTGGCCCGCCGTACCGTGGCCAAGTACCGCGAAGAAGAACTCAAGATCTTGCCCGCCAGGCTCCGTAAACAGGTGTAAAAATTTGTTGAATTACGCCAATTTCGCCAAAAAACGGGCATTATTCCAATTAGGACGATAAAAGTGGTGTTTTTTTAGACAAAATACTTGCTTTTTTCCGAAAAAAAGATGTATATACTCTAGATGCAGGCGAAAAAGCCTAAAATTGCCATCTAAAATTACGGAGGTATCATAATGGATATTCAGTTTTCTGCTCGTCACTTCAATGCATCCGCTGGTCTCCAGGACCGTATCCAGGAAGAAATGGACAAACTTGCCAAGTTTTACCCGAACATTACCGGGGCCTCCGTTGTTCTCGACCACGAAGTAGAGCATCTCCGTCATTGCGAAATTTCCGTGAGCATCACGGGCAATACGATTGCCGCTTCTGCCGACGAAGAAAACATGGGCAAGGCCGTGGACGTGACTCTGGAACGTATCAAGGTGCAGCTGAAGAAGGCTAACGACAAACAGAACGATCACCGCGCCCAGCCGACGGCCAATCTGGTATAATGGCAGAATCTAGATTGAAAGACATCAAAGTGTTGCACCGAGAGAAGCTCTCGGTGCGAGACTTTTTTTTCCGTTACGGGAAAGACCTTCAGCTCGCCGTCCATACTCCTGAAGAGGACATGGAGTCGAACATTGCCGAAGGTGGTATCCACCGCCCGGGCCTTGCCATGGCGGGGTATACCAAGGTGTACAGTTCCCAGCAGATCCAGGTCGTAGGCCATACCGAGTGGAACTACCTGGAATCGCTCGGGCACGAAGGTCGCCAGAAGGTGTTCGATGCGCTTTCCGTGTTCAAGGCGCCGATGTGGGTCGTGACCCATGCGCAGATGCCGCACCCTGAACTCAAGGAAATGTGCACGCGCCTCCATATCCCGCTGTTTTCTACGACGCTCCATACGTACGAGTTCAACAAGGTCGCCCAGCGAATCCTCGAAGAGTTCTTCGCGCCGCACGCGATAATTCACGGGAGCCTTGTCGACGTCTACGGCGTGGGCATGCTCTTTGTGGGCGATAGCAACGTCGGCAAGTCGGAATGCGTCCTGGACCTTGTCGAAAGCGGTCACCGCATGGTCGCCGACGACGTGGTGCATATCAGCCATGTCGGAAACATCATTATCGGGCGTCCCGACCCGCTTATCCGCCACCACATGGAAATCCGCGGGGTTGGCATTCTCGATATCCGTTCCATGTTCGGTATCCACGCTATCCGCAAGGTGAAGAAGATCGAAGTGATCGTGGAACTCCAGCAGTGGAGCCGCGACGTGTCTTATGACCGCACAGGCCTCAACGAAAGTGAAGAAGTGGTGATGGGCGTGCCTATCCCGAAGGTGGTCATTCCTGTCGCCCCGGGCAAGAACCTGACGGTTATCAGCGAGGTTATTGCCATGAATTCGTTGATGAAGCTGAACGGGCAGAATGTCGCGGCGGAATTCAACGAGAGCCTGATGCAGAAAATAAAGGCGAAGGCGAAGGGAGAATATTCCGACGACCTGCTCGACATGAATCCTCAGCAATGGGATCCTTACGAATAACATGAACCGGATTGTAGATAAGATAAGGTCGAACATGTTCCCGTTCGTTGCGGCAACGACAATTATTGTCGGTTGCTGTACGGCGTGGTACCTGAACCATCCGTCTAGCCCTTACCATGAGCGTTACAGGTTCGTGGTGCGTTACGAGGCCATCGGTACGCTTTCGCCCGGCAACCGCGTGGGCGTGCGCGGCATTTCAAAGGGCCAGATTCTGAAGGTGCAGCTTACCGACGACGCCGTGTACGTTACGGCCGAGGTGCTTGCCGATACCAAGATTCCCCGGAACTCGGAATTCCGCCTGATTACGTCGGGACTCATGGGCGAACGCGAGATGAGCGTGCTCACCGGAGATTCCCCGGACCTTATCGCCGACGGCGATACCGTGAACGGTATCTACGATAACGGCACTTCGGGCATTTCGAAGGACCTGTTCGCGGCCATGGAAAGCCTGATGGAAATCAAGGACAAGATGGTCGCCCTGAAGGATTCCGTGACTACGGGCAGTTCCGGCCAGCGCATTGACCGCATCGTGAAAAAGAGCGGCAAGATCGTGACGCTCACGAAGAACGCGGCGGGCACCTGGAAGGAAACTGTCGAGGAAATCATTGAGAAGTGCGACCAGACGCTGCAGAAGGCGAAGGCCATTGCCGATGCGGTGCCCAAGGAAAGCGGGGCCACTATCGAGAAAGCCCAGGTGATTGTGGAAAGGCTCGATTCCCTTAGCGCAAAACTGGACAATCTCAAGGCGGAAATGGACGGCCTTTCGTCCAAGTTGGAACAAGACGACAACACCGCCGGACTCATTGTTTCCAAAAAAGGGGCCCTCGTAAGCGAGATAGAGGCCATTTTGAGGGATATAGACAGCCTTACGGCCCATATCAAGAAAGGAGGCCTCCAGATAAATGTCGATATTTTTTAAGTGTAGATAGATTTTTTTGTAAAAAAAAGATAATTTAACACGGACAATGACGAACCTGTCGTCGGAACCCCAAAAAAGGAGTTTATATGGCTGAGAAGAAACCCGCTAAAATGAGTGATGCAGACCTTAAGTTTTTCGAGGAAATGCTTGTTGAAAAACGTCGTCAGCTGGTGACTGCGCAGAGCGAATCCGAAAAGGCCAACGCGTTTCACGGGCAGAAAAGCCAGTCGGGCGACGGCGGCGATTCGGACAGTGCCGACTCCGCGACGGACTACAACGCCCTCGAGACGACCTTCTCCCTGGCGGCCCGCGAAGGCAAGTACCTGGTTTACCTCGAAGAAGCCCTCCAGCGAATCAGGAAGGGTACCTTCGGCATCTGCAAGGTCTGCAAGCAGCTGATTCCGAAGACGCGACTCATGGCGGTGCCTACGGCCACGAAGTGCGTGAACTGCAAGGAAGAAACCAAGAAGAAGGAACAGGAAAACAACCGTATCGAGATGGCCCGCCTGTTCGCCGAAGAACAGCGTCGCGAACTGCAGAAGAAGAATGCAGGGCGCTAGTTCCTAGAATTTCTCAATTAACCATCAGGGAGTCCCGGCCGCGGTGCCGGGATTCTTTGTATATGGCGGCCTGCGGTCGGTTTATAGAGCGCCGAAGAAGGCGTCGGAAAGCGTGGCGCGGAAGGCGTGGATGCGGTCGGCGCTCGCTTCGCGGTGCGGGTACGTAAAGTCGCTGAGCAGGACCGCGGCGGCGCCTGCGATGGCGTCGGCGACGATGCTCGCCCCGGTGAAGCCTGTCTTGCCGAAGGTGCGGGGCGACACGCGCGACCCCATGAACTTGCTCTGCGCAAGTTCCCAGCCCAGGGCTGTGCAGGCGCCCGCGGCACTTGAGTATGCACGGGCCTCCGGCTTAAGGAACGCGTTCTCGCTCACCATCTCGAGAATCCCCGCGGGAACGACGCGGATTTCCTTGCCGTCGGCACCAGCCGCCTTGCCGTCGTTCAGGACCATCTTCACGAACTTGAGCAGGTCGGGGACGCAGCTGAACATGCCGGCGCTGCCGACGGGATAGAGCTGGCGCAACACCCAGGCGCTCTCGTCGTGGATTTCGCCCTGGATTTCGCGGCCACGGAAGGCGCAGATTTCGGTCGGCGCGATTTCTTCGCGCGGAATGCGGTTCCATTCGCGGGTGAGCGGATCCCAGCCGCTGCGGGTCATGCCGAGCGGTTCGAAGAATAGCTCGCGGCCCTGTTGCTGCAGGTCCTTGCCCGTGAGCCGCTGCAGGATTATTCCGAGCAGTACGCTTGCCGGGTTCCCGTAGTTGAAGTCTGCGCCGGGAGCCTTTTCGAACTGGTACGTGAACAGGGCGTCCAGAATGCCTTCGGGCGGTAGCGTACGCAGGGTCTTCATGGGCACGCGGTAGTCTAGGCTGTGCGTGAGCAGGTGGAATATGCGGATGTCTTCGCGGTAGTTTGTCTGCAGTTCGGGAATGAAGTCGACGACTCTGGTGTCCAGGCCCAGTTTGCCTTCGAGAATGTAGCGCAGTGCAAGCGTCGACGTGGGGCAGACCTTGGTGAGGCTTGCAATGTCGAAAACGGTGTTTTCGGGCGTGTTGAACGCAATTACATGCGTACTGCCGTCGGGCAGAATGAACCCGGCGACCGCCTTGTGGAACACGTCGGCGGCTTCGGCCTGTTCCAGGAGCCGCAAGATGTTGCTTTCGTTAAATGCCATGGGGACCTCTTTTAAAATTATAGCAAAAGCATTTATTATCTTATTTGCCATGGCAGAAGAACAAATCGACATCTTGAACCCCGACGGCACCCCTGCGGGTTATTCCTGCGGGCGCACGCGCGTGCATGCGGAGGGCCTGTGGCACCGCACGATTCATGTATGGGCTTTTAACCCCGAAGGGAAAATTCTTTTCCAGCTGCGGGCCCGCGTGAAGGAAAATAACCCCGGCCTCTTGGACACGAGCTGCGCAGGGCATATCTCTGCGGGCGATACCAGCGTGAACGCCGCCGTGCGCGAACTGCGCGAGGAACTGGGCGTGCGCAAGAGTTCGCGCGACCTCGAATACTTATTCGAGGCGACACACGAAAGTGTGCTCAACGGCGGCAGCTACCTCGATAACGAATACTACGACGTTTACAGGACTACCCTCACGGACGAGGAGGCTGCATCCCTCGTGCCGCAACCCAGCGAGGTCGACGATTTTGTCTGGATGACCCGCGAGGAATTTTTCGCGAAGCACAAACTGCACCCCGAGAAGTTCGTGGAGCACCCGAAAGATTACCAGTGGCTTATGGAGAATGCAAAATGACGATGTTCAGGAATGCGGCCCTCGTGCTGGAAGGCGGCGGAATGCGTGGCGCCTACCTTTCGGGCGTGCTTGACGTGATGCACGATAACGGACTCAAGTTCGGCGGTTATGCAGGAACGTCCGCAGGTGCCACGCACCTCTGCAGCTATATCTCCGAACAGCGCGAAAGGAACAGGCGCATCGACGTTGTCCATTCGGCGAGCAAGCGCTACATGGGCTGGGGAAACCTCTTTCGCACTGGCGAATTCTTTGAAGTCGATTACTGCTACAGGCAGATTCCCTACGTTATCGACCCGTTCGATTTCGAGAAGTTCCGCGAGAATGCGGCCGAGTCCGATTTCTACGCCGCCGCGTCGAACCTGGAAACGGGCGAGGCGGCCTACCTGCTGACCCGCGACCTCGACACGCCCGAAGGCATGGACAGGATTCGCGCATCGGCATCGCTCCCGCTGATGAGCCACATCGTGGAAGTCGACGGCATGAAACTTTTGGACGGCGGTGTCGCCGACAGCATCCCGTTCGAAATCATGGCGAAGAAGGGATTCGAAAAGCAAGTCGTCATCGTGACGCAGCCCGAAGGCTACGTGAAAAAGCCGAACTCGCTTGTGCCGCTCTTCAAGCTCATCTACCGCAAGTACCCGAAGTTTATCGAGGCCGTCGCGAGCCGTCACGAACGCTATAACCAGTGCCTGAAAACGCTGGACGAATGGTGCAATCGCGGCACGGCTTTCAGAATCCGCCCGAGTGAAAGTTTCGATATCTCGCGCCTCGAAAAAGACAAGTCTAAACTCGCGAGGCTTTATGACCTCGGCGTAAAGGACATGACAGCGCTCATGCCGAGGCTGTTGAATTTCTTAGAGGGTAAATGACGTGTCATTCTGAGCTATACGAAACTAAGAACTTTAGTTCTCAAGTTGAGTTATGCCCTTTGGGTAGGAGTGAAACGGAGTCGAAGAATCTAGTCGAGAAGAACCTATGTCTAAAGCAATCGCCGATCACAAGTACCGCCATTATAAAAAAGAGACGATGATTTACACCGTCGTCACCGCCGAAGCGCTCGATTGCGAAATGGTCAAGCCGCTCGTGGTTTACCGCAGCGAATACGAGACTCCCGACCATCCGAAGGGAACGCTCTGGGTGCGCGACCGCGAAGATTTCGAAAGCAAGGTGACGCTCGCCGACGGTACGGTCGTAGACCGGTTTACGGAAATCTAGTCCGTCGTCTTGATCATCTCGGCCAAGACCATCCCTGCGACAATCGCTACCGCGCCCGTGATGGCGACAGGCGTGATGTGCTCGCCCAGGGCGATGACCGCCGTGATGATGGTAACGAGCGGGATGGCGTAGATGTAGTTGCTCGCGAGCACCGTACCGAGCTGTTTCAAGACCTTGTTCCATATAAGGTAGCCGAACAGCGAAGAGAATACGGTAAGGCAGAGAAAGTTCAGCGAGACTACGGGCTCGGCGAAATTATGCCACGGGATGTCGAACGCCTTCGACGCGTTGCCGCCCGCCTCGACGAACAATGCCGGGATGGACGTGAGCGCCCCGTAGAAGAACATCTTGCGCGTGATGAACAAAGTAGAATAAACGCCGTTGAGCCTGCGCACGACAAGCGAGTAGACCGCCCACATGACGGACGAGGTGAACGCGAGCATGTCGCCCACGGGCGAAAGCTTCAGGATGAACTTGCCGTTCAGCACCACGAGTACCATCCCGACAAACGTGATCAGGCACCCGGTAACTTGCCGCTTGCCGAGGCGCTCCGCCTTGTACAGGATGCCCCCGAAAATCATGGTGAGCAGCGGGTTGGTGCACACGATAAGCGAGACGTTGCTGCTGGGCGAAAGCGTGAGGGCCGTGTTCTCGGCCCAGAAGTAGAGCGTGCAGCCCGTGATGCCGCAGATGAACATCACGAGTTCGTGTTTCCAATTGCTGCAGCGGAACTGCCTGTGAGATGCCGCGAGCAACAGCAGGTACGTGACAATGAATCGCAGCGTGAATACCTGCACTGCGGAGAATCCGTGGTTCAGGAGCACCTTCGTGCTCACGAAACTCGTACCCCAGAAGGCGACGGTTAAAATCGCAAGCAAATGCCAGAGTGCGAGTGAGCCGGATTTCATGCGTCTTTCAGGTGATCGAGGTACAGTTTCTGCGCCTTGGACTCGTATACGACGACGTCGAAGAGGTTGCCGTCCCAGCCGGTTCTCGATTCTACCAGGAGTCCGGCGCCATCGCCTTTGGCGGTAGGCAGGAAGGCGACTTTCCCGTCAGCCAGGTTCTTCTTTTCCAGATACCCTTCTTCGGCGTACCAGTCGCGTATTACTTTATAGTAAATACGCTCCATGTTCGCTTCGGGGGCGATAAGGTCGTTCAGGCGTCTCGCGATTTCGCTTACCGGTACGGGAGTCTCGTCGGTCGGGTAGTTCGCGAGCTGTTCGGCTGTCAGGTGAAATTTCTCGCGTTCCTTGCGGGCGGGCTTTTCACTTTCCGTTTCGGCACCGTCTGCCGAACCGCTTGCCGCGCGCTCGTTCTTCTTCGCAAACCTTTCGTTCGCGATGTCGATGCATTTCTGGATGTTGTCCAGAATGTACTGTTGCGCCTTTTGCCAGCACTGCGTAAAGATGTTGTGGTGCCCGCGGAGGTCGGCTTCCGTCTTCTCGAATCCGTAGCTTTCGCCGAGGGGGGTGGGCAGATTCGCTTCCTTGCCGTCTCCGGCGGCCTGCCTCGACAAGATGCCTTCTTGTACCAGGAAGTTCGCCACGTCGGCATAGAGCAGATGGTTCATCTTCGCGTTACGGGGAATCAGGTCGTTGATGTTGCGGACAATATGTGAGATGGATACGGGGTAGTCGAAAAGGCGGTAGCGCGCCAGGGCCTCGCTGCCTATGGAAAGCGGTTCCTGGATCTTCTTGGCGGCGGACTTGGGTTTTTCCTTGGCCTGCTCTTTGGCGGCGGGCTCGGCGACCTGGTTGTGGTTCAGCTGCTGCTGCAGGAGCGAGGCGACGTAGGCGAGGCATTTGCTGATGCGCTCCTGCTTGCAGGAATCCCCTTCGGGGAGGAGTTCGTCCGTTAGCGGGTTCACCCCGCAGGACAGTTTTCGCAGGTAAATTTCGGCTCTTTCGATAATTGCAAGTTCAGAAGGCATCGTGCATTCCCCAAATCTCAAAAACAACAGGGAAAGATAGCTTTTTCGACGGACAAAATACTATATTCCGTATGTATAAACACGGAGTTTTATTATGGAAATCAAATGGCTTAATCCCGATGCGAAGTTTGACCGCCTTGTATTGGCGGGCGATATTGGCGGCACCAACACGAACCTCGGCCTTGTCGGCTACAAGGACGGCAAGTTCACGCTGATCCTCGAGACGGTGTGCCCCAGCAAGGATATCGACGGCCTCGACGCTCCTATCCGCGAAACGCTCAAGGTTGCCGCAGAAAGCAATGCCAGCCTCAAGCCCAGCCACGTGTGCATCAGCGCCGCGGGCCCGGTGGCGAACAACAAGTGCGTCATGACGAACCTCCCGTGGAGCGTGGACGGCGACGCCCTTACCGCGGCAACCGGCATTCCGACGCTTGTCATCAACGATTTCATGGCCATCAGCTACGGCATCCCGACCCTCGACGTAGATGACCCCAACCAGATTTTCAAGCTCACGCATACCGACGGCAGCCAGCCCGCCCCGCAGAAGGCCACCAAGGCGGTAATCGGTCCGGGAACCGGCATGGGCGTTGGCTTCCTCGCGTTTGACGGCGAAAAGTACATTCCCGCTTCTTCGGAGGGCGGCCACTCTACCTTCGCCCCGTTTGACGAGGATTCGAAGGAATTCCACGACTACATGGCGAAGAAGATTGGCGACGTTCCGGGCGTTGAACCGCTCGTTTCGGGCATGGGACTGCGCAACATGTACGAATGGTGGAAAGAAACCCGCGGCATTCCCGATAACGCCGCCTTCAAGAAGATCGAGGAAACGGAACCGAACGATCGTCCCAAGTATATCAGCCGCGCTAGTGACACCGATCCGGTGGCGGCCAAGATGATGCAGCTTTTCGTAAAGATGCTCGCCCGTTTCGCTAGCGATGCCTCCACGCTGTTCTTGCCGCTGGGTGGCCTCTACCTGGCCGGCGGTACCGTGCAGAAGGACTTGCGCTGGCTCGAACGCGACAATTTGTTCATGACCTGGTTCGAGAAGAACTACAACCCGAACATCCGCCCGCTCCTGAACAAGATCCCGGTGTACATCATCAAGGATTACAGCATCAGCCTTTACGGTGCCGCTAACGCAAGCCTCAACTTGCAGAAGTAATATCTTGCGGGGAGATCCTATGCCGAGTGGATTCATGGAGAGCAAGTGCCCGGAATGCGGGAACAAGAATCGCGAAGCTTGCAACGCCTGGGCTTACGGGAGTCCTGTCAAGGTCTGCAAGGCGTGCCGCGCGGAATACCTGGACAGGCGTTTCCGCGAGGTGGCTATCGACGGCTTTGACCCGCGTTCGAACAACGTCTCGCTTTACGTGAAGGGAACCCTGTTCCTGCTGGCGCTAGCCCTGGTGTGTGCTGGCCTGCTCTATTTCCAGATGGGCAGGGGCTACTATTCCACGAAAATCCTTATTGTCGCCATCGCCTGCGGGCTTGGCTCTGTCGCGTGTGCCGTGATGGCGCTCCGCATAAAGCTCGGTTTCCAGGACAAGGCGAACGGAAAATTCATGGCCGAATCCGAGGCGCGCCTGCGCGACCCCGCTTATGTCCGGAAACTCGAGGGATTCGGTTACAAGGTTCCCGAAAAGTACAAGTCACGCTAATTTTCTATTATTGTATACATGATGGACTTTAAGAAAATGGAAGACGGGTTCCGCCTGATTCTTGAGGGAATGGGCGAAAATCCGAATCGCGAAGGTCTGCTCGATACGCCGAAGCGCGTTGCCAAGATGTACGCCGAACTCATGACCGGCCTTTCGGGCGAGACCCGCGCCGAAGACATTCTCAAGACGCGTTTCCACGAAAAGTACGACGAGATGATCATCGTACCGGACATCGAGTTCGCGAGCATGTGCGAGCACCATTTTCTGCCGTTTACGGGCAAGGCCCACGTGGCCTACATCCCGGGCGACTGCGTGGTGGGACTTTCCAAGATTCCGCGCGTGGTGGAATACTACGCCCGCTTCCCGCAGATTCAGGAACGCATGACGCGCCAGATTGCCGAACTCATCCAGAAGGAACTGAACCCGAAGGGTGTGGCCGTGGTGCTCGAGGCATCCCACATGTGCATGACGATGCGCGGAGTGAAAAAGCCCGGCGCCACGATGGTGACGACGCAGCTCCTGGGCCGCTTCAAGACCGACGAGAAGACCCGCGCCGAATTCATGTCGCGTATCTACGCGCCGCGCTAGTTTGCGCCCGAACGGGTTTCCATGTCCAACATGGATAAATTACGTACAAACTAACATTATGGGGTGAGCCGAAATTCGCACGGAATTTTGGCTTTTTGTTTACAATATTTTGGATTTTTTGTCCATAAAACATTGTCTCTGGCCTTAGTTTTCCTCGTCCCATCAAGGTATCTTATTTACTGGGTGGATGGATTTAAAAAAAATGAGGAGATCAAAATGAAGTCAAGAGCACTAAAATGCTTGGTTTTGGCCAGTACGCTGGCTTTATTCAACTGCGGCGACGCAGAAAATGCCCTTAACGACATCGCGGCTGCCCAGCAGCAGGGTGACCTCAACAATCCGGAACTCGGCCAGGAAGGCCAGGAAGGCCAGGGCGTCGTCGGTGGCCAGGAAGGTCAGGGCGTCGTCGGTGGCCAGGAAGGACAGGGTGACATCGGTGGCCAGGATATTATTGGCAGTTCCTCTGCCGCCGTTCCTGAATCTTCTGGCGATATCCTGAACCAGTCTTCTTCCGCCGTTGTCCCGGAATCTTCCGGCGACATCAACCCGGCTTCCAGCACGTCCGTTGGTCCGCAAAGCTCCGTGACGGTGGGCCCGCGTTCTTCTTCTTCGCAGGTTATGCCGAAGTCCAGCTCCAGCGAAGCGGTTGCTTCTTCTTCCAGCGAAGAAGTGAAGCCCGCCGGAATCTTCCTCGCCGAGGGCAAGGAAGAAGAAAAGGACCAGATGCAAATCGTATATACCGAGGATATCGAGCCCTGCATTTGGGATAATGACAAAAAAAGGAACTTATGCAAGATTCTCGCTTATCCCAAGCAGTTGTCCGAAACCCAGAAACATGCCGTCGTGGTGTGGGGCCCCGGTGGCGGTTCCGATCCCAAGGATTACCGCGCAATCATCAGCCGCCTAGCTTCCCACGGCTTCGTCGTGGTTGCCATTCCTGAGTCTCCGGGCAATGCTAATGAAGGCATTGAGGCTCTCAACTGGCTTGACAAGAAGAACAAGGACCCGAATGACCCGTTGTACAACAAGCTCGACATGAATACGGTGGGCGCATCTGGCCACTCCATGGGCGGTCTTGAATCCGAACAGCTGGTGATTAAGGACAAACGCGTTCTTACGGCGTTCCTCAACAACAGCGGCGACTGGAATGGCGCTGGCGCCAACAAGGTCGCGACGGACCGCTCCATCGCAATCCTCTATGGTGAAGGCGGCATGGAACGCGGCAATGCCGAAAATGATTACAACAACGCAGGTGTCAAGGCTCCCGCATGTCTTATCCAGATGACTGGTGGCCGTGGCAATGAATGCTATGAAGTTTCTCCGGGCCGCAAGGAATGTGGTTACGGTCATGGTTCGGGGTCCTGGGATGGCATGGCCGCAACGGTTGCCTGGATGCGCTGGCACCTCGGCGGCGAAGACTTCCGCAAGGCCGATTTCGTAGGCTCCACTGGCAAATACATCGATGGCAACATCATTGGAAAGCAGGGCAAGTGGAAAGGCCAGTGCAAGAACTTCTAAGAAATTCCACACTCCAACACAAAAACACTCCGGTCGGTTTGACTGGGGTGTTTTTTTTCTGAAACAAAGCTATTTTAATAGGGTAAACGGAGTTTTTCAACATGAACGCTGCTATCTTGACCAACGAGTTTCCGCCGGAAATCTATGGCGGTGCCGGAATTCACGTAAAATTCTTGACCCAGGAACTTGCCAAGCTTTGCCATGTCGAGGCGCTTTGCTTCGGTTCGCAGGACGAAGATGCCGACAACATCCGTGCGCTCGGCTTTTCGCGCAAGCTGGGCCTGAACCCGGCCGACGACCGTTTCCAGAAGATTTTTAAACCGCTCGACATCAATATCCAGTGGGCCGCTGCGCTCAAGGATGTCGACGTTATACACTGTCACACGTGGTATAGCCATTTCGGTGGAGTGCTGGCGAGCCGCCTGTTGCAGTGCCCGCTGATTCTCACGACGCACTCGCTTGAACCGCACCGCCCGTGGAAGGCGGAACAGCTGGGCGATGGCGGATATGCCATGAGCTGCTGGATCGAACGTACTGCCTACCAGAGTGCCGACGGGGTGATTGCCGTGAGCCAGGGCATGAAGCGCGACGTGATGAAACTTTACGGAGTCCCCGAAGACAAGATCAAGGTCATCTACAACGGCATCGATCCGGATTTCTATGCGCCGACTTTTGACGAGAAGATCCTGGCCAAGTGGGGCGTGGACCCCAAGCGTCCGTACGTGCTGTTCGTGGGCCGCATTACGCGCCAGAAGGGAATCAGCCAGCTTATCCAGGCTATCCCGCAGATAGACAAGGCGGCCCAGGTGGTGCTCTGCGCCGGTGCTCCCGATACGGTGGAACTGGCCGACGAATGCAAGAACCTTATCGAGAAGGTGCAGGCCGGCCGCGACGGCGTAGTGTGGATTCAGGAGGCCGTGCCGCACGAGGAACTCCGCGTGCTGTACAGCCATGCGACCGTGTTTGCCACTCCTTCGCTCTACGAGCCGTTCGGCATCATCAATCTCGAGGCCATGAGTTGCGGTACTCCGGTGGTGGGTAGCGCCGTCGGTGGCATTCCCGAGATTATCGTGGACGGTGAGACCGGATTCCTGGTCCCGTTGAAGGCGAAGTCCGAGACGGACTTTGAACCGGCCGATCCGAAGGCTTTCCAGACCGACTTTGCGAACAAGCTAAACAGGCTGCTTGGCGACCCGGAACTGGCCAAGAAGATGGGCGAGGTGAGCCGTAAGCGCGCTATCGACGTGTTCAGCTGGAAATCGATTGCCGAACAGACGTACGATTTCTACCAGGAATGCATCGCCAAATACAAAAAGAAGTAGTTTTTTGTATATTGAAAAAATCAGGAGGTAGAAAATGACAGCTCTTATTGTCGTAGGAATTATAGTCGTGGTCCTTGTCATCGCTATTGCTTCGATGTACAACGGCTTGGTAAAACTCCGTAACAACCGCGAGAACGCGTTTGCGAATATCGACGTGCAGCTCAAGCAGCGCTACGATCTCGTTCCGCAGCTCGTGAATACCGTCAAGGGCTATGCCACTCACGAAAAAGAAACGCTTGACAAGGTGACCTCTGCACGTGCTGCCGCCATGAATGCGACAACGGTCGACGAGAAGGTCGCTGCCGACAAGGCTCTTTCCGGTGCGCTCGCCGGTCTCCGCGTTTCGCTCGAAGCCTACCCGGAACTCAAGGCAAACGAGAACTTCTTGCAGCTGCAGAATGAACTTGCCGATATCGAGAACAAGCTCTCTGCCGCCCGCCGCTTCTTCAACTCCGCTACCCGCGAGTTCAATAACGCCTGCGAAGTCTTCCCGAGCAACATTATCGCCGGGATGTTCAACTTCAAGCGTGCGCCCATGTACGAGGCGACCGAAAGCCGCGAGACGCTCAACAAGGCCCCCGAGGTGCGTTTTTAGACGAAAGAACGGACCTACGGTCCTACAGACGAAAGA
>NZ_DGUN01000036.1:0-120 GCF_002395745.1 Fibrobacter sp. UBA4309
ATCATCGGCATTTCGCCGGGGTACAAGGAAGTGGACGTGTCGGCCGTGTTCCTTTGCTTCTTCAGCATCTTCTTTGCGATGATTGTGGGGGATACCGCTTACGGGTTGCTCTTCCTCGGT
>NZ_DGUN01000036.1:243-9596 GCF_002395745.1 Fibrobacter sp. UBA4309
CCTGCTGGTTTCCACTTTATCTACCTCATGAGCATCGCCACCATCGTGTGGGGTGTCATCAACGCAAGCTTCCTCGGGCTCAGCCCAGCGCTTGCGGGGTGGACGTATTACCTGGACATCACCAACTACGGCTGGTTGCCTGAACCGCTGAAGAACGCGATGCTCTGGATCCGCACAAGCGCCCCGACTGACCCTGCGAAGTTTGAAGCCTACAAGGCCTTCGCCCAGTCGATCACGATTCTGCCCGAAAGCTTCGTGCCGAAGACGGCGGGTGCCTCCCAGATGCAGCATATCCAGCTGTTCTGCTTCTGCATCGCCGTGGTCCACCTGAGTATCGCTCACGTGTGGAACGTCTGCGTGCGCATCAAGCGCAAGGACTCCACGTTCATGGCGCAGGTGGGCTGGCTTATCGGCTGCTGGGTGATGTTCTTCCTGGCCTGCCAGATGGTGCTCGGTATCGACATGCCGAAGTTCGTCATCCCGATGTTCATCGTGGAAGCGGTACTCCTGGTGCTCTTTACCGTGCCGCCCAAGAGGCTCAAGCAGGACTTCATCAGCATCCCGATGCTCGTGCTCGACGTGGTGAACAGCTTTACCGACGTGATCAGTTACATCCGTCTGTTCGCTGTGGGCATGTCCGGTGCGGCCATTGCCGAAGCGTTCAACGACATGCTCTCGCCGCTGTTCGGCTCCGCTGTCGGTATCGCCGGTGCAGCCTTCCTGTTGCTCTTTGTGCACGGCCTGAACATCGCGCTTGCGGTCATGGGCGTCGCCGTCCACGCCGTACGTCTTAACACACTCGAATTTTCAAATGGACTTGGCCAGGAATGGAGCGGATTCGCGTTCGCGCCCTTCGCCAAGCAGAAAAATTAAACCAAGGGATGATTCCCGCTACTTAATGAGGAAAAAACAATGGAACCGAATACAATGGTTACTCTCGCTAAAATGGGTGCTGCTGCCGCTCTCGGCATTTCGGCAATGGGCTCCGCCCTTGGTTGCGGAACGGCTGGTATGTCCGCCATCACCATGTGGAAGAAGGCTTATGCCCAGGGCAAGAGCGCTCTCTTCACCTTGCTGGTGTTCGTGGGTGCCCCGATTTCCCAGACGATTTACGGCATGTTGCTCATGAACTTCATCTTGAGCAAGGCTGCCGAAAGCGGCTTTACCAACTGGGGTGGCTGCCTCGGTGCCGGTATCTTCGGCGGTCTCGGCATGATGGCTTCTGCCTGGTACCAGGGCAAGTCCGCGGCCGTGGCTTGCGATGCTCTCGGTGAAACCGGCAAGGGCATGGTGAACTACCTGATGGTGCTCGGTATCGTGGAAACCGTGGCCCTGTTCGTTCTCGTGTTCTCCATGATGGTGCTCTAATCCAGCGAGGTAACACGTATGGATCAAGCTCAACTTTTAACGCTCGCGAAACTCGGCGCGGTGGCGGCCCTGGGCCTTGCCGCGGTGGGTTCTGCGCTGGGCTGCGGGACTGCCGGCATGGCGGCCATCGGGGCCTGGAAGAAGGCGTATCTCAAGGGTAAGAACGCGCTGTTTACGCTGCTCATTTTCGTGGGCGCGCCGATCGCGCAGACAATCTACGGCATGTTGCTGATGATGTACATCCTGAACAAGTCCCAGGCGGCCCCGGCCAACTGGGCTGCATACCTGGGTGTCGGCATCTTCGGTGGCATCGGCATGATGGCCTCTGCCTGGTACGTGGGCAAGTCGGCGGCTGACGCCTGCAACGCCCTCGGCGAAACCGGCAAGGGCCTCGTGAACTACCTGATGGTGCTTGGTGTCGGCGAAACCGTCGCGCTGTTCGTCATGGTGTTCTCGATGATGCTCGTGTCGTAAGGAAGGTCCCTGAGCCTGTCGAAAGGCCGCACGATATGTCATTCCGGCCTCCGAGCCGGAATCTCCTATGTAACAAGGACTGCTTTAAAAGCAGTCCTTGTTTTTTCATTTCGAATAATGTATATTTGAAATATGGCTTTAGCAATTAGACCATTACCTGTTTTGGAAAACGCCGCTGCGGATCGTTTCGTGAAAAAGGCGAACCGCGTGTTGAAGGCGAAGAGAAAACTTGACCTGACTCAGAAGGCCAAGTCTACTATGTCTATCCTCAGAACTGCGAAGATCTAATTACATGAATTATATTTCGACCAACTGCAGGTTGATGAGTTTACAGGAAAAGCAGGTTCAATCGGGCCTGTCTTTTTTTTCTTGTGGTGATAAGGACCTTGATGATTTTTTCCATTGTGATGCTGCTGAATACGAGCACGCACTTTTCGGAAAGACTTATGCTTTTGTGCATAAGAAATCTGGCGAAATTTCATCGATGTTCACGATATCGAACGGAAGCGTTCAGGCTCGGCAGATGCGTCGCACCTTGCGAGATAAGGTGCCATATCCCAAGAGGCTGATTCATAACTACCCGTCTGTGCTAATCGGTCGTCTTGCTGTAAATGAGAACTTTCAGGGGAATGGGATTGGTTCCGAAATTCTTGATTTCTTGAAAATTTGGTTTTCTGATTCGCATAATAAGACTGGTTGCAGATTTCTCGCCGTTGATGCCTACAACGCACCGTCTGTCTTGAAGTTCTATGGAAACAATGAGTTCTCTTTCATATTCAAATCAGAAAAAGAAGAACGAGAAAGCCTTCAGCTTCACGAAAATGAGCCGTTGCGTACACGCATGATGTGCTGCGATCTGTTCCATTACGCAGAATCTCTCCGAAAGAGCTTGTAGCGGTTTCTCAAAAACGATGTTGACTTTACGCCCCTTCTTTTTCTCTGCGCTGTATTCAAAGTGTATTCAAAAATGTGTAGATTGTATATTATCTCACAAAAAATTCTAAAAATATCATAAAATTCAAACTTTTGTATCAAAAATATTGACGATGCGAAAACCCGTTAATATTTTTGGAGTATGGAATCGATTTTAAGGTATCAAGATTTTCGACTCTATTTGCAGGATTTTTACGACTGGAAAAAGCGCACGTCGACGTTTTCGTGGCGTGACTATTCGAAAATGGCGGGCTTTGTTTCGCCGGTATTCATGAAGCAAGTATGCGAGGGTAAGGCAAACCTCGGAAAGAAGGCGACCGTCAAGGTGGCGGACGCGTTTAACTTTACGGGTATCGAGCGCGACTATTTTTTCAACTTGGTTATGTTTGCGCAAGCAAAGACCGATGACAAGAAACATTTCGCTTATGCCGAAATGCAGTCTATCGCGAGGGCGAGCAAGGTGAACCTTGTCGGGGCCGAGGCGTATAAATATTACGATTCTTGGGTACACCCGGTAGTGCGTGAATTGGCGCCTGCCATGCCGGGAGCAGTCCCGAAAGAAATCGCGGGCAAGTGCATTCATGATGTTTCTGCGAAAGAGGTAAAGGATTCCATCGATTTTCAAGTCCATGCGGGAATCCTCAAAAAGACAGATGATGGCAAGTACTTGCAGACGGACAAGTTGCTTGGCGGTGATACTCAGTCCATGTCTTTGGCCGTGCGTTCCATGAACAGGCAGATGGCGACATTTGCGGTCGATGCGATTGACCGCTTTGCCGCAGATGAACGCTATGTCGCGGGTGTTACCATGGGCGTTTCTAATGATGCCTTTGCAAAAGTTGTCGAAGTCCTGAAAAAGTGCCGCGAGCAGGTTCTAGAAATTGTTGCAAACGACGACAAGGTGGATCAGGTGCTGCGCCTGAATTTGCAACTGTTCCCGTTGACCGAGAAAATAGAAGGTACAGACGATGAAAAGTAAGATGTTTGGAAATGTTGCGCTTTTGCTTGCCCTAAGCATCCTTTGGGGCGTTATTGCCTGTTCCGAAAAATCTACAGCGGGTGCAACTGTAGATGATAATTCTGTGGCAGAGATTTCTGCCGATGAAAAGCTGATTCTAGAACATCGTGTAGACTCTATCAAAAACTTTATTGATGCGATACCTGCAGATATCGACGATTACGAAATTGATTCTACCAGATTCTGGTTCGAAATTAGGTTCGGCGGCGAACATGAGAAATATTTCTATTATGAATGGAATAATCCGTTATCCAATTGCTTCATCAATATCTATCGCTCGGAATACGGAGTGCTGAATGCGGAATATAATGAAGTAACTATTTTATGGACGTTTTTCTTGACTGCAGATGACAGCGGCGTTACTTCCCATCTGAAAATGAGATATTATGCTGTTTCCGAATCCCGCTGCGAAAAAGAAATTTCTGATTTTGCAAATGCTTGTGAAAAAGACGGCGGAACTTTGTATCGCCATATAGGAACCTGCAAGGATACCGAATTGCACCTGACATGTTCAACGTTCATCGGTCATTTGACAGAAAGCGCCGACAGTATTTTGGACAAGGCTGCCGAAAAAATGAAAAACAAATGTATGGACAATCACTAAAAGGAGTCTCCAATGAAAATTCAGAAAGAAAAGACAGCTTCACTTGTTCTTTCCATGGCTATGGCTATGTGCTTTGCCGCCTGCGGTGACGATTCTAATGACGAAGCCAATCCGGCTCAGCCTGGCGGAATAAGTCAGCCTTGCGCTGATGGGTCTTGTGCTGGTCAGCCTTCGGGGGCTAATGCGTCATTGTGCGATTTGGCAACGCAAAAGCTTCCTGCATCATCATTAGCATGGCAACCTACTTTTGCGGGTGGCTGCGAAGTCGTCCAACAGTTCCCTTTAGCAGAACTCCAGGTTCTCGACCAACAGCTTGTTTCCATGGGTTATGAGAAAAATGCCCTTACGCAAGAGTCCTACATTTACTCCTTGAACATAAATGACTTCAATAACTTGATGGTTTATAGCGATACGCTTCGATTCACCTACGCTTCAGAATTCTTTTCCGGGAATTTTAATGCGACAGCAAGAGCCATGTCCGAAAACGAAATTCAGAAGTTGGCTCTCTTGGAAGCTTGTCCCACACTTCTACCAGCAGGATACCTTTACCCTGATTTCGACCCCTGCATTGGAGTTGCTACGTCTATTTCAAAGAAATGGTCTGGAAATCATGTGATTACGTACAATACGGTAGCCAAATTGTCACAAGCTTTCAGCAGCCTTGGTTGGAATTGTACATCCAAAGAAGCTTCCGGGTATGGTTATACCGATTTTACCTGTTCTGCCACGCTTGATGGAAAAAAATACACAATGAAGGCGAGAACTAACGCCTATAAGAATGAAACCGGGAACCTAACCGAGATGACCATCGTATATAACAGATAATAGCATCCGCGTTAGGGATAGCTTTAAAATACAAGGAGCTGATTATGAAAAAAATGTTTGTTGCACTTGGCGTGGTATTGGCCTCTTTGATTGCTTGCTCTGAATCAGATTCTGGAGGGTCAACGCAACCATGCATCGACGCTTCTTGTACTAGCCAGCAGCAAACATCGAAAAAAAATGCATCACAGTGTGAACTTGCCACTCAAAAGCTTCCTGCATCGTCTCTTGCTTGGCAGCCGACTTTCAGTGGCGGTTGTGAAGTCCAACAACAAATTGCCTTGGACGAAATGCTGAAGTTTGACACTTTGCTGATTGCAGGTGGCTTCCAAAAAGAGGAACTGGTTCAGGAATCTTATCGTTATGTAAGAGAGACTCCAGATTATACAACGCTTGTTGCCGTTAATGACACGTTGGCTTTTACCTATATGATGGGAACATTTGTCGGTAATTTCCATTCGGTTACAAGTCCATTGGACGAAAAAGTCTTGCAGGAGAGGTTTGTAACTCCCGCTTGTCCGGTTCTGTTACCGCCTGACGCTTTAGCATCAGATATCTGGGCTGGAGCCGATTTGTGTACAATATCTAATAAAAATGGATTTGTGTATATGAACTCGTTAATGACATCCAAATCTTTGAATGTGGTAAAAAATGATTTGGCTAAGTATGGTTGGTCATGCTTAGGAACGGATCTTGTCATTTGTTCTGCAACATATGACTCCCAGAATTATACACTAAGTTTTACATATGCTTCTTCGAGTATGGGAGCGACTCTTAAAGAACTGAGGCTTATGTGGACTCACTAACGTGCTGTTTCCCACAGGAAACGCTTTTTTGAGGGCAGAAATGCCCTTTTTTTGTTTTTTTGGGGTAGATTTATGTTAGTTGGACCCAATCTATGGAGTAAATCATGAAATCCAGGTTTTTGACCGCATCTGCCATCCTCGCTATGGCTAGTGTTTCTTTCGCCGCGACCGCCTACATCAACCAGATTGGCTACCGCACCAGCGACTTCAAGGAACTCACGCTGTTCGAGGGCAGCGGAAACGTCGATTTCGTCGACCAGTCCGGCAAGACGGTGCTCTCGGTGACGCCTTCCGCCGCCGCGAACTGGGACGGTAGCGGCCAGAGCGTGCAGCTTGTCGACTTTACCGAACTCAAGACTCCGGGCACGTACACCATCAAGGTGAACGGTCGGGAGGTCCGCAAGGACTTGAAGATTGCCGACAATGCCTACGGTGAAGTGTCGAAGGCCCTGTTGAAGTGGTTCTACTACCAGCGCGCTTCCATGGCCCTGGAAGAACAGTACGCGGGCAAGTGGAAGCGCGCCGCGGGTCACCCCGACATGGGCGTGGCCTTCCATAGTTCCGCCACGGGCGGGAGCGGCACCCTCAACAGCCCCAAGGGCTGGTACGATGCCGGCGACTACGGCAAGTACATCGTGAACTCGGGCATTTCCACCTACACGCTCCTGAGCCTCTACGAGCATTTCCCGGCTTATTTTGACAATCTAAAATGGAACATCCCGGCCGACGGCAATTTGCCCGACCTCCTGGCCGAAATCAAGTACAACCTGGACTGGATGCTCACCATGCAGGCAAGCGACGGGGGAGTCTACCACAAACTTACCACGCTCCAGTTCTGCGGGACGGTGATGCCGAACGAGGATATCGATAAGCGTTACGTTATCGGCAAGAGCACGACCGCTACGCTTGATTTTGCCGGCGTGATGGCGGTTGCTGCCCGCGTGTACGAAAAATTCGACGCCACGTTCGCCGCAAAGGCGCTCGATGCAGCCAAGAAGGCCTACGCATGGGCCGAGTCCAACCCGAGCACTTATTATAATCAGCCGCGAGACGTTGCGACCGGAACCTATGCCGACAACAACGCCAAGGACGAGAAGAACTTTGCCGCTGCCGAACTCTTTGTGACCACGAAGGACGCTTCGTATGCCGCGCAGGGCGCTAGCGGGGCGATTCCGGGCTGGGCCGAGATGAGCGGCCTTGTGACGTACACCAAGGCGACGCATGCAGCCGATTTCAGCGACGCCGCCGCGGCCAAGGATTCCCTGATTGCCGCCGCCGACCGCTATGCGAACCATGCCGCGACCGGCTTTGGCGTTCCCATGACCAAGAACGACTTCTACTGGGGTTCCAACAGCGTGGCCGCCAATATGGGCGTGTGGCTGCTCCATGCTTACTACCTGACGGGCGAGAAGAAGTATTACCAGAGCGCCGTCAAGACGCTCGACTACCTGCTGGGCAAGAACCCGTTGGACATGTCGTTCGTGACCGGATTCGGCACCAAGTCGCCGATGCATCCGCATCACCGTCCGAGCCAGGCCGACGGAATCCAGGAGCCGGTGCCGGGCATGCTCGTGGGCGGTCCGCAGCCCGGCGGCGAGGATATTGGCAAAAACGAGTGGGAATGCAGGGATTACCGCGTGAACGGCGCCCCGGCCAAGTCCTACTTTGACGACGAATGCAGCTATGCGAGCAACGAGGTGGCCATCAACTGGAATTCCCCGATTGCATACCTGGCGGGTGCCATCGAGGCGCTCAATTCCGGTCACGCCCCCTCCTTCGCGGTTGACGGGATTGTCTCCATCCCGAAGGTCCGTCCGGGCCTGCGCACTGGCGACGGTACGCCCAAGCTCCGCTTCGATAGCCACAGGGTGTTTATCGAAAACAACGGAATCCGTTACGACCTGAAGGGCAAAAAGCTCAAGTAAACCCTGAAATTCGCTAAAAAATAAGAACCGCGGCGGAATCGTCGCGGTTTTGTCTTTTGAAGGGCGGCGCTTTTTGGGACAGCGTTTACGAGCAGCGGAGCACTTGGCCCGGGCGGATCATGTTCCCCTTGAGGCCGTTCAGCTTTTTGAGCTTGGTAATGGATATCCCGTAACGTCGGGCGATTTTGCCTAGGCAGTCGCCGCGGCGCACCTTGTAGTAGCGGTGCTTGGCAAGTTCCTTCTGGAATTCCCCCTCGACGGCGAGCAACTGCTGCTGCTCGATGGTGGTCAGGGCGTTGTGGAACGTGCCCTGCTCAAAGTTGAATACCGTGGCCGGGTCGATGTAGGTGCCGTTGAACTTCATCTCGAAATGCAGGTGCGCCCCGAAGGAGCGGCCCGTATTGCCGCCGACGCCGATGGTATCGCCGGCCTGGAGCGTGTCGCCGACGTTGACTTTCCAGCTGGCGAGGTGGGCGTAGAGGGTGGTGAGCCCGTTCCCGTGGTCCAGAATGACGTACTTGCCGTAACCCCTGCGGCGGCCCTGGTTGCGTACCTTGGTGACGACACCGGCGAATGCGGCCACGATGGTGCGGTCTTCGCCGTGGCAGAGCCCGAGGTCGACGCCGCGGTGCATGCGGTAGGTACGGATGCCGTAGGGGGCGGAAACGCGACGGCTTTCGCTAGGGACAAATGCCGTAGTCATGTCGAGGACGAGCTTGGCCAGGGAATCCACATGGGCGGAATCGGTGGCGTTCATGTCGGCGGCGAGTTCCGCGTCGGCTTCTTCCTGGCTCATTTCGGGGCCGTTATCGGAAGAGTCGGCTTCGTTTTCGGCAATTTCGGCCGGGGCGTTGGGATTGTTGCCGGCATCGGCTTCGTCTACGAGAGTGTCTCCGGAAAACTCGCTTTCGGTTTGCGGAATGGTTTCGGGTACAATTTCGTCCTTGGCAAATGCTGCCAAGGCTATCATGCAGACTATCGTAAGGACTTTTGACGGAGCGAGTAGTTTCATGGTATATTGGGTCAAAGATAGTCTATTTGTCCTGATTTGTCATAGGTGGTTGTGATGTAGCTCAATTTTTTCTATCTTTGCACCCGTCAGGGCCTATCATCCAGGTAGGTTCCTAGTCCGGCTAGATTTAGCCGATAAAGGATTATAAAATGGCAAAGAAAGTTCAGGATGCCCTCAAGGACATCATCTCCCTCTGCAAGCGCCGCGGTTTCATTTTCCCCGGCTCCGAAATTTACGACGGCCTCGCCAACACTTGGGACTACGGTCCGTATGGCGTGGAACTGAAGCGCAACATCAAGAACCTCTGGTGGAAGAAGTTTGTGACCAGCCGCCAGGACGTGCTCGGTCTCGACAGCTCTATTCTTTTGAACCCCCGCGTCTGGAAGGCCTC
>NZ_DGUN01000049.1:0-30145 GCF_002395745.1 Fibrobacter sp. UBA4309
CCCTTCACGTTGAAGCTGAAACGGCTCTTGCTGTAACCGCGAATCTTGCTTTCTTCCATGCTCGCGAAAAGGTCACGCACATCGTCCCAAATCTTGGTATACGTCGCCGGATTGCTTCGCGGCGTGCGGCCAATCGGCGTCTGGTCGATTTCAATCACCTTGTCGATGTTTTCAAGGCCTTCCAGGTGGTCGAACTTGCCCACCGGTTCTTCGGAATTGTAGAACACGCGGGCCAGTTCTCGACGCAGAATCTGGTTGATGAGCGTACTCTTGCCGGAGCCCGAAACGCCCGTCACCACGGTCAAGGCGCCATCGAGCGGAATTTCTACATCGATGTTCTTGAGATTATTCTCGGCGGCACCGCAAATCTTGAGTTTCGGCGTATTCTTGTCAATCTTCTTGCGCTTTTCGGGAATCGCGATGGCCTTGCGGCCGCTCAAGTACGCACCCGTCAGCGAAGCCTTGTTCTTCTCGAGTTCTTCGACAGTCCCTGCCGCAATCACGCGACCGCCTTCCACGCCGGCACCCGGCCCCACGTCAATCACGCAGTCCGCATGGCGCATGGTGTCTTCGTCGTGTTCCACGATAATCAGGGAGTTGCCCTGCGCACGCAAATGCTCCAGCATCCCGAGCAATTTATCGTTATCACGCGGGTGGAGCCCGATGCTCGGCTCGTCAAGTACGTAAAGCACGCCCTGCAAGCCGGCGCCCACGGCACTCGCAAGCCTGATTCGCTGCGCCTCGCCGCCGCTCAACGTAGACGCCTTGCGGTTAATCGTCAAATAACCGAGCCCCACTGCATTGAGGAACGAAAGTCGCCCGCGGATTTCCTTCAAAATCTCCTTGCCGATCCGCTTTTCTTTTTCGGACAAATCGAGCTTGTTGAAAAATTCCACCGACTTCTCGACGGACCATTCCGTCATCTCGGTCAGATTCACGCCATGGAACGTGACCGCATTCGCCGTGCGGTTGATTCGCGTGCCGTGGCATTCGGGGCATACGCCTATCTGCATATACTTGCGGAAATGGTATATGTGCCACATGTCCCACAGTTCTTCCATGATGGGCATGATTCCCCGTTCGCTCCCGCTGGGCGTGCCGTACAAGACGGCATCCTGTTGCGCCTTCTTGAGCTTGTTCCACGGCGTATCGAGCGAAAAATGCATCTCGTTTGCGATGTTGCGTAAGTTGCGGCGGCCGAAGTCGCTGAAAATCAGCGTACCGTCGTCCTTCTTGATGGTCGCGATGCAACCTTCCTTGATAGACTTCGTCTTGTCCGGGATAATCAAGTCCAGGTCGAACTTGTAGCTTTCGCCCATGCCCTTACAGGCGGGGCAGCGGCCCTTCGGGTCGTTAAAGCTGAAGAACCGCGGTTCCAGTTCCGGAATAGAGATGCCGCACTTAGGGCAAGCGAGCAGCGTTCCCTGCAAGCGATATTCCTCGGCGCCATCCTTCCCCGGCGCATTCAGCAAAAAGCTCACCAACGTTCCGTCAGTCAATTTCAGCGCGCCTTCCAGCGCCTCACGCAGGCGGCTCATGTTCTTGCGTTCCAGCGTCAGGCGGTCAATCACCGCTTCAATCGTGTGTTTCTCGTAACGCACGAGTGCAGGAACATCTTCCAGGCGGTAAATCGTGCCGTCCACGCGGGCACGCACAAAACCGTTTTCCTTGAGTTCGGCAAGTTCCTTGCGGTATTCGCCCTTGCGCTCCTGCACAATCGGCGCCATCACCGTAATCTGCTTGCCCTCGTCGCTCACATACAAATTATCGACAATCTGGTCCACCGTCTGTGCCTGGATCACGCGCCCGCAATCGGGGCAGTGCGGCACGCCAAGGCGCGCAAAAAGCAAACGGTAATGGTCCAAAATCTCGACCACCGTACCCACCGTGGAACGCGGGTTCCTGTTCACCGTCTTCTGGTCAATCGAAATCGTCGGCGAAATGCCGCGCACACTCTCCACCTCGGGGTGTTTCATACGGCCGATGAACTGGCGCGCATACGCCGAGAGCGACTCCACGAAGCGCCTCTGCCCTTCCTGGAACACTGTATCGAAAGCGAGGCTCGACTTGCCCGAACCGGAAACGCCGGTCACCACCACGATAGAATCGCGTGGAATGGAAAGGTTCACATGTCTAAGGTTATGTTCGTGTGCGTCGCGTATCTCGATGGACTTTGTCATACCACAAATATAGGAAAAGACTCCCCCGACGCTCAAAAACGGCTCTGTCGGGTCAAACTGTACACTTGTGCCCGGCTAGCAAAAAATCCTCAATCCGTAAGCCCTTCCAAAACTGTTTTTCGGCTGCATGACCGATGTTTTTACGCTGAAATGACCGTTCGGCGGTCCGCAGCATGTTCGCAGCTATACGGCCTGGCCCGACAGAGCCAGAGGGTCATTTTCGCAGCTTTTTCGCAGTTTCGACCCAAAAGTACGGCCTGGCCCGACAGAGCCATAGTAAATAAAGGAGAAAAACATGGAAATTAAATTTTGTCAGAGCTGCGGAATGCCGCTTACGCCAGAAATCCTCGGCACCAACGCCGACGGTAGCAAGAACGAAGAATACTGCATCTACTGCTACAAGGACGGCGCGTTCACCGGCGACTTCAACATGGAACAGATGGTTGAATTCTGCTCGCAGTTCGTCGATGAATTCAACAAGAACACCGGCAAGAACCTTACTCGCGAAGAGTACAAGGTGGAGCTGCGCAAGTATTTCCCGACGCTCAAGCGCTGGCGCCTCCCCGCGGACCAATTGCCGCATGCCACTTCGCCCATGAAGCAGAAGTTCATTGAAGAAGTCAACGCCCTCGGCGTCAAGGACATGCCGACAATCGACAACCTCTTTGTTCTGCAGGGCTCGTTCATCAATCAGGAATACAAGATCAACGGCAACAGTGTCAAGCTGTTGGACGATAACGCAAGTTACTGGGGCAACCAGGTCGAAAAGATTGGTGCCGAAGGCCGCTGCTTCGGAATCGCCTGCGACGAACGCTACATTCTCGTGAGCGAATACGGCAAGAACGGCGCCGATGCCGAAATCGTCGTATTCAAGAAACGGTAATTCAGCGGCCTTGCCGTTTGATGTTGTAGAAATAAATCCCCATGATAACGGAAATCGTGAGAATCCAGCTGACAGGATAAACAACCATCAGCGAGGTGAACGTCTTGTACTTGGGGAATACGAAAATCACCCAGAGAATGCGGATGCCGCAGACGCCCACCATGCAGGTAATTGCCGGGGAGAGCGACTTGCCCATTCCGGAAAGCGCTCCCGAAAACACGTCCAGAAAAACGTTGATGGCGAGAAGCCCCACTACCACGTACATGCGGATGGATGCGATATCGATGATTTCTGTATTGGACGTAAACACGCTCAACATGGGCCTTGCAAAAATGCAGCAGAGCGCGCTCAATACGATAGTGGACGAACACCCGAGCAGGAGCGTCCAGCGGACCGTGCGTCGGCAGCGTTCCATGTTCTTTGCTCCGTAGTTCTGCCCCACGAAGGTCACGCACGCTTGAGAAAATGAATTCAGCCAGTAGTACACCACGAATTCGTAGTTGAGGGCGATGGACGAGGCCGCCACCGTGGCAGAACCGAGGCTGTTGATGGCAGACTGCAAACACACATTGCTGAACGAGAACACGACGCCGCGAAGCCCCGTCGGGAGACCCACGCGCAATATGCGGCTCAAGAAGAAGGGCGTCACGCGCAACTTCCAGAATTCCAGCCTGAAGGGGCCTACCTCGTGCAAAAGCATGTAGAACAGGGTAATTCCGCTGATGACGTTGGCGATGACCGTCGCAATCGCAACACCCGATACACCCATGTCAAAGCCCGCTACAAGAATCAGGTTCAGGGCGACGTTCACGGCACCCGCTACCATGAGCACGTAGAGAGGTCGCTTTGTATCGCCCTTGCTGCGCAGGATGGCCGCGATAAAGTTGTAGATCATCACGAAGGGCATGCCGGCAAAGTAGATTTGCAGGTAAAGTACCGCCATGTCCAATACGTCCGAGGGAGTCGAAATCAGTTCGAGAATCGGCCTTGCAAAAAAGATTCCCACAAACGAGAGGAATATTCCGCTGAAAAACGCCACCATCACCGACGTATGGACGCTGCGGGTCACGGAGCGGTAGCTGCGCGCACCGATGGAATTGGCCACCACCACGTTCGCGCCCACAGAAATCCCGACGAACAGGTTGATGAGCATGTTGATGACGAACGTGTTCGCGCCCACGGCCGCCAGGGCCTTGTCACCCGCGAACTGCCCCACCACGGCGACATCTGCCAGGTTGAACATCTGCTGGAAAATGCTGCTCAAGGCAATAGGGATGGCGAACCTCAGGATTTTTCTTCCGAGGGGCCCGTTCAGCATATCGATGTTCGTCTTTGACGCCGCCATGCGATTCCTTGAAAACGGGCGTAAATTTAGTTTTTTGCAAGATAAACGTCCGCCAGCCCGTTTTTTTTGCAAGCGCGAAATTCCGCGTTTGTGCAAAAATTTTTTAACACTATTGTTTCTGTAAATTTACATTGTTTAAAAATCATAAAATTTCGGCGATGTTGTTTTACGCCTCAACGGAAATTCGTGTAAGAAATATTTGCGATTTTCAATTAAAACCTATATTGATACAAAATAAACCAGGAGTGTGATATGAGATTGATGAAGTTGCCGATAGTTGCCGTTTCTGCAGCTTTAGGTATAGTGGCTTGTTCTGGCGATCCGGCGACGGCTCCTATCGAGGGCGACATCGGCGCAGTAGAGAATTCTTCCGGCATCGACGGTTTTTACGACCTGAGTTCCGGCAGCGTCATCCCCGGCACAGATTTTTCCAGTTCCAGCATCCTCCCCGGCAGTTCCAACAACATCCTCCCCGGCAGCTCCAACAACGTGGTCCCCAACAGCTCCGGCAACGTCACCCCGGGCCGTTCCAGCAACGCTTTCCAGGGCATTTCCAGCAACGCTTTCCATGGCACGTCCAGCTCTAGCGTCGGCGGAGTAACTCCCGGTGGCGGTGATAGCGGCGACGTCGAGGGAGACAACGAAGACGCGCGCACATTGAACGGCACGCAGATTCTCCTGAAACTTGCTGGTACGTCGGCAACTGTCGAGAACAACAACGGCTGCGTCGAGGTCGCCGACAAGAAGGCCACCATCACTTGTCCGGGAGCCTACTACGTGACCGGCGAATCGTCCGATTTCCAGGTGGTAGTGAACACCCCGGGTGCCGAGAACGAAGGCAACACCGGCATCTACCTCTACAACGCGACCATCAAGAGCGCGAATTCCCCCATCCTCGTGGCGAACGCCGACAAGACGGTGCTCCACCTGGTGAAGGGCACCACCAACGTGGTGGAAGACGGTAACGGCAACCATCTGTTCACCAAGGTCAACGGCGCGCAAGATACCTCGAAGGCCGCCATATACGCGAGGGACGACCTCAACATCAAGGGCGCGGGCTCGCTCACCGTGAAGGGCAAGTTCAAGAACGGCATCCAGTGCAGCAACGACCTCAAAATCAAGAACGGCAATATTACGGTCGAAGCCGAAGAGAATGCCGTCAAGGGCAAGGGCAGCCTCCAGATTTCGGGCGGCACGCTGAACCTTACGGCCAAGAAGGGCGACGGCCTTGAAAGCGATGAATGCGAAGAAGCCCAGGACGGCTCGTGCAAGAACATCATCGATGGCAAGGGCATCGTGAACATCTCGGGCGGCAGCGTCACCATCAATGCCGCAGACGACGGCATCGACGCAGCGAACTTTATCCGCATCAGTGATTCCACCGAAGCTTCCACGGTCAAGGTCACGGCTACGGGCAAGGGCCTCGTTGCCGAAAAGTTCATCTACGTGGACGGTGGCAAGACCGATGTCAAGTCCAATGGCGACGACGCGCTGCACACCCACTGGCAAATTCACTTGAACGGCGGCGAAGTGACGGTCAACGCTAAGGACGACGGCATCCATGCGGACTCCGCTTTGTACATGAAGGGTTCTACAATCAACGTTGTCACTGCCTCCGAAGGCATCGAAGCTTACAGGATATTTGCCGAGGGCGGCATCACCTCCACCTTTGCGACAAATGACGGCTGGAACGGTGCCGGCGGCCCGAAGGACCCGAATGCAGGCGGTCTTTCCTCGTTCAGCGAAAGCGGTGGCCACATCGTAGTGAGCGGCGGCTACCACTATATCTCCTCGAAGGGCAACATGATCGACGTTTTCGACGCGAACGGCTCCGGCAAGATGACCGGCGGCGTGCTCATCCTCGAAATTACCGGCCAGAGCTATGAGAGCCAAGGCGGCATGGGCATGGGCATGGGTATGGGCTGGGGCATGGGCGGCCAGGGCGGGAACAACTGCGAAGCCTACAACATGGCCGGCGGCCTCATCGACACGGATACGGGCTTCGAGATCACGGGCGGCGTGCTGCTCGCCTTCGGCGACTTCTCGACGGACACTCCGGGCTGCGCTTCACAGACCTACAACAACAGCAGCTACTACGGTACCGACAAGGCCGCATTCAAACCGACATACCAGGGAAAACACATCTTCTACGGTGGCGACGTCAAGTCCGTTAGCCAGGTGAATACCGCCGGCATGACGGAAGTCAAGTTCCCCAACGGCGTGAGCTACATGTACAAGTAACAACCTCGCCCCGAAGCATTACCTTCAGAAACGAGATGCCTGCACCTAGCGGACATCTCTTTTTTTGGGGATTTTTGCATTTTCCCGCTTGACGGAACCCCCAAGATAAGATATATTTGGCTCACCTAATGGGGATATAGCTCAGTTGGTAGAGCGACAGGTTCGCAATCTGTAGGTCATGGGTTCGACTCCCACTATCTCCACTCAAAAGGCCGGCTTTTTCGCCGGCCTTTTGTTTTTTTCAGGGCAATTTACGAAGTAAAACAAAAACCCCGGCATGAGCCGGGGTCCTCTAAAATCAATCAAGCAATTAATTACTTGGAGATTTCGTACTGAGCAACGAGGTTGCCTTCTTCGTCGAGGGCGCGAACCACGTTTTCATCGCGCTGGAGGGTCATCTTGGCCTTTTCGCCAGCAGCGGTGGTCAGTTCGACAGACATGGTGCCATCAGCATTCTTGACAGCGGCAATTTCGTTGCCCTGAGCGTCCTTTTCATAGTAGGAGTCGCCAGAAGCGAGCGGATTGGAGCCAGTCCAGAATTCGACAGTGTTCAGCACGAGACCGTCAATGAGGCCCCAGCAGATGCCGTAGATGCCGAAGATGAACAGGATGAAGTGAACGATAGAGTTGAGCCACTTGTTGCCCAGCGTGCCGTTCCACTTGTGGAGCTTCTCGAAGCAAGCGTTGCTGCCATAGCAGCCAGAGAGAACGATCATGCTAGCGCAAAGAAGCGTAACGATACCTTTTTTCATTTTATTACTCCTTAAGGATGAAGTTTATCGTGTTTTACGACTGAAAAAAAATATAACTAAAAAAAACACAAATTACGAAAAGGTTACCTTTTTTTTAAAAAAAATTTCCCCCAGAAGCCTTTCCATGCTCCAAAGGGGTCCTTTGGGGAGCGAGTTTCGTCTTATTTACGAACAAAAATGTGATTTTTTTGCTTTTTTTGTGTAGTTTAACAAAAAAAACGGAGAGGTACATGAATTTTGCCGTCAAGCTCATGACCACAGCCCTGCTATTCGCGTTTTCCGCCATTTTCGCAGCAAAGCCCCTAACTATATGGATTATGCCAAACGGGGCATCCCCGCAAGAAAAGCTGGAGCAACTGCTCGAGAAGTTCACAAAGAACACGGGAATTCCCACCCAGGTAGAGGTCCTGGACTGGGGCGAAGCCTGGAACCGCATTTCGACCATGCTCGAAACCGGGAACAACGCGCCCGATGTACTGCAACTGGGCACGACATGGGTCCCGTATTTTGCCGCACGTGGCGAACTCAAGCCCCTTAACGCATTCACCGACAAAATCGATTCCAGCCGGTTCATCCCCGTCTCGTGGTACACGTCGCACATCGATTCCGACACCACCGTCTATTCTGTCCCGTGGTTCATAGACATCCGTCCCGTGCTCGGCAACAAGCGCATCATGGCGAAATACGGCATATCGCCTGCGGACATCGAAAACTACAAGGGCTTCAAGGACGCAGTCCGCAAGGTGAACCAGGGCAAGGAATACCTTGAAGACGGAAGCAAGATTCACGGTTACGCGCTCCCCGGCAAAAGCGACTGGAACATCCCCCACAACTTCGCCCCCTGGGTATGGAGCCACGGAGGCTCGTTCGTAGAGAAAGACAAGGACGGCAAGTGGCGTTCAAACATCCTCTCACCACAAACTCTCGAGGGAATAGCCAAGTACGTTTCATTCGTCATCGACACCCTCGTTCCTACCGATGCCCTGCAAGCGAATTCCGCGCAAATCGCGCAGCAGTTCAACAACGGCGAGCTCGCGTTCATCGTGAGCACGGCAGAAGTCGTGATGCAGACCCGCATCCACAGTTCGCAGGGAGGGCTATCGAATTCCCGCATCGGGGAAGACGGCGTAATCGCATTGCCTTTCCCGAAGGGAACTGCGGGCAGCGTGAGCTTCATCGGGGGGTCGAACCTCGCCATTCCAGCGAAAAGTACCCATAAGGACGCGGCAAAGCTCCTGCTTTTCTTGACCGAAGACAAGAGCCTCGACGAATACACAAAGCAAATCGGGTTCCTCCCCCCGTCCAAGGCCGTTCTTACGTCCTGGGCCGAAGACGAAGCGTACAAGGGCCTAGTATCGCAGTTGGAAACCGGCAAGACATACCCGGCACTCCCCGAATGGGGCGAAATCGAGCAGTCGCTTGTTTCCATGTTCAGCGCCGTATGGGACCACCTGGAACTCCCTGTACCCTATTCCGAAGAAAAGCTCTACCAGATATTCAAGAACTATTCTGACACCATCAACAACCAGCTCGGCTACACGCCGACAAACACGACGACCTTCGCTGAATTCCAGGACATCTGGAGAAAGGCGACCGGCAACACGAAAGCCCCCAAGAAAGACGACAAGAAAGACGCATCTACCGAAGCCAAAGGCATAAATCCGACCCCGTACATATTCTTCTTTGTTTTAATCGTAAGTTTCCTTTTTTCGTACACCCGCAAAAGAAAAAGGTAAACTAGATTCATGAGCAAAAAGAATGTCCTAAAGCTATCCAAGAGCATCATTGTAAAAAGCCTGCTGCTCCTTGTTTCTACAATGGCGATAGTCACCATTGGCGGCACATACTATTTTGCCAAGCGTCAAAGCCAGATGACACTCATGTCGGCCGACGAAACGAACAACGTCCACCTACAGCAGATGTCTTCAGCGCTCCACAACGAACTGTTCCAGTTCGGGAATCAGCTCACGCTTCTAGCCAAGGCTTCTGAAATCAAGAGCATGGACCCGTCCACCTCGACCAGCTACCTCAAGAGTTACAACATCTCCCCGCTGTTCATATCGGGCGAAAGGGTCTCTCTTTACGACCGCAACGACAGTCTCATCTGCGACAACGCGATGATCGCATCCGTCCCAGCAAAATACCCCGTCGACTTTTCCAAGATAACACCGCACAGGCCGTTCATCTCGGGGTGGTACCGCGATTCGGACAACATGCGTCCCAAGCGGGCTTTTGCGACAGTCGTCGCCGACAACGCCAAGGGGAACGGCAGCCTGGTCGCCAGTTTTTCGGCGCAAAGGCTCTGGAAAGTCCTTTCCGAAAGCAAGGTCGGCAAAAACGGCTACTACATCGCCATAAACTCCGAAGGCGAAATCCTGTTTCACCCCGACCTAGAAACGTGGCTTACCGAGTCTCACAAGATTGCGGAAACCGGCATCACGGGACTCGATCCCAAAACCGACGAAATTGACGGAATCAAGTTCTATACGCTATCCGACAACCAGGCCTACCTCGCCAACTACGTGTACGACGCTTCCTACGATATAGGGCTTTTGTCGCTACAGCCCAAGTCCGAAATCGACGAACAGGTGTCCTCGCTCCTGCTCGTGAGCCGGGTCATGCTTGTCACGGCACTTATTGCGATCCTGCTCATCTCGTTCTGGCTCTACCGCAAGCTGGTTCTCCCGATGGGGCGGTTTATCCAGCACACCATCGTGATATCGGAAGGCGACATAGAAGCCCCGGACATTGACGTCGGCACAAGGCAAGACGAAATCGGCATCCTTGCCAAGCATTTCAACATCATGCATCACACCATCAAGCGTCAAATCGCGGAGCTGAATGCGCACCGTGAAATGCTTGAACAGGAAGTACAGGAACGCACGAAGGAACTGGAGGAGGCCAACAAGAAGCTGGACCTGATTTCCAGGACCGACGAACTTACCGGGCTCCCCAACCGCCGCGACATGAACCAGACTATCGAGAAGGAGAAGGGCAGAAGTGCCAGAACCCGCAAGCCGTTCTGCTTCATCTTCTTCGATATCGACCATTTCAAGTTCGTGAACGACACCTACGGACATGCCGCCGGCGACGACATCCTAAAGGCCGTATCCAATACGGTACGCGGGCTTCTCCGCAAATACGATGTCCTCGCCCGCTACGGCGGCGAAGAATTCCTGACATTGCTCCCGGAAACGGATATTGAGGGGGCGAAAATCGTGGCGGAACGTTTCCGCAGAAAAATCGAAAAGATGAGCGTGATGCACGGGACCTACAAAATCAAGGTGACCATAACCCTGGGCGTATCCCAGTTCGACAGCGAACTCGGCATCGACAGGAGCATCCAGCTTGCAGACAAGGCGCTGTACGAAGGAAAGAACTCGGGACGCAACCGCGTCATCGTCTACGACCCGAACAGCACTACCGAAGAAGATTACAACCGGGCTGCCATGGACAAGGCCGGTCCGGGCATGAAAAAGAAATAATTTTTCCGAAAGCCTGTAAAAAAAGCCCGCCGGTTGCGAAAACCTGCGGACTTTTTTATCGGGATGACTGAATTCGAATCAGCGACCTCTTGAACCCCATTCAAGCGCTCTACCAGGCTGAGCTACATCCCGAGGACTCTTACAAGAGTGAACCAAAGTTAGTTAAAGTCGGGTCTTTTTTCAAGGTAAAATACCGAAAAAAAGCCGAAATCAATCCATTTTTGCGGAATTATTCATTCCAATAACCGACGACCAGCACCTCGGGTGTTGCCTTCGGGAATTTCTTGCTCTTGAACGAAACGACCTTGCGAATGCTCTTTTGCTTGAGTTCCCAACCTTCGCGCTTGAGCCCCTTCGTCGAGAGCGTCACCTTGATGCCGGGCACCTTGCCGCCTTCCTTGATCTCGTCGAGCTTGTCGATATTGAGCATCACGTTTTTCTTCTTGATGGAGAACTCCTTGGACGAAGCGGCATCGAGCGTGATGTCCGGACGGGCCTTCTTGTCGGTTTCCCACACGTAGAACGTCCATTCGCGCTTTTCGCCCTTGCTGTAGTAGCCGGCATCGAACATCTTTTCGCCAAAGAAGACTGGCGTCTTCACGAAGCCTTCAAGGCTTGCCGTATAGGGTTTGCCATCGGTACCGACCATCACGACCAGCGCATTGATGGGGCCTTCCATGCCGGAAAAGTCCATGTCGAATTCGATGTTGATGGCTCCACCGGGAGCGATTTTCGTCGGATACTTGAAGTTGGACATGCCGACGCCCTGTCCCATGACGTTCTCGAGCGTGATTTCCTTCTGGGAAACGTTTGCGCCCTTCAGCGAAATATGCTTGACGTCGCCCTGGTTGACCTCACCTATCGGATAGGTCTCGGGGACAAAGAGAATGGCATCGACGGCAAAAACCTGGGAAGAAACGGCCAAGGCCGCAGCAAAAGCAATATTCTTAAAATCCATGCTTCCAATATAGTAATTTCAGCGGAGGATTTCCATCTCGACAAGGAATCGGTAAAAGCAAAGCGCCGACACGCCCAAGATGAACACAAGCACGATTACGAACTGCACCGGATGCTCGCGAAAACTGTAATCCGCCTTGCCGTAAGAGAACTGCCCGCGGACAATCGCACTTATGAAAAGCGCCAAAAAGATTAATGCTAGCAGAAGGGACATGAAATTTCGCGTTAACGGGATTTCAATAGTAGCTTATTATTTTCTTGGAGGCCGTCGTTGTCGAAGCGGACGGTGGGATTCTTGCCGCTCTTGTAGGCTTCTTCGCTCTCGAAAAGGGAGAGCGCCACGGAAACGCCAGGCTGGGTTGCAAGATTTGCCTCGCCCACCGGAACATCGCCGCTAAACGAGAATTCCTGCGAAGAGCCGTCCTTGAACGTACCCTTGGGAATGCGGACGGTTTTGCCCAACTGCGCAATGGCCGTACCTGTGCTATCCACAAATTCAGCAACCAAATACACATCGAAGAAACAGGGCGCCACGCCGGTGTTCTTGACGGTGATATTCAAAGTGTTCGTCGCAACATTGCCTGTAGCGGTGTCGGCGGCCGTAACCGTCTGCAGTTCCGCCTGCGTCACGGTAAAGTTGTACCCGATAACTTTGCTCATGGAATCGGCCAGCGCCTTGTTGTCCTTGTAGAAATAGTAACCGCAGTCGTTGTCCTGGTCCAACACGTAGTAGGTCAGGTGCGCCGTGGTAATCGCATCCACCCAGCGTTCCGCAGTCCACTTCTGGGTGCCTCCGGGAATCAGGTCGTCATTGGCCAGCATCGTCCTGTAACCGGCGATATTCTCGGCGATAGTCGGGAGGTTCGCGTTGTATGCCCGCAGCAAGGTATCGGGCCTGCCGGGAATGCCGATGAACCCGTCGTCGCGCTTGGTAATGCCGAGGTCGAGCGCATGCGTATAGACATCGCCAAAACCGTTGGAAGGCAGCACCAGCTGGGTCTTCTTGAACACGGACGCATAATAGTCCAGCATATCCTTCAGCACCGAGTCGGCGGGCATCACGCTCCCCAACATGTGCGAGGTGTGCCATTCGCCCCATTCGCCAAAAGTGCGGACATCGATGTATTCGATACGCGGGTCGCCGTCGTATTTTTCGGCCAGGGCCTTCGCAAACTCCTTCGCCGCCCAGATATAGATGGAATCGTCCCAGACGGGAGCGTACGCATGGAAATCCGTCCCCCGCAAGTCAATCTGGATTTTCTTCGCACCCATCTCATAGACAAAGGGCGGAGTCCAGTCGTATTCTTCTTGGGGCGGGAAGTCGCTCTTGATAAACGATGGCGTGTACGGCAGCACGCGCAAGGCGTAAGTCATGTTGTGCTCGGCAAGTGCGTTCAGCAGTTTTTCCAGTTCCGTCCAGTCGTAAACGCCCTTTGCGGGGTTCAGCTTGTTCCATTGCTGGTAACCGGAACCGTACGAAACCAGGTCCCACGCCCTGTTGTTCAAGGAACCGTAAGGGCCGTATTCGAATTCCGGAACAAACGTCCACGCGCCACCGGTCGGCACCGTGAATCCCTTGTGCGGGTTGGAAAGCGGCCCATCGAAAGGCCTGAGCGTGTAGGTGATCTTGGTGGTGTCTGCTTTGATTGCGACGGAAGAGTCTGCGCTACTGGATCCTATCGCTCCGCTCCAGGATGACGATGTGAGTAAAGAGCTACTAGACGCAACTTCTGCCGAAGAACTCGGCGTCACTGCAGACGAAACCGACGCGGTATCCGAAGAACTTGATTCCTCGACCGCACTGCTTTCGCCGCCCTCCGGGCCAGCACTGCTACCATCATCGCCACAAGCGACAAGCAGCACCGCTGCGGTCATCAGAACAATCTTCCCAAGAGATTTGCTAAAGGGGTCCGTCATATTTTAAGTATAACAAAAAAATTATTTGCTAAATTTACATACATGAAAAAATACCACTTGGCCACATACGGCTGCCAGATGAACGAGTACGACTCGGCGATGATTGCCCAGGAGCTCGACATGAGCGGTTGCGTCGAGACGAGCAACCAGGAAGATGCCGACTTCATCATCGTGAACACCTGCAGCGTACGCGAAAAAGCCGAGGAAACCGCCATCGCGAACATCAGCAAGCTCAAGTACCTGAACAAGAAGAACCCCGACGTGAAGGTGGTCGTTTGCGGCTGCATGGCAAAGAATCGCGGGCCGGAACTTTTGAAGCGCCTGCCCAACGTGAGTTACATCGTGGGCCCGGACCAGTACAAGAAAATTCCGGAACTGCTGCTGGGCGACGCCAAAAGCCCGTTGCACCTGACGCACCACAAGATGTTCATCGACGGGGATCTGAGCGAGAACTACCTGGGCGAATACGCAAAGCTCCAGAACGACTTCACCACCTTTGTCGCCATCCAGCGCGGTTGCAACAAGCGCTGCAGTTACTGTATTGTGCCGTACCTGCGCGGGCCGGAAAAGTACCGCGACATGGAAGACGTTCTTGCCGAAGTGCGCAAGGCGGCCGACAAGGGCATTACCGAGGTGACGCTCCTTGGCCAGACGGTGAACGCCTACAAGACGGAAGGCGGGAACTTTGCGGACCTGCTTACGAAGGTTTCTGAAATCGGTGGCATCCGCCGCATCCGCTTTACAAGCCCGCACCCGAGGCATTACACGAACGAGCTCATCGACGTGCTGCTGAATAACCCGAAGGTCTGTCACTACGCGCACATCCCTATCCAGAGCGGCTCCGACGCTATGCTCAAGAAGATGCGCCGCCAGCACAACATGGAGCAGTACCTCTCGATTATCGAACAGCTGCGGAGCCACGACCCGTTCTACGGGATTTCGACGGACGTGATTTGTGGTTTCGTGGGCGAAACGGAAGAAGATTTCGAGCAGACGCTCAAGGCTTTTGAAACGTGCCAGTTCGACTCCGCCTTCATGTTCATCTACAGCCCGCGCAAGGGAACGGAATCGTACAAGGAAGCGGAGACTCTCACCGAGGCCGAAAAGAACGAGCGCCACACGCGCCTGGTGGAACTGCAGAACGCCATCACCCTCAAGCGCAACCAGATGATGCTGGGCCGCACCGAGGAACTCCTGGTAGAAAAGAACTCCGTGCGCGACGAGACGGAACTGCGCGGCCGCACCGACAACTTCAAGAAGGTGGTGTTCAAACCGGAAGTTGGCCGCATCGTGAAGCCTGGCGACTACGTGAAGGTGAAACTCGACGACATTCGCGGATGGACAATCCGCGGGACGCTGGTGTGAAGTGTGGGGTGTGAGGTGTGGGGTCGCGCCTTCGGCGCTTTGAGGTATGAGGTGTAAGATGTGGGGTGTGAGATGTGGAATGTGGAATGAAAGGTTTAAGGTAATGAAGATGAAGTTTTGGAATTTTCGCGGAATTGCCGCTATTTTGTTCTTGATTTGCAGTACAAGCGCGTTCGCGCAGTCAATCGCCGATGCGCAGAAGGCCTATGTAGCCGGCAAGTGGAAAGAAGCGGCCGCCGCATACGAGGCTGCGTGTCCCAGGGAACCCAGGGAAAAACAGCCGGAATGTTTCTTGTGGGACGTCCTCGCGCTATCGCAGACGGGCAACGCCCAGTCGTTCAAGATTGCGGGCAAACGCCTCGACAGCCTTATCCAGACAACGAGCCCGCAAAATACGATTTACGCGGACCTCATGATGACGAAGGCCCAGTTCCAGATGTACCTCGGGAAGTTTGACGGGGCATCGGAATCCCTGATCCACGCCATCGAGACATCCCAGCCCAACCAAAAAGCCGTCCTGCAGAAAGTCTGCACCGCCCTCCAGGCCAAGACAAAGAAGGAATCCCTCGTAGAAGCCTGCAAGAGGCTGGATTCGGCATCCGTTTCTACCCAGGAAAAAGCCCAACCGCCTGCGGCAGTTCAAACCGCCGCCCCCGAAAAATCCAAGACCGCCGAGCCGGCAAAAGTCGAGACACCCGCAGGCGCCGAACCCGTCAAGAGCGCTGAACCGGCAAAGAGCACGGAATCCTGGTATCTGCAGTTGGGAGCGTTCGGAGTCAAGGCCAATGCCGATCTTTTGGTGAGCAATTTGAAAAAGAGGGGCATTTCTTGCACCATCGAAGAACGCAAAGGCGAGACGAAAACCTTGTTCGTAGTGCTTACCGGCAATTTCGAAACCAAGGAAAAAGCAATTGACTTCGGGGCACAGAAATTGGCTCCGCTAAATGTCGAATTTCGCGCTTTTTCAAGGAAATAATGCTTAAAATCACCAATTTTTTGCATTTCACCCCCTAGGAATAAACAGATAATTGTACTATATTTGCTACGCACCCTGGCCGGGGTGGTGAAATTGGTAGACGCGCCGGACTCAAAATCCGGTACTCGCGAGAGTGTGAGGGTTCGATTCCCTCCCCCGGCACTAAAGAAGGAAAGGATTACAAGAGGTCACAATGGCAAAATGGCATAAGTTGTTGTTCACTCTACTGGTTGCAAGCTCGGTCGCTTTTGCACAGTACGGCTATGATGATGACGATGCCGCCACTGAGGAAGCGGAAGAGTCCAGCTACTCCTATGGCAGCGACGAAACCGCCGACGAAGACGAACCCAGCGTCGGGAAAGCAAACGCCAGCGGCGATGAATGGGAAGGTTTCCGTTACGAAGAAATGGGCCTCACCCAGTGGGAATTCCAGCAGATCAAGGAAGCGGGCATTTCTAGGGACAAGCTGACGAGAATCGTCGAACTCGGCGTCCGTCCGTCCGAATACCTCCAGAAGCCCTGGGAAAAAATGGGCATTACCGAAGACGCCTGGCTCGCCCAGCGCTCCGAAGGCATGGAAGATGCCGACATCGACCGTTCTTACCGCAATAACCACGGTGACCAGAGCTACGCCTACCTTTCGCTCCTTGTTCCCAGCCTTTACCAGTGGAAAAAGAGCGACCTCGTGAAGGCCACATTTATCGATGCAGTGTGGGTTCTCGGCGTTGCCACGACAGTCTACCTGAAAATGGACAACAACTCGAGCTGGTTCTACGCTCTTATCCCGGTTGTCGGCGCCCACATCTATTCTTTCGCCGATGCATTCTTCGGCACCCAGTGGGATAGCAACCCCGATGCGAACCGTTTCAGCTTTGGCGTTCTCCCCACTCCCGACAAGGGCGTTGCGGGAATTCTCCAGATGAAGTTCTAGAAAATATGCAACTGGAATTGCTGAAAAGCAAAATTCATCGTGCCACCGTGACAGACGCGAACCTCAATTACGAGGGTTCGATCACTATTGCACGTGACCTGATGGACGCGGCCAAGATCCTCCCCTACGAAAAGGTCGGGGTCCTTGACGTGAATAACGGCAACAGGCTCGACACCTACGTCATCGAAGGCCCTGCCGGTTCCGGTGTTATTTGCCTGAACGGCGCCGCGGCCCGTCTGGTGCAGCCTGGCGATCTCGTGATCATCGTGGCCTACGCGACCATGAGCGAAGAAGAAGCCAGGTCGTGGAAGCCCACCGTAATCCACGTAAACGCCAAGAACGAAATCGTCTAGCCCAAATTATCTATATTCCCAATATGCGGTTATTGTTGCTGACAATCGCCTTGGTTTCGTTTGCCCTTGCGGAATCGCCCGTAAAAGCGGATTCTGCCGCACTTGTAATGGCCGCACCCCCCGACACCATCTACGATACTGTCTACGTCGCCATCGATGACGGGATTCCCTGGAACCGCGAGCATTTCGACCCGGACCGTCTGCTGCGTCACGAAACGTTCGACCCGGCACTCTCCGTGGCATACACGTACTCCCTGAACTTCATGGGCGGCACATTCGGCTCCTTCGCCCAGCAAAGCTACCTGGCACATCTCGCCTACGCGTTTTCGCCGGAACTCCACCTATATGCGAATATCGGCCTCTGGATGCCCCTGTATTCAAATTTCCGTTTCGGCACCCCGATTGCACGAGAAGATGTACGCCAAGGCAACGTAGACGTGATCTTGCCGGATGTCTCGCTGGAATACAAGCCCAACGACAACATGACCTTCAGGCTGATGTTCGTTAACGAGAGCGACGCCTTCAAGGCCTACGGTCCTGCCCGCTATTTATACGGAAGGTGCTTTTCATCGCATCCGTATTATTGCAGATAGAACATTTTTTCTATCTTTGGGAACAATGCGTTTTTATACCGGTATAACAGTCTGTTTCACCTTCCTGCTGGCGTCTTTCTTGCTCGGGTGCGAAGAAAAAAAGAACGCCCCGGTCGTCGAAGAGGTACGTTCGTACAAGGGCGACGTGGAGGTCCTGAACAGCTGCGGAATACCGGGTGCCGCATCGAAAATGACCGCATACCTCCGTAGCAAGGGCTTTGACGTCGTCAGTTCCCGGAACGACCGCCTCCAAAACTACGACGAGACGATTGTCGTCCTGAGGGATTCCATCCCATGGGAAGGGGCCGAAGCGCTGGCCAGGACCCTCAAGACAAAGAACGTCATGACCATCAAGGATGAACGGCGCAGTTTTCTGGTGGCATCCATCTATATCGGCAAGGACTTTAAACAAATAATCGAACCCGAACAGGGAGAATCCAATGACAACTAAGAACCAAGAATTGCCTCAGTCCGTAAGCATCGGCGCAAGCATCCTGTTTGAACTGCGCGCCCAGAACGTGCAGCTGATCGACCTGCGCGGCATCAAGGACGTAACCGACTTCTTCCTCGTCGCCACCTGCGATAGCGAAGCCCAGATGCAGGCCATTCTGAACGAACTGCGCAAGGAATTCAAGGCCGCCAAGCTCCCGTCCGTGGGCGTGGAATACAAGGAAGGCGTTCGTTGGGCCGTGTTCGACGCCGGTCTCGACCTGATGGTGCACCTGTTCGAAGAAGAAAAGCGTAACGAGATTTCGCTCGACCGTCTCTATGCCGACGGCAAGATCGTGGAACTCGACGAAAACGACTTTGTAAAGAAGACTACCAAGAAGAAGAGCAGTGAAGATGAACTCGTTTGAGCAAGAAATCGCAGAGGCGCTCGCCGCCACCGGCTCCTTCGAGAAGGAAGCCGCATTGAAGCTTATCTCCGTGCCGCCTGACACGAGCCACGGCAACTTCACCATCCCGTGTTTTTCGCTCGCGAAGGTGATGCGCAAGGCCCCGAAGATGATTGCCGAAGACCTCGCCGCCCAGGTGAAGCTCCCCGCAGGCCTCTCGAAGGTCGAAGCCGTGAACGGCTACCTGAACTTCTTCATCGACCGCGGATTCCTCGCGAAGTCGACTCTCGAAGAAATTGCCGCGAAGGGCTTGGAATACGGGTACGCCGCCCCGAACGGGAAAGTCGTCTGCATCGACTTCAGCTCCCCCAACATCGGCAAGGAACTCGCCTTCCACCACCTGCGCTCCACGATGATCGGGAACTCGCTTTCGCGCATCTACAAGGCCGCCGGCTACAAGGTGGAACGCATCAACCACCTGGGCGACTGGGGTACCGCATTCGGCAAGCTCATCGTGATGTACCTGCGCGAAAACCGTCCGACGGATGACGCCACGCTCGATAGCCTCACCGTGAAGGAACTCAACATCCTTTACGCAGCCTTCTCCAAGGCCAGTAAAGAAGAACCCGGCCTCGAAGACGAAGCGCGCGCCGCATTCACCAAGCTCGAACAGGGCGACGAATTCTACCGCAAGCTCTGGACCGCCTTCCGCGCGGCAACGCTCAAGGAACTCATGCGCATCTACGACATGATGGGCGTGGGCTTCGACCACTACACCGGCGAATCCTTCTTCGAAGACAAGATTCCGGCCATCCTCGACGAACTCCGCGAAAAGAACCTGATGGTCAAGAGCCAGGATCTGGACGTGGTGATGCTCGACGAGTTCGACCTGAACCCCTGCCTTATCCGCAAGAGCGACGGCTCCACGCTGTACGCGACCCGCGACCTCGCCGCCGCCTGCTACCGCAAGAAGGAATACAACTTCGACAAGTGCCTTTACGTGGTGGACCTCGGACAGGCTCTGCACTTCAAGCAGGTGTTCCACGTTTTGAAGAAGATGGGCCGCGAATGGTACAAGGACATGTACCACATTCCGTTCGGCGTGATTCTGCAGCTGGTGGACGGCAAGTGGGAAAAGGGCAAGACCCGCACGGGGACTGCAAGCCTGCTTCGCGACGTGATTGAAGCCGCCCAGAAGAAGATTCTCGAATTCATCGACGAGAAGAATCCGAATCTTGAAAACAAGGAACTCATCGCACGCCAAATCGGTATCTCGGCACTCACCTTCAACGACCTCAAGAACAGCCGCCTGAAGGATGTGCGCTTTGACTGGGATGCCGTGATGAGCTTCGAAGGCGATACCGGCCCGTACGTGCAGAACGCCCACGTGCGCCTCTGCAGTATTATGCGCAAGGCCGGCATTGAACGCGCGAACCTCGCCGCCGCAATCAAGGACGTGAACTTCGCCGAGCTTACCGACGATGCCGCCTACAGCCTCATCAACCTGCTCGCCAAGAAGGGCGAAAAGATTCTGGGTGCCGTTGCCGGTGACGAACCGAGCGTGCTCGCTCAATACGCCTTGGAAATCGCGGAAGCCGCGCACAAGTTCATCCACGAAGACCGCGTGCTCGGCAGCCCCGAAGAGAAGTCCCGCCTGTTCCTGGTTCAGGCCACGCAGATTGTGCTCGAAAACGTACTCGACCTGTTAGGACTGTTCCCGATTAGGCAGATGTAAAAAAAAACGCAAGCCCTACGGGCTTGTGTTTTTTTCAATTGAGAATTGATGATTGACAATTGATAATTATCAATTATACATTATCAATCATCAATCAATTTCCGTTGATGCAGCGGACGGAGTAGGCGTTGTTCTTGGCGTTGCTCGGCACGAGCTGACGGACCATCTGGTCGCTCATGCGGCCCATGGACCAGAGCCAGATAGTTTCATTACGTCCGTTCTGGGCGCTCCAGAAACCGGCATATTCACCCATCTCTTCGTAGCGGACCGTAGACTTGCCGATCAGCTTGCGATAACCCGATGAAAACACGGAGAAGCCGTATTCGTCGGTACCGCCGCCGCCCTGCCAACCGGTCGTAGCCTTCATCTTGCTGGCAAACTTTTCGCACTTGTCGACACCGTCATAGCAGCCGGTCAAGCCCTTGAGCATGTCGTCCCATTCGCGGTCACGCGGCAAGTGCCAGCCCTGCGGGCAAGCCTTGCGGGCACCTTCGAGATCATAGAGACGGCCACTGCGGAGGCAATAGTTTTCCTTGTCTTCGTAACACCAGGAATGTCCTTCGACATTGTAGTTGGCGTTCTGGGCAAACCATTCGCGACCTTCCACCTTGATGGTACGGTACACCTGGCCGTCGCGCGGATCCTTGAACATTCCGGACTTGTCGCGAATGTCGGAGCGATGTTCCTGTTCGGCCTTGCGGAATTCGACCAGCTTTTCGCGCTTGTATTTCTGGTAGCCTTCGAGCTTGGTCTTCCAGTGCTCCTGAGCCTTGGCGTTCAGGAACTTGAGTTTCAGGTCGCCCACGGCATAGAGTTCATTGCCGCAAGCAAGGTCGACGCCCGCAATGTCGACAATCAGCGAGTCGCCATCAAAAACCATCGGCTTGTTGAAATAGGAAATCCAGGCTTCCATGGTTTCGTTGCACCTGGCGTAGAAGTTTTCCTTTTCGATTTTTTCGGCAGGCACAGTCATGTTTCCAGAAACGGAGAATACGAACTGTCCGTCATTTACCTTGAACGAAACAGGCTGCACTTCCTTGTAGTGCGTGTACTTGCCCATGCGGATGTTGCCTTCGATCTTTGCCGCGGCGTAATCCCCTTCACCTTCAGCATTGAAAATGGAATCCCAGGTCTTCTGGATAATCGCAAATGAAGATTCGGCCATCAGCGCAAAAGCACAGGCAACCGTCGTAATTTTTAGTTTCGTCACACTCAGCCTTCTTTTTTGAATGTTTTTCAATGCGCAAATGTTAGCTTTTTTTTCAGCCCCCCTCAAGGCGTCCGTCCCCCAAATTAGCTACATTTTACATATGGCAACAAATCGCTTTATTTTACAGATTCTCTGCCCCGACCAAAAAGGCCTTATTGCCGGTACCACGCAGGTACTGGCCAAGGCGGGGGCGAATATTATCGACCTGCAGCAGCATACCGCCAAGGATATCGAAACTTTCTTTTTACGAGCTGTTTTCGACATGGAATCCGAAGATATCCAGGAAGTCAACAAGCATCTCGAAACGCTAGCCCCGCACCTGCAGCTTAACTGGAAACTGTTTGACACGTCCAAGACCGAACGCGTGGCCATTTTCGTTTCCAAGACGGACCACTGCCTCTACGACCTCCTCCTGAAGCACCGCGACGGCGACCTGCCCTGCGAATTCAGTTGCATCGTAGGCAACCACCCCGACCTGGGCCCCGTGGGCGGCACCTTCGGCGTCCCGTTCTACTACGTCCCCAGCAACCCCGACAAGAGCATTCCCGAAAACCGTTTCCGCGAAATCATCGCCGAGACCCGTACCGATACGGTTGTCCTCGCCCGCTACATGCAAATCTTGAGCGAAGCCTTTACCGAGGAATTCAAGTACCGCATCATCAACATCCACCACGGATTCTTGCCGGCATTCAAGGGCGCCAAGCCCTACCACCAGGCCTGGCACAAGGGCGTGAAGATTATCGGCGCCACGGCGCATTTCGCCACCGAAGACCTGGACCAGGGACCGATTATCTGCCAGGATATCCAGCGCGTGCCCGAAACGGCCAGCATCGACGAACTCGTGGAACTCGGCAAGGATATCGAAAAGCGTACGCTGTCCCAGGCGCTTAAGCTCTGGCTTGAACACCGCGTTTTCGTACACGCCGGAAGAACATTTATCTTGTAGGAGCAATTATGTCCGAAGAATTCCAGAACGAACAAACCAACGAAGAAACGCTGCAGAACGTCCAACCGGCAGAAGCAGTCACGGAAACCGCAGCCCCGGAAGAACCGCAACCGGAAGTCGCCGAACCGGCGTACACGCCCGACATGACCCAGCCCCAGGTCATCGTCCAGAAAGAACGCGGCTTTGCGCACTATGTCGGCTTCGCCCTGCTTTGCGTGCTCTGCATCTGTTTCTTCTTCATGCCCGGCATCGCGATCACCTATGCCGTGAGCCGTCTTGTCACGCTTAACGGAGCCGCCGCCTGGATCTTCAGCGCCATCCTGAGCGTTGTCGCCTGGCTCATCTTCAAGATCAAGATTAAGGGATTCAAGACATCCTTCTACTGGTACATCGGTCTTTGCGTCGTAGTCCTGGTCCTCCTCATCGCCATCCAGGTCATCACCGAAGCCAACGTGTTCGCGAACATCCTCGCCCTCCTCGCCGGAGCGGCATAATACTAACCACTGCTTACTATGAACACCAAAGATCAATTCGTACATTTTTTGGTCGAGGCCGGAGCCCTCAAGTTCGGCAACTTCGTCACGAAGAGCGGCCGCGAGACCCCGTATTTCATCAATACCGGAGAGTTCCGCACGGGAGCGACGCTTTCCAAGCTTGCCGAATTCTATGCGGCAGCCTACATGGAACACTTCGACGGCAAGGCGCAGAACCTCTACGGCCCGGCCTACAAGGGCATTCCGCTTTGCGCCGCCACCGCGATGAAGCTCAGCGACGTCTACGCGAAGAACCTTACGTTCACCTACAACCGCAAAGAAGTCAAGGATCACGGCGAAGGCGGCTCGCTCGTCGGCTACAAGTACAGTGAAAAGACGAACGTTGTGATTATCGAGGACGTGATTACTGCCGGCACGAGCGTAAACGAGACCATGCAGGCGCTTTCGCAGATTGAAAACGCGAACGTCATCGGGCTCCTCATTTCGGTGGACCGCAAGGAGAAACTCGACAACGGCAAGTCCGCGCTCCAGACGGTGCAGGAAGAATACGGCATCGAAGCCCATTCCATCGTGAACATCAACGACATCATCGCGTTCCTCGAAAGCGAAGAGAACCGCAAGGCAATCAACGCCCCCGAAGGAATTCTCGACAAGGTGTACGCCTACCGCGAAAAGTGGGGCGCCAACTAGTCCCGACATCGAGGTCTACGGTGTTTAGGATTTTTGCCATCGTATGCATTGCGGCATGCGCCCTTGTCGGGTGCGGCCATAGCTACCATTGGTCAAAATCCCATCCGCTTTACAAAAAACCGCCCTACGCGAACCTGGCCATCGTCGGGACCGACGAAGCGTTCGTGCTGACTCGTTCCGCATGGTTCGCCAAGAAACTCGGCTGGAACCCGGACAGCATCCAGCTCAAGGCCACGGCCTTCTGCGAGGAGATTTTCTTGAACGAGCTTAGGCGCGCCTACCCCACGTTCGTCAAGATTCCTGACGAGCAGTACAAGCAGCTCCCCGAAGAAAGCCAGAAACTGGACGACCGCATATTCATGAAAGGCCGCCTACCCGAGCAGGGCGTCGCCCTGAAGGACAGTGCCGGGAACGTCCCCCCGTACATTCTGATTCTCCATGAATTCATTGTCGGCACGGACCTCAAGCGCGAAACGTATTTCGACTACGCGCTCATCCACAACGAGAATACCGGGAAAAAAACGTCCAAGAACATCAGCGCGATTGTTTCGTACACCCTCTGGGACAACGAGAAGCAGCGTCCGCTATTCAGTGCCGTCGACGAAATCCAGCACCCCATCGTGGTTCCTACTCCTAAAGACCTCGAGACATTGGTGCGCACGGCCGTGAAACAAATCCGGATTAATTTGTATGGAGGAGCTTCCTGATGCAAAAAGGCTACTCCATATTCGCTTTAGTCCTGTTCCTGCTGTTCTTTACGGCCGAAAGTTTCGGGCAGAAGGTATTTTTCAACGAGCACCCGACTATCTGGAAAAACGCGGACATTCTCATCTGGAGCGTGGACAAGGATCCGGCCATAGATCCCAAGGAATTCTGCCTTTCGCTCAAGCGCAACAATTCCGGCATCGGCGAACCCAAGTGCCGACTGCAGGGTGAATGGGTGCGCGACAGCGTCGCCATCCGTTATGCCAACTGGCTCAATGCGAACCTGGATCCGGTGCTGAAACCGGAGTACCTGCGCGCCCGCCACCCTGCCATGCAGGCCAAGTTCCAGGCTCTCGAAGACAAGATTGTCCTCTTTGTCGCGACAAACGGAAACTTGGTGAACGTGGCCATTTTCGACGAGACCGCTTCGGAACCCAAGGCGGCCGGCAGCATCCTGTTGAGCCCGGACAAGATTTCCATGGGCGACGCCATCGCCAACACGTTCTTTGGCGGGACCGCCAAGCGCAGGCTTTCCAAAGATGAGCGCAAGAAGATGCAGACGGAGCCCGACGAATACTTCCAGGAGACTCCCGTATTCAAGGCGTGGGCCGGTCTCGGCATGGGATACTCCCAGGCCCAGGTTCCGCTGACTCCCGACAACTGGTACAGCAGCCACGTCAACAGCCAGGTCCGCAACTACCGCATTACCAAGGACTCCGTAAGCCTCTGGAACTTCCTCGACGATTCCGACCCCTACCTGACATTCTACATAGGCGGTACCTGGTACGACTTTATCGGCATCGAGCTCATCTACCACTACGCGAAGCACCACATGAAAACGGACCCGAAGGATACCGTTTACCAGGAACTGGACCATTGGGACTTCTCGCAACACGAAATCGGGCTGAACGCCATTTTCTCCAGGAACTACAAGCCCGCCTCCTGGGTCAACATCACGCCCTTCATGTTCGTCGGATTCCAGTACAGTTTCTTCGTAGAAGACATCGAGCTGAAAGACAATGTCAAGACACCCTCCAAGGCCTACCAGGCTAGAATCAAGTTCGAGGAAGCCTACAAGGGCGCGCTGCTCGGCTTTGGGAGCCACTTCATATTCCTCAAGCACTACGGCCTCGGACTCCGCACGGGAATTTCGAGCCGCGGCCGCAACATGTACGTGGATCCGTCTCCAGACGCGGCCGCAGAGGCCTCGGTTATCGGCGGATCGACCATAGATTGGTTCATTGGAGCGGGACTCGAGTACCACATCACTGTGTTCTAGACGTAAAAGTTTCTATTTTTACGCCCACTATGAGTGAAGATGTACAAGAATCTACAGAAAAAGTCAATCCGTTTTTAACACCCGTCAAGATTATCGAACCCGAGCACAAGCTCCCCGACTACACCTTCGACATGCTCCCCGAAGAACAGAAAGCGATTCTTCGTGGACACGGCTGGACCGACCTGATGCCCGTCCAGAGAAAGACAATCCCCTACATGCTCGCCGCGCGCGATATGCTGGTGCAGTCCAAGACCGGTTCGGGAAAGACCGGTGCCTACGTCCTCCCGCTTTTGCAGGTCATTGTCCGCGACCATGTATTCCCGCAGGCGCTCATCCTGGTGCCGACACGCGAACTCTGCCTGCAGGTGCAAGACGAAATCGAAAAGCTCTCCGCCGGCACGGGTATCCGCTCCGTCGCCATTTTCGGCGGTGTCTCCTATGAACCCCAGCTCAAGGCCCTCCGCGAAGGCGTCCATATCATCGTCGCAACCCCGGGACGCCTGATGGACCATGTTCAACGCGGCAACGTCGATTTCCTCGACATCCGTGACCTGGTGCTTGACGAAGCCGACGAAATGCTTTCGATGGGTTTCTACCCGGACATGCAGAAAATCCGCAAGTATCTGCCCAAGGCCATCGCCTGCACCATGTTCAGCGCGACCATCCCGCAGACGGTGAAGAGCCTCGCCCGCGAATTCCAGCGTCCGAGCGCCGAATTCCTTTCGCTGAGCTACGACAAGGTTATCGCAAACAACCTGGAACACCGCGTCTACAGCTGTGACGTGATGGACAAGGATTCCATGACCATCAAGCTCCTGGAATACTACAATCCCGACAGCTGCATGATTTTCTGCAACAAGAAAAGCGACGTGAACTACCTGGAACAGGTTCTTTCGGGCTACGGGTTCAACGTGGGCGCCCTGAGTGGCGATGTCGCCCAGAACATGCGCGAAAAGACCTTGAACGCCTTCCGCGACAAGAAGCTCAAGATTCTTATCTGCACCGACGTGGCCGCCCGCGGTATCGACGTGGACCATGTGACCCACGTTATCGTGTACGACCATCCCGACGACCACGAAGTCTATGTACACCGTAGCGGACGTACCGCCCGTGCGGGCCGCAGCGGCATATGCATTTCGCTGATCACCCCGGTCGAAGAAATCGAAATCAAGCAGACCGCGGCCGACTTCGGCATCAACTTCATCCGCATGGAACCGCTTACCAACGAAGAAATCGCAAATAAAGTAAGCGAACGCGCCCGTGTAAAACTTGAACAAGAACGCAACAGGTTCGGCGGCCAAAAGGCCCGTGAACGCATCAGCCGCATGATTCCTCTCGTAAAGGAACTCGCGAACGGCACCGAAGAAGACCAGATGTTGCTCGCCTACCTGGTTGACCGCTACGCATGGAAGAAGGCATAAAATGGCCAAAATTAAAGTAAAATCCGCTAAAGAAATCGAGCTCATCCGCGACGCCGGTGCTCTCGCCGCCGAAACGCTCATCCGCGCCGGCGAAATGTGCAAGCCGGGCGTATCGACACTCGAAATCGACGAATTCATCGGAGACTACACCCGCCAGCACAAAGGCATTTCCGCATGCATGGGCTACCACGGCTATCCGCGTTACGCCTGCATCAGCATCAACGAAGTTGTCTGCCACGGCATCCCGAACGCACAGACCATCCTGAAAGACGGCGATATCGTGAACATCGACATCACGACCATCCTTTCGGGCTATCACGGGGACACCTCCGCGATGTTCTGCGTCGGTAAGGTATCCAGCCTCGCCCAGGAACTTGTCGACACGGCAAAGTTCTGCATGGAAGAAGGCATCCGCGCCGCAGGTGAACGCAGCGCCCGCTGGAACGATATCGGCTGTGCCATCCAGGACATCGCCGACGAACACGGGTTCAGCGTAGTCGAGGACTACTGCGGCCACGGCATCGGCCGCGGATTCCACGAAGAACCGACCGTACTGCATTTCCGCAACTACGAACGCTGCCCGTTCATCGAAGTCGGCAACGTCTTTACCGTGGAACCCATGATCAACGTCGGCAAGCCAGGCACCAAGACCTTGAGCGACGGCTGGACCGCAGTCACGCGCGACGGCAGCCTGAGCGCCCAGTGGGAACATACCGTCGTAAAAACCAAGGACGGTATCGACATCCTGACCCTTCCGAGATAAACATGTCCCTGATCGGAAACATGCGAGACAAGGCCATCGAGGCCATCATCCGTAGAAACGAGTTCGTACGCCGTTTCGGGGACATCCAGAACGTCTCCATCAATTCCGAACAGGGGTACGCCGACGTATCCATCCTGCTCCACGGAGAGCCGCAGCCGACATCTTTCCGCGGCTACTACTGCTTCAACGACATGGGCAAGGATACCGAGGTCGTAGTCACGAGCATCAGCTGCGGCAAGCAGTGGATTGACGAAATTTTCACGTATTGGCTCGAAAATCACACCTTGAGCTACACGTTACCCGGCCTTACGGGCGGAATTGCCAAATTCTTCTTTTGATTTCGGCAAGAAGATTCTGTATATTATAGAAGAGTTTACGAACCTGGAGGGCCTATGTCAGAAAAAACGAAAACAGCGGATTTCATCAAGGAAAAGGCGTCCAGCATCCTGTTCGACCTGATTACCGATATCCCGGGTTCGCTCCATATTCCCCTGGCCAGCCCCGAAGAAAAGGTCCGCCGCCTCACGAGGCAGGCCGCCTTCAAGGCCGCCACCGTCAGCGCCACGCTTTCGGTACCCGCCGGATTCACCGGAATCCTGACCGCCATCCCCGACATCGCCGCCGTCTGGAAAATCCAGGCGCAGCTCGTCGCCGACATTGCCGCCACGCACGGCAAGCTCGCCCTGCTCAGTCGCGAGGCCATGGTCTGGTGCCTGTTCCGCCATAGCGCGGCCTCGCTCCTGAGAGACCTCGCCGTCCGCACGGGAAGCCGCATCCTCATCCAGAAACTGTCCTCTACCGCCCTTCGGACCCTCCTAACCAAGATCGGGCTGCAGATATCCACGCGTTTCATCGGGAAGACGCTTATCCGGGCCGTCCCCGCCATCGGGGCCGTCGGAAACGGCGCCTACGCCTACTACGACACGACCGAAGTCGGCAAAACGGCCGAAGCCTATTTCAAGGCGCTGGCCGACAACGATGAAAAAATCGCGAATAACGAGTAATCTGGGCTAGAATAGCCGCACCTCGTCCATAGAGCCCTTGTGACCGGGGGCTTTTTTTTCTATCTTTGGGCGCAACTCAAACAAACATCAACTCCATTTGTGGAAAAAACAATGAAAAACATCGAAAAACACAGAAACATTGGTATTTCTGCCCACATTGACTCGGGTAAGACTACCCTCACCGAACGCATCCTCTTCTTCACAAAGCGTATTCACGCTATTCACGAAGTCCGTGGCAAGGACGGCGTCGGTGCCACGATGGACTCCATGGAACTTGAACGCGAACGCGGCATCACGATTCAGTCCGCCGCTACCTTCGCAAACTGGACCCATACCAAGTCCGGCGAACAGGACTCCATCAACATCATCGATACCCCGGGGCACGTGGACTTCACTATCGAAGTGGAACGTTCTCTCCGCGTGCTTGACGGCGCTATCCTCGTTCTTACCGGCGTGGAAGGCGTTCAGTCCCAGTCTATTACCGTCGACCGCCAGATGAAGCGCTACCATGTGCCGCGCGTGGTGTTCGTCAACAAGTGCGACCGCTCCGGCGCTAACCCGCTCCGCGTGGCCGAAATGCTCCGCGAAAAGCTGAACCACAAGCCCTGCGTGATGCAGATTCCTATAGGCCTCGAAGACCAACTGAAGGGCGTGGTCGACCTCGTCGAAATGAAGGCCTACTACTTCGAAGGCGCCAACGGCGAAAATCTGGTCGAAAAGGAAATTCCGGCCGAACTCGTTGACCAGGCCAACGAATACCGCACCAGGCTCATCGACTGCTGCGCCGACTACAGCGACGAAATCATGGAAAAGGCCATGGAAGGCATCTACGGTGTCGACGAAATCGACAAGGGCCTCATCAAGAAGACCATCCGCGAAGCCACCATCCGTCTCGACATCACCCCGGTGTTCATGGGTTCCGCCCACAAGAACATTGGCGTGCAGAAGCTCCTCGACGGTGTTATCGACTACCTCCCCTGCCCGACCGACGTTGAAAACAAGGCTCTCGACCTCGACAACAACGAAGCCGAAGTCATCCTCAAGAGCGAAGACAACGCTCCGCTCGTCTGCTACGCGTTCAAGC
>NZ_DGUN01000049.1:30221-76837 GCF_002395745.1 Fibrobacter sp. UBA4309
CGACCGCTATGGCCAGCTCACCTACATCCGCGTGTACCAGGGCCAGCTCAAGAAGGGCGACATGATCACCAACATGGCCACCGGCAAGAAGGTGTCCGTGGGCCGTCTCGTGCGTATGCACGCCGACGAAATGGTGGATATCACCGAAGCCGGCGCCGGCGACATCGTCGCACTGTTCGGTATCGACTGCGCTTCCGGTACGACCTTCACCGACGGCAAGAACCACTACAACATGACTTCCATGCACGTTCCTAACCCGGTTATCGAACTTGTTATCGAAGCCAAGAACCGCGACGACCTCGACAACATGTCGAAGGCCCTCAACCGCTTCACCAAGGAAGACCCGACGTTCCAGGTCGAAGTCAACAAGGAATCCGGCGAAACCATCATCAAGGGCATGGGCGAACTTCACCTCGACGTGTACATCGAACGTATGCGCCGCGAATACAAGGTCGACGTCCAGACCGGTGCTCCGCAGGTGGCCTACCGCGAAACCATCACTCGCGAAGCCAAGTTCGAATACACCCACAAGAAGCAGACCGGTGGTTCGGGTCAGTTCGCCAAGATGTCCGGCGTGATGCGCCCGATGCCTGTCGAAGGCGACTCCGAAAAGGTCTACAACTTCATCAACTCCGTTGTCGGCGGCCGCATTCCGAAGGAATACATCCCGTCTTGCGACAAGGGTTTCCAGAGCTGCATGGAAGCCGGTTCCCTCATCGGGTTCCCGGTTGTCGGCATCGAAATGGAAGTCCAGGATGGTGCCTTCCACCCGGTCGACTCCTCTGACATGGCGTTCCAGATTTGCGCCCGCATGGCTTTCCGCGAAGCTTTCGCCAAGGCTGGCCCCCAGATTCTTGAACCGATCATGAAGGTCGAAATCGCCACCCCGACGGAATTCCAGGGTAACGTCGTCGGTAACGTCTCCCAGCGCCGCGGTTCCATCACCGGAACGAGCGAAGAAATGGGCACGACGACCATCACCGCCGAAGTCCCGCTTTCCGAAATGTTCGGTTACGCTACCGACCTGCGTTCCATGACCCAGGGCAAGGCCGAATTCACCATGGAATTCGCCAAGTACGCTCCGGTTCCGAAGAACATCCAGGAAGAACTCATCAAGAAGTACGGCGACAAGGTCAACCAGCGCGGTTAATCCAAGTCGTTTGTCGCTCTTGATCGATTGCGACATTACGAAAAGCCCGAAGGACAACTCCTTCGGGCTTTTTTTATGGAACAGAAAAGTGCTTCGAGTATGTCCTACCCCGCGGTTCGATCCGGCCTCCCTTCTCTAGAACCAGGACTTACTTGAAGCACATCTTTAAAGTAACGATTTTTTTTCGGGCCGGAACACGAATTCTTGAAAAACGATATTCCAAGAATTCATATTCCAAATTAGACTTAGGCGTTTTTCTTGGCAATTTTCCAGAGTTCCTGTAATCCGGCTAGCCCAAAGTCACTCAACGACTTACCTTTCTCCGCGGCAAGGCGTTCCACCTCGCGGAAACGCTTTTCGAACTTGCTGTTGGCACGCTGGAGCGCGACATTCGCATTGAAGCCGCAATGACGCGCGACGTTCACCAGGCTGAACATGATGTCGCCGAATTCGTCTTCCAGGCGGTCGATATTCTTATCTTCGGGAGTCACCTTCTGCATTTCGGCACGGAACTCCGCAAACTCTTCCTGAACCTTGTCGAACACGGGAGCGGCCTCGCCCCAGTCGAAGCCGACCTTCGCCACGCGGCGTATGATATCCTGGCTGCGTGCAAGCGTAGGCATGCTTTTGCTTACTTTGTCCATAATCGACTTTTCGGCATCTTTCTTGTGCGTGGCCTCCTGGGCCTTGATCTTTTCCCAACGGCGGCTCACGTCGCTCGCCGTATCTACGTGGGCGTTTCCGAATACATGCGGATGCCTGCGGATCATCTTCTCGCAGATTCCCTGTACCACGTCGTCAATGGTGAAATCGCCGCTTTCCTTGCAGACCTGCGCATGGAAAACGACCTGCAACAGCACGTCGCCCAGCTCCTCGCACATGTGGGCCTTGTCGCCTTCCATCGCGGCATCGATGAACTCGCTGCTTTCTTCCACGAGGTACGGCAACAGCGAATGCGTGTCCTGAGCGCGGTCCCACGGGCATCCGTCTTCGGCACGGAGGCGCTTGAGAATGTTGACCAAATCATCGAACGTGTACTTCATGGTGGTAAAGATAGAAATGTGCGCGGCTATGCCGCAGTAGGAAATAGGAAGTGGTTGAGTAGACAGTAGGCAGTGTCATCCTTGGCCCGTCATCCTCCGAGCCTAGCGAGGAGGATCCATCACCCCACACCCCACATTCCACATTACTATATTATTCACGGGCCTTGGCAAATTCAGACTCTTGCAGCAAACTGCTAGTCCGGGCGAGCGGCAGGCGGGCGACATCCGTCGACGCGCCGCGTTTATAGATTTCCCGCAAGTAAAGGGAATCCATGAAATCCAATAATTTTTCGCTCCTGCCCAGGGAGCAGTATCCGCTCACTCTCGGATTATCCAAATACCGTCCCGAAAAACTGTATGTTTCCGGTTCGTTGCCCCCTCCTACCGCCGATGATTGCGACAGGGCCGTGCATTACACGGGAGTCGCGATGGTCGGCACGCGCAGGCCGAGCAACAGCGCCAGAGAACTCTGTAAAAAGCTGGTCCACTCGCTGGCCGGCACTAACGCCGTTATCGTTTCCGGACTAGCCCAGGGCATCGACAGCCTATGCCACGAAGCCGCACTCGACGCCGGCATCCCGACTATCGCCGTTCTCGCACAGGGACTTGCCACACGGGTCGAAGGCTCCCGTGGCAGACTTGCCGAGCGCATCCTGGAATCGGGAGGCGCCATCGTCTCGCAGTTCGATCCCGACGAGCCCGCCTACAAGGGGAACTTCCCTACCCGCAACAAGGTCATCTGCGGCATGAGCTGCGCCACGGTCATCGTACAGAGCCGATCGAGCGGCGGGGCACTGCTTACCGGAGAATTCTGCATCAAGGAAGGCAAGCCTCTCTTCGCCGTTCCCGGCGATTTCGACAACGAGGTCGCGAGCGGTCCAAACATGCTGCTCGACCAAGGACGCGCCCGCCCCGTATTCCGTCCAGAAAGCCTCCGTGAACTGCTAGGATTCCCTAAACGGGACGGACAGAGCGTTGCCGCACTTTCGGCTATCGGATGCAACCTGAGCGACCCGGCAAAGGCGTTATTCGCCAAATTCAACGGTTTCCGCAAAACTTTTGACGAACTGGTGTCAGATTCAGGGTTCAAAACCGGCGAACTTTTAGCTATATTGACAGAACTGGAAATCGCAGGTCTCGCCCATACCGAGGATAATTTCCTTTTCCACTTCAACGGAGCTGCATGATGCACAAGAGGTTTTACGCCATACTCATCGCAATCACACTGCTGATTGCCCTTATGGCCATGCAGCTCATTTTCGGGCAGAACAGCATTCCGCGCCAGCAACAGGTAAAGCGCAATATCGCCCTATACCAGGAGCAAATCGACTCCCTGCAGAAGGTCATCGAGAGCCACAAGCTGGAAATCGAGCGCCTCAAGAACGACTCGCTGCACAAGGAAGCGATACTACGAACAAGGTACGGAATGAGCAAAAAAGACGAAAAAGTCTTTCAAATGGTAAAATAATTTTCACTATTGTTTCCCGTTCAACGCGTCTTTGTAAAAAATAGGGAAACGTATAGACAACTGAAGAATCTGTATTTATATTAAAATATGGTGTTTAGGAAAAGTCCACTCTTCAACGAATGGGATTCTGTTTGGTATGGCGACAACGACCTTAATAACCCTGATGGACCTAACCCAGCACGGCACATTCAACGCCGCCGTTATTTCCGTAAAATGCCTTCTAGCCTTTATCCTGCTCATGGAGGTCACTCCGCACGCGATAAGGGCAAGCAAGCAGGCCTAACTACGCCATCTTGCTTGCGTCGGTGCTTTTCATGGCATCGAGTCTGACCCTGCCAGCAAAGAAGCTATAAGCCGCAGGCACAATGAACAGCGAGAGGAACGTCGCGAACGTAAGTCCGCCGGCGATGGCTATACCCATCGCGATGCGGCTGGGCGTGCCGGTCATGATGAGCGGCACCGCGCCCAATACCGTAGAAAGGCTCGTCATCAAAATTGGGCGGAAGCGGCGTTCCGCCGCTTGCCTAGCCGCCTCGAGCTTCCCGCAACCGGTATTCGCCGCAATCTGGTTAGCAAATTCCACGATCAAGATGCCGTTCTTCGTCACGAGGGCCACAAGCAATATGAGGGCAATTTCGCTGAAGATGTTGAGCGTCTGCCCCGTGATGAACAGGCAGGCGAGCGCACCCGCCAAGGCGAGCGGCACCGTAAAGAAGATGACGAACGGCGCACGGAAACTTTCAAACTGCCCGGCAAGCACCAGGAACACGAGCGCAAGCGCCAAGAGGAACACGATGTAGAGCCCGCTGGAACTTTCCTCGAACTCCTTCGAGGATCCGCTCAAAGCCGTACTCACGTTCGGGAAATCCTTCAACAGGCGCTTCGCGATGCGGCGCATCTCTTCCACGCCGTCGCCAATCGTCTTGCCGGGCACGAGGCCCGCCTGGATGGTGGCCGCAGAGAATCGGTTGAATCGCGGTAGCGACGGCGATGCGGACTGCTCGCTGAACGTGATGAAGTTATCAAGGCTCACGAGTTCGCCCTTGCCGTTCTTGACGGTAAGCATCGCGATGTTCTCGGGCATGCTGCGGTACTGGTACCCCACCGCACCGATGATATCGTACTGGCGTCCGTCCTTGTAGAACTCGCCGTAGCTCTGGTCGCTAATCGCGAGCTGCACCGCCTGCGCGATGTCGTTCACCGAAACGCCTTCTTCGTTCGCCTTGTCGCGCAGAATCTCGATATGCAGTTCCGGCTTGGTAAAGCGCAAGTTCGTATTCACCACGCTGAACACGGGACTCTTGCTCGCCTCTTCTTCGAACTTGGGCACGAGCGTGCGGAGAATTTCGATATTCGGGGCCTGCAGCACGAACTGTACCGGAAGGCCGCCGCGCTGCGTACTGATGCTCTGCGGTTCGAAAACCATCACGCGCAAGTCGGGGTATTCGTTACCGAGCACCTGGATGGCACGGGCAATCTCGCTCTGCGGGCGGCGCGCATCCTTGTCGTCGTTCAAGAAGATGCGCATCCTCGAGTTACCCGCGTTCCACGCACCCGCCTGGATTTCGGTATACTCGTTGGTATCCATGAGCGCGATGACTTCTTCGGCAAAGGCGTCGGCCATGCGCTTGGTGCGCGTGAGCGTCACGCCCTCGGGCATGTTCAGGTTCACCATGACCGCGTTGGAATCTTCCGTAGGCGCCATTTCGCTACTCATGTTGTTGAAGCAGAAATAGGCGATGGCCAAAAGCCCGAGCACCACCGGGAAAAGCAAGAAGCGCAGCTTGAGGAACAGTCCCAAAAGAACAGAGTAACCGCGGTTGAGCCAGTCGAAGAACGGCTCGGTAACGCGGAAGAACCATCCCTGCTTCTGGCGGCTCAAGAACTTGGAACACAGCATCGGCGAAAGCGTGAGAGCGCAAAGCGTAGAAAGGAACACCGTACCGATCATCACCGCGACGAACTCGCGGAACAGGAGGCCCGTGGTACCGCCCAGCGCAAGCACCGGCACGAACACCGCCATCAAAACGACCGAGGTCGCAATCACCGCAAAAAAGATTTCGTTCGTCCCCGCCACAGCCGCCTGCTTGGGCGTCATGCCGCGTTCAATCTTGTGGTAGATGTTCTCCACAATCACGATGGCGTCGTCAACCACAAGGCCAATCGCCAGGACCATCGCAAGCAAGGTCAGCACGTTGATACTGAACCCGCAAAGGTACAGCACGAAGAAGCTACCGATAACGGCCACCGGCACCACCACCATCGGGATGAGCGTCGTACGGGCCTGGCGCAAGAAAGCGAAGATAATCCCGATCACCAGGAGGAACGCGATAAAGATGGTCTCCACCACTTCCTTGATGGAGGCGCGGATGTTGATGGAGGTATCGCGCCCGTAAAGCACCTGCACGCCTTCGGGAATCTCGCGACGGATGTCTTCCACGCGCTTGTAGAACTCGTTGGCGATTTCCACGTGGTTAGAGCCCGGCTGCGCCATCAGGGCGAGCGTGATGGAATTCTTGCCGTTACGGCGGAAGCCGGTACGCGTGTCCTTCGGTTCGTAATGGATATCCGCCACATCGGAAATGCGGATGACGGTGCCGTCGGCAGCCTTCTTCACCGCAATGTTCTCGAACGCCTTAGGGTCGAGAATGCGGCCCAGCGTACGGATGGAAAGAGTCGTCTCGCTACCTTCGATAGAGCCCGAGGGCAGTTCCAGGTTGCCACGGCTCAGCGCCGCCGACATCTCGGCACCCGAGACACCAAGGGCTTGCAAGCGCACCGGGTCAATCCACAGGCGCACCGTCGGGCGCTTTTCGCCCCAGATGGCAACTTCCGAGACTCCATTAATCGTCTGCAGGCGTTCCTTCACAAAGTTGTTCGCGATTTCGGAAACTTCCATCGGGTCGAGCTTGTCGCTCACGAGGCTCACCATCAATATCGGGTCGTTGTCGCTGTCGGACTTGTATACCGTCGGCTCGTCCACGTCGTCGGGGAGCCTGCGGCGTACGCGGCTCACGCGGTCGCGGATTTCGTTGGCGGCCGCTTCCAAATCCATGCCCGTCTCGAATTCGATATTGATGAACGAGGACCCGTCGCGGCTCGTGGAGGTGAGCGCCTTGATGCCCGATGCACTGTTGATGGAGGCTTCCAGGATTTCGGTGACTTCGGCTTCCACCACCGCGGCGTTAGCGCCCGGGTAAGAAGTACGCACCTGGATGAGAGGGTAATCGACGTTCGGGTATTCGCGCACGCCCAGGTTGGTGGCTCCGAACGCGCCCAGCAGGATGATGACAAGGGCCATCACCGTCATGAGTACCGGGCGGCGTACGGAAAGGTTAGCAACACTCATCGCTCACCTACTCCACTTCGTAATCGGCATTGTGGCGGATTTCGCGGATACGCACGGAAATCCCTTCGCGCAGGCTGATGAGGCCGGATGTAATCACGGTATCGCCCTCGTCGAGCCCTCCGGTCACATCGACCGTAATCGGCGTGCGTAGCCCGGTCTGCACATGCTTGATTTTCGCCTTCCCGCCCGTAGCCACGAACACGTAGGCGCCGTCCTTGTCGAGCGTGAACGCCTCGGCCGGCACAGGCATGCTCTTTGCCACACCCGCCTGCATAGTCACGTTCACCTTCGCGTACGAACCCGCCAGGAGTTCGCCCTTCGCATTATCGACTTCCACCAGTACCTGGCGCGTACGGCTCGATTCCGAAAGCCCTGCCTCGAGAGCCTTCACCTTGCCGTTTGCCGAAACATTGCGTTCCTCGTCCTTGAGTTCCACGGCATCGCCCACCTTGAGTGCCGACGCGTAGCGCTGCGGGAGCGCGAATTTCGCCTTCAACTTCTTCACTTCGCTGAGGGTCGCGACCGAGGTCCCCGTCGTGAGCCACGCGCCCACCGAAACGTTCACGAAACCGAGCTTGCCTGCGAACGGGGCACGAACTTCGGTCTTCGCGATTTGCGCCTTGATGAGTTCCACCGACGCTTCTGCAGACTTAAGCGTTGCTTCCGCCGCTTCCATGTCGGCCTTCGTCGCACCATCCTTCTCGTATAGAGATTTCGCCCGGTCGTATTTCTGCTGGGCGAGCTGCTGGTTCGATTCAGCCTGCTTGAGCTGGGCCCTGAGTTCCGAATCGTCAATCTTTGCCAGGAGCGTTCCCTTCTGCACCTGGGCACCGTCCTTCGCATAGAGGTTCGTGAGCCTGCCGGATGTCGCCGCAGTCAATTCCACGCTGTTGAGGGGTTCGAGCGTCGCCATCGCGGAGAAAATCTTGCCGCCCTCGTGGGCCTTGGCAATGTAGCCTTCTACCGCAATCTCGCGGGCCGGCTTGCCTCCCGGGCCACCCTTACCGCCAGGGGCGCCCTTACCGCCGGCACCCTTCGCACCGGAATCACCGCCGGAACAAGCCACAAGGGCTATAGCGCCCAGGCAAGCAGTCGTTTTCAAAAAAAATCGCATACAGAATCAATAAGCTCGAGTTTTAAATTTAGATGCCCAACCTAGCCGAAGCGTTGCATAGTTATGTTAATTTAGAAAAAAATGCCCCTTTCCCCTATTCCCAGCCAAATTCCGAACGTATCCATGCGCTCAGCCGCTCTGCGTCTACAGCGGCCTCTTTCTTGTTCGGATGGTAATAAAGATCTATCGGGGATTCACCCTTCGGCTCCAGCGAGAACCGGTACAAATCCCTTATGCCCAGGCCCTCGAGGGTCTCCTTCGCCACATCCAGGTACTGGCGGCACCGGGCCATATAGTTCCCGGTCAGCATCGGGCCGTCGAGCAGGACGATTTTCGCTTCCGGATGGTACGAACGGATACGGCGGATAAACTTGACCGTGGCGTTCACGAACCCGGTAGAATCGTTCTTGCCGCTCGCAAAATCGTTCGTCCCCAGGTTCACCACCACCATATCCGGATGCCATTTATCGTGATCCCAGGGGAAGGCGACATACGGCAATGCACCGGTCCTGTTGTACACAAAGGGAAGAAGAAAGCCGGTAGACCCGTCATAGTTGACATAGACGCCATGGCCGCCATTGCAAATGTTATGTATTTCCGCATTGAGAATCCTGGCCGTCTGTCCGGCATAGCCGTAATACGAGCTTTCGTACTCCAGCTTAAAGGGTCCCCCCTGCACAGAAACCAGCACGTCGCTCCCGCAGGTAATGGAATTCCCGATAAATTCAATCTTGTGCTCAGGCGGCGCAGGCAACAACGCCTTGTCCGCTTCTCCCAAGACGCGCAGCCCCCAAAAATACAGGTCACCGAATTTGGCCTCGGACCTCTTATACAGCGTGACTACGTGCGGGCCATAGCGCAGGCCGGAAACAACGGGAATCAGGGCCGAATCGAGATTGGGATTGGAGACCCTCACAAAAGAAGAAGGGTCTTCTTCCCCATCCACAAAGACATCCAGGAAAACCGTATCGCCAGTCCAGAGCGACGCCTCGACGGCAGTCCCCGTAAAGCCTACCGTAATAGCCGACGACGACCAGGAGAGAATGACGAAATCGCCCTTTTCAAAATTGGTACGCCCCGTAATCCGCAGGAGTTCCGAATCATAGGGAATCCATGTCCACTCCAGGTCGGGCACTTCTATTTCGGGTTCGTCCGTTTCGGGGATTTCCGAATAGGATTCGCTGTTGCTACAGGCGCCCAAAAACAAAAAGAGGGCTAGCGCTCCGGATAGAATCCAACCCTGCGCACCAGTCACCGTCACCCCGCCTAGAATTTCACGTTCAGCAGCAAGCCGCCGCCGTCGTCATAGAATTCCGGAGCAAACTCCAGCCTTTCGGAGAAGGACCTGCTCGAGGTCTTGCGGTACACACGGATAGCGTCCAGCACAGAAATGACGCGGTTCAGCACGAGAGCGCCCACCGAGGCCTGGAAAACGATACGGCTAATGCGGTAATGGCGCATGCGGCTCTTGAATTCATCAATATGGTCGCTAGTTTCAGGATTGTCGCTGGAACCCCAGTCCCACTGGATGTCTTCGTCGAACTCGTCGTCGATGGCCTTGCCCGAACGAATCATGGCCTGGTTGTAGTCTTCATCCATGTCGGGAGAAGAGTTCTGCCCGGCAACGCCGCTGCGGCTACGGTAGTCGCCCACGGTATTCAGCAGGGAAACCTTCTTGCTCGATGTCGTGAGTCCGGCATGGCGCACCGCGTAATTGTGCGCCGAAGTCAGGTAGCGCTCGCCTATCGCATAAGAGCTGAAAGCCACGACCCACAAGCCGAGGTCCGTCCACAGGAACGGCTTCACCAGGCTCCTTTCGCCAAGATACATCTCGCCCATGCCCGGCAAAAGTGCCGAAGCGCCAATGGCGAGAAACACGTTCTTGTCCTTGTTCTTGCTGACACTTTCATCGACAGAAACGACGACCTGCGAGAAAGCGCAGGACACCGCCAGCAAAATGACAAGCAGGAACTTCACTAGAAACCCCAACCGGCCTGGACACCGACATCCAATCCGTCGACAACGCTCATGTAGCTGTTGAAATGGAGCCTGTCATACCAGGACACGTCTTCGGAATAGAGGGCCTTGTTATGGGAATTCGCCGTGAAGGCCGCATCGACAGCAGAAATGATGTGGTTCAGGATAATGCCGCCAAAGAACCAGGCCTGCATGTCGGCGTAGTCGTTGGCCTTGCTGCGCATGCTGCGGTATTCGTCGAGATACTTGGAAGATCCAAGGGGCACGGTTCCGTTCGAGGGATTGTCCGTTTCCAGATTCAGGTTGATAGCGATAGCCTGGTCCGTAACGTCTTCCCATCCGAGAACATAGGACTTATCGGCAATTTCCTGATAAAGCGCCGACATGTCGTACACGTCCTTGAGCCCCTTGACTTCTTCGCCAAGGGATTTCTGGTCCTTGAACTTGTTCAAATGGTTCTTGTCGTTCGAGAACAGCTGGCCCTTGACATAGCAGCCGTAGCTCTTGGCATCGCCGTAGAGCGCCTCGCAAAAATCTTCACGGGAGTTCATGTAGCGGTTTTCAAAGCGCGTTTCTTCCGTTTCGTCGGAAAGCTGCTTGTACAGGTCGCGCATGCCGATTTCGTAACGCCCGATGGAGTAATGGTTCTTCGCGAACTTCTTGTACTTGTCCACCTGGTCGTTGTACTTGTGAACCGAGAAATACGCCCAGCTGCCCCAGAGGGCGGCTTCGAGCGCCAGATAGACACCGCCGCGCACGTAGGTGAACGAGGATCCGCCCACGTAGAGCTGGCCGCTGCCCGGGACAACCAGAGACATGAACAGCGCCTTGCGCGGGCTCTTGTACTTGCCCTTCATCTCGTCGATGCCGTGCACCTTGGAAACCTTGACCGGGCCGAGCAAATCGCGACGGCTCATGCTAGAAGAAGAAATATTCAGGGCATCGGAACTGCTGGAATTGAGCGCGGCGAGCGAGTCGTTCGCGCGGGAGGCGGCCACGACGGAATCCATGGTAGCGGCATACGCAGCGGCAACAGACGAGGAATCCTGCGTGGCGGCAGAATCCGCCGAAGCAGCAGAATCCGCCGGAGCAGCGGAATCAGCCGGGGCGACCGGTGCAGCGACAGCGGCACTGTCGGCCGAAGATTCGGGAGCCGAAGACGACAGCGGTTCGGACGAAGAGGAACTTTCGACGACCGACGAAGAAGACACCTCGACGACCGACGAAGAAGAACTCTGTAAGACAGAAGACGAACTTACAATAGCCACGGACGAGCTGGCCGGGGCAACGGAACTAGACGACGCAGCCGCCTCTTCCTCGAATTCCGCAAAAAGGTCTCGAGGCTGGGCATAGGACTGCACCGCGAACAAACCGGCAAAAAGTGCCGCAAAAGAAAAGGCAAACTTGCGCATACAGTTTTAAAATAGCAAATTCGGGGTCAATTTAACCAAAAATCGCCCGCTTCATCGCGCAGAAGAACCTTCTCGCCCTTAATCGCGGCCACGACTACGCCCCAAACTTCCTGTCCAACGCTTACCACGGCCGATTCACCCCGGAATTTCAGAATGGCGACGGGATTGTCGCCCGGGAGCACCGCGTCCAGCAGGATGGAGGGATGCTTGACGGGAATAGCCTTGTCCTGCGATTCTCCAGACGGTTTCTGCACGCGACGGGGAACTTTCGGGACGACGACATACTGTTTCGGGAGGCCGAACGGATCGCGCAGGCCGTTCGACGGCATTTCCTGCGGTTTCAGGCGGGCCAAAAGGCCGCGCATATCCAGAGCTTCGTCCGGGTTTCCCTTGACTTCGACTTCTTCTACCGTCTTGCCGCCATCGACCTTGTCCGACATCTTCCAGAGGAATGCTCCCCACAGCAGCAAAGTCGCCGACACCATGAATACCAGCAGCTTATTCACCTGCGCCTCCCCTGCTCATCACGGAAAGCCTCACCGAGGCCTCCACGCGGCCGTTCTCTTCGCGGTTCATGTTCACGCTCTGCAACCGCGTACAATAGGCCCCGTTTTCGAGATCGGTCAGGAACCTGTGCAATGCGGCAAAAGACGAGTTCGCCCGGAACGTAACCGGAATTTCGACCTTGCCCGCCGAACGGAAGACATCTCCCGTAGAAAGGTCGCGCAAGGCAACGCCTTCGTGTTCCGCAGAACCGTGAATGAAGGTCAGGATCTTCGAAGACGACACCTGCGCACTCACGTATTTCTCTATCTGGGCAGAGACCCTGTTGTACTCCGCGATCAATGAATCCGGAGACACCACGTTCCCCTGCACGGCACCCGCAATGCGGACTTCGGCACGGATTTCGGCCAGTTCGGTTCCCACGGCGGCAGCCTTCGGCACAATAAACAGCACCAGGGCAGCCAACGTCACGACAACCGCGACAAGGGACATGATTCCATACTTGTTTCGCGAAAGGAAAGACCTCATCTGGCATCCTCCGCAGACAAATTAAAACGGACTACCTGGTATTTTTTCCAGGTCGTCTTTTCGGTTGTACGCAACCGCACGTTCACGAGCGTCCGTTCGGATTCCAAGGACGCAAGGAAACCGGACAAATCTTCCGAGGTTACGGCATAGCCCTGCACGGAATGGCTACGGCCGGCCAAGTCCCAGCGCGAAATCCACACGTTTTCGGGAACGTGCTTTGCAAAAATCCCGAGTGCCGTCGAAACGGAACTCCTGTGCTTCAGGAATTCCTCGGACTGGGCCCTGTCCTTTTCGAGCTTGTCGACAACGGCGGCGAGATCCTTCTGTTTCTGGATTCTCGTCTTGAAATTATGGACCACCGACTCGGAGCGGTTCGCGTAAACGTTCTCACCGACACAGAACAGCGACAACACGACAAACGAAAGCACCAAAACAGCCGCACACGCCTTGGAAACCCTGCGGAAAAGCGCCGCCTCGCGGATGCGCTTGAGCGACGCCCTGTCTGCCGGGGTATGGAATGCCGGCACCCCGTCGGTACGGAAAAGCCAGGCATCCTCGGCAAGCGCCAGCGCAAGTGCGGGATAGTCCATCGCAAACGTTTCTTCCGGAGCCTCTTTCAGCAGGAACCTTTCGCGAACATACTTCACCAGGTTGCCGCAGCTGTCCCCGGGAACCCTGTACCCTGCCAGCAGGTGTCCGCCCGAAAACAGCATCAGGCTCGACATCCCGTTTTCGGCATTCGTGAAGATACGGGATTCCTCGTCGGGCGATTCCAGCAGTTCCGCCAAGGCAAAAACCGACGGCACATGGAGCAGGATCCTGAAACCGGCCTTCTGCACCTCCTGCGCCATGTTGTCTACGGCGCTACGCAAGGCGACTGCAGAAAAATCACCGCTGACCGCCTTCACATTGTCGAAATCCTCGTCCTTATAACCGGGAAAATCTACCGGGGAATCCAGGCCGTCCGAAACAATCTTCACGGGAGTGGCGTCGTCCATCAGCAAGATGCCGTCGTCGGCACCGCCGGCAGACATCTGGAACCGGCGACATTCCTCGAGCGTACCCGAAAAGGACACGTCCACGGCACTGCCGCCGACACCGCGTACAACACGCAGAATATGCACGGCAGGCGTTTCGCCGCGGCTATCGCCCACGACCAGGATCCACCAGAACCGGCCGGCAACAACGCCCAGGGTTTTTCGCATCCGGGAAAACACTATTTCTTGCTCCCCGACATTCCTTTCTCGGCCTTGTCGGCCTTTTTCTTCTTCTTGGGAACCAGCGGCTGCTTGGAACGCTCGATTTCGTCGGCGATATCGACGCTGCCTTCGGCCCCGTAGTAGATATGCGGCGTCACGAAAATAAGCAGCTGGCTCTTGCTGTGCACCTGTTCCACATTCTTGAACAGCCAGCCCAGAATGGGAATGGAACCGAGGAACGGGACCTGGCGGTGGACATCATTCACACTTTCTTTTACCATGCCGCCCAGGACGATAGTTTCGCCGTCGCGCAACCTTACGGACGACTTGACATAGCGCTTGTTGAGAGTCGGCGGCACGCTACTGTTGAAGCTGCCTTCCGGTTCAGAAAAGTCCGGAACGATTTCGCAGGTAATCTCGCCTTCGCCCGTCACGTAAGGCGTGACGGTGATGTTGGAATTCGCCTCGATCTGCTCGAAACGCTGCGTCGTCTTCGATGTCACGGCATCGCCCTGGTTGTAGTCCACCTCGGACGACATCATGTAATACTGCGTCTGGCCAATAGTGAGCACGGCCGTCTCGCCGTTGAGTGTCGCGATCTGCGAACGCGCCTTCACGTCGAGAATCTTTTCCTGTTCCATGGCCTCGATCTTTGTCACGAGGTCCTTCGGTACGTGAATCACGTCGCCTAGACCGATTCCGTTTATGGCCTTCTGCGTCTGCTTCGCGTTCAATGTCTGGTCGATATTCGGGAACAGCATTTCGGAGCCCATGTGCTGCGAAGCCTTGCCGAACAGCAGGTTCATGCCGTGATTGTGGCCCTTCTCGATATCCATGTCCACGACAAGGACCTCGATAAGAATCTGCGCCACGGGCAAGTCCATCTTGTCCACGTACTGTGAAATCGCGTCGAGCACATCGTAGCTGCCGACCGCCATCAGGGCGTTCTGCGACTTGACCACCTGGATCTGCGTAGTCTTGGTGAGCGAAGTCGGCAACAGCTTTATGACATCCTCGGCGCGCAGGTGCTTGAGCTTTATCAGCAGCGAATTGTCCGCAGTCTGCATCTCGTGCGGGCCAATGAAATAGACTCCGTCGCGTTCCCAGAACGTGTAGGCAGTGCCGCGGAACAGGTACTTGAGTGCATCGCGCACGGGAATCCCCGCGATATGGGACGTGACCGCGCCCTCCAGTTTGCCGTAAACCATGGCGTTCAGCTTGGTCTGCGCCATCACCTCGCTCAGCAGCGAGGCAAGCGAAGCATCGACAGCCTCAATGCTCAGCAAGGAATCGTTCGTGAGGCGAACCTTGAACTTGTTGCCCCCCTCGGCGCCCTTGCCGCTCAGATTCCACGAAGCCTTCTTGAGCGAAATGACGCCGTCGTCATCTTCGTAGTCCACTTCTGCCGCTTCTGCCAGGTGCCGCACGGCGCGCTCAAACGGCAAGTTCTGGACAAAAACGGAAATCGGCTTGTTGCACCCCTGATCGAGCAGGATGTTCTTGCCCGTAATCTCCACAATCCTGCGGACAACCTTGTCTAGCGGGGCGTCTTCGACATCGATAGTCAGGTTATCCGACTGCCACCCCACAATAAAGCGCTTTTCGGGCGGCCTGGGGGCCTCGGGCACCTTTTCGACAGGCTTCTGCACGCGGATGACCCCGCCATCCAGCACATACTCGTAGCCGTTGCCCTGGAGCAGTACGCGCAGCGCCTCCTTGAGTGGCTGGTTGTTGAAGTTTACCGTAACAGGCCCCTTCACCTCGGGAGCCAAGAAAAGGTTCAAGCCGTACTGGACAGCCAGGCCCTGGAGCAGGTCGCGAATTTCAGTATTCTTGACATTCAGGTTCTTGACTACAACGGAATCTGCAATCGGCAGCGAAGGCAAATTCGCCGAGACAGCGTGTGCACAAGCGAATGCAATCGTAAAGACAACCAAACGAGTAAATTTGTTGAAAAGCATGGAGACAAATTTATAAAAAACGGAGCCCCGTATCTACGGGGCTCCTTCGCAAACAACTTTATTTTCAAAGTTTATACAAAAACTTACAAACTGCTTACTTTGGTTAGGACAAACGCCAACTACATTGGCCAACCTACAGGCTTGATTTCCTTTGTTTTATGTTTGACAGTTCCAACAGTACCTTTAGCCCATTTCCCGTCAAAGACTTCGAGAATTTCTTTGTAAATTAAGAAATCCAAACATGGGGTGCCAATTTTTTGGTTGATTCCACCCCTTATCTCGCAAAAATCATGGAAATTTGTGCTTTGTTTATACCGGCATACCTCTCCAATCATAGGAAATTTTCAGACAATCAACACGCCAGCATCAGGGCTTCACCGTCACGAATTGCTGTTTCTTGCTCTTGGGCTTGTCCGGTATGGATAACTTCAACAAGCCCCGCTCTACCATCGGGAAAATGTGCCTTGTCATGAGGTAGGCAATGGTGATATCATCCTTGAAGCGCTCTTCCAGTTCGCCGCGTGTCCTTGGCCTTGTGCAAAAATCAAGGATACTCTGCTGGAACGGGGTCAAGGGTTCTTCTTTTTTCGCGATGGCGTTGTACAACGTAACACGGAACACTCCGTAGGTGCTTTCGAACTTGGGTGGCTGCAGGCCGGCCTCTTCCATGGCATGCTTTATGGTAGGGATTCCGCTATAGCGGTTTTCCGTCTGCCCTATGACTTCGAGGGCATTTGCCAGGTATGGGTTTCTTTTCGAGCATTTTTGACGAATCCCATTTTCGTTAAATTCAATTAAAAATTCGTCAAAAATCAATATTTTTCGTCAAATTCACAATATTTTCGTTTAAAATCTGCCAAAACCTCAGATTCTCAAGAGAACTCCAGCAGAAAAATGAGTAATAAGCAGCAAATTTCCCATAGAAAAATGTATAATTTTGTTGAAATTTCCCCTAGAAAAGCGTATATTTCGTAACATGGAACGATCCCTATTTACAAAATTGCAAGCCTGGAAGGATTCCCCGAATAGATGTCCCTTGGTGCTGGACGGGGCCCGGCAAGTCGGGAAAACCTGGATTTTGCGTCAATTTGGCGAAAAATCCTATAAAGACATGGTCTACGTGAACTGTGACCGGAACGCCTTTGCCCAGTCGCTTTTCGTAGACTACGACATGAACCGTATCCTGACAGCCCTTTCTGCATATTCGGGAAAAAAAATTCTACCGAACGAGACACTCGTAATTTTTGACGAAATCCAGGAAGTTCCCGCTGGTTTGACGGCACTCAAATATTTTTGCGAAAATAGGCCGGATATTCATGTTGCGGTGGCGGGCTCTCTGTTGGGATTGCAGAATCACGTCGGCACAGGCTTCCCGGTTGGAAAAGTTGACCGCCTTCGTCTTTATCCGATGTCCTTCAAGGAATTCTTGCTGGCGATGGGAGAATCGCCACTGGCGGATTACCTTGAAGAAGGCAAGTGGAACGAATATTTCGTCATTAAGGACAAATTGATTAATCTGCTACGCGAGTATTACTTTGTTGGCGGCATGCCCTTAGCCGTGGACGCCTATTCCAAGCGTCGCGACATTTTTGAAGTCCGAGAAATCCAGAATAAAATACTGATGGACTATAATGACGACTTTTCAAAGCATATCCCGTCAAACGATCTGCCCAAGGTTCGGGCGATATGGAATTCTGTCCCCGGTCAGCTTGCAAAAGAAAACAAGAAGTTCATTTGGGGATACCTCCGGAAAGGGGCCCGTGCCAAGGACTACGAAAATGCCATACAGTGGCTCATGGATGCAGGCCTCATTCATAAGGTTCACCGGGTGAAAAAATTCGATATTCCTCTCAAGTTTTATGAAGATTCAAATACGTTTAAGGTATTCCTGAATGACCTTGGCTTGTTGGGCGCACTCGCGAACGTTCCAGCCAAGGAAATCCTGGCCGAGTCCCGACTGTTGACAGAATACAAGGGGTCATTTACGGAACAGTACGTTGAACAGCAAATTCGATGTTCCACCGACATGCCGCTCTATTACTACACCAACGAGAATTCGACTTCCGAAATAGATCTTGTCTTGCAGGCAGAAAGGGTGTATCCTGTAGAGGTTAAGGCGGAGGAGAACCAGAAGGCGAAATCCCTTGCCTATGTACTTAAAGCAAACAACCAGCTGAACGGACTTCGTTTTTCCATGGCGGATTATCGTGAAGAGACGAGGATGAAAAACATTCCCCTATATCTGATTGAGTGGTATTTAGAAAAAGAGTTGCTCTCATAGGAAATTTTCAGCGACTTAAACTTATCTACAATCAATTTTCCCTAGGAATCGTACGGAAAAGGCCGCCAGAGCGACCTTTGGGAAAATCGAACCATGTATATAAAGGGTTATGCAGCCCTCTTATTAAACTCCTGCATGGTCCAATTAAATCCATCAGTTAGAAATTTTGCAGCTTGTTTAAAAGCATCTCTGTAAGCTTCCCCAGATACATTCGACGATGCACGCCATCGTGAAATAGAGATAGTAGCCCGCGATTTTGAAAGGGAAATACTTCGGCATCAGTCGTTACCAATCAAGTCCTTGTTTTTCAAGTAATAGGCTTGTACAAGAGCGAGGCGGCCATCATCCATCGAAGACATTATCATGTCGCCATCTTTGTTGAGCACACAGGCTTGGTCAGGATTGCTTAGATAAAGTATCTTGATGTCGCCGTTTTCCATAACGGTAAACGAATAGTTTGCGATAATCATGTCGGCGTTGTCGGCAATCTCTTTAAGCTGTAGCTCGGACATTTTCCACCTCGACGGGCTTTATCGGTTGCAAGAAAATTTTCGGGTCAATATAAAGGTTTTCCAGTATCGGAACCAAGTCAATATAATCTTCGACAAGCTTATCCTGGCTATGGCTATAGACGGCATCGACCACAAGGTAGCCGTTGTCCCATTCTTTGACCCTCGCTATCCGAACAAGACTATACGGTCCCTTGAACCGGATTGTCCGTCCGTTAAACGAGAAAGATATGTACCCCCCGTCATTCGACAGGAGCGCCTTTGAATTGACCATACCGCTAATATACATTTATTCCCTTACAGGCGCAAGTGCACGATTCCATAAGGAAACCCTTGTCAATCGCCTTGCATACTGAATATACAGAAAAAGGCTGCCGGGGCGACCCTCTTATTAAAATCCTGCATAGTCCAGTATCCCACTTGCCATTGTGTTCCCCTTTCTTGGACTACGCAATGAATATGATAATACTTTTCCCCACTTATGTAAAATCGTACCAGTCCACCTTCACAAACAACTTTATTTTTTAAGTTTATACAAAAACTTACAAACTGCTTACTTTGGTCGGAGGCTAGTCCATCAGGCAACGCAGGTAATGCGAAGCGTAGTCCGATTTGTTCGTATACGTTTTTACGACAGGCTTCTGGGGCATGGTATCGAAACAAATGGCATATGCCTTGTTATATGTCCTTTCGGTTGCCGTATAATAGCACGACATGGATTCGTTTCTTTCGTTTGGAACGGGGATCGAGAACCCGTATTCGTCGGTTCCCTTGTAATCGGGACTCTTGTAATCCCATTCCGTAGAAAGCAGCTTGGAAACGGGCCCCTGATGGACAAGAACCTGCCACTCATCCATAGTGGGCACGTGCCATCCCTTGGGGCAAAGCCCCTGCGTGTGGAATGCAGAATCCTGCACACCGGCAAACGCCAGGGAATCCCTGAATTTGCACGGAAGCTGCATGACGGTCATCCACGAGTAGTAACGCCCATATTTTTTCAACGTGGAATCTGGCGGATAGCTCCAGTTTTCAGAAAAGTTGCTTTCGCATCCCACTAGATACGTAGAATCGACAATTCTCATGTTTTCGGCCATCCAGATCTGGTCGCCGATTTTTGCCGTTTTGTACACGTCGCCGTCGCGTTCGTCAGTCAAGAGGCCAGTTTCGGGGTCGTAGTTTGCAGGCAGCACCTTCGATTCGCTGGAAACGATATTTTCGGCCGAGCTGCTGGAAGAAACTTCCGGCGATTCCGCTCCAGACGACGAAACATCGCCCTTTTCCGAAGAACTCGAAACTGTTGTTTCGCCGGTTTGCTCCTGATCGGGACTGGAAGAAGAATCTTCTCCGCAGGCAACCAGCGCAAACATCATTGACAGACAACAAATTAGGGATTTTATTTTCATTTTGTTCTCCTAAAAGGGCTTAGAGAAATATACCTAATTTAGACAAAAAAGGGGAGAAAAACGCGTATTATCACATTTTCCCCAATTATAAATTGCGTTATTTCAAAAAGGCTAGCGTTTACCCGACAAAGAGCGCTCAACGTTTACACGGCCAAAATACGCCGTAGCACGTTCTGTAGCACCATTGAAAAATATTTTACCACCTTCTATTTTGCAATATTCTGCTTGTTGTTCAATGCGCCACGCATCTGCGCCCAAATCCGTCATAATCTTGTTCACATCTTTAAACGGAACCAGTTTCACAACATATAGCCGCAAGGTATCGCACGTTACGCCGTTGGCAGAAACGCAGTTCCAATTACCTATGGCCCCAAGGCGATAATGGGCAGAATCACCTTCGTCTTTTTTGAATTTTTCCGCGTACTTGAGAACATCATCTTCACTCATATAGTCCGGATAGTAAATGCCATTGACTTTTTTCATTTTGAGCTCAATGGTTCCCGGCGGAGGGTCAAAGCGAGGCTGTGACGACAGGTTTTGATGGTGCGCATTATGGCAACAACACAGAAGGATTGCAGAGCAAAGCAGTATACATCTCATCTAAAGAGCACCCCTTCTTTTATGTTGTAACAGCGGTTAGTCACGACAATATCCGTCTGAGGCTTTTCCCAAATGGTAAAACTATCCAAGACCGCATAATCTACATAGTCATACCAAACATAAACGAAGTTCAAGGCATCTGTTTCTTGCTTTTCTTTTTTCTGGTTCCATTTGTTGATACAGTAATCTCTAGATCTTTGATCGTCATTTATTCTAGAAACAAAATAAAATGAAGAATCGTTACTCGTATCACAAAAAGACGGATCATCGCAGATGTTCTTGCGCCCGGAGGTTCCTATTATTCTGCGAACAACACTTGTATCTAACCGACAGGGGAATCCAATACGAGACTCGCCCCAACAGACTTCCTCCGATGGAGCTCTCTGTGTAGCCATAAAACAGGCACACAGAACTAGACAAGCAGCAATAATCACCAACTTTTTTATAAGCAACCTGAACCCCAAATCAATATTCGTTAACAACCTCATAACCAAGTAAGGCCCTAAACTGATCTGTATTCTTTTGAAGGCTATTTTGTCTAATATACTGCCACTGTTCATCAAGGCTATTATTAATAGTATTTTTCAATTCAGGGCTCCAATATCTACCATATCTATAATTAGAAATATCCTTTGTGATAGTTTCTTGAGGCATGCCATATTTATTCATAAAAGCACCTTTATCAAGATTTCTCTCCAAATCTGGCGTAGTCGACATTGCTATAGCCTTTTCTGTGAGTTCATAATGCATGGTTTCGTGTTTGGCAGCATACAAGAACCTATCAGGGTCAAATTTCATTTCATTCCCAACTTTTACCATAAAGTCGTCATTATAAAGGGTCACCTTATTCAATGTGGGATCATAATTAGACTGTCCTAAAGTAGTTCCATCTGTCACCGGATTGTAGTCTGTTGTTCCCGACTGAGTATTAGCAAACCATCCGCCCATTGCAACATCATAATTTCCAGAAGACCCAACAGCTTTTGCTGCTCGATCAAGCATATCTAGACGATTACCCCATTCAGCAACAGTTCTATCAACCTCTAAAGCATATCGATCAACTAAACCATATTGTAAACCAGCGGTAAGAGCCCCCAATCCTGCCCCTATACCTACACCCGTCCAAAATTCACTGCTATCCCACTTAGGATCAAGTCCCGATACTTTTTGTTGAGCGTAATTAGTGGCGTATTGTCCTGCCGAACCAACAGCCCCACCAACGGCTCCGCCAACAACCGCTCCTGCTGCTGCAGATTGCAAACCGAGGCCCGCAAGCCCTGTTGCTGCTCCACCGGTCGCAGCGGCAGCCGCACCCACGGCTGCACCACCGAAAAAGCCTATGCTTACCGAAGCGCCACAACGAGAGTTTGAACCCGGTGCAGTACATTGAATGGCTCCATTAACAGTCCCCACCACAGCGCCAACTACAGCACCAACAAGGACATGCACAAATTCCCCGTTCGGATCGACATAGTTTACCGGATCGCCGCCGTACGTGTACGGGTTGGCAAATTGTCCCCGGCGGGGTCCGGAGTCAACCACATGCCGAAGAACGGGTCGAAGTAGCGGCTCCCGAAATACAGTTTGCGGATGGACCCGTCTTCTTCCTTGCCCTGCCAGCGTTTGTTGTCCTCGACATTGCCGTGCACAATTTCGCTAGAAGTTCCATAAGCATAGTAGTCGATTGCGCCATTGAGCCCACCTGTGCTCGCGTAGGCGCGCACGTTACCCTGCATGTCCGTCACCGGATAGTAAGCAATACCACTGTTCATATCACGGAACCCGCCCGCAACAAGATCCATCTGGGTCAATGTAAAGCCTACATCGTTGCTCACGTGCTGCGCATAGTACTTGCCTACACCGGGCATCGTCGCGAACTCTTCATCAACGCCGGCACCACGGAAAGCCGTCCATATGCGTTGACCGCCCTCGTCGTACGCCATGTACATGGTCTGACTCACATCAGCAACATTGCCCGAATTCACCTGGTCAAGCGTCGGCTCGGCCGCCGTAGCAGAAAGGGCATATGCAGCCTCCGGAAGCCCTGCAGAGTTCAGGCGGTAGGCGACGTTCACATGGCGATCAAGCCAAGCATTGCCAGCCGCATCATAAAGGAAGTATTCTTCAGTACCGGATGGCGAAGACCCATTTACATTGAAACCCGAGGGACGATACTTGTCACGATTGGAATAGGTATAGTTGACCGTTGTATCGCCTTCTTTCTTGCGAGTCATCTGACCATAGGGACCTTCATAAGCATATTCACCCGAAAGCGCACCATTCGCCTTTATCAAGCGACCATCGGCATCGTACTTGTAGTTTACGGAGCGAACTACGTCACCACGTCCAGGCAATCCTTTCCAAGTATGTTCAACCTTGAAAATGCGACCAGCAAGCGGTGTTACGTAATCTATTGTATCCTGGAAAAGCAACTTGCTGTCGTCTTCATAGACAATTTTCTTCGGACGATCGTGTACATCACGGATTATAGTCTTCTTGTAAACAAGCACGCCCTTGTCATAGTAGCTCTTACTCTTTACATTGCCATTTTTCGTGTACACGTAGGTCGCGATATTCTTGTGGTTTTCATCCTCGATTTTCAGTAGACGGCCGGCGGCGTCGTAGTTACGATAGCGCCCAGCGCGAGGTACGAAAGCAGATGCACTCGCATCCCATTCACCGAAGGTAGAATGAATGAGTTCATCTGACTGATTATACTCATAGGACAGTTCCACTGCAGGCATGCCGGGCATCGTGTAGATTACCCACTGGCGGGTCTTGCGGCCAATGCGGTCGTAGCTCGCCATCTTGGCAACGGCAAGTTTGCCGTCGGCATCGTAAGCGAATGTCGCACCGACATCTTTCTCGCGGATATTCTGCATGCTATTTAATATAGCAGAAATCAAGGAAGCATCGGCATTAAGCCCGTATTTGGTTAAAATATATGCTTTTTTACTTGTCAAGTGATACGAAGAATCAGTTGGAATCACATGAAAAAGGCCGCTGAAGCGGCCTTTGCAGTGGCAAAAAAGGAATGTGTATCCATCAACTTGTTAATGAAATCACACCAGAGCCTTTTCACTTTTTTTCGTAATTCAAATCAATCACATTCCTTTATTTGAAAAGGAGTCATGCAAATCTTTTTATTATCAAAATACATATATATTACATTATCTTTTCTTTCAAAGTTAACAAAATCTTTTTGATGTTTTATTTCAGAAATGAAATAATCCTGAATAAGAGACAATAGTGCAATATGATGGATGTAATCTTTATAAAAAACATCGTCCAAGTTTGTGTGTGAGCACAAACCTCTCTCACATATGGTTGTTGCTTTCTTCAGGTCTTTCTTTATTTCATTTATTTTTAAATCATCCACCTTACGTAAGGAATCGTTAAAAGCCAACCGGTTGCTGTCGCTAATTTCCTTTTTTGTTGAATACTCGCTATTGTCATATTTTGATATAGATAAAGCTTGACGTGGCGCGCCATTAATAATACCAATAGGATTTAAATAAACCGTATCAATAAAAACACCCACTGAAAATCTTTTTCCTTTGCCACTCTTTTTTAATGTTGCTGAAAAATAAAGGCTTTTCACACGATTTCCATCTATAAACGTATTGTAACACAACTGATTTTGCGAGCATTCATAAAACTCAGAACGATCAAATGAATTTACAATGTCAGAATTATCAATATCATTTATTCGCCTTTGTGCTACAAATTGAATTTCCGGAATCATATCATTCAATCGAATAAAATCAGAATAGCCTCTTTTTTTTAAATATTCGATTGCGATTTTTTCATAATTACAATCACTTTCGTTTTCACATGCGAGCAGCATGAAAAATAATGGTAAAAAGAAAAATATTTTTTTTTGCATTATCATTTAACGTTCGGCTCTATTGTGATTATCAACTTTTCTAGATGAATTTACATAATTTCTCACACTAAATTTATCTACATATCCAATAGAGCTCTCAGTGCCCGATACCGGATCGTATTTTTTTACAGGACGTCCAAGTCCACTTGATTCAGCCTTTTTTGCAGGAATCATATAAATCATATGATCTTTGTAGTTTTGATAATCATCATCAGACATTTCATAATTCCCGGAACCATAGCTTTCCAAATGTCGACCATGATTATGCCAATTAGCAACAACTGTCGCTCCCTCAGGAACCTGACTTTCCGCGTCATATGGATACGATGTATTTTCAGTCCCTTTCATTCCATATGTCGAGTAAAACAAGCCGTCCAATTCGTATATTAGGCCTGCATATTCAGCATTATCTGAGCTTGCTTGATCTTGATAAAAATATCCAGCATCTAAAACAGCTGCGTCCATATTATTGAATCCATCCTCTGGATCCAAACCATCTTCATCAATAGATTTTATTGGATTGTAATAATTCCCCATATATACATACGAACTGGAGAAAAACCTTGCTGGGTCAACGCTTATCCACAATCCGAGCATTGGATCGAGATAACGGGCACCGAAATAATCCAATTCGATTTCATCATCCAGTTCCTTCCCGGTGAAATTCTCCGTCACCTTCTCGGCGGGTTCTGCGAGGCTGACCTGTTCACCAAAGGCACGGTAGTCATAAGCGGCAACCGGCACACCCACATCGGCGACATCCGTCCAGGAGTAGCCCTGCGTGCCATAGACGAGCATCGTGGAGCCCAGGTGGTTCTTCAGGTACCATTCGAACTTTTCAGAGGGGATGTAGCCCGCACCGAACCCGATGTCGACAGCGGAAGCGTCCTCCGGCATGTAGCGTCCAAGGCCCTGCGGCATGTTCACGACGACCCTCACGTCCTTCAGCGTTCCGCCAGGCATATTCTCACGAACCTCGGTACCGATGCCCGTGTAGTGCGTCACAAGTGTGGCATACCAAGGACCGTCAAACGCTGTCTTCTTCATGCGCGTCTTCGAGATACGGCGGCCAGAGCCGTCGTAGGCCATGACAAGCTTCGTGGAGTCGCATACGGTGTAGTGACCATACGCAGTGCAAGTTTCACGGACAAATTCAACGGGCATACCTCTCCAATCATAGGAAATTGTAAGGTTCTTGGACTTGTCCTCAATCAGGTTGCCGTCCGCATCGTAGTCAAAATTATTTGCATCAGTCATATTACGAGAGTCAGCAGTGCCGCCCATACCATTTGTAACAGACTTGAGCTTATTCGATCCGGCTTCGTAGGTATATTCGCCGCCGGCAGATTTGCCGACATTCCCGGCACGGCGCTGGGCGACAATGCGGCCCTGGTCGTCGTAGGCGAAGTACATGGTATGCTTCACATCGGCGACGCTACCCTTATTCACCTGGTCAAGTGTCGGCTCGGTCGCATTGTCGATAAGGACATATGCGGCCTCAATATCTTTCTCGCGGATGTTCTGCATACTACCCAATATAGCAGAAATCAGGTTGGCATCGGCATCAAGTCCGTACTTTGTATGTCCTTTATCAAAATTTGTCAAATTTCCGCTAAAAACGCATATTCATATTCAAAAATTTCCGTAGCTGTCATCTTGCAAATATTTGTCCTCGACCAGCCCCCCCCCCCGAAATCGCACAGAAAAAGGCCGCCGGGGCGCCCCTCTTATTAAACTCCTGCATAGTCCAGTATTCCACTTGCCATTGTGTTCCCCTTTCTAGGGCTACGCAATGAATATGATAATACTTTTCCCCACTTATGTAAAATCGTACCAGTCCACTACTAAAACTCCGTTGGAATCATATGCAAACTCCCATGTTGACATATTTTTACAATAAATCCTCAACAAATAATCATTTTGTAAGATTCAGTTCCACTCCAATACAAAATCACTTGTTCTTACTTTTTCTTTACAAAGTAAGAAAACAAAAACCGTATTTCATTGTCACACAACAAACTAACAAATTTGTTTCAAACACTTATCCACAATAGACAAATTCATTTATTTGTTATTCATTTCACACACAAATTTACTTAGTACAAAATAAGTAAAAAATAACAAGTGCATTTAGATAATTTCTAACAAGGTTTTCTTAAATTTACCGCCAATTGTATTGAAATTTTTCAATTAGAGACAAGTTTATCGGGGCTTAGGAATCTAATTGAAAAGATCGCTAAAACAGCATTTCAGCACATTCTCAACCTCACCCCGAGCAAAAACACCAAAAAAAAGGATAAAAAAATGAAAACTTTCTTTAAAACGCTTGCAATTCTCATGGTAGCCTCTATCGCTTCCTTTGCGGAACCCTTTTCCAACGTCTGCAATGAAAATAACAGCGACGGAAGTGTCGGCATGCCTATGAAATCTTGCACCATCGACAACCTGACGAACTACACTCTTATCGTCAACGGCTCTCGCTTCATGATCGACACTTACCAAACTGTAACATACAATGGCGAATCTTTCGGCCTCCGCCTCTATGTAACAAACACCGTTCCTGAATATAACCCCATCATGGCATTGGCACAGAACGCTTTCGCAACTCGCGCCCCCCTGCACATCATTTATGTAAACCCGGCCGTAACGAACATTATCAACGCCGACTACCTTAACAACAAGAATTGCGGCATCAACCGCAACAATGACGGCACCCCCGCCTACATGCACTGCCCCATCCAGTCGTTCACCATTTTCAGCCAGAACTAATTAAAGATAAGGCTATTTACTTCAAAAAAGTTGGTAAAAAATGGTACGATATTTATCAAAATACTTAGCAATAGCGATGCTCGTGCCGCAGTTACTGATGGCAGCGACACATCAAATCGCTATGAACGTACGGACCGTTCTGTCTTTGAACGACGGTGACGACGTTGAATTGGTCGGCTTCCCCGACTACAACTGGGGATATACTCGTGTTTTTATGGGCGTTAACGCCGGTCCTTTCGCCGAATTAACCGGAGGTTTCTTCGTTAATGACTGCGGTTATGACCTCAGCGGTTTCTATACACAATTTGATTTCCGCTACTCCAGTTCAATCCGGATGACGTATTTTGGTCCTAGCGCCGATTTGCCGATTCAGTGGTGGCTGGGAACAGGAGCTCCCGAGGCTACGTGCGTAAAGAGCGAGGACACTCCTGAAGCTGAAGAAGTCAAAAATCTTATAAAAATACTTGTTAGTGAAAAATTTAAGAACTACAATGACATTGGCAACCAGAATGCAAGCTATGTATTTGAAGGTGTATCCAAGCCATTGAAAATAACAAATATGCCTTCTGGAGACTTCAATGTCATCAAGTTCACCATTGTGCCTTTGGACAAGAAATCTTTGGATGGCTACATGTATTTTGGCGATAAAAAATACAAGGTCAATGGTGATACAACCATCATTTCTTTGGCTCCAAGATACAAGGAAATTCTTCCATTCGAATTATCTTTCGACACCTATCGTAAGGTAAAGATTAAATGGCAAGCCATCGTAGACGTTCCCGAAGTGACCGACATTGCAGACCAAATAAAAAACAATGGAGATTCCGTCTCTGTCGAATACAGCTTCGAAAAAACACCTTACACACACAAATCTTTAAAAATTAATTTTGACAAAAATGCATTTACCGACGGTAAAGCACCTACCGTCAAGAAATACGCATTTAACCCCAATGGTCCCGCTGACGAAATCGGTATGTCTTTCTCGGGCACGTTATATGACATCTCCGCGAACCTAAAACCGGGCAAGCGAGTCACTATGGCGCTTCCCTTGGACATGGATTACGATTCCGAAGAAGATACTCTTTGGTTTGAACATTTCATTGAAGAAGAAAACACCTGGGTAAAAGTTCCTGTTGACAGCATTGTTGACGGTTATGCCTATTTTACCGTTGACCATTTCTGCTTCGGTTGGCTAAAAAAAGCATGCAAGACAATCGTGAAGTACACGGTAAAAATTGGCGCCGGCGTACTGAATGTTATTCCTGGTGTCCGCAAGTATGTCGACAAACTTGCAAATTACTTGGCTGATGCAGTTGGTTCCGCAATTGACGGAATTATCAACACCTATGAATGGATACGCGAAGTTCTTACCGACATTATATGCTTTGATTGGGAAAGCGCATCAGAAAAAATAGCAGAAAAATTCACCGACGCAGCAACTTATCTTGTAGAAACATTTATAAAGACTAATAGCGGTTGGGACCTTCCTGATGGTTTTGTCAACTTCCAGAATTGGGATGCAGGACTTCAAAACAAATTGGAAGCTTACCGCAACCTAGACTTTGTAGGAACAGATGAAAATAGCATTAACATCATTTTAAGTAACGAAAATATAGAGAAAGTTATTGACGATGATCAAACTTGCAAAGATATTGCAGATGCGGATGACAGGATTTCATGCTTAAAATGGAGAATAACTAAGTACAACTACGATATTTACCTAGCAGACATCCTTTTAACTCAAGCCAACATAGGTACTACACGTTTCAAGTTTGAATATGATAGCAAGACTCTTTCCGGAACCGTCACCGACCATTACCGTAAGGACGCTTCTAACAACGATGTAAAATATCCTCTATCTCTACTGTTCAACACCGATCCGGGTTTTTTGAACGATGCTTCTTCGTTTGTTGACGGACTCCAAGCATGCGGACATCTTGAAAAAGGTTTATTCCCCTTCCTAACGACAAGAAGCCAAATGGCCGATAAGATTAGGGATTTAAACTTCCGAGGGGCTTGCAAAGATTTATTCAATATGTTCTCCCTGGAAAACATAGATGTTATCGGCAATACTTACGATTGTGGAACAGCGGCTCTCAAAGCAAAAGCCATGCTCACCTCCCATGAGAAAAAACTCATTGCTGTTAGTGAAGCCATGACCCGAGCTTCTCTCTTGGCATGGGTTGACAAGAACAACTTCCGTCCATACTCTGCATTGATGCTTAAAAATGTCTACGATGGTTCGAGAGAATGGCTTTCGTTGATTGCACCCTTGATGATGAACAACAACATTTCTACCAAGGCTTATGTCAGTTTGGCCCTGTACGAATTCGTCCACTATGGGACCCAAGAAATGTTGGCTAAGTTGAATCATGCCTTTGACATAAATTATGGATTCAATGGTGGATATTCCGAAGGTGCCGGGTATTCTCAATACATTTGGGATGAAGCGACATACATCTTTGCAGCAATGAAGGATGCGTACGCATCAAAATCCTGGACACTGAATCTTTCCCATAATTTCATGCAAAGCGCAGACCACATGTTCAATACGTCTCGCCCTGTTGGCGCATTGGGAAATATTCCTGTTGAAATTGATGATGGAGTTACATATAAACCTGATTACCGGCCTTGGGCTAAGCTGAAAAACGACACAAAGTATTTAGCAATGCACCAGAATTACGGAATGGACAACAATAAGATTACCACTCTTGTTCCGTTCGGTGTTCCGAATTTCACTTGCAATACCAATGAATGCTCTTTGGCGAATTTGCAAGACAGGATGGGAAGAGATCCTTATCTGTGGACATATTTTGAAGATGGCGTTGGAGTCATCTCCGTCAAGAATCCCTCTACAGGTGAAATCACATCCTTGTCCTTAATCGGTGAATCCGGTAACCAGTTTACGTTGGGGCAAGCTCATGATCAGCAAGATAATCTTTCTATCACACTCACGAGTTCAAAAGATGGTCCGATTATCCAAGACAGGGGCTATGCCGGCTTTGGACAACGTCCAACAGTTAATTTCCATAGGTTTATTTATCACAATGTGTTAGCCCCGCTTAAGGATGGGGTCGATTTGACAGACGCCGCTCAGAAAGCCATCGTCGAAAATATTGTAGACATTGATGCGCAGAGCGACAATAGATCGATGGAATACAGTGACATAAAAAGCCGTTACAACGCCTTTATGAAAGAAGATGCTGGATATGTTTATAAAGCAATCTTCTCGTTTATCGACGGTTCAACAATCGACGCCATGTCCGGAGGCAACATCTACAATTTCAGACTAGAAGGCGGAAAGGCCGTAAAAAAAGTTGACAAACTTGTAGATATTCCTACTTACGATCCGACCATCAGCAATTCTACTAAAAATGGATATGGTGCCATTGCCTACACGGCAACCCTTCCGTATAGCAAGGGCAGTATTGAAGACGACAGAACTATCCTCTACTTTGGCGGCAGCCTCTGGGTTATCGACCAGCCGAATAAGACTGGAATGGTTTGGTTGGCGAATTCCCCGATAGCAGGCTGGAATTCGATTGCCGATACCTACGGTGTAGAACTGTTTGCTTCTTCTCCATCGAAAATTCATGAAGAAAATCTTGTTGTCATGAATGGATCTTGCATACATCAGAACGGCTCCGTTGCGCCGGGCGTTTGTGATCCTAAAGCCGAACTCAATAATCTCACCAATTATGAATATGGCTTGCACGACCCGTTGGCAACCACTTATGTTATGCAATATAACGTGATGGGTTCGGCATTTAGCAAGTACACTTCCGACTGCCCTACAGAAACGCAGTGCTTTATGTCGACGGACGGAAACGTCACTCGCAAAGTTGTCGTTCCTGCCAAGAATGTCAAGTATGACATGTGCGATGCTTTGCACAACGATTGCGCACTTCCGTATGAAACAGATGCTATTCTCATCGCAATCCATCTTAATGGAAAGTGGGAATATCAACTCCTAAACGGAAAAACGTATGACAAGGACAATGAAGGAGCCCTAATTGCAATTATCGGTGGTACAACAAGCCTAACTGCATACACGGCTTATAGAATGGATGGTTCTGCTTTTAGCGGAAGATACAGGAATACCTACCAGCCATATATTCCATTGCTTTTGCTGAAGCCGTAAGAAAAAAATATTTTGATTAAAAAGGGAAACTCAAGCCTTATGGCAAGAGTTTCCCTTTTCTATTATATTCTACTTGACGCCCCACCCCGCAAAAGTGTATATTTGCACCCAAGTCTAACAACGTTATCATTATAAACAGATGAACAGCATTCGCCTTATTCTTATCCTTTCTGCCTTGGCGCTCCTCTTTACCGCCTGTCTCCAAGACGACGATGCCGATTCCCGTATTCCTGTACGCTATACGGTCATTGTTACCGACTCCACTTCCGGAAAGTCCGTCGAAAGTGCAAAAGTGGAACTCACAAACGAGGTCCAGGCCTCCCAGTCGCTCAAGACCAACTCCAGCGGTACGGTCATATTTCCGAGCGAAGAAAGCTACGTGAACCAGATTGTCGTCACCAAGAGCGGCTATTTTCCCAAGGACACCGTCGACGTCATCGCAAACTCGGACACCTCGCTGAAGGTCATCCTGCGGTCCATCGCCATCCGCCTTGTCCCGGTCGACACGGCCAAGGCCGATTCCACAAAGTAGCCCTCCGCCATGCCCTTCGAGCTCAAAGCACCTCCCCCGCAAACCGCCCTGCGGTTCTTGCCACAAGAACTCATGCAGCGTTTTTCGGCGATGCCCGTCGACTACAACGAAGAGACCAAGACGCTTACGGTCGCACTGGCCGATATCAACGACTTTGACCTGATCAGCGACCTGCAGGTTGCCGCAGGGACCTACATCAAGCCCATACAGGCCGACGAAGACAAGATTATCCAATGGATCGGGACCTTTGCCGAAAGGGCGATGCCCGCCTACGGGACGAACTCCGCAGACAAAAAGACCAGCTCCCCCACCATCAGGCTCGTGAACGACATCATTTCCGAGGCGATGCACACCGGAGTTTCCGACATCCATTTCGAGCCGGGCGAAAAGACCTTCCTGGTGCGTTTCCGCAAGGACGGCGTGCTGAAAATCGCGCGCAAGCTGCCGTTGCGTTCCATCTCGGAGGTGCTTTCGCGCCTCAAGATCATGGCGAGCATGGATATCGCCGAAAAGAGGCGCCCGCAAGACGGCCGCATCCATTTCGACGACGGCAGCAAGAACGTGGACATCCGCGTATCGGCCCTCCCGACCGACTACGGACAAAAATTCGTATTGCGCCTTCTCGACAAGGGCCAGATCATCCACCGCCTCGATTCCCTGGGCATGACCCCCACGCAGATCGGCCTGTGCGAAAAAGAAATCCACAAGCCCTACGGGATGTTCCTGATTACCGGCCCCACGGGCAGCGGCAAGACGACAACGCTCTACACCCTGCTGCAGATGATCCGCAGCACCGAGCTCAACATTTCCACAATCGAAGAACCTATCGAATACAAGCTGGACGGCATTACGCAAACGGCGGTCAATCCGAAGATAGACCTCACCTTCGCCGCAGCCCTGCGCACCCTGCTCCGACAGGATCCCGACGTGATCATGGTTGGCGAAATCCGCGACAGCGAAACCGCGGAACTGGCCATACGAGCGGCCCTCACGGGTCACCTGGTTTTCAGCACGCTCCACACGAACGACGCCCCCTCCGCCATCGTACGCCTTGTCGACATGGGCATCGAGCCGTTCCTCGTCGCATCGGCGGTAAACTTCATCATGGCCCAGCGGCTCGTCCGCAAGATTTGTTCCAAGTGCCACGGCAAGGACCCGAACTGCCTGACCTGCGGCGGGAGCGGCTACAAGGGACGTGTCGGCATTTTCGAAATGATGACCGTGACGGAAAACATCCGCGAGCTGGTCCACAAGAGAGCCTCCATCGCCGAACTGAAATCGTGCGCCATAAGCGAGGGCATGAAGACCCTGGCCATGGACGGTGCAGAAAAGGTTGCTGCCGGGCTTACCAGCGAATCCGAGATCGCCGCAGAAGCAACGATATAGGGCAATGCGCAATCAGGCAAAATCCGGATACACTTTACCCTTCACCGTCGTGATGCTCGTCGTCATCGGCCTACTGTCCTTTTCGCTGTACGGCATGGTCAGGAACGAGCGCATCGAGGCGGCCCGCAGGTACGGATCCATCCAGGCTTCGCTCGAGCTTGAAAGCGGCGTAAATTACGCCTTCCACCGTATGCAGCACAACGGGAGGCCCTGGCTTACCGACAGCCTCGCACACGCCTCCGCAAACGGCAAAATCCGTTTCTCGCTTACGCAAGAGCAGGACGGGGCGTTCGCCAAACTCACGGTATACAACCACGATTCTTCACGAACATTCTCTGCACGTACCGGATTCAACATTCCGTCTTCCCCGGCACTCGTGATGCTTACGCCGCAGGCCAACATAAGCCTGGCAGGCAACGCCAGGATCGAAGGCGGCACGGCCGTAAGAACCGGCAGCATCAGCTACAGCACGCACTACAAGATGCACGCAGAAAGAGACGCCTTTTTCGATACCGTCTATGTCGGAGAGAACCTTCCCTATTTCGATACGCTGTCCGTGTATCCCGAACTAGGCATGGACCAGTTCACGACCGAATTCACGAACGACCTGTGCATTTTCGACGGCACCGACATGGTCGGCAACGGCACGCCCGTGCGTTGCAAGACAGTTGTCATGCAGGGCGACAGCCGCTGCTTATCTTGCCGGATTGACGCAGACAAGGTAACGCTCCGCGGACGGGCCACCTTGGAGAACGCCGACATCCGCAGCAGGAACATCCTGATGAAAGATACCGTAATGGTATCGGGGACTTTCTTTGCGCAGGAAACACTCCAGGTATCGCTCGAACGCAAACAAGAAAAGAACCTGCGCCTGATCGTGCAGGGCCGCAAGACCGGCGAAGTCGACTACGCCGGGGCGCTGAACATCAACAAGCTGAAGGCTTCCGACGTCGCGGTTCTCTTTATCGGGCACAACTGGAGCGAGACATTCCGCGGCATCCCCGTAAACATCGCCGAAGACGTGGAACTCCGCGGGGCGCTGATCAGTTTCGGCATTACGGATTTCCGCGGCAAGCTGACCGGGCGCGCCATCGCCATGCATTTCGGGTTCTACGAGGGCGAAACACTCTGGCGCGGATTCCTCAGGGGCGGGCAAATTATCGGCGACACGGCAATCCACACCTTCGTGCCGCATATCATCTATTTGGGCGGGGAGGCCAGCTATGAAAAGATCTAGCCTCGCCAAGAAAGGCAGCACCCTCATGGAGATCCTCGTCAGCCTGGGCATCCTCTCGACGACCGGGGTGTTCCTTTGCGGTTTCCTCTACAAGAGCCCGACCACGCAGAAGGCATGGACAGACTGCTACGGCCACGAGCTTTCGACGGTCGCCATACTGGACAAGTTCGAGGCCGACACGACATTGCTGCATACCGATGCCAACGGCGGCCACTGGGAAACGGCCATAACCGTGACGAAAGACGAAGACGAGCTGTGCTACAAGGCGGTTTCGGTACACAACAAGAAAGATTCCACCAGGGCGCTGCACTACTGCATCTACGGAGACTTCCATGACTAAAGTTTCCCCGCAGAGAAAAAGAGGATTCACGCTCATCGAGCTCGTCGTGACCATGGCCGTTGCCGGGATATTCATGACGCTCGTCATGAACCTGTACAGTTCCGCGAACAGCGCCTTCATTACCTACCGCAAGTCCAACGACACGTTCTTCGCCTACAACGTCGTCAGGGCAAAGTCAGAAAGGGTACTCCGGGAGCATCCGGGCGTCTGCGTAAAGGACCTGGACAGCGACGAGGCCGCCATCTACCGTTTCACGGGTGAATACGCCGATTCCCTGAACGAGACATTCCCGCTACGACCGCTGAACTGCAAGCCCATCGACAAAAAACGGACGCTCGTATTTTTCAGGGGGCACGCCGATTCCACGAGCAAGGCCCTTTACGGATTCCACTACATCGTCGACCGGTAAAACGCAAAAAACCGCCCCCAAAGGGAGCGGTTCCAAAGCTTTCGGTGTTAACGGAGCCGGCTTAAGCCTTCTCTGCAACCACCCAAACCTTGACCTGTGCTTCGACATCGCTGAACACCTTGACAGTGACGGTGTAGACACCGAGCTGCTTGATGGGTTCGGCAAGATCGATCTGGGCACGGCTAACCTTGACGCCAGCCTTGGTAATGGCTTCGGCAATGTCACCAGCGGTCACAGAACCGTAGAGACGTTCGCCTTCCACAACGCGGCGTTCGAGGTTGACAGAAACCTGGGAAAGCTTGGCAGCGACATCGCCGGCTGCAGCGAGTTCCTTCTGGAACTGGGCTTCGAGAGCGGCGCGGTTGCTTTCGATCTGGGCCTTGGCTTCCTTGGTAGCACGAACAGCGAGCTTACGCGGGAAGAGGTAGTTACGGGCATAGCCGTCCTTAACCTTCACGACGTCGAGCATCTTGCCCAAGTGGGGAACATTGGCTTTAAGAATAATTTCCATAGTCTAGTTCCTCCTTAGCGCATGCTGTCCGAAACGAACGGGAGAATGGCCATCTGGCGGGCGCGCTTGATAGCTTCGTTCAGCATACGCTGATACTTGGCGGACGTGCCGGAGATGCGACGCGGGATAATCTTGCCACGTTCAGAGATGAAGCGACGGAGAGTCTTCTCGTCCTTGTAGTCAATGAACTTGACATTGTTTTCCGTGAACCAGCAAGTTTTCTTGCGGCGAATACGGGTTGCCTGCTTCTTGTCTTCAAAAGCCATTATTCAGCCTCCCCTTCTTCTGCGTCGACCGGGATGATTTCCTCGGTGGACTGAGCCATATCCTGGTTGTAAACAATTTCGCTCATCGGATAATCAGCGAGGGTCATCCAACGGAGTGCGTTTTCGTTCAGCTTGAGGGCGGCTTCCATGTTTGCCACGACAGAGGCTTCGGCCTTGTAGTAGAAAATCACATAGTAGCCGTGCTGGCGCTTGTTGATGGTATAGGCGAGCTTGCGCTTGCCCCAGTCGTCGCGACGGAGAATTTCACCGCCGCCGTTGGTGATCATGGCACCGATGTTCTCGACTTCAGCGTTGATGGCGTCGTCAGAGATCATAGCGTCGATGATAACCATCGTTTCGTATTGTCTCATAATGAGTCCCTTTGGTCTATCGCCCGGAAACCGACATTGGTCCCGGGAGGGTTCCGATTAAAATCGGTGAGCCAAATATAGAAATCACCACCTTTTTGTCAACGCGGACCACCCCCCGAGGTCGAACCTTTTTACTAATTTTCCCCATATGAAGCTTTCTGACCGGGCCATTGGCTACATTTCGCTGATTGCACTCTTCTGCACCTTTGCGGGTGTCGCCTACGGCATGTACAGCGCCCACCAGGACGTCCCCCACACGGCCACTGTCGATTTTGACGAACTCGGGACACTCCAGCCCGAAGACGACGTCGTCGTCCGCGGTTACCGCGTGGGCACCATCGGCACGGTCACCTGGCTTGGAGACCGGTCCCGCGTGCAGATCAAGTTCGACGAGCCCCTCATAATCCGCGAAGGGACGCAGTTCAACAACGTCAACTACGCCCTTATGGGGCAACGCCGCCTGGAAATCATCCCCTCGAAGACAGGCAAGGTGTTGCCCGAAGATTTCATCCATACGGGGCATTTCGAACCGGGCATCGCCGAAGCGCTCCGCCTAATGGAAGACGTCGGCCAGCAGATTTCCTATGTGCGCGACGCCGTCCTCCTTATCGCCAACGGCGATTCCACTCACGCCTCCGCACAGCAGAAATACGAAGAAATCATCGGTACCGTAGAAGGCCTGCTCAACAATATCGACAAGACGGTCAATTCCCTGCAGCCCAAGGTAAGGACGTTCTTCAACCAGATCCAGGACGCCAGCAATACCCTTATCGAGACGACAAACCAGGCGGACACGGCCATCGAGAACGCCACCCAGAGCATTAGCGAGAAGATTACGCAGGCGCAGGACATCATCAAGACCCTCGCCGACGGAACGACGAAGATCAACGAGACCGTTACCGCCATAGAGAACTCTCCCGCCATCGACAAGCTCCTGAATTCCAAGGAGCCCGTCGAAAAGCTCAACGAAATCGTCACCAAGCTGAACAAGCTCATCGCCGCCATCGACACGAAGGGCATCAAGATCTATGACGACAACGGCAACCCCGTCAAGCTCGTCACCTGGAAAAACATGAACCTGATTGGCGACAAGGCTCGCGACAAGGCGAAGGAACGCGCCGAGAAGGGTGAAAGCCTGCCCGAATCCAAGGCACCCGAGAAAGCCGAACAATAAAGAAACGCCGACATGGACATCTCTCAGCTTCCCGGACTCGGCCCCAAGAGAATTGAAGCCCTGCGCAAGGCAGGGCTGACTTCCATCGCCGAACTGCTGTACAATATCCCGCGCAGCTACCTCGACCAGACGAAGGTCACCCGGATTGCAGACTGCAAGGCCGGAGAAAAGGTGGTACTCATCGGAAAAATCATCCGCTCGGGAATCGTACGCGGCAGGAAATCGCGCTTCGTGGCCACGCTTGCCGACGGCACCGGCGAAATCCAGCTGCTGTTCTTCAACGCGGCAAGTTTCTGGTCGCGAAAGATCAAAAACGACTCCCGCTGGCTCGTCTCGGGCCAGGTCGGTGAATACCGCGGGTTGCAGATAACGCATCCCGACATGCAGAGTTTCGACGAAGACGAGGAATTCAGCGGCTGCATCCAGCCCATCTATTCCATCAGCGAGGCGTGCCGCGAGTCCCGCATGGAACAGAAGTTCTTCCGCAACCTCTACAAGACGATTTTCAAGTTCCCGAACCTATCTCTGCCGGGACTATGCCCGCGCGAGCTGACGGACTACCTGCATTTTAGCCCGGCCATCGAGAACCTGCGCACACTCCACCAGCCGCAAGAGTTCCCGGCAATATACAAGGCGAAGCGCGAGATGAAAGTACTCGAGCTGTTGCCGTTCTGTCTGCGCATGGTAAAGAGGCGCGAAAACCAGAAGTTGCGCGGGCACGAACGGCAGATTGACCTTGGCTGCGTCATGGCGGCAAGGGCGCGGTTGCCTTTCGAACTGACCGGCGGGCAAGAAAGAGCGCTCGACACGATTGTCGCCGGGCTCAACGGCAAAAAGCAGTTCCACGCGCTCTTGCAGGGCGACGTCGGTTGCGGAAAGACCGTCGTCGCGATGCTGGCCATGATGGCGGTATGCGGGACGAAACCTGCGGAGGGGAGCGCTCTGCGCGAGCAGTGCGCCATGATGGTTCCCACGGACATTCTCGCAAGGCAGCACTACAAGACACTCAAGCCTTTCCTGGAAGCGGCAGGGTTGCACGTACAGATGCTCGTGGGCGCCACACCGGCCGCCGAAAGGCGCGTCATCCTCGGCGAGCTCCAGATGGGGCTTGTAAACGTGGTCATCGGCACGCATGCGCTGTTCAGCAACGACGTGACATTCGCGAACCTGGGATTCGTCATCATTGACGAACAGCACCGCTTCGGTGTCGGGCAGCGTGAAGCGCTACTGGCCAAGGGAAACTACCCGGACATGCTCGTGATGAGCGCCACGCCCATTCCCCGCAGTCTCGCCATGACTCTCTACGGCGACCTGAAGGTCATCAGCATCAAGGACAAGCCCGCCGGACGAAAGCCCATCAAAACGAGGCTCGTGAACGCAGCAAAGCGCGACGACATGAAAAAGTTTATCTGCAACGAGGCCGCCGGCGGCAATCTATGCTACTGGATTGCAAGCCGCGTCGGTACGGACGACGAAGGCGGTGCCCGGAGCGTCGACGATATCGTCGATGAACTGCGGGCGTATATCGCAGGGCCGGGACGCGCCGTCCCGGGAGTCGCAACACTCAAGGTCGCGGGAGTCCACGGGCAGATGGACGAAGCGGAGCGCGATGGAATCATCGCGCAGTTCGCGGCGGGCAAAATCCAGATTCTCGTGGCGACGACCGTCATCGAGGTGGGCGTGAACGTGCCCGCCGCGAACCTGATGGTCATCGACCAGCCAGACCGCTTCGGCCTCGCGCAGCTGCACCAGCTGCGCGGCCGCGTAGGCCGCGGCAATGCCCAGGCATGGTGTTTCTTGATGATACCCGAAGGCGACGCCGCCGAAAGCAGCATGGAACGCCTCTCGCAGTTCTCGCAGACCGAAGACGGATTCGAAATTGCGGAACTCGACCTCATGAACCGCGGCGCCGGGAACCTCGAAGGCAACGAACAGAGCGGCTCCTGGGTGTTCCGCTGGTTCGACTGGATTGCCGACCAGGAACTTATAAGCCAGACGCTAGAAACCGCAGAGCACATCTTGAAAGATTCATCGGCATTCGACGAAAGTGCCCGCGAAAAAATACAGGCCTGGTACGGCGAAAAGGATTTCGTGAACGAAGACGGAGTGCACTAGGCAATCTCCGGCGCGTACAATCGCTACAGCAGGTTCGTGAACGTCCCGACAACGAGCGCGAGCAGCACCACGTTCAAGAAGAACATCGCGCGGCGTACAATCAGGAAGAACACGGACTGCCAATGCAATACGTGGTCCGTCGGGTCCACCAGTTCCTTGAACGCCAAAAAGATGTTGATGCATCCGGTAAGGACCATCATCAAGGCGCCCGGGAAAAAGCCTTCACCCCACACCATCGCGGTCACGACAATGCCCGCGATAATCGCCATGAAGCCGATGATAATTTCCATCCGCAAGACAGCGTTCTTGAAACGGCGGAACTTCTTCTGCTTCAACTTCTGGCGTTCTTCGTCCGTTTCCTTCATGCTCAGCTCCTGCTACAGTGAATACGTCGTCGTGATGGAGAAATGCGGTTCGTGCTTGCGCGCCCCGTTCATCGGGAAGCTCACGTCCACCTTGTTCACCAGGCGGCTGATGGACTTGGTCTGCACAAAGCGGGCGCCCAGGCCAAGCACGTAAATCAAGTCTTCGCGGTTGATGTCCATCAGGTCCCACGCGGTCTCACCCACGCTCGCGAAGCCGACAAACACGGGCACGAGCGTGAGTATCTCGAAATCCGGGAACCAGCGCTGTTCGATATTGCCGTACACGCGCGCCTGGCCCGTATAGAATCCGGTCGGGAATCCGGCAAAGCCTTCCGAACCTCCCAACGAAAGCTGATTGCCGTACCGGGCGTCGTCATAGACATCGACAAGGCCCTTGACCGCCGTAGAAAGCTTGTTGCTCGGGTGGAAAATGTATTCTCCGAGGACTTTCCCGTAGAAATCCCTGCGTTCGCCGTGATCCAGGTAGAAGTACGTCTGCGTAGAAAGGTTCAGGTGGTGGTGGCGACGCCCCAGGTAAAGGTTCGTCCAGAAGTCGAGTCGGAAGTCGTTATCGGCGGCACCGAGCTGTTCGTAGTTCTTGGAAACCTGTGCCTTGAGCTTCCAGCCCTTGTCCACGTCTTCGGTCCACTTCGCGTTGTGGTAATTCCTGATTTTCTCGTAACGGAGGTTCGAATATTCGATATAGGCGCCCACGCGGGAATCCTTGCGTTCCGGGAGCCATTCGTTCCAGGCACTGGCGGAATCGATGGCATACGCGCCTTCGCCGTCGGTAAACAGGTAGCGGAAAAGCTTGCCTTCGCGCGCCGTGGTCCTCCGGTAGTCATACGTTCCTGCCACATAGAACTTGCGCTGCGTCCCGCCAAAAGAACGCCCGAGGTGGAAGGAGAGCGAGTCGTCGATAAAGTCCTCGACCTTCATGAGTTCGACAGTCTTGTCGCCGTTATATTCCTGCAGGTTCAGGGAATCGAGCGGCTTGTCGGTAGAATAGGAGACCGCTCCCGGAGGCATGTCGCCGCTCCCGTAAAAGTAGGCGAAGCGCTGGTTCTTGAGGCCGGCAATCGTATACGCCCACTGGTTCACGCTACGGCTCAAGAACGGGCGGTACATCTTCCAGCTCGCGAGGTAGCCGTCGGTGTTGTAGCTGTACAGAAAGTCCAAGTGGTTGTAGCGCAGCAAGAAGTGCGGGGCGCCGTATTCCACCTGCCACATGTCGCGGAACTCGTCGTGGCCGAAGTAGAAGCCCAGCAGTTGCCCCAGCCCGAGGAAGTTGCTTTCCTGTACGCCGATTCCCCAGTTCAGGTTGTCGTACGTCCACTCGCTTCCCGAAAAGCCGAAGCTGACCGGGACCGTCAAGGTCCAGTTGTCGCTCGTGTGCACGTTCGCGATGTTCTTGCCGCTATCCTGCACCACGGTAATGCTCGCGTCGCTCAAAAAGCGCTGGTCGCGCAAAAAGCGTTCCGATTCGAGCATCAGGTCGAGGTTCACGTAGTCGCCCTCGTTGAACAGGAGCAGCTTGCGGACGGTATGCTCGCGGGTCTCGATATGCACCCAGTTCAAAAAATCGTAGGCCAGCTTGTCGTAGCGGGTATGCACACGGGAGTCGTCGAACACATCCCCGATGTCGTAGCGGATTTCATCTACACGGAACACGGCGGAAGAATCCACGGCTGACTGAGTCGGGGTTTCGGTAGCCGTTTCGGCCGCCGCCCACGTTACAGACGCAAATAATGACAAAAAAAGAACAAACCTATTCACTCTTGAACCCTAAAAAAACAAAGTAAATATACAAAAAAGCCCACCGTCCACTCCTTGCACAAGGCGTCCACGTTTTCTAATTTTGTACCGGGTAGCGGATGACCGCCGGCAGCGATGCTGGAGGAAAGTCCGGGCACCGCAGGGCAGGATGCTGGATAACGTCCAGGCGCGGAAACGCGACAGACAGTGCAACAGAAAGCAAACCGCCCCGCACGGGTTTCGGCCCGTCGAGGTAAGGGTGAAATGGCGAGGTAAGAGCTCACCGCGTTCCTGGTGACAGGGATGGCACGGTAAACCTCATCCGGTGCAAGACCAAGCAGGAATCCGTCCGCAAGGACCGGCTGCGGCCCGCAGCTGTTGGATATCCGGGTAGGTCGCTTGAGGCGGTCGGTAACGATTCGTCCAGAGAGATGGTCATCGCCCCGCAAGGGGTACAGAACCCGGCTTATAACTACCCTAAAATGAAGGCCTCTGCGATGAGCAGAGGCCTTCTCCTTTGAAATTCAAAAATGATTACACCTTCTGGAAAACGCCGGTCTTGGTCGTTTCCTTGCCCGGCGGGAGGATCATCATGACCTTCTCCATGCGGGTACCGTCCATCTTGAGCACGCGGAAGGTGTACCCCTGGATCTTGACTTCGGCGCCCGGAGACGGAATCACGCCGAGCGTCGCCTGGATAAGACCAGAAAGCGTTTCCACATGCGAACCTTCCGGCGGATTCAGCTCCACTTCCAGTTCGTCTTCCAGGTCGGAAAGCGTCATGAGCGGGTCGAGAATGTAGCGTCCGTCCTTCAGCTTCTGGACGTCGTCTTCCTCGTCCGTATCGTCTTCATCCTTGATCTCGCCGACGATTTCTTCCAGAATGTCTTCCAGCGTGACAAGGCCCGCCGTTCCGCCGTATTCGTCCACCACGATCGCGAGCTGGTTGCCCGTCTTGCGGAGTTCCGTGAGGAGGGCGTCAATCTTCTTGTGGTACGGCACGAACACCGGCGGCATCACGATTTTCATAATGTCGAACGGTTCGTCGCCATGTTCGGTATACCATTCCAAGAAGTCCCTGTTCGAAAGGATGCCCACGATATTGTCCATCGTCTCCTTGTAAACGGGCAGGCGCGAATGGCGTTCGCTGTTCAAGACCTTCACCAGGTCTTCGAGCGGGGTATCTACATCGATAGCGCACATGTCCACGCGGGGCGTCATGATTTCGCGTACGGGAGTTTCCACGAACTCGAAGATGTTCAATATCATCTGCTGTTCTTCTTTTTCGAGGCCGTCTTCTTCCCCGTTCTTCGTATCGGAAAGGTCGGCCTGCACGGCGTCGCGCATTTCTTCGGAAAGGAAGCTCAGCTTGGAATCGTAACCGAAAAGGACAAGCAACTTGACAAACACGACATGGCAAATCTTGGCCGCCGGGATAAAGGGCAAGCGGGCCACGCGGAACAGCGGCACCAGGATTACAGACAAAGTATCCGGCTTGAGATTCGCGACCAGGTACGGGATGAACACGCTTACCACATATATCAGCGCGCAGGCCACAATCAGGTACACCACCACCGCGATATACGGATACGTATGCACGAACGGGCACGACGAATTTTCCAGCAAGAAAAATCCGAGGACGGCCGCACCGACATTGCCGAAAATACGTCCGATGGAGACGCATTCGTTGAATCCGCGCCACTTGACGATGGCAGCAATCTTTTCTTCGCGGTCGTCGCGGTCCTTCGGGTCGCGCTTGGCGTAAATCAGGCTAAAGGCGCACTTGGTCGCAGAGAACAGGGCGGATGTCAGCAGGAACACGCAAAGGAAAACTACCGCCAGTATTTCGGAATCTTCCATTACGTCTTCTCCTTGTACGGGTCAAGTCCCAGGAACTCGCATTCACGGGCCCGCATCACCTTGCGGTCCGCCGCCTTGATATGGTCGTAACCGGAAAGATGCAGGAGTCCGTGCACAATCACGCGCTTGAGTTCGGCGAAAAACGTATTGCCGTATTCGGGAGCCTGGCGCTTGACCTGGTCACGGGCAATGTAGATTTCCCCGAGCATTTCCTCGGCACCGGGTATTTCGTCGTGCCATTCGAACGAAAGCACGTCGGTCACCTTGTCGAGCTTGCGGTAGTTCTTGTTCATCTCGCGGACGAACTCGTCGCTGCAGAGAACGATGTTCACGCTTTTTTCGGTCCCTTCCTCCTTCAGGAGTCTGCGGGCCATGGATTCAAATTTATCCTTCCACGGGAAGGACTTGATGCTCCCTTCGCAAAGGAAGTCTATGCTGTACTTCTTTCTCTTACTACTAGCAGGGTCAGGCATTAAATGTTATACCACTTCTTCAGGTTTTCTATGATGGCTTCGGCCTGGGCCTTGCCACTGATGTTGAACTTGCTGCGGGCCTTGAAAGCACCCCCAGCCTTCTGGTAACGGCGCAAATACACCTTGGGTTCGCCAAATTCTCCCGTTTTGGCGTTTTTTTCCTGGCAAAGGAACATCATGGTCTGCCAGGCACCCTTGGTAAGGACCGCCTTGTCCAGTTCCTTGATAATTTCTTCACCCGTTTCCACATCGTTCATTGCAACGGTGGGTTCTTCTATTTCCATGCTCATAGTATGGCCCCTTTTTGCGTATTTAATGGGTAAAAGATACATTTTTCTTTCGAGCACAACAAATAAAAGATATATTTAAGTTGGTTTACATCTTGAACGAGGGGCAACATGTCATTTTCGCGAAAATTTAAGGTTTTAACCATCCTTTTGGCCGTTTTGGCGTCCTATCCCATGGCCGCCGCCGGAAAAATCCGTTTCGCCATAGGCGACGAACGTAAGATTATTGACGCAAAAGGAAAAGAATCCGAGGCCAAGACCGGCGGAAAGGTCCGAGAGAAGGACAAGATACGTACCGGGATAGAAGCCCAGGTCATCGTCGCCCTCCCCGACGGCAGTATCGTTTCCGTCGAAGAAAACTCCCTCGTCGAATTCACGAACCTCAACTCCGCAAACGGCGTGCAGACGGCCATGACCGACATCAAGCAGGGCAAGGTCCGCTTTGATGCACAAAAACAGAAAGGCAACAGCAAGTTCCAGTTCAAGACAGGGACTGCCACAGCCGCCATCCGCGGTACGGACGGTGCCGTGGGCGTTTCCAAGAAAGGATTCTCCGTTTTCGGCCTCAATTCCGGAAGCATGGACATCGAGGCACAGTGCGGAGCTACCGGTTCTATCCAATCGGGCGAAATGATGGTTGTCCACGCCACCGCCTGCCAGATCTTCAAGCTGGCTAACCAGAACGCCGGCAGTGAAAACGTGATCGAGCAGGTCATGAACGCCATCGACAACGGCAACGGCGAAATCGACGAAAATACAAAGAAGCTCCTGGAATCGCTCGACAAGGTCATCGAGTCCGTCAAGGCACAGGGTGCCAAGGCATTGAACTGCAAGCTCCCCGAACTGGCCGACACCATCTCGACCAACAGCATTTCGGTCAAGGTCACCTGCGACAAAGCCCCGAAGGCCTTCCTGGTCAACGGGACAACGGTCGCCCAGAACCAGGCGGCCATCGACATCAGCTCGGACTGGGATCCGAACATCCTCGGCGAAAAGAAGTTCGACTTCACCTGCGTCGACACCATTGACGTCGTCAGCGAAGCCAAGAAGCTAAACATCCCGGAAAACATCATCCCCGAAAACCAGAAATTCGTCCCCGTCAACCTCTCTTGCGGGACAATCCAGACCTACTACTACAATGCCGCCATCGATTCCGCCAACAAGGCTAACCTGGAAAAGCAGGATTCTGCCGTCACGGATGGAATCGAGTTCAATATCGTCGCCAACACGGACGAAATCTGCAACAATGGTTTCATTACCCTGAACGGAGCCATCATAGGGGCCAAATTCGACGCTTCCCAGAACATCAAGATCGTGTTCAACACCGGGAACAAGTCCAGGCAGATGAGCATTCCGGCATCCGAGAACAATTTCACCTACATCTTCCCCATCAAGGACTCCGAGAAAAACTGGGAAGCGACCAAGCTGGAAGTCTCGGTCCTGTTCCCTGACGACTCGAAGAAGGTCGCATCAATAGCCCTTCCGGCGAACAAGTCCTGCAAGGCCGTCAACACGATCAAGCCGAGCGTTTCTATCCAGACGTTCAACTCGAACATGCAATGCCAGGCCAAGTTCAAGGTCATCAACAACGAAGACGATGAAGCGCTCGTTTCTATCTTCCGCGACGGAGACCTTGTCAGGGAAATGACAGCCAGCGGAAACGACGAAGGAATATTCAACCTTTCTAGCGGCACCCGTCCCTACAAGGTTGTCGTCACCGACCAGGCGAGAAACGAAGGCTCCGCGACCAAGACGCTGACCTGCTACGACAAGAACGCTTCCGCCTACGTAAGTGTCAACGGCAGCAGGAAGGCTTTCGATGAGTCCAAGAGAGTACCCAAGGCGCCTCCCCAGATCGACAACGTGTTGCACAAGACCCTGAAAATCAAGATCAACAACATGGAACACAGGGACTACACGCAAATCGAAAGCATCACGGTAACGCAAGAAGGCAAGCTCGGGAACGTATTCTTCCTGTCCAATGCGAACGGCGACATCGATGCCCTCGACTATAGCATCCCCGTCGACGTGGAATACGGCAAGAGAACGACTTTCAAAATAAAGGTCAAGCTGTACAACGGAAGAATTCTTGAAAACAGCGCTACATACCATTACAACGTTTCAACTAGCGAGGCCCACTAATGAAGCTTCCGCATAGATTATTCCTTTCTACTCTCGCGACCTGTTCCATCTTCGCCATGGCACAGCAGCCTGCACAGGCCCCGGCAGCAGTACCCCAGG
>NZ_DGUN01000049.1:76946-244688 GCF_002395745.1 Fibrobacter sp. UBA4309
TACCCCAGGAACCCGCTCCCGCAGCACAGGCCCCGGCAGCAGTAGCACAGGATTCCACCGCCGCAGCACAGGCCCCGGCAGCAGTAGCACAGGACTCCACCGCCGCAGCACAGGCCCCGGCAGCAGTAGCACAGGACTCCACCGCCGCAGCCCAAGCCCCGGCAGCAGTAGCACAGGACTCCACCGCCGCAGCACAGGCCCCGGACTCCACGGCACAACAACCCGTAGTCGCCGAGCCGATAGTCCAGAAGCTCACCGGCACCGAGATCAAGGGTAACGTACACGGCATGCTCACCGCAGACAAGTCCCCGTACCTCGTGACTGGCGACATCACCATCAACAACGACCAGGCCTTGTTCATCCAGGCCGGCGTAACGATCTATTTCGAACCGGGTACCGGAATCTACGTGAACAACGGTTCGCTTGCCGTCGCCGGCAACCCGTCCACGCCTGTCGTTCTCCGTTCTTCTTCGGAACCGGCAAAGGAAGGGAGCTGGAAAGGTATCTACCTCACCGGCGAAAACACGTTCAACCTGCACGGTGTCGAAATTGCCGATGCCGAAGTAGGCATCGCTATCGAAAAGGGCAACTTGAACCTGCAGTCGGCCAAGATCCGCAACACGGCCTCCCGCGGCGTTTACGTACGCGACGGCGAAGCAAGCATCATCGCCAGCGAATTTTCCGACAACAAGGGCGTAGCGCTCCACGCAGGCAACTATGCCAAGGTCAACGCCGACAACACCAACTTCACCAACAACAACTTCGCCCTCCTCAATTCCGAATTGGCGAGCACCTCCGTTCACGGCAGCGACTTCCACGCCAATGCTTTCGCAGTCGTCGGCAAGGAGAACAACCAGTTCAGCTTCCACAACACCTCGGTGCACGACAACAAGGTCGGTGCCGCGGGTATCGACATTATGGACCCGTCCGTAATCTCCAGCGTGAGCGACAACGACAACAACTTTGAATCGGCCACTATCGCGCTGCTTTCGACGTTGCCCGCGAATCCGGAGATCCCCGGCGTAGACAGGCGTCCATTCAACCCGAACGACAAGATCAGCGTTCTTGCCCGCGAAGAAAAGGAAAAAGAAATCGTCAAGGACACCTCCAAGACATGGACAATCCTCGGCAACGTGATGCTCGGCGGCAACTACCACAACGTGGCGACCCGCAAGAACAAGCACGAGGAACAGATTATCGGGAACGACACTATCGGCCACAATTCGAAGTTCAAGAACACGTTCCAGGTTCCCGGATTCGGCGGGGAACTGGCCGCCTATCTCTATATGCAGTCCAACGACGGCAAGACTATCGAGTTCAATACCGACATCACCGTTGATTCCTGGAACCACTTCTCCCCCAATCCCGTAACGCTGAGCTACAAGGACAACTACAACAGTGTCATTCTCGGCGACCACGAAAAGACCGGCGGAGAAATCTACATGTCGAACCTGCCGCTTTTCGGTATCGACTACACGCTTTCGCTCCTGAAAAACAACGCCGACGAACCCCTGTTCGAAGTCAACGGATTCTTTGGCGAAGCCAAGCGCAGCATGGTTCCCGGAGACAGGCATCCTTACATTTACAAGAACTATATCGAAGACGGTACGGCACAGGCCCAGAGACTGGCCTACGGCGGATCGTTCAAGTGGGCTCCCGTGCGCCGTTTCGACGCCAAGGTCGGCGCCATTTACGCCAGCGACGAGCTCGTAGACCCGCTTCTGCGCGACGGTGCATCAAGCAAGTACACGACAGTAGACCCGATGATTGACGCATTCACCATGTACGCCGACGGAAACTGGCTCTTCTTCCCGGGAGACATCGAACTCAATGGACAGATTGCCGTAGGCCGCGCAGACACCACCGACGTCATTCGCGAACGCGCCATCAACACGGTATTCTCCAAGGCCGGGCTCAACGTCAGCTCGTTCTCCAAGATTCGCAGCCTGTTGCAGAACTCGGAACGCATCAATGCCTTGAGCCACGACGAACTTGTCGAGATCTTTGGCGACAACGCCGCCCTCCGCGATTCCGAAATGAAGGACTCCCTGCGTACGCTTATCAAGGAAGCGAAGACTGTCCAGAACAAGAAAGAAGACGAACGCGACGACGACCGTATCCTGGGAGAGACCTGGGATAGCCAGAATTTCGCCCTCAGCGCATCGCTCAACTGGAACATCAACAAGACGCACATCTACGGCCAGGTAAAGTACATCGGCGAAGATTTTTACAGCGCCGGTTCCGATAACCAGCTTTCGGACTACCGCCAGTTCCTCGCCCGACTCGACCAGGACATCTTCAAGTTCTGGACTCTCGGCGTTCATTACGAACTCAATGTCGAAAACGCGGCCAATGGTGGCAAGAAGAACCACTTCGGCTTGAACGAAGGCACCCATTGGGGCATGCTCAACAGCGCCGGCAGCAAATGGCTCGACAAGCATGAGCTGGATATCGACCGCGCCAAGTATACGCAGAACATGGGTACCGACCAGAAGTTCAATATCGGCAAGAACGTCACGCTCACCGCCGGTTACAACTTCCAGTACCAGAAACAATACCGTCCGTACCAGCTGCACGGCGACTTCATGCTCGAAGACGGCATCTACAAGGACGAATGGTTCCGCGGTTACAAGAACAAGGCCACTACGAAAGTCATATACAAAGACGACACAACTCTCGTCGATTCGCTGCGCTGGGCCAAGTACAATTCACTCTACGGGGAAAGCGTTCTGGCCAGCAGGTTCCAGGAAAGAGTCTTCAAGCACACCTTCTTTGCCGGTGTCAGCGTAAAGGCGTTCAACACGACGTTCAAGGCCGACGGCCGTTGGACCATCCGTGCCGACGGTTCGCAGTTCCTCAGGGATAGTCTCGTCGAGGACTTCGACTTTAACGACACCACCTGGGCAAAGCTGGGTTACTATTTCGGTGGAGCCGATTATTTCGAGCACACCTACCCCTTGTCGGCAACGACGTCTTTCAAGGGCATCCAGAACCGCTTCGCCGTCATACCGCGATTCAAGTATTACACGCGCGACAACATGGATGAAGCCGAAATCACCTTCAGCGACGAATTCGAAATGCCGCTCAAGGACCGCTTCTTTGTCCTCGGCCTGAATGCGGAATTCCGCTACATGTCGACGACCTGGGAAGAAGGCGAAGACGACTTTGACGAATCGGAAAGCGACATTCTCGGAAGCACCAGCCTCCGCGTGAACCACACCAAGCATTTCTATAGCGTATGGAACGTTGGGGCATCGTTCTACAACCGTCCCGACGACCTTTCCAGCGAGTACCGCGACATCTTCGGTGGCATCCAGCTGAATTACATATTCTAGCACCACCCGATGTTCACATACCGCTATAGAGAACTGCCCGTAGCATTGCAACACAAAGGCGAGGTCCGAACGGCCCTCGCCAGGGAGTTGCATATCCACCCCGAAAAGATTTTCAATCTCGAAGTGGAGCGCTTCGCGCTGGACAGCCGTAAAAAGGGAAATCCGCACTGGAGCTACAACGTCATTTTCGACGTCCAGCAACAGCTCCGTGCAGGGAAGAATGCAGCGCGGGGACTCCTGGAAGCCTCGCGGGAAAACGAGACGCCCGACAGCGACCCGCTAGCGCAAAGCGTCCCGATGGCAAGCCACATAGACGTGATAGGCGCGGGCCCCGCAGGGCTGTGGGCAGCCCTCCACCTGCTGCGTCGCGGATTTGCCGTCGACCTTTACGAGCAGGGCAAACCCGTCGAGGAACGTTTCCGCGACATCCGCAGGTTCTTCGCCGAACGCGTCTTCAACGAGCATTCCAACGTATTGTTCGGCGAAGGCGGGGCCGGCGCCTTCAGTGACGGCAAGCTCAACACGCGCAGCCGCAATATTTTCTCGGAGACTGTCTTGCGCGACATGGTGGAATTCGGAGTCGACGAAAGCGTCGTGACGTTCGCCAAGCCGCACATCGGCACCGACAGGCTCGTACTGATGCTCCGGAAAATCCGTGCCGAAATCGCACGGCTCGGCGGCAAGATCCATTTCTACACCGCGCTCGAAGACATCGAAATCAAGAACGGATGCGTTTGCGCCATCAAGGTGAATGACGAATGGAAGCCCTGCGATGCGCTAGTCCTTGCCACCGGACATTCCGCCCGCGGCATATACGAACTGCTCGCAGCCCGCGGAGTCACCCTCGAAAGCAAGGCGTTCGCGATGGGCGTCCGCGTGGAACACCCGCAAGCGCTAATCAACCTGCGCCAACTCGGCAAGGATGTCGACACGAAGCTCACGGGCTCCGCGGAGTACTTCCTCGCCACGCCGACGCTTAACAAGACGAGCAGCGCCTACAGTTTTTGCATGTGCCCGGGTGGCGTGCTGGTCCCGTGCGCATCCGAGCCGGGAACGCTAGCCACCAACGGCATGAGCTACAGCCGCCGTAACGGCCACACCGCGAACGGTGCGATTGTCGTCCCCGTAGATGCGAGCAGCACCACGTTCGGAGGGCTCGATTTTCAGCGCAAGACAGAGCGCGATGCATTCGACGTGGGCGGCAAGAATTACGCGGCCCCCGCACAGACCATCAAGGCATTCCTCGCCCACCATGCCGACAAGAGCTTACCCAAATCCACATACCCTTGCGGACTTGTACCAAGCAATATCTGGGACTGGCTCGACAAGAAGATTTGCAGTTCGCTTGCAGAGGGATTCCAGAATTTTGACCGCAAGATTCCGGGATTCATCGAGCAGGGGCTAATCGTCGCGCCCGAGACGCGCACGAGTTCGCCAGTACGCATCACGCGCAACAACGATACGCTCGAAAGCGTCAATACCAAGGGACTTTTCGTGCTCGGCGAGGGCGCGGGCTATTCCGGCGGAATCGTCACGAGCGCCGCCGACGGCATAAGGCTAGCCGTACGCGCGAAAAAAAGCAAATAAGGAGAGTATCGGCGACGACGAACGCACCGAGCCAGGTGGCGGTGCCATTCTGGAATCCGTAACTGTGCAGCCCTACCCCGAGCAGGTTCACGCCGAACCAGCAGAGGAACGTCACAATCATGTTAAAACAGCTGAGCATGGCAAAGGCCCGCTCGCTAACCAGGCGCCCCGCACGCAAATGCAGCAGGAGCATCGCCCAGAGGATTACGAACAGTGCGCCACATTCCTTCGGGTCGAACCCCCAGAAGCGACCCCATGCGAAATCAGCCCACACGCCGCCCAGGAGCGTGCCAATGATGGTAAAGACCGCGCCAAAGACGAGCGTTCCGTACAGGAGCGAATTGAGCGGGGTGCGCGGCGATTCACCCGAAGATACCGCGCGGTTCTCTTCTGAAGATGCGCGGAACAGCGCCACATGCGCCACGACTCCAGAAAGGATCATCCCAGCAAAACCAAGCGCAATCGTAAACACGTGTATCGTGAGGAACACGGAGGAATTCAATACGGCAGGAATCGGCCGGAAGGTATCGCCCGGCTCCAGCACGAACTTTGCGAAGAACAAAAGGAGAGCCGCCATGAACGTCACGGGAACCATGAGCGAGAACGTACGGCGCTTGCAGAATATAAACGCGCCCGCCTCGAACGCCATCAACAGCATAGCCACGAGCAACACGATTTCGTACAGACTAGAAAGCGGGACACGGACGGCGACGTATGTGCGCAAGGTAAACAGAACCGCAAGTATTCCCGCCGTCGCGATACAGGCCACATTCGCCGCCACATCCATTTTCCTCGATTTGAAAATCAAGTTCAGCGAAGCAAGCAGGCAGGCGATAAACGCCGCCACGAACGCCCATAGCGCCAGATTAAGCTTGTGGTAGAGCACCTCCATCGAAATCCGCGCAGGATCCACACCCGCCTCTGCATCACCGACCGGCGAGAACGCCGTCCGTGCCGCGACCGCCTCGTATTCCAGGACGTTCGAATAGAGTCGACGCATTTCGAGAGTCGCCGGGTGATTATCATCGCGGCTCGCATAAAGTTGAAGCAAATCACGGGAACGGAAAAGTTCCGCATAACTCACGTAACGGCGGTCTTCGGGCAAATCCAAAGCCTGCGCCGCATCGCTACGCAACACTTTGAATAGCTCAAGATTTTTCGCTCCTTCGGGATGGTTCTGGATTAGACGCACGACATCCCCGGCAGAAAGCTTCGGCACCTCCTGCCTTTCGCAGTATGGGACCTCCCCGCGGAACTTGATTGTCACGCGACCGCTCAGATTGTCCAGGAATCCGCGGGCAAAGGAATCAAACGGACGAATAGCAGAATCTACCAGCACAGGGGAATCCGCCTTCAGGCCTTCCCAGATGGTCGTCGGTTGCGCCGACGCCTGCGAATTGGCGGGCGCCATCACGACAAGGCCCGCAACAAGCGCCAACAACGGCACGATTTTTGTTCCCATGTAAGAAGCCTGCGCTTTAGCAGTCTCCTTCCGCGCACAGCGCACTTTCACCACGTAATGGAACACCGCCCCCAGCAAGAAAAGCACCATAAACACGTACGGCACAAAGTGGAACGGGTCGTAATACACCTTGTACATCGAGATGACCTTGTTCTTCGACATAGGCAGGTCACCCCTGAAATGCGCGTAGTAGGGCCAACCCGTGAGCAACACGGATTCGTCCAGATTCACGGGCTCTACACCCAGGCTATCGTCTGCCGCATAGAACTTCACCTTCTGCGCGGTCGCACTGGAATCAGCAAGCTCGACAGAATTCAGGGCAACCACCTCGAACCCGTTGTACTCCCGCTTGATTTCGCTCCCGACAACGCCACCCGCGAGCAGCACGAGCAAGGCAACATGCATAAGCCAGAGGCCCGCATTTTTCCAACCGCGGGGCATCCGGAAAACCATACTCGCGACAAGGTTAGCACACGCAACAACCGCGACGCTCTTGAAGGCGGGCAACGGAACAACGCCCAGTACCCATATAAAGAAACTGTCAAAAAAGCGCTCGATGGCAACCGAAGCCGGAATACCCGCAGCCTCGGCATTCGCCTGCGCCAGGGTTCCCCAGAACGTGAGCACCAAAAAGGCAACAAGGACAAAAGCAGTCACCTTCAGCGACGCCAACTTTTTCAAGCATTCTTTCGTCTTTCGTCTTTCCACTATCGTCTAGATAGCCTCCACCCACACGAACTTGCTTTCGTCGAGTTTCTGTTCACCGTCGAAGCGGTAGGCGACAAGCCGGCCATCGCCACGGTAGCCTGCCACGCTAAAGTCAAGGCAGCATACGTTATCGCGAATCAGCTTCGGGAGTCCCGTCAGCCAATAATGCCCGAAAAACACCGGGCGTTCGCTTTCACCATAGAAAGACCTGTCCTTTATGTCGGCAGGCACATCAAGGGCCGGCAATTCTACGCCCGGCTGGAAACTCAGTTCGCGAAGCGTCGCATCTTTCGGGTCGAGCCACCAGCGGAGCCGGCAACGTTTACGCACCACGCCCTCGCCATCACAGAAGGTGATGCCGTCGGGCAAGTCCATCTCGGGCCCTTTCAAGAAGATGTTGATCGGGTCGAAAAGCGAATCGCCGTATTCGCAATACTGGTCGTTGGCACGGGCAATCAGTTCGTCGAAGTTTCCGTCGGCAAACGAACGGATACGCTCCTTCTTCAGCGTCTCGGCACACCGCGTATCGAAACAGGCGTGCTGCGCACGGAACGATTCCGTCTCGATATAGAACGGGAGCGTCTTCAAGAAATCGAGCATTTCCAGAAATTCGGACTTGCGGCCCTTATAGCATTCCACCGTCCTCGCGTGAATAGCGACCTTGTTGAAAGCGTGTTCGCGCAGGTAACCTCCACGGATAGAGTGGATGACATGTCCACCGCCAAAGCCGTTCAGTTGCCAGAAGCTGAGCGCATTGAATTCATGGTTGCCCATCAATGCAACGGCCGAGCCCGCATCGCGCATGGCGCGCACCAGGTTCACAGTTTCGCGGGCCTCGCCACCCCTATCGATATAATCGCCCAGAAAGACGACGGAGCGGCCACCCCCCGGATACCGGAAGGCCCCGCACGATTCCACGTAGCCCAGCTTCTTCAAAAGCTGGCGCAGCTCCTCGCAGTGCCCGTGGACATCGCCTATGAAATCGATAGAAGAGTTCATGACCTAAATATAATTTTCTATTTCTGACACATCCAATTTTTTTATTTTTCGAGCGATGTTCCACCCGATTCGACATTTCATCACCATCACTCGCCACAGGAACGAAGTCATCCGTCTCTGCTTCAAGGCGGGTATTGGCCTGCAGGGGCTGTTCCACGACCTGTCGAAGTATTCGCCTACGGAATTCATCCCCGGAGCCAAGTACTATAGCGGCAAGGAATCCCCGAACAACGGAGAACGCCGCGACACAGGCATGAGCCTCGCCTGGATGCACCACAAGGGCAGAAACAAGCACCATTTCGAGTTCTGGTACGATTACGAGATGGCCACCAAAAAGATTGTTCCCATGAACATGCCCGACCGCTACATCAAGGAAATGTTCTGCGACAGGGTGGCCGCGTCCAAGACGTACAACAAGCAAGGCTACACCGACAAATCGCCGCTCGAATACCTCCAAAAGAGTACGGCCAACGAAAAGATGACACCTACCACCTACCGCAAGCTCCTGTACCTGTTGCAGATGCTTGCCGAAAAGGGCGAAAAGGAGACTCTCAAGTTCATGCGGCACTGCAAGGAATTGCCTCTCGCCGAGATTGCCCCGAGCACAGCCCCGTAAAATCCTATATTTTTACTGTCGCGGATGGTCGCGACACCAACACCTGAACGGAAAGGCTAAAAAAATGGAAATCGGAAAAATTAACCGCGCACGCGTCGACGCAGTCATGCCCCAGGGTTTCTACCTGGAGCTCGAAACCGGCGGCCGCATACTGCTTCCCGGCAACAAGAACCAGTTCACGTTACAAGAAGGCGAGATCGTCGACGTATTCGTCTACATGGATTCCGAAGACCGCCCCATCGCCACGCTGGACAGGCCGTTCGCCCAGGTTGACGAATTTGCCGTTCTCGAAGTCAAGGACGTCAACAACATCGGCGCGTTCCTCGACTGGGGCCTGAACAAGGACCTTTTCCTCCCCTACAAGCAACAGCTCGGCGAACTGCGCCGGGGGGACAAGTGCGTCGTCTACATCTTGAAAGACGAAAAGAGCGGCAGACTTGTCGCCACCGAAAAAATCAAGAGTTTCATTGATACGGACACCTCCGAACTCCACGTAGGCCAGCGCGTCGAGCTTGCCGCCTACGAAGTCACGCCCGACTACGTCGACTTCCTGGTAGACTACCGTTACACGGGACGCCTCATGGTGACGCGCGGCATGGGACGTATCTACATCGGCGATACCATGCCCGGATACATCCAGCGGTTTACCGGCGACGGAAAGATTACGCTGAACCTCACTCCGGTCGGCTACAAGGGCATCATGAACAGCGAAAGCCCGAACGCCATCCTTCAAAAGCTGGAAGAAGCCGGCGGGTTCCTACCTTACGGCGACCATTCCGACCCGGAAGCCATCCGCGAGGAATTCGGCATTTCCAAGAAGACCTTCAAGAAGATTCTCGGCACGCTTTTCCGCGAAGGGAAAATCGTCATCGAGGATGACGGCTTCCGTACCGCCGGCTAAAACAAACTTTTTTTTACATTAACATCTTTTTTTGCGATTTTTTTGTGAAAATATCACAAGTTTTTTCGCATTTCCCGATTTCGGTATATATTTGCAGTAGAAACAAGAACTGTTTTAAACATTTATTGAGGTTGTGAATGCGTATATTAGGCCGTTTGGCTGTGGCCTGCTCTATTTTTGCAAGTTTTGCTTTTGCTACCAACATTGTCGACTCCCGCGACAACCATAACTACAAGACTATTCCCAGCGGCAAACTGAACTGGTCGACCAACGACCTGAGTTTCAAGGACGTTTCCGCACACATGAACAAGGGGACAGGCTACTATCCCTACGACTCCTGGCAGAAAGTATGTCCGGAAGGTTCCCATGTTCCGACAATCGCGGAATGGGACGAATTCAAGAAAGACCGCTTCATGGGTCCGCGCAAGGTTCCCAACGTGAAGAGCTTTGCCGGCAAGACCCGCGGCTATTTTGACCAGAACGACAGCAAGAAAAAAATCAAGAACAAGGACGTGGCCTATTTCGCCATCGCCGGAGCCATGCCGCAGGCAATGATGCTCGACATCAAGCGCGGCAACGCCAAGCAGGTCAGCCTCGCCCCGACAGCCCTAATCGCAGTACGCTGCGTCAGCGAACGCGACCTGTTTGCCGAAAAGAACGTTTCCGAGAAGGACATGGTCCTGACCGACCAGCGCGACGGCAAGACATACAAGGTCGAAAAAAGGGGCAACCGTCTTTGGATGACGCAGAACCTCAGGTTCAGCCTGCAATCCGCCAAGCAGTGTTTCTTGGAAGACACGCTGTTCTGCAAGAGACATGGACGCTTCTACACCCACACCGAAGCTAAAAAGGCCTGTCCCGCCGGGTGGCACCTTCCCGATGACGGCGAATGGAGAGATTACCAGAAGGAGCACGTCAACTGGGACAACCTTGGAGTCGGCGGATGCAGGGACTGGGACGAATATTGCGATGAAGCGACTACTGGCCATTACTGGTCCTCTACTTCCATCATGAAAAATACCGGCCGTTCATGGGAATTCAGAAAAACCGCGAAAGGCATCAACCGCACTGACGAAAACGTCCAGAAGGGACTCTACGTGAGGTGCGTCACCGAATTGGAATAGGAGAAAATCATGAAATCGGTTTCTTTCAAGCTTTCTGCAATCGCGTTCTCGGCCGCTCTGGCCTTGTCGCTCGGCGCATGCTCCGACGACAGCTCGGGCAGCGGCGTCACCCACGGGGAATTCTCAGTACCCATTCCCGACGGACTCGCCGACGATGACGGCGATTCATCCGCATCCGAAGAAGTTTCTTCGGCCTCCAAGGACAATTCATCCGAAAGTACACAGGACTCCGTTACCGTCTGGGTTGATACGAGCTACGATGACGTGGACGAGTCCAGTTCTTCCGAAGCAAAATCCTCCGAAGCAAAATCTTCCGAAGCCAAGTCATCTGCAAGCAGTTCGGCCAGTACCGCCAGAAGCTGGCGCGACGACTGTCTCGACATCATCAACGAGTACCGCGCCACCGAAGGCAAGCCCGCCCTTTCGCTCGCCTCCGAAGAAAAACAGACTTGCACCGACAAGCAGGCTGCAGACGACCTGAAAGAAAATTCCGCACACGGCCACTTCAGAGCCTGCGACGAATGGGCCCAGAATACCGGACCGAACGTCAACCTCAAATGGAAGTCCGACACCGTCGAAATCGCCAAGTACTACTTGAACATGATGTGGGACGAGAAAAAACTCATCGAAAGCGGGGAACGGGACCCGAACAAGGATGAGGACTATTCCTACATCGGCCACTACCTGAACATGAGCAGCACCAAATACAAGACCGTCTCATGCGGTTTCGCCACGAATAGCGACAACACGACAGGTTGGCTTAACGTCAATTTCTATTAAGAAACCGAATTACTTTTCGGAAACTTCAACTTCGTCCGCATTCAAGACCCTGATCTCGATGCGGCGATTTTTTTTGCGGCCGGCCTCGGTGGAATTGTCCGCCTTGGGCTGGCTGGATCCGTAGCCCGTCGCCGAAATGCGGTCTTCCGGGATGCCCCGGCCGATCATGTATTCGCGAACGCTGTATGCGCGCTCCGCAGACAGGCGCTGGTTGAACATGGCATCGCCTTCGCTGCTGGTGTGGCCTTCAATCTCGACACGGGCCTTGGGGTTCTTCTTGAGCCCGATGACCGCGGCATCCAGGACCTTGAACGAGGATTCTTCCAGTTCCGCACTCCCGGCCTTGAATGTCACGCCGTTCAGTTCGGCACGGGTATCGTCGAACACGACCGTGATTCCACCGGTACTGGCGGTCAACGACACGTAGGGGGTCTCCCCGCATTCAAACGGGCCGGTCAAGCTTTCGCAAAGGATCGTGTACGAATCTTCGCGCGGAATCATAAAACTCGTTTCACCATAGCTGTCGGTAGAGACGACAATCTTGTTTTTCGGGTGGTTCTGCCCTACAAATACCAGTTTCTTGTGCGCATGGGGTTCATCATCGTTGTTCACGTAGGCGACATTCAATACGGCATGGGTCTTGTTGGGGGCTAAAGAACGGGCTTGCAAAGCAGAAAAAGCCGCCAAGACCAACACAAAAGCGAGCATATACGATTTCATAGGCCCAAAAATAGATTCATCTACCAAAAAAAATGACATTTCCCTACAAAATCGCCCCCTTTTTTTTAAATTTATTTACATCGACACCACTCATCGCCCAGGTCGCCCCCTCAAAAGCGACCATGGCACTGGAGAAAAAATGAAACTCACAAAGATCGCATGCACCCTGATCGCTGCATTCATGGCAAGCACCGCCTTTGCAGTCGATGGGGACTTCGCCCTCAAGGGCAACGTCCAGACCCAGGTGACCAAGTCCATCGCCGATGAAGACAACAACTTCAGCAGCGGCTGGATTCGTGCTAACGTGGGCGGCCAGTACAAGAGCGACAACCTGGACGGAACCATCATGCTCCGTATCTTCGCTCCCGAATTCGGCAACAACATTGACGGGACCAAGTACGACAAGATTCTCGCAGACCTCTACTGGGTCAACTACAAGTGGGGGCTCGGTGACAAGGACAAGATGAACCTGAAAATCGGTCGCTGGAAGACGGACTGGTCCCAGTCGACGCATTTCGGTACCTATGTCGACAAGGACCTGACCAAGCGCGGTCTCTGGATGCGCGATTATAGCCACAACGCCCTCGAACTCGGGTGGATCCATGGCCTCAACACCCTCAACCTCATGGTCGCCACGAAGGACGGCAACGCCAACCAGGGCTATGTCCGTATCGAAGACGACATGAAATTCACGTTCCCGCTCGAACTCAAGGTAGCGTACCGCAGCAACGCCGTCGATGTCGTGCAGCACTCCGCCTACCTCACCCACCGCATTGCCGCCTACGGCAGCTATAACATCGTCCCGATATTCCGCGTCTACGGTGAATACGCCTGCGTGTACACCCAGGAAGACGACGAGTTGAACACAGAAGCAAGCAACTACCTCGTTCCGGAATCCAAGTACTACAAGCCGGGCGAATACTACCAGCCGTTCTATCTCGGTGCAGACTTCGCCCCGAGCACCGGCATTCTCAATACGCTCATGAGCAACCTCATGGTGGAATGGGAATACATCAACCGTCGTGACAACCTGTACCAGGTCACCGAACAGACCTACGACGACTGGGCATGGACTGTCGCCTGGGTCAAGAATATCGGACCTTCCAAGCTCCAGTTCAGTGTCTATAGCGAAAACGAAATGACTGACGTGGGTCTCGCCTTCCGCCTGACATCCACCATCAAGTAACAATCTTTTTGCGAAGAGTTTCATGCACAGGCCGAACGGCCTGTGTTTTTTCTTAGAAGCGCAGCGTCACGCCGGCAGCATCCGGCCCCGCATAGAGCGAGACTTTTTTGGACGAAGCCTTGTGCATGCGGATTATCGAGAAGCTGAGTCCCGTACCTATCAGGGCTCCGGCTACGACATCTGTCGGGTAATGCTTGCCCGCGGCAATGCGCAATATTCCGACGAATCCGGCGGCAGAAAGAGAACCCGCCCAGACGATTCCCCTGTAGGGGGACGACGGATAGACTTCGCTAAACCATTCCCCGGTAAACACCGCTATCGTAAAGGCGGCCGAGGTATGGCCGCTGAAAAAACTCCCGTAGGCTTCGCCTTCCGCCTTTTCCGCAGCTTCCAGACCGCGGCCTTCCTTGGCGTACACATAGGGCCTGGGCCAGAGTTGCATGCACCGCACCAGCATATTCATGCCGTTCTGCAGGGCGAGAGCCTGCGCGAATATCAACAGGTAAGAGCCGAAATCACCGCCGCTGGCATCGCCTTTTGCCCAGGAATACGCCGACAAGGCGATTGGCGACACGCCGAGCAACACGGCCCAGTCACTTACTTTATCTGCAGCATCACTATGGCGGCCGGCCACGGGGCGGTCCCAGGGAAGCAGCCTCGAGGCGGCAGGGACATCTTCTTGGGCGGGCACGGTCAGCTGGGAATACCGGTAATTGCCGTAAACGCTGAAAAACGCCGAGGCAAATGTCAGCGGCATATCCTTGATCCAGGTAACTTCGTAATGGCGTTCGGCATGTTCCTGCGCCAGGGCTAGTCCCGGGAATACGGACAGGGCAAGGAGCAGCGTTGCGCAAAACAGCCTTTTAGATACGTCACATAACACAACAAAAAAATAATTATTTATATTAACATCGTATGACTCGCGAACCTATTACTCCTACCATGGATTTATTCAGCGCCATTTCCGACGAAATGCGCCTCAAGATACTCATGCTCCTGGACCAGGCTGAATTTACCGTCAACGAAATCAAGGACATCCTGGACATCCACCAGAGCAACGCGAGCCGACACCTGGCCAAGCTTTCTGCCTGCGGACTCCTGAAGGACCGCAGGGACGGCATCAAGGCCTACTACCGTTTAAGCGAAGACCTGCTGATGAGCAGCCGCGTCCTCTCCGTCATCCGTGACGCATACGGGGAACTGCAGGACAAGGATATCCTGTGCTGCCGTGCCGAACAGGTTCTCCAGGAACGCACCGACAAGACCAAGGGGCAAATCCACAAGCTGGACCAGGCCGGAGGCAGCCTCAAGGCGCAGATAAGCCTGTTCAGCCGGCTAATGATTCCGTTCGAAAACGCCGTAGACATCGGTTGCGGCGAAGGCGGCGACCTTTCCCTGATGCTCGCCAACCGATGCAAGAACGTCACATCCCTGGACTGCGACCCGAAAGTCATCAGCGGGATGCAGAAAATCCTGAAACAAAAGGGCATTACCAACATCACGCCGAAAGTGGCCGACATGAACAAGACGGGACTCCCGAACAACTATGCCGACCTCGTCCTGATGAGCCAGGTCCTGCACCACGCCACGGATCCGAGAATCGCCATCAAGGAAGCCGTGCGCATTCTCAGGCCGAAGGGCATGCTCGCCCTGCTCGATCTCGCCCAGCACAAGGAAGAGTCCTTCCGGACCACCCATGGCCATATCTGGCTAGGTTTTGACCGCAACCAGCTCGAGTTTTTCGTCAAGGAATTCAACTGCCGCATCGTCAGCAGCGAAATCATCCCCAGCGAAAACGCTGTCGACAAGAAACTGCCCGTTATCTGCATGATTATCACGAAAGACTAGACTTATCGCATCTTTTTTTCGGAACCTATTGTTTTTTCGGCTAAAATCGTATATTTTAAGAGTAGAAGATCTAAGGAGTATTGAATGGCAAAGTTTATCAAGTACGTTGTAATCGCAGCAGTCTGCATCATCTCCGCCTTCGGCATCTATAGCCTGGTCAAGTACAACAAGGTCGACGAAAACACTCTCGACTAGTTCTCAAAGCCGTTTCAACCAGTACCACAGCGGTATCGCTGCGGTATTTTTATATTTAAAGACATGAAGTTATTCAACAAGAAATCCGTATTCTTTACGGCCATGGCCATACTCTTTATGGCGATCCTCCTGGTCGTCTTCCGCGAATTCGCATTCGATTCCAACCAGCTGATGCTCAACAGCGACCAGCTCAACGGGCTTGGCAGCCGCATTCTCCGTGCCGAAAATGTCGTGCTGACCGAATGGGACGACAGCCGCCTCGGTGGTGTCCCGACAATCGACGCCCTGTTTGCCGACGCCTACCATCCGCTCGTCGCCATGCAGTTCATCACCGACCCGGCCCGCGCCGTGGGCATCAAGTTCATCTTGACTATCTGGGTGGCCTTCATGAGCGCCATGCTCCTTGCCTGGAACCTCACCGGGAACCGCTGGTGGGCAGCCCTGCTCGGATTCCTTTACGCCTTCTCGCCCGAATATTTCACCTACATCTACGGCGGACACGACGGCAAGATGATGGTTTTCGCCATCGCTCCCCTCGCCATCCTCGCCATCCGCAAGATTGTCCGCGAAGCCAGCATCGCCTACATGGTCGTCCTGGCGTTAAGTATCGCCTGGATGATTCTCGGTAGCCACCTGCAGCTGACCTACATGTTCCTGTGGGGAGCCGGATTCTACACGCTTTACGAAGTCGCCTTCCACTGCGACGCCCTGAAAACCCGCGGCAAGCGCATCGGCCTTGCGGCGGCAGGTCTCGCCTTCGGCCTTGCCCTCAGCTGTTTCCAGGTCATTCCGCCCTACCTCTACACGACCACGCAATCCGTGCGCGGCGAAGACGACCACACCAATTACGGCCACGCCAGCAGCTGGTGCCTGCACCAAGAAGAACTGATGCAAATGGTCCTCCCCGGATTTATCGGCGTAGACGTCTACCAGCAAGACGAAAAGACCGGCGATCTCAACAGCAGCTCGTTCGTCAACATCGACATGCAAGAATATCGCGCGATGAAAGAATCCGGCGCTCAGGGCAGCCCGTTCTATTGGGGTCACAACAGCTTCAAGCTGGACCACAACAACGCGGGAGCACTCCTCACGTTCCTCGGATTTCTCTGCCTGTTCCTCCCGGGCAAGCGCCGTTGGGCCTGTTTCTGGGCCATCGGAGCCGTCGTCGCGCTCAGTTACGGCATGGGCGTCCACTCGCCGCTATTCAAGCTCTGGTACAACATCCTTCCCGGCGCCAAGAGTTTCCGCGCACCGGGCATGTCCATGTTCTGGTTGCCACTCATCCTGGTCATGATGGCTGCCCCTGTCATAAAGGCGCTGGCCGACGATTCCGCCGAAGCAGTCAAGACACACCGGGCTTTGCTGCACGGCTCCGCCATGTTCGCCGTCATGCTCCTGCTCGCAGTCGTTGCCCGCTACAACTGGACTCTTTTCATCGGCCCGTTCGGCCTTGTCGTATCGATCCTGTTCGCAGTCGCCTGCCTTGCCATGATGAGCATCGACGACCAGGGCAAGCCTTTCTCCGCGGCGAACTTTGTCGACGCATTGAAAAACAAGCTTCCCGGCACGCCGCGCGGAGTCCAGATATGCGTCCTCGTCGGTTTCGCCTTCATCGGACTTTTCCTGATGAGCGGGCAAAACTTCTTGACGGATCCGATTGTCGCTCCCTATTTCAAGCCGCTTGATGAAATCACCATGAATTCCACCGCCGGCAAGGCTGTCCCCGGATTCCTCATGATTCTCGCCATCATGGCTGCCGCCTTGGCGGTATTCAAGTGGAAGGGGAACGTTGCCGCCAAGGCGGGCATTCTCGCCGCCATTGCCGGCATAGAACTGTTCTTCATCAACGGCATTTTCATCCAGAACGTTGCAGAAAAGGATTACATACAACCGCAAAATCCCGTTACGGCGGCCATCCAGAACGCCTACAAGGCCGACGCCCCGAACTTCCCGCGCGTACTTTCCCTTTCAAGATCGCCGGCGCTTTCCGGCAACACCTTCCCGCAATACCACATGCGTAACGCCGCCGGCATCCACGACAACGAACTCGCCAGCTACCGCAAGTTCCGTGGCGGCCAGCAGAACGAAAACTACATGATGAACCTGCAGAGTGCCGATGCGCCCCACCCGTTCCTCGACTTGATGAACGTGGGCGCCATCATCTTCGACAGCCGCCAGGGAACCACCTTCATGCCTATCCAGACGGCCATGGGCGAAGCATATATCTATGGTGAAGCCGTTGTCATGGACGATGACCAGGCCATACAGACCCTCAGGGACAAGGCCGCCATCCGCAAGGAAGAACCCGTAAGCGAACCTGTCGCAGACACCCTCGCCACGGATTCCACGGCTACTGATGCTACGGCTACGGATTCCACGGTCGCAGCCACCCCGGCGTCCAAGGCCGAAGTCAACGACCCGAACGCATTCTACTACCGCGAAAAGGTTATCTTGTCCGAAGCACCGGAGCATCCGGGTGAAGGCGGCGTGGCCAACGGATACGCCAAGCTTGTCGAAAGCCCCAAGATGGACACGCAGGTATTCCAGGTCGAAAGCGACCGCGCCGGCTTCATGGTTGTCGCGGGCAACTACCATCCGTACTGGACCGCGACCGTCAACGGCGCTCCCGCGAAGGTCTACAAGGCATTCGGCACGCTCCGCGCCGTCGAGATTCCCAAGGGCAAGTCCGAAGTCCGCATGGAATACAGGAGCGCTCCGCTCCATGCCTGTCTGAAGGTTTCGTTCGCCGCAGCGATCCTTCTCTTAGGCATCGGCATCTTCGCCTTCGTCCGCAGGCGTCGCGCCGCCTAACCGGCAAAAACCTTAAACAAGAAAAGCCCTCCGTGAAGGAGGGCTTTTCCAATTTCATGAAGCAGCGTTATTTCATACCGCCGACAACCAGGTCGACCACCATATTGGCCAGAGACTTTGCCACGTCGGCTTCGGAAGCATCCTTCTTCAGCGGAATGCCTTCGGCCTTCTTCATCGCAAGAATCAGTTCCTCGATGCAGTAATCATCATAGGTCACGTCTCTCCAGTAATCGTGGAAACGGAATTCGGAGTTTGTTCCCTTGTCATCTTGCCAGTCGGCGTAGGCGGCCTTGCAATCTTGTTCGTTGTATGCATAACGGAAGCTGAATTCGATCTTGCAGACCTTGTCGCCATAGGCAACAGAGAGGTCTCCGGAATGCGGTGTAAATTCACCGATAGAGACCTTCACCAGGTCATCGTAAAGGTACATCGCGTCGCAATCCGGCACGCGGATGTTGCGGAGCATTTCCGCTTCGTCAAGCGTATCGCTCGGGGCGCGGAATCGCATGTAGAATGCAGTCAACACGGAATCCGCTTCTTCGAGAGCCTCGTTCCCCTTGCGGAAGCCAGCCGTATAGAAATCCTTGAGGAAGCAGTTGCCGTCAAAGCGGAAGACTTCCTGGATCATATTGTCCGAAGTCAGGCGCAAGCCGTTCAAGAAGCTCTTGTTGTTGTATTCGGGATCCATCCAGAGTCCTACCGGGAACTTGGAACCGTCGTACTGGAACTTGGTCGGATCAGCGTCGTCTTCGATGAGCGTGATGGTCGACTTGTTGATGTAAGCTTTCAGGGTATCCGGTTCTTCTTCGAACGCCTTCCACACCAGGTTTCCAAGCGAGCCTTCCTTGCAGACGGGTTCCTTGATAATCAGGGTCGAGTCCTTCGAATTGTACGAATACTTGGCCTTGGCCGTAATCATTTCGAAGGGGGCCTTCAGATCCACGACTTCGGACACGGGTTCTTCGGCACTGCTGCTATCATCGCCGCAAGCCACAAGGAAACCAGCTGCCACAAGGGCTAACGGCATAGAAAACTTTATCATCTTAGTCATTACAGCTCCATTTTATAAAATCATTATAGCAATTTTCAGACATCACCCCTGAAAAAAGCGTCAAAATCAATATCGCTAACTGATTCCACCACGAGCTCGGGCTTCACGTCGAGTTTTTCAACATCTTCGCGTTTCGTCTCGCCGCACAGCGGCAGCACGAACCTGCAGCCGGCGCGCTTCGCCAGTTCAAAGTCCGTGTAGAGGCGGTCGCCTACAAAAAGGATTTCTTCGGGCTTGTACTTTTTCAGCAGGTTCGAAAGCATGGCCGGATTCGGCTTGCCAAAACTGCGTTCCGGTTCCACACCGTAGGCCGTCTTGAGCAAGGCCATAAAACTCCCGATATCGGGCACGGGGCCGTTTGCGTCGGGGCATACGAAATCCGTGTGCGTCACCCAGAACGGAATCCCGCGCTGTACGCGGAAACTGAGTTCGCAAAGTTCGCGGTAGTCAAAGCTATTGTGGTAGGCCACGAGAACGAGTTCGGTATCGGCCACGGAAGGCTGCAAGTTGAGGCTCGGATCCTGGGCCGCAAACCACTCGAACACTTCGGGGTTCGCAAAGAAGTAAACGTTCTTTAAGCCCTTCTCGTGAATCGCATCCAGGGAAAGGTAAAGCGCCGAAATGATGGCGTCGTCGCGGAGCGGGAGCCCCATGACCTTCAGGCGGTTCTCGTAAAATACGGGAGACTTGCTCGTGTTGTTGCTGAGGTAGTAGACCGGAACCCTCTTGGCCACTTCGTTTACGGTTTTTACGGCCTTCGGATACGGACGGCCGCTCAAGTAAAGGGTACCGTCCAAATCGAAAACAACAACTTTAACAGGACAACTCACATGAATGAATATAGCATATTTTTTTATTTTTGAAATATGAAGACTCCCGATAGCCGCTTTTACTGTCCCCTCATTTCCGTCGGCAACATAGAACTCGACGAAACCGAGAGCAGCCACGCCGTCCGCGTTTGCCGTGCCGCCGTCGGGGACACGCTGCAGCTATGCGACGGCAAGGGCCATTACGCCGATGCCGAAATCGTCACCGCCGACCCGAAAGCCTGCATTGTCCGCGTAGATACCGTAGAAAACGCCCCCATGCCGCGTCCGCTGCTGAATATCGCCATCGGCTGTCTCAAGGACGACGCGCTCGAAGAAGTCGTATTCCATGCCGCCCAGGCCGAAGTCGACAGCATCACGTTCCTGCGTACCGATTTTTCGCAGGAACCCAAGAACTCCGACCTGCACAAGCTCGTGCGCCGTTCCGAACTCAAGAGCCTCGTCAGCCTCAAGCAATCCAAGAAGCCCTGGCTTACGCAAATCAAGGGGCCAATTGAATTCGACAAGTGGCTAGGCGACTATAGCGGCAACCTAGTCCTCTGCGATATCGACGGGGAAAGTTCCCTGCCTACAGTCACAGCCCGCATGGCTTCGGGAGACACGAAGCCGGTCACGCTCCTGATTGGCCCCGAAGGCGGATTTTCTCCGCGCGAAATTGAACTTGCAAAAAAATTCCAGGCAGGTAAGACCGAGTTACTGAAACTCGGAAATACACGGCTCCGTGCGCGCACGGCAGCCATCGTCGCCCTCGGAAAGCTCCTCTAGATTTCTATTTGCAGGCCTTGCCGAAGGTCTCGTAAATCTTTGTCGCGTTCAACTTGGTTACGGCCTTCACCTGGGCCGCATCGCGATCGCGGCCGACACCCTGAGCATCGATTGTCAGCTGGGCCTTGCCAGCCTGCATCACCGCAGTCACGCGGGACGTGCAAAGACTCTTGTTGCTGTTCATCTTGTCGACCGTCGAAAGCTTCACCGAAATCTGCTGCAAGCCGTCCTTGTCGAGTGTCGGGATGCCGGCATCGTTCAGGTATTTCTGCATCGCGGCACAGGCTTCCGTCGGGCCGTCGCACATCAGGCGGAACGTACAGGCGCTCTTCTCGCTGCTATAGCTTACCGTCTGCGTAATAAAATCGGACTTGCGGACATACTTGAAATTCAAATCGGCATGTACCGTCACCTCGCCTGTCGGCTTTTTCTTTTTCACCTGGGCAAGAGGGAATATGGCAACACCTTCCGCATTCGTCTTTTCGTGTGCCAGATCCTTGTTGTCTTGCGTCAGCGCAATCGGGAAGTATTCCACAGGGCCAGCCACATCGGTAATCGTCACCATCAGGGCTTCGCTCGTGAGGTCCGTCTCCATCTTGAGCGCGGCCATGTTGCCGACCACAAATTCCATCAGCTTGCCGAGAGTCGTCTCGAGCTTCAGTTCCGGCGGAATCTTCTGCAGGCAAGAGAGGTTTTCCAGATTCAGGACGTATTCGTCAGCCTGCTTTTCCAGGTCGATCATATCGAGCGTCATCTTGCGGTAATCGCCGTTCAGGATATCGGAGCGGATAATCTTGTCCAGTTCCTTCATCTTGTCGTTGATGGTATTCAAGTCCACGCGAATCTTGGACGCCATCTGTTCCGTATCGACCGTCGCCGTAGATACGAACTTTCCGTCTTGCTTTGCGCCGGCAGTCAGTTTCGCACCCTTGATGACGATGTTTGTCGAGACCTTCTTCTTGCTCGACACCGTTTCCGAAATATTGCCCTTGGCATCTTCCGTCGTCGTTACGGCAAACTCGGATTCCACCTTGGATCGGAGCTGCTTAGCAAGGCCGTCCAACGCCAACTGGTCGGCATCCTTTTGGGATTTCTTGGAATACGCCGTATAGCTCAGCATGGCTGCCGAGGCATTTGCGACGAAGGCAAAAAGCAATGCAAGGACGATTCTTTTCATATTACTGAATTTCCAAGATAATCAGTTTCTTGGTGATGTTCTGCTTGCGGACCTTGGCAAGTCCGTTCAGCCCTTCGACAAACACGTCGTACACCATCTGGGCATCGTCGTAGACATCCGGATCCGCATAGACGAGAAGGTCGTAAGTGTTGCGGCTCATCGAGATGACCTGCATCTTGTTGAACTTCTTACGGATTTGCGAAGACACCATGCTAGAAATGTTTTCGGCCTGCTCGTCGGAGAATTCTCCCGTCAGGTGGGCGACGACCTTGTACTGCACGCCCTTCTCCAAATCCTTGGCCAGACGGTCACGGACCTTATTTTCCAACTTGACAATAGCGGTCTGCACAGCCTTTTGCACCCAGGCGCGCTGGCTTTCGCCTTCATTCTTGAATCTCACGGATTCGCTAGCCAGCAGGTTCGCCGTAGAAGCTTCCGTCGCGTTCAAGTCAATCACGAGGTCTTCCAGCTGGATACTGCCCGCAAAAGTGATATTGATGTCGGCACCTACGGAAAGGCCGGCCACGTAGGCCAAGTCTTCGTCATTGCCCGCGATATCGGACTGCAACTGGACGACTTCATCGAGCTGCGCCTGGCTTTCGAGGCCGATGACGCTATAGTCACGGCTCGTGAGGTAGGCGTTGATGACTTCCATGGCCGTCTTGGCAAGAGGATTCTTACGGATGACCTCGATGTTCGGAGTTTCACCCTTCCCCATCGCCGGAGCAACCAGGACCGTGGGGCGGGACTTAAACGCAGCGTTCGAAACGGCAATCACGGCAGGGCCTTCTTCCTGTTTCTTTGCCGTTGCCGGAGCCGGAGTCCTTTCACCGAACTCCTCGTCGGCGGCATCGTAAGCCGCATGGGCACGGGCTCGGGCAGGTTCATTATCTACGGGGGGATTTGACGCGCAACCCACAAAGAACAGCGTAGAAACAGCAACCATCATGGACTTTTTCATTTTACATTACTCCTCTTTCAGAGTTCCCTTGGACTTTAATTGTTCATATTCTTCTTGCTCGCCGACAGCGTCTTCGCCGCCTACGTGCGTACGCTTGTTGCAGAACACTTCGTATGTCTTGCGGGCCGTTTTCACCTTGCCGTTCTTGAGCGCCACTTCGGCTTCGAAATGCACAATCCTGTTGAGTTCGATTTTCTCGGAGAACTCGATGCTCAGCGAATGGATTTCAGCAGAAGACAGTGTCTTGACGACATTGCCGCCACGCTTCAAGGTGATAGAGGCTATCTGCCCCAAATCCGATTCCGCAATTCCCGACAGGTTCAGTTTCAAGCGTGCCGTATACACGTCAGACATCTTGTTGTGGACTTTTTCGGTCTGCTGACCGGCAAAGTTGACAGAAAGGTTCACGTTCTTGGGAGCCTCGGCGGCAGGCTTGTCTTCCTTAGGGGCCGCGGCAGCGGGCTTTTCTTCGGTAGTCGGTTCTGCGGCAGGTTCGGCACTAGGCGCTACGTATTCCGTAGTCCACATGAAGCAGGGAATTTCCACGTCTCCATCGCTGCAGTTCGCAAAGAAGCGCTTGGTTCCAAAGGCATTTTCGTCCCATTCGAATGCACGTTGGTAAACGCCGTTCGCACCGACCGTATCCGTTTCACCCAGGACACTGACGATTACTCCCGGATTGACTCGAGCCTGGAGAGTCACGTTCGGGAAATACACTTCGGGAGGCAATGCAGACGCCATGAATTTCAGGCTTTTCTCGAACTTGGCCAGGCGGACCTTGTAGCCGGCATCGAACTTTTTCAAGACCCCGGAAATTTCACGAGCGACTTCTTCTTCTGGAGCGGACTTCACCAGGGAATCCAACACCTTCGAAAGCGCCGGAGAACCGGATGCAAGCAAGTCCAGCTTCATCACGCCCTTCTTCTCGTCGACCACGATTGTCTGGTTCTTAAGAATCGTTTCCTTCTTGCCGTTCTTGTCGGTCACTTCTACGCGGCCTTCTTTCAACGAGGCGACCATTTTTCCACCGACATCGCCGACGAAACCGGCCGTACCACGGATAGCGGCCACGGCCGTACCTGTCTTGAATTCGACAACGTCTCCAGTCTTCTGCTTTTGTACATCGAAATGGACTTTACCGTTCTTGATGACTACTGAAATTTTCCTGGCTACGGCATCGAGCATTTCTGCCGAAAGGGTTACATCCGAATTTTCCGTTATCCAAAGAGAGGAGCCATCTTCTACCCCTAGTACAACTTCGGATTCGAGGGCGGTACGGACACGGTCGTTTTCAATCATTTTCTGACCGACGCTCACGTGTTTCCACTTTTCCACCTTTCCACGGGTATAGTTGGCATCACCAAGGGATTTGCGGACCTTCGCCCTAAAAATGGTCTTTTCCGGAATCTCTTCGGCAGGACGTTCCACCTCGGCCGGACCTTTTTCAACTGCAGACTTGGAATTTGGTTCGTCCTTGCACGCAAACAACGCCAAAGACAACATTGTTAGTGATATAAATCTCATTTGCAACGTCATATGTAACAAATATATATTTGAATTGTTAGTAAAAAAGCGTTTTTTTGAAAAAACGCTTGACTTTGTATACGCATTATGATAATTTTACCCATGTACTAAACCCCATTAAGGAGAATCTCATGAAAAAACTGTTTGCCGCTCTCGCCGTTGCCGCCATGTTCGTTGGCTGCGCCAGCACCCCCCAGGAAAAGGCTGCCAGCGCCCTCGCCGATATGCAGAAAGAAAAATCCGCCCTTATCGAAAAAGGCGTTGTCGCCGGCATCGGTATCGGAGACTCCCAGGACGAACAGGTCGCTTACGACAAGGCCGACCTCAATGCCCGTACCGACATTGGCCGCGAACTTGAATCCAAACTCCAGAACCTGACCCGCGCCTACGCCGAGGAAGTCGGTTCCGAACTGACCCAGCACTTCGAAGAAGTGAAGAAGAACGTTGTTTCTACGACGATCCGCGGAGCCACCATCATCAAGATCAAGACCGAAGCCAAGGAAAACGGCGTGAAGGTCTATGCCATCATGGCCATGGATCCGAAGATTGTCCGCGAAGCCTTCGAAGCTGAACTCGCCGCCAAGCAGGCCGACGTCGCCCGCTTCCGTGCCAGCAAGGCATACGGCGATGCCAACAAGGAATTCGAAGCTTACGAAGCCGCCAAGGCTGCCGCAGCGCAGTAATCCGGCTATCGCGCTCTAACGAAATTTCCCGGTTCGTCGAACCGGGATTTTTTTTGTTCCGTCTTTTTACGAAACCCTATTTCGCCTTTTCGCGGGAATCTTCGCGAAGGCTTTTGCGCCAGCGTTCGCGAATCAGTTGAAGGTCATGCTGGTAAGGATTCCTCTTGAAATCCTCAAACGCCCACTGCGTCGGATGGAACACGCCCTTGGCATAGGTCAAAAGCATGTCAAGCCACACGCCATCCCCGGCATAGAGCTTGAAAGGACCGCGCTTGTAGCTCGGGAGAACGACCTTGTCCAAGTCCATGTAGCCGATATCGATATTCACATGACGGGCGTCATCACTTGCTCCGGCCGCAGATGAAAGCTCCAGCTGGTTGCTCCGCGCCTTCTCCTGGGCAATCGTCTCGGGCGGGATACACTTTTCAAAAGAAACTACGCCACGGTAAAGGTCCGCTCCCATCTCCGGTTCATAGTAGTCCGTCTTGTCGAAAGCGAAAAGTTTGCCCTTGTAACGGAGTCTTCCCCAGGTATTTTCAAGCAGGTCGAGGACAGACGGGTCCCATTCCCCGCCCCTTTGCAAGACAAACGCAATCAGCTGAACTGGTTCAGAATAATTCGTCGGCTTCATTATTTTTTCCCGTGCGGGAACAGCATCAAATTCTTGCGGATGATTTCGAGCTGCTGTTCGGAAAAGCCTTCAAAGGTTTCATCCTGCGTGGCAGGGAACATAAAGTTGTGCGAGTCCGGACAACTGCTCAGCAAGTCCTGTTCCTCGTTTTTCCACCACGTGCGCCTATACGCATGCCCCAGCATGACAGGTAACGTCGACAGGGAATATTTCACGGAAGGGCGCTTCATGAGACCGTTACGGAGGAGAGCCTCGCAGTACGGAGTATCTTCCAGGCCGTCTTCAATGATGGAGTAATCCTGCGACGACAGGAAATCGTTCATAGTCGATGTCGTATGGCGCAATCCAAAGAAATGCCCGGTTTCGTGCAGGACCGTTTCGACAATTTCATCCGACGACAGCAGGAATTCCTTTTGGGGGCTGTCCTTGGCCAACACGTAATTGCCGACAAGGACAGTACTGTACGCACCGCCGCCCAGATTCGCACTGAACAGGCTCGCGTACCCTACGGTCTTGTCGATTTCTATGCGGTACACGTACACGATATCCAAAGCGTCGTAGACATCCTTCTCGGGCCAGCCGCCCAGTTCGTAAAGGAACATGTCCATAGAGGAGTCGGCACCGGCAAGCCAGGGTTCGTTTGCCGGATACTTGTGCCCCAGGGTGGGATGTTCATGCGCATAGCGGATATAGATGGTATCGATAGTCACGCTCGTGTAGTACTTGCGGAACGAATCCAAGGTCTTTTGTGCCAGTTCTTCGACGTCGACGCCATCCGAAGTCAAGTCATGTTTCCCGACAACAATCATGTTCAGCGAGAAATGATCGGAATAGGCCCCGTCCCCGGTGAATTTCACGTCCTTGGTCGTCCCCGGGTAAAAATGGTCATCGACAGCGAGCGATGTCGCCCAGAAGGCGTTCGTCTTTTCTTCACATACAAATGAATAGACATAGCGTCCATTGACCTCTTTCGGCTGCAACGCCATAATCTTTGTCGCATAGTACGCCGTGCTGTCGCTGTTCAGGGACAAATGGAAAATTTGCAGTTCCGGGACATCCGACACGGACGCATCTTTCTCGAAGGACAGCTCGTAAGAAGCATTAGGGTGGACAACCAGCTTGACACCGTGCGCAAGATTCGCCGAAATGGAATCATTGGCGGCCATGTCGTTAGGGGCCAGCGAGTAAAAGATGTCGTTATCCGGATACAGCGTATATTCCGGTTCCGTGGAATCTTCGGAACAGGCGGCAAAAAACATTGCCGACAAAAAAAGGCCAGGCAAGATTTTTTTGATATCAAAAAGGCTCATTTTTCTCCAAAAATCCGTCTTATAGATACGGGACATATAATCCCCACATATCAAAGGTATAAAAATGCATATCGAAAAGAAACATTCCCTGTCTATTTTTTTCAAATCCGGCCAAGAATTGATTGCCCCGCTCACAGGCAAGCCAGCACTCGCCTGCACCATATTCCTCCTGGCAACCTATGCGAGCCTGGACTGCCCGGAATATGCGGTTTTTCTGCTTACTTTTTCATTCCTTGCCATAAGGATGTTCCCCAGAAGCATACAAATCGCCATTCTAGCGATTATGACCATCGGGCTCGCCAGCCACGAAATCGCAGCAAGGCAGGTCCGGCATGGCGAACAGGAGCCTCCGACGCACAACTGCGGCGTTGTCGAAGCCGTCATTCCCCGGCCCAGCGGAACGGCGTTCCTGATAAAAAACACGGATTCCCGACAATCCCGCGTAAGGATTACAGAAAAACGCAATCTGACATCCCTGCCGCAGCCGGGAGATTCCATCTGTTACGAGGCGAGCTGGTACCCGATAACGCCCCCTACCGTCCCGGGGGCATTCGACACGAAAAAATGGCTAGAAAGCCAGGGGTTGCTCGCTTACGGGAAGTTCCTCCACTGGGATAGCCGTCAAGGGGGCTGGATTCCTGAACGCAGTTTTTTCAGATTCCGGATGTGGATCAAGTCCAGGTTCAACGACTACCTGGACGCTTCCGAGACGGGGCTTCTGCTCGGTTTGCTCGCCGGGGACCGCAGCGGCATTCCAGAAGCCTTGCGGAGCGACTTCCAAAGATCCGGCCTAGTCCACGTGCTAGCCATTAGCGGCTTCCATGTCGTCTTGCTTGCAGGCATGCTGATGGTATTTCTCAAGGCCACCGGACTTCCGCACAAGTTCGTCCGCATTCTCGCTATAGCCCTCCTGTTCATCTACATTCCCGTCACGGGAGGCTCGCCCGCCGTGCGGCGGGCGGTGCTGATGTTTTCCGTACCGCAGCTGGGAGCGCTACTGCAGAGGCCGGCAAACAAGTTCAACAGCCTGGGAGTCGCCCTTCTCTGCATATTGATTCCCGAGCCAGGCGTCATCTGGAATCCCGGATTCCAGCTTTCTGCCGCCGCTACCGTCGGAATCCTGATCGGAGGCGATTTTGACCCGCTAAAAATTATTCCCGAATCCATCCGCAAAAACTTCATTTGGAATAAACTAAAAAAGTTCATTGTCGACCCGACCTATGTGACCCTGTGCGCGACACTTGCCACATCACCGTTCCTCGTCCATCACTTCAAGACTCTATCGCCCGTCGCCTGGCTCGGAAACATCGTCGTCGTACCGTCCATTTCGCTTGGGATGCAGGCCGGACTTTTCGCACTGCTCTCGCCTATTGATTTCCTTTCGCAGCATTTCTGTTATGCAGCCAGTTTTTTCTTGAGGCTCGCCGGACTTCTCACGCGGATTCTTTCGGATTCAAGTCAGGCTTCGGTCACCGTGGGACCGTTCCACCCCACATTCCTGCTCGTTTCTGGCGGATTGTTCTTGCTGTTCCCGTTTTTCAAGAAAAACAGGATTGCAAGAGGATACTGCTTGTGCAGCATACTCCTTTTCTCCCTTTTCTTCTGCTATGAAAATTACCACAACATCGCATCGCCCTCCTGGTCCGTTACCGCCATAGATATCGGCCAGGGTGACAGCATCTTGCTAACCACCCCCTCCGGCAAGCAAATCCTTATCGATGCCGGGCCAAACGACAGGCGGGATTCCGGAAAAGACATTATCGTCCCCTACCTGCACGCCATCGGGGCCTTGCGGCTAGACGCACTAGTCGTTACCCACCCGGACGCCGACCATTTCGGCGGCGTACAGAGCATCCTGAAGTTCTTTCCCGTCAAGGAACTCTGGATAAGCGAATGTGCGCGAATCGAAGAAAAGCCCGCATGGAAAGAGACACTCGAAGAAGCGCTGGACCGGGGCATTCCCGTACGGGACATCCACCGGGGATTCCATTGGAAAGAAACGCTTTTCGAACTGACCGCAGTTCATCCGCAGCAAGATTATTGCGGAGAGACAAACGAGGGAAGCATCACGTTGCGGGCAAAAGGGCTCGGCCATTCCGCAGTATTTACCGGCGACTTGACCATTTCCGGAGAAAAGGAAATCATGCGGACAGACGCGTTCCTAAAAAGCGACGTCCTGAAACTCGGCCACCACGGAAGCAAGACATCAAGCAGCCCGCAATTTCTCGAGGCGGTCGCTCCAAAACTCGCCATTATTTCGAGCGGGCGCAAGAACCGATTTAAGCACCCGAGCAAGCAGGTAATCCAACGGCTTGATTCCCTTAAGATTCCTTACTTGAACACGGCTGAAAAAGGAACGATCGATATTGTTTTCCGTTCCGATACAATGCTTGTAAATACAATGCTAGAGAGTGGGTTCTGAGTTCTAAGCTACTAGATTGTTTTCAAAAAAATCTCTAGTAACTATTAACTGCGTCGTTAGCACTATAATGCGGTCTGCACGTAAAGCCCGATGTTCTTTTGGTCGTTGTTGTCTTCTTGCAATATGCCGATATCAAAATCAACACGGACCCTGGTCGCACCGAACGAGAGTTCTATCTTGGGGATAATATCCACCATAAAATCATCGCGCAAATATCCGGCCGAGCCACTCGCATTGATTTCAATCATGCAACGGAAAACCTTTCCGAAATGGAGCGTCGGTGAAGAGCCCAAGGCAATCTTCACATAGCCGTCTTCACCAGTGACTCCATCCAAGAAACCTGCACGCGCTTCGTAGGAGTTCGAAAAATTCTTGGCCACAAAATGTTCCTTACCGTATGTCAACACCACCGCAGAACCATTGTTGCGGTTCAGGCCAAAATAGCCGTCAAGTTCAAAAAAGCTTCCACCGCCAAGACGGTAACGGCCACCAAAATCAACAGAAGCCTCCATATTGTCCAGCTGGTTGTACGTATACATATCCACCTTGGCGCCCAAATCAAAGTCGTTGCTCAAGGAGCCCATAATATTGACCGGAAACAGGACGTTGCTCCCGAAATCGGAACGCATGCCTACACCGGCGGCAAACTTGGGCGAGGGTCGTGCGTCAGGTCCAAAAGTGTAACGCATGTTCCAAATGCGGTCCAGGGCGAAAGCATTTTGGACGCAAACACATGCAAGGGCGAAAAGAACGATGCGGGATATTTTCATACGCTATAAAAATAGTTAAATTTTACCTCGTAACAAAAGAGGATATCATGATTGATCCGCGCCCAGAGCTATCGAAACTTTCTGATTACGTTCCTGGCAAATCTATGGATGAAATCCGTGCGAAATACGGCCTTTCCAAGGTTGTCAAGCTTGCTTCGAACGAAAACCCGCTTGGTGCATCGCCCAAGGCGATTGAAGCCTATCGTGAAATCGCGGATATCCTGCATCTGTACCCGCGTGGAGACGCCCCCAAGCTGATCGATACCATCGCCGCCTTTTATGGCGTAAAGACCGAACAGATCGTTATCGGTAATGGTTCCGATGAAATCATCGACATGGTGGGTAAGGCGTTTATCCGCCAGGGTGACAACTGCGTCGGCATTACGCCCACATTCTCGGTTTACAAGTTTACCACGCTTTCGAACGGGGCCGACTTTATCGGTGTCGGAAGCGGCGACCAAAAGACTCCACTTTCGGAACTTCTGAAGGAGATTAACGGAAAGACCCGCGTCGTATTCATTTGTAGCCCGAACAACCCTACAGGCGTTTACTACACCAAGGCCGAGCTCGTGGACTTCTTGGACAAGGTTCCGAGCAATGTCCTCGTATTCCTCGACCAGGCCTATTCTGAATTTGCAACCGCGAGCGACTACCCCGTGCTTATCGACATGCTGGACAAGTACAAGAACTTGTTCATCAACCGCACCTTCAGTAAGATTTACGGGCTCGCAGGGCTGCGCATTGGTTACGCCTTCGGAAGTGCCGAAGTCATTCGTGCCATGTGGAAGATTAAGCCGCCGTTCGACGTGAACCAGGCCGCTCAAGTAGCCGCCATCGCAGCTCTCGGCGATAAGGACCACGTCAAGCGTACGCTCGAACTCAACGCCGAAGGCATCAAGTACCTGACGCCGGAATTTGAATCGCTCGGATTCAAGGTGCTTCCGACCCAGGGGAACTTCATTTGCGTGCACATAGGCGCCAAGGCAAAGGATCTCGTGCTGTTCCTTGAACAGAACGGCATGATCGTCCGTGGACTTACGAGTTTCGGTCTTCCGGAACATATCCGCGTGACGCTCGGCAAGCGCGAAGAAAACGAACTCTTGGTAAGTCTCGTTAAAAAGTGGAAGGCCGAAGCCTAGCAGCTGGAGGTGTCATGGCAGCGACAAGCGAAAATCTCGAACTGTTGAAAATCGCGCTCAAGGCCGCAGACCTTGCTCAAGAAAATATCATGAAGTATTTTCAGGCAAGTGTCGGCGTGGAATGGAAAAAGGACAATACGCCTGTAACCATCGCCGACAAGAGCACCGAAGAAATCGCCCGCAATTTCTGGGAAAAGGAAACTCCGGGCTTCGGCGTCATTGGCGAAGAATTCGGTATCGAGAACCCCGATGCGGAATACCAGTGGGTAATCGATCCGATTGACGGAACCAAGGCGTTTATCCATGGCGTACCGCTGTTCGGCACGCTCATCGCCTTGTACAAGAAGGGTGCACCGATTGCAAGCCTAATCCGCATTCCCGCAATGAATACGGCGGTCTGGGCGGTAAAGGATGGCGGAGCATTTCTCGACGGCAAGCCGGTGAATTGTTCCAAGATCGCGACACTTTCGGATTCCCTGGTGCTTTCGGGAACCGTGAATACCATGGAATCGGCAGGCTACGGCGAAAAGTATGCGGCCGTGCGCCGGGCTGCCAAGCTACACCGCGGCTGGGGCGACTGCTACGGCTATTACCTGGTGGCTGCCAGTCGCGCCGAGCTGATGATCGACCCCGTGGTATCCCTGTGGGATATCGCACCGTATCCGCTGCTGTTCAAGGAGGCGGGCGGCATGTTCAGTACCATCGACGGAAAGACGGAACTGTTCGATGCAAGCGGCAAGCCGGTCGCCCCGATTTACGAAGGCTACACCAGTATGGCTTCGAATGGCCTGATTCATGACGAAGTTGCAAAAATCATGAATTCGTAGCAACGCGGCAATCCTTTCTACCATTAAAAAGGCCCGCTCCAGTTTTCGCTGGGGCGGGTCTTTTTGTTAGGAGGAAGGATGATTGGAGAAATTACTTCACTGTGAACGCGGTTCCATCGTAGTCGATGACCACGGGCTTTGCGGCACTCACGGTACCGGCGAGAATTGCGTGGCTCAGCGGGCGTTCCACGTTCCTTTCCAGGTAACGCTGGATCGGCCGCGCGCCGAATTCCGGCTGGTAAGCGCCGTCGGCAATGGCATCGAGCGCCTTGTCGGTCAGGGTCAGTTGCAAATCCTGACGGGCGGCGCGTTCGGCGAGTCCCTTGAATTTGAGCCTTACGATGTCCCTGATTTGCGGCTTTGTGAGGCTCTGGAATACCAGCACTTCATCCAGACGGTTCAGGAATTCCGGCCTGAAGAAGCTGCGGAGCTCCGGCTCGATTTCCTTCAGGGTCACGGGCTTTGCATCACCCGCGCGGTTCTGGAAGTGAGCGGCACCCAGGTTCGACGTCATGAGAATCAAGGTGTTCTTGAAGTTCACGGTACGGCCCTTGCCATCGGTCAGACGACCGTCGTCAAGCACCTGCAACAGCGTGTTGAATACGTCGGGGTGAGCCTTCTCGATTTCGTCCAGCAGAATCACGCAGTACGGATGTGTACGCACGGCTTCGGTCAGCTGGCCGCCTTCTTCGTAGCCCACGTATCCCGGAGGCGCACCGATCAAGCGGCTCACGCTATGCTTTTCCATGTATTCACTCATGTCGATACGCACCAGCGCGTTCTCGTCGTCAAACAGTTCCACGGCAAGCGCCTTCGCCAGTTCCGTCTTGCCCACACCCGTCGGGCCCAGGAACAAGAAGCTGCCAATCGGCGCATTCTCGCGGCTTAAACCACTACGGTTACGCAAGATTGCTTCGGAAACCGCTTCCACGGCCTCGTCCTGACCAATCACGCGGGCATGCAGGCGTTCGTCCAAGTGCAACAACTTTGCCTTTTCGCCTTCGCAAAGCTTGGTCACCGGAATTCCGGTCCAGCGGCTCACCACAAGGGCGATGGTTTCTTCCGTCACCTCTTCGCTCAAGTCGCCGTCGCCTGCGGACTTCTTGATTTCTTCCGTCTTCGCGGCGATTTCCTTTTCCAAGTTCACAATCTTGTTGTACTTGAGTTCGGCGGCGCGGTTCAAATCGTAGCGGGCTTCCGCCTGCTCCATCTCGTCCTTCGCCTGCTGCAAGGACTTCTTGAGGCCCTGCAACTCGGCATTCTTCGCGCGCCTCTCCTGCCAACGGTCCTGCATCAGCTTGACTGCGGCATCCGTCGTCGCAAGCTCTTCACGGAGTTCTTTCAGGCGCTTTACGCTAGTGTCGTCGGTTTCCTTCGCCAAGGCCTGCTCCTCGATTTTCATCTGGAGTTCCTTACGCTGCAAGGTATCGAGCGCTTCCGGCACGGTATCCATCTGCGTCTTCACAAGGCTAGCCGCCTCGTCAATCAGGTCAATGGCCTTGTCCGGCAAGAAACGGTCACTGATGTAGCGGTTCGAAAGTTTCACCGCCGCCACAAGCGCGTTGTCGTGCAGACGCACGCCATGGTGCGCATCAAAACCATCCTTGATGCCACGGAGAATGGAGATAGATTCCTCTTCGCTCGGTTCGTCAACCTGCACAGGCTGGAAACGGCGTTCCAAGGCGGAATCCTTCTCAATGTACTTGCGGTATTCCTGCGTGGTCGTCGCACCGATGCAGTGCAGCTCACCACGGGCGAGCTTCGGCTTGAGCATGTTGCCCAAGTCCATGGAGCCCTCGGTCTTACCCGCACCCACGATGGTGTGGATTTCATCGATGAACAAAAGCGTATTGCCGTCTTCTTCAAGTGCGTCCAGCACCGCTTTCAGACGTTCTTCAAAATCGCCGCGGTACTTTGCGCCCGCCATCAAGGCCGACAAATCCAGTGCGAACAACTTCTTGCCCTTCAAAGCGTCAGGCACGTCGCCGCGGTAAATACGCTCGGCAAGGCCTTCCACAATGGCGGTCTTACCCACGCCAGGTTCACCGACCAGGCACGGATTGTTTTTCGTCTTACGGCTCAGAATCAAGATGACACGGCGGATTTCCTCTTCACGGCCAATCACCGGCGAAAGCTTGCCGTCGGCAGCCATTTCCACGAGTTCACGGCCGTAGAGTTTCAGCGGAGACTGTTCCTCGGCATTGGCGGCACCCGCAAACGGGTCCGACAGCCACGTTTCCACGACTTCCACGCTGCCCAGCGCGTCTTCAAAAACCTTCGCAAGGCCACGGTCACCCGAGAACTTCATCAAAGCCACGAGCATATCGCCCGGGGTCACCATGCGGTTCACCTGACGCGCCGCCTGCACCGAGGCACGCAAGATACGGTTCAAGTCGTTATCGGGTTCCACGTCGGGGTTCACGCCCTCCATGCGCGGAATCTTCTGCACAAACGGCTCCAGCTTGCCGCGGAGCTCATTCGTCTTCGCACCTTTGGACTTGTAGAGTTTCTTCAAGGTGGCATCCGGGCCTTCTACCAGGCCCACCGCCAAGTGCGCCGCACCCAGGTAGGAATGCGAGCAACGGTCGCGCAGGCTCTGCGCCTTCGCCAAAACTTTTTCTGCATCGTTATTGAAATCGGACATAGTTGCCTCTTTTTTATTTTTACCGCTTTCCAGATGCAAAACCCGTGCCAAGGGCCTCGCTCGGCAAAAAACGCCCCAAACACCGTAAAAACGGCAATTTCCGCCAACAACAGCAAAAAACGTCGCATTTTTCAGCGGCATTTTTTCAAAATAAGACGTGCGGGTGTTTAATTCCGCATAAGTAAAGGTATATTCAGAAAGTAGGTCTTAAAGGGGCTCTTTATGAGCAGAGGTAAAACGCAGACACGGGCACGAGCGTGCTTCGCCGCCACATTGTAAACTTTTCTCAACAATCCGCAGTAAAAGGCCTCCTGCGCAGCCCATTTTCCCTCAAAAAAACGGCATTTTCTGTGTTTTTTAGGCAAGTAGCGCCGTTGTAAGTGTTGTAAACCTTTACAATGGAAATTGTCCGTACTACTCTCGCAGTACATATTTAGAATCTATCTTATAGACAAATCCAAACATCCCATACACCAACAACGGCATCTCCTCGCGGGGTGCCGTTGTTTTTTTTGTTTTTGTGAATGGATTGGAGGCTACCGCCCACCGACCAATATCTGGTCTACCTTGATGCTCGGCTGGCCAACCGTCACGGGAATATGGCCCGAACTGGCACCGCAGACACCTGCAGCCTGTTCAAAGTCGGTGCCAACCATGCTAATACGCGGCATAATTTCGTGGCCCTTTCCGATCAACGTAGCTCCGCGGACAGGTTCGCAAATCTTGCCGTTGCGGATAACATAACCTTCATCGACCGCGAAGTTGAATTCGCCCGTCGCCGGGTTCACCGAACCGCCCGCCATGCGTGCCGCATAGAGGCCGTTATCGACGCTCGCGATCATGGAATCGAGCGAATCTTTGCCCGGAGCAATAAAGGTATTGCGCATACGGCTCACGGGGGCGTACTTGTAGCTTTCACGGCGGGCACTTCCCGTACGGGCAATCCCCACTTCGGCAGCACCCACGCGGTCGCTCATATACGTCTTCAAGATGCCATTTTCAATCAAGACGGTGCGCTGCGTGGGCATTCCCTCGTCATCGTACTTGAGGCTCCCCCACACGCCGTCCATCGTGCCGTCGTCAATCGCCGTAAGGCAGGGCTGGCCAATCGCCTCGCCAATCTTGCCGCAGAACGGGCTTGCCCCGCGCCGTACGGATTCCGTTTCGAGCGGATGCCCGCAGGCTTCATGGAATATCACGCCACCAAAGCCGTTGCCCATCACCACGGGCATCTGGCCGCCCTGAATGTATCCTGCATCGAGCATGCGCAACACGCGTTCGGCGCATTCCGTCGCAAGATTTTCGGGCGAATAGTTCGAAAGCAATTCATAACCGCCCAAGGCACCGGGAGCCTCATGTGTCGTCAGACGCTCGGAGCCATCCGTCGCGGTAACGTTCACGTTGACGCGGAGGCGACCGCGCGTCATTTCCAGATGGAGTCCCTCGCTGTTCATGAGCGTAATCGCAGAACAGGAGTCCGTAACGCTCGCGCCCACCTGAGCAATCTTCGGGGAAAGCGCGCGGGCGGCCTTGTCGGCACGGAACAGAAAATCCTGCTTTATAGCCTGTCCCAAGACGCGCGGGTCCTTGTAGGCAGCCGCATTGAAATCGCAAATACGCTTCTCGGGAGCGAATTCGAACGGAGCGGCGTTCTTCGACGCCCCCGCTATACGCCCGAAGGCGAGCGTCCGCACCAGCTTAACTAGTGCTTCTTCGCTATCGTCGCTCGTGAAACCGTAAAGGACCTCGGTACCGTAAAGCAGGCGGACACCGATGCCGTATTCCGTCCCCGCAGTCGCCATTTCAATCTGCCTGTCTTTCAGTCCCAAGCAGGAGCTGCGGGTTTCTTCTTCAAAGATTTCTACAAAGTCCGCACCGGCACTGCGGCCCGCCTCGAAGATCTTTACGGCAACATCCTGATTCACCTAGACCTCGCCGTTCATCTTCTTGCGCACGGGGATTCCTGCCGCAAGCATTTCACCCTTGATACCGGGTACCGTATAGTCCCCGAAATGCACCATCGAGGCGACCAGCGCCGCATCGGCAGATGTCTTGCGGAACAGGTCGGCAATATGGGCAGGCGTGCCTGCACCTCCGCTTGCGATTACGGGCACCTGCACCGCCTTCGCAATCATGTCGGTAATTGTAAGTTCGTAACCGTTCTTTACGCCATCCGTATCGATAGAGTTGAGGCAAATTTCACCGACTCCCAGGTCTTCGGCCTTCTTGGCCCATTCCACGGCATCGATACCCATAGCCTGTCTGCCGCCACGAATAAAGACCTCGTAGCCACTGGGAATCTTTTCGGAAACGCCGACAAACTTCGCATCCATGCCGAGCACCACGCACTGCCGTCCAAAAGCCTTCGCACCGTCGGCGATGATTTCGGGATGCAACACGGCGAGGCTGTTCACGCTCACCTTCTCGGCACCGGCCAACAGGGCCTCGTGCATATCGTCAAGATTGCGAATTCCACCACCTACCGCAAACGGAATAAACACCCGCTTCGCTATCTGGCGGATCATTTCCATGTCGCAGGGGCGGTTTTCGGCACTGGCAGTAATGTCATAAAAAACCAATTCGTCGACACCGTCGGCACTGTACTGAGCCCCCATTTCCACAGGGTCGCCAATATCGATATTGCCCTTGAACTTGACGCCCTTCGTGACCTTGCGGTCACGGACGTCAAGACAGACTATCAAACGTTTAGTCAACATACAAAAACAGGTCTGGATTCTTCACTACGCAACTACGCTGCGCCGTTCAAGATGACGCTACAGGTTACAGGTTGCGGTCGATAACGGCCTTGACCGTCGCCTTGGGTACGGCACCCACCACGTTACCGACTTCAACACCGTTCTTGAAAAGCTTCATGTTCGGGATGTTCGTAATACCAAAACGGGCACAAATATCCTTTGCACCATCGGCATCCACGTCCATCTTGGCAATGATGGCTTTACCTTCGTATTCATCGGCAAGTTCGTCGATAATCGGGCCCATCATCATGCACGGACGGCACCAAGTTGCCCAGAAGTCAACGAAAACCAACTGACCGGAGCCAATCGCCTTATCAAAATTTTCTGCAGTCAAGTGAATTGCTGGCATAGAAATCTCCTCTTCAGAGTCCAATATAGCAATTTTAGAAGGCGTAGCCCATCGAGAAACTACCCGTCACGCCCGATCCGACAGACGTAACCTCCTCTGCGTCCTCACGATTTTCGCCTTTCAGGGAAATCGTGGTATAGGCAAAACCTATATCGCTGGACATCGTAAAATGGCCACTGACAATCTTGTAGCCGACAACCGCGCCGCCACCGAAAAGATTTGCAGAGACCTTCACATCGTCGTCGGGATCAGCGCTATACGTGTAATCCAGGCTGACATGCTCAAAAATGAACTGCGGTTCAACATACAGGCCCTGGTGATGTGCGCTGAAATAGTAGCGAACGCCTTCCGTTACACCCATGTCGAACAGGGAAACCTCTTCCTTTCCACCGTTACCGTAATTCCTGTCGGTACTCCAGAACATCAATGTCGGGCGGGTAACGATTGCGAAAATGGGGCCGATGCAGCCTTCAATCGTCAGGTTGATGGTCGGGATGTCCAAGAGGGCCCACCAGAAGAACATGCTGATAGGATGGAACGACACGAAGAAAATCGGGTCGGAGCTCGGCACTTCGTTGATATTCACGACAGGCGTTTCCGGAGCGGGAGCGCCCGATGTGTACTCGGAGACATCCTCGTACTGGGTTTCTTCGGACGGCGCCGGAGCGTAGGTTTCATCCTGGGCAAGGCTGAAGGCAGCCATCGCCAATGCAAATACGATGCTTTTTTTCAACATACGGTTTCCTTGGTGTGTGGTGCGCTCAAATCTAGTAAATCAGGCGCATGTCATCAACAACCAAGAGAGCTCCCTTGACCCCTTCGTAGAAGTTGCCCGCAGCGCTGCTGGCCATAACGACGCGGATATGCGTCACCGCATCCGAGCCGTCCCCTTCTACCAGGGAATTGTCGATAGCGGTTTTCTGGCTGGACCGAAGCGAAGTGGCGAAAACAGAGGAATTCTCGATAGGCGAGCCTTCCAGCGGAGCCCCGTAAGCGAATTTCAGGCGGACCGTACGCATGCCATTGGCATCCTTGTCCGAAACATAGACGACATCAGGATTGTCGCGGCCCGTGTTGTCGCCGGTCGTCGAGCGATACCAGGTGGAGGCTACAAGCGTATTCACGTCCGCCGCCTTGCGCGAGACGTTATTATCGCCAGTGCGGTTCTCGAGCAAAATGTACAAGTCGCAGCTGTCGCCCTTGCCTTCGTACGAAAATCTGAACTCCACATATTCAGGACGGGCACCGAACCGCTTCCCGAAGCCAATAAGTTCGTTACCATCGGGCCATGTATTCGAACTCGCCATCGAAAGAGTACCGACTCCGTTGGGATTGAAAACGGCCGTATAGGCGCTGCCACTTGCCACCTTGCCCAGCAACTCGTTCGTTTCCATTCTTATCCCGACGACGCCTCCCGACGAGTACTTTTTCGTCGTCGTAAGGATCGTGTTCGCATTGTCCCAAATCGAATCGGGCATCATGTCGTCACCCTTCCAACTGTCGAAGTCGGACCCAGGGAGCTGATAGCCGGCCTTGACCGTATAGACGCGTTCGGAGCCACCGGACTTCACCGTCACCTTCCTGTTGCCGCTAAAGTCATAGCGTTCCCCGACTTCGATATCGCATTCCGCCCCATCAGAAAGTTCCATGTCCGTCACCTCCAGGTCCGTAAGGTCCACACGGAAACCGAGCGAATCCACATGGAAATGGTAAGTATACCCATCTCCATCCTCGACACTGTCCAGAACAGCGGCAACCCCCGCTATTTCAATTGATTTCAATACAGGGAGCTCGCCACCGGACGAACTGCTTTTTTCGCCGCCCTCGCCGGAACTGGACTTTTCGGAAGAAGCGGATTCCGTCTTTCCGGACGAACTGGATGTCGCCTTGTCGGAACTCGATTTGGGCGACTCGCTGGAGCCCGACGTTTTTGAAGAACTGGAACTCTTCGAAGAAGGCTTTACTGCCGGCGAAGAGAATTCCACCATCCAGATGCTGGGTTCGCCGCTTTCAGAAACGACGACCACGTACACGACACCGTCTTCGGGAATACGGATTCTGTCCCCTTCTTCCAGTTCCTTTTTGGAATACGCCACCTTGTGCGCCAGGGAATCTATAGAGGCGGAATCCGTCGGGAATTCGTCGACATCGTCCTCGACCAGGTACAGCGAAGCCAGGTGACTCATATTCACAGAGTCTATGGTCACAAACTCCCATGACGACTTGTCACCGGAAGGTTCCTTCAACGAGACCTTGATACGGTGTTCGTCCGAATAGACGCTCACGGAACTGCTCTGCTCCGAAAACACGATATCGTTCAAGCTGTTGTAATCCGATTCCCCGAAGGTATCGTAATCAGCCGTACAGGCGGCAAGGGCAATGGTCAAGGCGAAACAAAGCTTCAGATATTTCATACCTGCCCCCTAGAAAAAGTAGACCAAGGAAAAGTCCAACGCCAAGAGATTTATCGTGAAGTTCACGATATTGTACATAAATTCACTATGGGTTTCGCCATTCTCTTCCACTTCCATGATACTCGTACTTAAGCCGAGCAGGCCGACCGATGTTTCAAACGCAAAGCGGTTCAGCACCATGATGCACAGACCGGGATTGAGGCCCACATCGATAGACCATTTCCGGTTCCGGGTCTTGTCCATATCTTCGCCATCGTCCGACTGCGAAATGCCGTAGGAATACTCTACCCCGATGGACGTCTCGTTAAAGAAATATATGGTCCGCGTATCGAACACCTTCAGATAGTTCTTGAGGAACGGGCGAACAAAAAAGCCGTTACTCACGTACTTGCGGTGTTCCGAATGGTCCATCAAGTCTTCCAACAACGAAAACTCTATGTCGAACCAGGTCCGGGAATAACCGGTGTGCATACCCAGGGCCATGGCATCCCGTATAAAGTAACCACCAAAAATCTCCGCGGTAAAAGTGTAACCCTCTCCCTCGTATATATCGCCGATGAGGATATTGAGGGCATCCCCATCCGTAGTCCCCTGAATCAGCGAAAGCGTAGCTCCGCCAAATATCCTCCTCTTCGCAATAGCCTCGTCCGGAGAAACAGGATAAAGGGTTTCCAAAAGTCCGCCACTCTTTTTTGACGATTCGTTCTGCACAGGCTTTTCCTGAGCCATGGCCGACAAACAGAGGACCAGCAAAGAAAGTAAAATCTTACGCATACCTTCAATTTACATCGTCAGGCCCGTTTTCGCAACAACAAAAAAGCTCCCTATGCGGAAAAACACAGAAAGCAGGCGTTTTTACGGAAAAAAACTCTTTTTTTTAGGGCGTTGCAGGAGACGAGACCGGTTCCATAAAAGAGGAACTTGATTCAACAGAAGTGCTCGATTCCACGGAAGAGCCCTTTCCCACGACAGTATCCGGGGTCACGTCCTTCAAGGCAACGCAGCGGACGCCATATCCCGACGACTTGGCGTAAGTCTGACTTTCGATGGACTGATACCTGTAATAATACTCGTAAGCGCCTTTGGCATTTTGCTCTGTCGACGTCCAGAAACGGCTGATTGCATCGTAACTCCAGAATCCCATCCACTCACCCGTCGGATTCGGGAAAAATGCCGAGACCCCTTCTATGGTGTTTTTCAGGTTGCTCCAGTCACGCCCCCTCGGCAAGCCCCATCCTTCCGGGCAGGCTCCCTGGACAATCAAATCGTTCGGATTGCAGATATGATCCGCACAGACGGCATCGTTCATTGCCGCAGCATAGCTGTACAGGGCGCCCTGCAAGCTGTCGCAACCATTCTTGCAGAACGCTTCAACGGCCAACGGGTATTCCTCATTGCCGACAAAACCGAGGTTGTCGAGCATCCATACATGGTCCCCTATCTGAACCACGCGATACGCCTTGCCGTCACGCTTGTCGGTAACGGCATTGTTGTCGCCGTTCTCGATAATCTTTGTCACGGGCAAATCCTTTATGCCCTCCACCGAATACATTTCCTCTGACGAAGAACTCGGCATCATGGATGACGACGATTCGACAGAAGACGAAGACCGCATTGACGACGAAGAATACGACGAGGACGATATTTCGGAAGACGAACTCGCCGTCACGGAAGAACTCGACGCCACAGAAGAACTCGACTTTACTGTAGCACTCTCAATCACGCTTTCCAGCAAAACACAGCGGACTCCATATCCCATCGACTTGCTGTACGGCTGGTTACTGATGACATAGTTGTAATAAAACTCGTATGCACCGTCGGCATTCGCCTCCGTAGACGTCCAGAAACGGCTGATGTCATCGTCTTTCCAGTCACGCCCCCATTCTCCAGTCGGGTTCGCGAAAAAGGCCGAGGTGTCCTTCAGGTGTTCTTTCAGGTAGTTCCATTCACGGGTTGTCGGCAGGGCCCAGCCCTCAGGACAGGCGCCCTGGACAAGCGAGTCCCTCGAGTTGCACCGTTGGTTTGCACACTTGTCATTGTTCATCGCCGCGGCATACGTGTACAAGACACCCTGCAGTCCATCGCAGTCGTCCTTGCAGAACGTTTCTCCGGCCAGGGGATAATCCTTATTGCCCACAAAGGCTAGATTGTCGAGCATCCATACCTGGGCGCCCACCTGCACAACGCGGTACACGTTGCCATCGCGCGAATCCGTAAACTTAGAAGACGAAATTTTCACCGAAGACGAAGATTTCGCCGAAGAAGACGACATTCCAGAAGACGATTTTCCGGAAGAAGACGATTTCGCCCCGAATGCCGGATATCCCTTCATGTTCTGGTATTTGTTGAATTTCTCGCACTGTTCGTTCAAGTCTTCCAAGATGGCATCCATAACGTTCGAAGCGCCCTTGGCATCCGACACCAATGTATAAGTCAATCCCGTCTTGTCGCACGAGAACGATCCCGGCTCGTAGTCGTAATCCCTTTCGGCGGCATTATCACAAATGGAATCTACATCCAGCTTATAATTCTTATAAAAAGTTTCGGTCAACGTCGCATAAACTTTTTCCCCGTCGTAATCCACCTTGATTTTCGCCTTGATTTCATCCGGAGCAAGCATGTTCAGCTCCGCAGTCGACGAAGTATGCTTGACGCGGCAATACGCCTCGGTTTCGGCATCGAAGCCCGACGAGGAATCGTCTCCGCAAGAACAAAGAAGCGCGACAAACAACGGAGTGTACAGCACGCCCCTTACAAGACTAATTCTGCAACCAATCATATCATAACCTCAATATTTTTAAAACGCCAATATAATGCCGGCAGTAAGGAGGCCCACGCCCAGTGCGCCTAGGCCCGCCGCAACAATTCCCTTGACATCGCCTTTCTTGTTCAGGTCGTGATTGTCCCGAACCATCTTTTTGGTATCTTCGCTAGCAAAGGCACTCTTTTCGTAAGCCTTTTTCTTGTCGGCAGCATCGCTCCAGTTGCGTTCGGCAAGGAACCACATGACACCGCCGGCCACGAAAGGCACTATAGAGCCCCACAGAAGCCCTCTACCTATACGCCGCTGGCTACGTTCCTTGTTGAAGGCGTTCTGCTGTTCGATGAATTCAAGGTCATCCAGAACCGGGGTCATCTCGACGTTGACAATATTCGGCATGTACGCCTTGATTTCTGTCGTAATAGTCGTATCGCGGTAACCGACCTTGCGGAAATACAGGTTCACGCTCGGTTTCGGCTTGATGTTATCGACGACCACGTCCGTCATGTAGTGCGGGAAAATATTCTCGGTAGGCTGCTCGTCGATAAACACTTCTACGGCTTCCGGGTCCGTATTGAGCGTAAGTCTCGTAGACGGACGCTGTACCGGGATTTCGACCTTGTTGAGACTGTCCGCATTGATTTTCACTACGGCAGAACCCCACCATTCAACGTCCTTCAAGACCTGCATCACCGCAATGGTGTACTTGCCCGGGCGGATATTCTTGATGGTATCCGGGGCGAGCTGTTTCAGCGGAACTCCATTGACAAAGAGGGAACATGCCGCCGGATTCGAAACAACGAGCAGGTTGGCCTTTCCGGGAGGATACAAATCCATCTTCTTTTCTTCCTTGACAATCACCGGAACGACGTAGTTAGACAGCGAAAGGTCGATCATCACGTTGTCTTCGAGATTGAACAGCCTTTTCAGATTCAGTCGGTAGATCTTGATAAACGGATTCGCGTTCGCCGCCTCGATACTATCCTGGATTTCACGCTGACGGATTTCTTCTTCGACCTTCGCGATTTCGGCATGCTTCAAGCGGACATCTTCTTTTTCAAGGGCCGTCTCGAAGTCATCGGCAGCGTCCTCCGCCAGCTGTTCGGCCGCTTCACGGGCTGCCCTGGCGGAATCGCTTTCACCGGCCATGGATTCCTTCACGGCATCGGTCATGATGATTTCGGCAGTATCCTTCTTGATTTCGACTTCTTCTTCGTCTTCCTCTTCTTCGACTTCCTGGCCGTTACTGGCCTGCAGTGCATTATTCGCCTTTTCCTGGAGCTTTTCGAACAGTTTCTGTTCGGCTTCGTTCGGAGCCTTCAGGTACACCGTATCCTTCTCGATTTTCACAAAAATCGCTTCCAGTTCCACGGAGTCCCCTTCGACCCAGTAACGCACGGGGACTTCCCGGGACTTGGGCGCGGAACTGGACGAACTGGCCGCGACAACCGCTTCGGCAGAAGAGCTGGATTCCGGAGTAGCCACCTGGGCAGAGTCCTGGGCGGGCTCCGACTGAACCTGTTCAGTCTGCTGGGGAACCGTTTCCGGGGCATCGCCCCACTCGTCTTGAGCCCAGACTCCCGCAACAACTACAGAGAAGAATAAGGGAAAAATTCGCATAGACATACTATAAAGATATATAAAAAATGCCGATAGGGTTAGCAGAAAGCGCCATCCTGCAGTCCAGGAAAGGCGGCGAAAATTCAGCTATTCGGCAGATTTCTTGAGACGGGCGCAGAATATCGGACCCCGCCCTGCCGCACGGTCCGGCAAGATATGTACGCCGCATTCGGTACGGTCGGCGCCCTCGGGAATCTCCGTGATTTCGTCAAGACGCATCGCGGGGCGTTTCTTGAGGATTTTCTTCACGACATCGTCGTTTTCTAACGGCGAGAGGGCGCACGTGCTGTATACAAGAGTGCCTCCAGGGACAAGCGCATCTGCCGCAGACGCCAGGAGCGCGCCCTGTTCCACCGAGAGGCGCTTTACGCGCTTCGCCGACCACACTTCCAGATGCGACGGAGAATTCAGCACGTGCCTGTCCGAAGAGCACGGAGCGTCCAGCAATATCTTGTCGAAGCTCTCCTTGCGGTGCAGCCCGAATTTCATGCCGTCGTAGCCCGTCACGTTGATAACGGAACGCCACCGCTCCGGCAGGGAATTCTCGATAACGTGCTGCAAGCGGAGCCTCCGGTCCGGGGAACGGTCATTGCTCTGCAGAGACCCCTCACCCTTCAGCTTGGACGCGATCACCAGGGTCTTTCCGCCAGGCGCGGCACACATGTCGAGCACGCGATCCCCCGGACTCACCCCGAGGGACTCCGCCGCAAAAACCGACGCCTCGTCCAGAAAATAGGGTTCCTGGACTTCGCCAAACCGGAGTTCCGTCGCGCAGCCATCGCCCTTCAGCGATTCGAGCAAAGCCGGCCAGCGTTCGCCGAACAACTTGGAGAAATAGTCAAAGAATTCCATAATCGCACTTTTTTCCGTCAAAACTAGAAATCCCCTGCCGATAGACAGGGGATTTTCGTTGAGCTACCAGGATTCGAACCTAGACAAACAGAGTCAGAATCTGTTGTGCTACCGTTACACCATAGCTCAGTGTGGGCACAATTTTAGAAAAACTATCAAAATTGTGCAAGGGGTAACCCCGAATTATTTTGAAGAATTCGGCACTGTAGGGGGTGTATAGGTCATCCACTGCTGGTCCAGGGACTCATCTTCAGGCAGCTGCACGTGGGTTATCGTCACGTAGTCATCCAAGTCCGTTTCAGCCTCCTGGAGCATCGAAATCACCTTTGTATCGCCAGAATAGAGCACGATGTCCTGTGTCCCGTGCGGCAATTCTTCCATTTCGAGCATATTGCAGGTCAGGCCACGGATAAAGTGGGCCGTACCCTTGATACCGATGACAACGCTGTTCGCACCACAGTTGTTGGACTGGTTCGTATCGCGCTTATCGATGACCAGGGTAACACCGCTAAGCAAGCCCGAAGGCCTGGCGAGAGTGGTCTTGCCGATATTGAGGGTGTCCTTGACCTTCATGACCTCGGAAGCCTTCACGTAGCGGCTGAGACCCGCCTCGGAAACGGTAGAATCCTTGTTCAAACGGCGGAACTCGACGCGGAAACTGTCGAAAGGCACTTCTTCCGGAACCGGCAGATTCCAGTAGCCCATGCTGTCCGTAACCGTCTGGGCCACAAAGCCCGTCTCGTCGCCTTGGACAAAGCCAAATCCGTACAGGTCCGTAATCAGCTGGACCTCGACGCCCTGGCATTCCTTGCCGGACTTGCAATAGACCCTGCCAGAAATACGTCCCTTCTCGTCTTCGCGCTGTTTTTCCTTGATCAGGGAATCCGCCTTGACATAGGGGCTCCAGATAAACGGACCGGCCACCAAGGTATCTCCCGACTTGACAGCGGAATTCATCTTCCAGCTACGGAAAATCAGGGAATCCTCGACGCCAGTCTCCTGGAGCTTCGCGATAATCTGCGGGTCGCCCGGGCAGAACGTGAATTCCCACGTTCCGGCAGGAATCAGCATGAAGAAGGAATCCGCCACAAAGACGCTCTTGGAGAACGGAGTACCGGGCATGAGGACCTTGAAATGGGAGCCAACCGACACCGGCAGTTCACTGGATTCTTCGTAGTACAGGACTCCCGTAAACACGGCGGCCTTCTCGAGATTGATCTTCTCGATCTTTTCGGAGCCGGCAGTCGTCTTCGGCAAGTAGGAAATTTCCTGACGGCCGGTATCGATGACGGCAAGCTGGAACGTGTCGGCGAGGGCGCTATCGAAAGCGAACTGTCCCTTGGAGTCCGTCACGGTTTCGACAAACTGGGGTTCCTGTACGGTATCGCCTTCTTCGACTATAGCGGCCATGCGGACCGTAGCGCCCGAGGCAAACCTACCGTCGGAAAGGGCGACAGTGCCCGAAACCTCGCGGGCAAGTGCAATCGTGTTCCCGGTATCGGTAACGGTACCGGCAAAGTTATCGGAAGAATCGGAGCAAGCGGAAAGGATTGCCACGGCCAAGACAGCCGGTACGCCCAGAACCTTAGAAATCTTATTCATCGGTCGTCCTCCTTATCCATATCCACCGGCAAGCTGGTCTTTTCCTTGCTCAGCGGGAAGAACTGGATGTTCATCTCGCAGACCATGGACTCGCCTTCGTCAGAACGGACGATATCCACGATTTCCTTGCGGAAAAGGTCTATCTTGCTGATAATACGTTCCAACCCCTGTGCCGAAACGCTCATCGTCATGCAGGAAACATTCCTGCGTTCGGTGCTGTAGTGGTCCAGCGCCCCCTTGCCCAAGTCCATCATCTGCTTCTGGAACTGGTGGACAAACAGCGGAGCAATCTCGTTTCCGTTCGTAATGGCCTTGTTCACCGAGCGGTAGAAACCGTCTTCGGCGAGTTCGATCAGGCCAAGGCTGAGCAACAGCTGGATAGCCTGCTTTGCCTGCGGGAGCGTTATCTTCGGATTCAGGAACAAAGCCAGTTCCTGGATATTCTTGTCATTGATGTTCAAGACGGCCAGAGCTTCGCGCACCACCACGTAATACCACTTGCTGTAGTATTCCTGCTGGTTCTTGGTGATAGTCTTGATGGTTCTCGGCAGGAGGGCCGACATTTGGTCAAAGATCTGCTGCTTGGAAGCAGCCGTGGTCGCATGCGTAAAGTCCACCATCAAGGTGAAGTAGCGTCCTTCACGTTCATTGAGGCCGAGCGCCGCTATGAACTTGGGCAACATCTGCGGAGTGAGCGACTTGCGCCCGCGTATCAAGTCAAGGTAAAAACCCGACGAGGAGTACCCCGCCTTCTTCGCAAAGGACCTGTAGGAAAAATAGCGTTGGACAGACTTACGGTAGTCGTAATAGTCCTGCAGGTATTTTCTGTAGTTGTAATATGCGTATACGTTCATCGCATTTAAAAATAATTCTTTCTTTTTTTGGGAACAACCCCCAAACAAGGAAAAATTAAGGTAAATCTTTGTAAGTGTGATTTTTAGCGGAATTTGGGAACATCGGGAGAACACTTTAACGAAGAACAGCAAAAAAAATGTACCCTTTCGCGTTTTTTTTGTCTAACTTTAGGGAACACCCAATCCCATCCCTTGGACTTCCGGTTGTACTCCACCGGAAGTCCTTTTTTTTACAAAAAACTGGCCATTCCATTTTCTATATTGGGGGCGGTTATGAAGGTTAGGCAATCCGTAAAGAATCTCGGTTTTCGTATTTTGCGCCTTGTCGGCGGGTTGCTTGTCATCTATGTGAGCATGGTTTTCTACCTCGCCCTGACCGAAAGGCAAAACGCCTACCCGCGAGCCATTACCCATAAAGAGGCCCAAGACGCCATCCAGGGCAAGGCCAAACCGCTTTCCTGCACCCTCGAAGACGGCATCACCCTGGAAGGCTGGGCCATCGGCAACGCCGAAGACCCCGTACTGCTTTACTACCCCGACGCCAACGAGGACGCGGCGCAGTTCCTCGCCGAAGTCCAGGGCCTGCCCGGCCTGGACCTCGTCTCGTTCAATTTACGCGGTAGCGGCAACAACAAGGGGACCCCCTCCACAGACAACTTTATACCGGACGCCCGCCAGATTGCCGAATGCGCAGGGCAACTCAACGGCAACAAGCCCAAATTCCTCGCAGGACGCGGGACAGGCGCCATTCTGGCCGCGGAACAGTACGGCGAAAACCAGTCCCTGGTCCTTATCGACCCGTTTCTGAGCATTGCCGACGCCATTTCCGAAAAATACCGGATTTTGTACCCCAAATTCCTCGTCCGGGCCAAGGAAAAGATCCCCGAAAGCTCCATAAACCACCATCCGAAAGGGGTTTTTCTGCTCTTTGACAGCCTCCGCTCCCGTGACCGAAATCACAACGCAGAGGTAAAATTTCCGCACATTTGGAAACGAAATCGTTACAATTCGACCCTCCGGGAAAGCCTAGAAAAAATAGTCCTCCAAGCGCAAACCCAATAAAATCAAGCCCTAGACAAGATAAGGTAGTTAATTTATGTGTAAAATAGAGATTCAAACAAGAGAGTTGGGCGTTGTGATGCTGTAAACATTTTTTTTCTTACAAAGTTGCAATTTGTTTTTTTATTTGTTACTTTATTTCCAAAACATCAAACAAACAAATAATCCGAGGTGTATATGGAAAAATTCACAATCAAGATGGACATCCGCGGCTTCATCCGCTTCAACGAGGAAGTTGCCAAAGAATTGAAGCTCGACAAGAATCCGTTCGCGGATATCGAAATCGACAAGGAAGGCAAGCGCATCGCCGTGACGCCCTGCAAGACCATCAAAACGACGTCTTTCAGGTTCATGCCCAACGGTACCGGCTACCTTCTGTACTTCAAGGGTGCCATGAACGCCGTAGGTTTCAAGGTCGCTACCGGAGCCTACACCATGACCAAGGAAGGCGGCAGGTACGTCTTCACGGGCAAGGCTCCCGCCAAGAAGAAAGGGTCGTGGGAACTCATCGCCTGCCGTAACTCCGCAGGCATCCCGATGCTGTCCATCGATAGCCGCGGTACCATCATTTTCGACAAGCGCAGCTGCACTGCCGTCGAAACCGCCAAGAACGACACGATGATCGCGGAATACGACACCGCCAAGAAGACCTTCAAGCTGACCTTCAGCAAGAAGGGGTTCATCAACGTCCGTACCATTGCCAGCCACGCCAACGCCTCCTTCATGGGCACGCTTTCCTCCCACGGGATAGCACTTCCGAAGAAGAGTTTCCGCACCGCTTGCAAAATCGACGGAAAAGTTATTACCTTTAGTGTAGCCCAGCTCGTCGCCGAGCAGAAGGCCACAAAGAAGTCTAAATAAACTAAAGGCTAAAGATGATTGAAGTTTTCAAAGTTTTCTACCCTACCCACTACAACTTTGCAGCACTTTCCATCCTGCTCGTCCTCCTCTTGATTTTTCTCCTTTCCAAGAAGAACTACAAGTGGAGCATCGGAGTGGCGGTCGTACTGATCGTGTTTAACGTCTTCATCTACAACCGCACCGAAGGCAAGGTCTGGACCATTGTCATCGAACCCGAGGAAACCGGCGATGCCTACAACAAGCCGCAACCGCAGGAATTTTCCTTCTCCGTTCACAAGAACTGGAAGGTTACCGACGAAAAGGGCAAGGAACACCACTGGTGCTGGGTAGAAAACTACTGGCAGAAGTTCGCCGGCCTCGACCTCGTCAGCGCTATCTGGGGCGAAAACTCCAGCAAGAAGATGATGCAGGCGACCGAAAAGCGCGCCGGTGCCGACGTTCAGTAATCTTTAGATATTAAGCAATTCGATTCCGCCGTTTTCCATCCGGAGAACGGCGGGATTTTTTATCCACTCGCCCGGCGAGGCCACCACCCCGTTTTCCACGTTCCATACACCGCCAATATGGTGATGCCCGTGGACGCAGATGTCACAGTTTTTCGCTTTCAGGGCACGGTTGGCCCAAGCAAGGTATTCCTCGAGCTTGACGGGATGACATTCGCCGTACTTGCGGCTGTTGCGGCCGACAAAGCGGGCGATCCCCATGCCAATGTCCGGATGGATCTGGCGGAACAGCCAACGGTTCAGCGGCAAATCGAGCACGCGACGCAAGAAACGGTAGCCGCAATCCGATTTCGGGACTCCGTCGCCATGCCTGAAATACACGCGCTTGCCCTGCAATTCAAGGACCAGCTCCCTATGGACCCGCACCCCGAGCTGCTCCGGGAAAAAAGGTCCGTAGGCAAAGTCGTGATTTCCCTTGAGCAGATGCACCTGCACGCCCGAAGACACCAGTTCAGCCAAGGCGCGGAACAGCTGCATGTGTCCAGAAGAAACGTAATAGCGGTACTCGTACCAGAATTCGAACAAATCGCCCACAATGACCACATGGCTGGCCTTGCCCTTCCAGGATTCCAGAAGGCGGACAAGCTTCGTTTCCCTGTCGGGCACGCAGCCCGGAGGGTCAATGCCCAAATGGGCGTCACTGAGAAAATAAGCGGGCAAAGTCATCGTGAATAAGATAGTAATAACTAACTAATAACTATCTTTAAAACAATGAGTTATCGTACACACATTGGTTTACTTGGACTTCTTGGGGGAATTCTGTTCTTCGCCGGGTGCTCCATGAACCTTGCGAAATACGACCTGCAAGAATTCCCGAAGACCATCCCGTTCTTCGAACCCATCACCATTACCTACGCCGGCAACACGGTTCCCCTGGATGTGAACCTACAGAGAGCCTACTCGTTTGCCGTCGACACGACGAGCTACCCGATGGAGACCTGCCGCGGAGTCGCCAGCATCCAGGCAAGCGCCATCCAGGACGAATCGCCGGACTCCTGGAACATTGGGGCGGCATTTGTCCCCTTCTGGCCGGCACTTCCCGTAAAGGAGACCTGGCACTACAGCATGGACGTCCGCATTTTCTGCAACGGGACCCTCACGTTCAAGGCCACCTTCGAAGAAAGCGAACACGTCGACGCCTTCTGGTACGGCAAGATGCGCGCCGACCTCGTAAACGAAGCCTCGCAAGAGATGCACCGCAAGCTCATGGAACGCATCCGGTTCGAGACAGGCCTGGGACGCGCCGCCGACCTCAACTCCGCGCAGGATTACTGACAAGCGTTTAACACCCAGTTCCAAGAACCCGCCAAAATGCATACACTATACATAGTCGCAACCCCTATCGGCAACATGGAAGACATCACCTACCGTGCTGTCCGCATCCTCAAGGAAGTCCCGCTCGTGCTGGCCGAGGACACCCGCCATAGCCGAATCCTTTTCGACGCCTACGGGATTACGACACCCATGGAAGCATACCACGACTTCAACAAGGAAAAGGTGACGCCCAAGTATGTGGAGTTCCTGAAAAACGAAGGGGACATCGCGCTCATCAGCGACGCAGGCACGCCCGGAATCGCCGACCCCGCTTTCAACCTGGTCCGTGAATGCGTACGCGAAGGAATCGATGTCCGCGCCGTTCCCGGCTGCTGCGCCATGATTACCGCCCTCGTCAGTTCCGGGATGCCGACCGACCACTTCACCTTCCAGTATTTTTCGCCCAAGAAGAGCGCCCAGCGCATCCACCTGCTCGAAAAGCTGAAAGACGAAGAAGCCACGCAGATTTTTTACGCCAGCCCGCACAACATCGACAAGTTCGTCGACGAGATTGGCCAGGTTTTCGGCGAGACGAAAATTGCCGTCATGCGGGAACTGACCAAGAAATTCGAAGAACACCTCGTAGGGACGCCGGCCGAAATCGCCGCCCATTTCAAGGCGCATCCGCCCAAGGGCGAATTCGTACTGATTTTCAACCCGCAAAACAAGAGCGGACTTTAATTAATGTGGGATGTGGAATGAGAGATTTTCTGTTTAAAATTATAATGCAACTTAAAGCGCTCCCGAAGATTTACTGGATTTGTTTTGCGACAATCCTGGTTGCCGAGGTTATCGCGTTCGCCCTGCGTCCCGACGAACCCGGCCTGTACATACTGAATTACCAGTACCTCCCGCTGGCCGCATTCGTCCCCTTCTTCATCGCGCGCTCTATCCGCCAAAACTTCAGGCGTTCCCTGTACACCTACAGCATCTTGCAGTTCCTGTTCCTCGCCATTGACTACCTGAGCCAAAGCCATGCCGGGCTTGTCCAAATAGCGCTCACGAGCATTCCCGTATTCATTTACTGGCTGGTCCTCTTCGCCATCTGGAACGCCAGGCATGTCCGCAGCGCCACGTCGCGCAGGGCGCTCCTGCTGAGCACCATCGCCTGGACTCTTTTCGGGTTCGCCTTCCCGCCATTCCCTCTCGGCCCGGCCACACTGCTGATTCTCGTCCCCTGGTTTATCGTCCTGAACCGCTATAGCCGCAGCGAGGCGATTTTCGCGACGTTCTGGTCGGGCATGGTCTACAACACCATCAACTACTACTGGATCTACAACGTGATGAACGTCGAGACGGCACCCTCCGGACTCATCTGTTTCGGCGTCCTCCTGCTTATCGCGTTCTTCAGCGCCTACGCTGTTTTTGCGGCATTCATTTACACCGTGGTCCGCGAAATCAAGATTGGAGGGCACAGGTGGCTGCTCATTCTCTACCCCCTGTTCTTTGCCGGGCTCGAAATGACGCGAACCCGCGGGGATTTCGCTTTTCCGTGGAGCCACCTGGGATACACTTTCGGCAGTAACCTCGAAGTGCTGCAGATGCTTTCCGTCATCGGCATTTTCGGCTACACATTCCTGATTATCGCATCGAACATGATTGTCGCCAAGGGAATCGAGCGGCCGGGCATACGCGCCAAATGGCCCGTACTGACTCCGCTGGTCATCCTCCTAGTCCTGCTCGTCCACGGCAACATCGTACTTTCCAGGGCAGACGCGCAGCCGTTCTATGGCAGCGATTCCCAGGAGGCCCCACAGATTGCGCTTATTCAGCCCAGCATCCAGCAGGGCGAAAAATGGAGCAAGGAACGCTACGACAGGATTATCACCAAGACGTTCGGAATGGTGAATGACAGCGTCCCCGAGAACACGGACATCATCATCCTGGCGGAGACTGCTATCCCCGACCACATCCGCCGCCAGCCCAAAACAATCCGCCAGCTGCACGGACTGGCCACCAGGCACCAGGCCAGCGTCATGACCGGGGCGCTCGACTACAAGAGGAACCCGGCGGGAAGCCTGCGCCGTTTCGACATCTACAACGCCTCGTTCCTGTTCACCCCCGACGATCCCGACCATTTCAAGCGCTACATCAAGAAGCACCTCGTCCCGTTCAGCGAACGCATCCCGTTCGACGACATCTTCCCCATCTTGAACTACGTGGACCTGGGCGAAGGCGACTTCGTGCCCGGCAAGGAGACCCCCGTTTACGGTCCGTTCAAGTGGACGCCGTTCATCTGCTACGATGCCATTTTCGGCGACCTCGTGCGCGAGGCCATCAACAAAGGCTCCCGCCTGATGGTAAACATCACGAACGACGGCTGGTTCGGGCGCAGTACCGCCCCCTACCAGCACCTGAACCTGGTCCGCTACCGCGCCATCGAAAACGGCATGCCCACCGCAAGACTCGCCAACAGCGGCATTACCGCTTTCATCGACCAGTACGGCCACATATCCGACAAGACGGAAATCTTCACCGACCGCGTCGTCGTGCGCAAGATGCAGCTCAAGACGCGCGATACGGTATACCAGCATATCGGAGACACGGTCGAAACCATCCTCCTCTGGTTCTTCGCCATTTACCTCTTGGCAATAATCCTGCTCTGGAAAAAATTCAGGACACTACAGTAACAGCATCGGCGGCCAGTGGCCGGCCTTGGGGCGTTCCTTGAAGGTGGCCCCGGGCAGGAACTCCTTGAGCTTTAGAGTCTGCAAAGGCGGAATAGCCTGGTCCATGCGGCCATAGTAGACCTGGATGTCTTCGCCATTGGCCAACGGTTCAGTTACTTTATTTGTAGCTAGATAGGTAATACCTTCGGCAAGGAGCGCCGGATCCATCTTCTTGGCGGCGCGGAACCAGTCGTCTTGCCATTCCCCGAATTCGTCGCTGAACTGTTCCATGAACGACTTGAGCGCCGGTTCTATCGTCGAGCGCATCTGGCGCGCCATGAACGTCAGGTTCTGTTCGGTCCAGTCACCGTCATCGTCGCAGAAGTCGGCAAACGGCGAAAGGAGAATCCACTTCTGTCCGGGCTTGCGGCCAGAGGCATTCTTCAGCAACGCCAGGGCACCCATGCCCCAGCCCACGACGGTACTTGCCGCCGACAGTCCCGGGAGCTTATACAGGTCCCCCAGATTCGGCACCATTTTTTCGTACGGGACAAAAGTATGACGAGCGGAAGAATCGACGTCGGTCAGGTCGTCTTCCCACAAAGCTAAATCAGAAGCCCAATCGGGCAGCCAAATCCACTTTTCACTCATACAACTTAATGCTCCAGTTCTTTTTCAACCATCGTTTTGGTATTTACCTACTTGAAAGATATATAGCCTTTTCAAAAAAATGCACTATAAATAAAAAAAAACACATTTTAGATTGGAACATGCATTTTATCGCATTTTTCGCTTGACTTTGCCGTAAGATTAAAATAACTTTACACTGAATATGAAATTTACTTTACCTCTCATAGCTGTAGCCCTTCTCATGGGGACAGCCTGTTCATCTAGTCCGAAATACGCCCCGGACCCGACCTTGACCAAGAACAAGGCCCATAAGGCGTATTCCGAGATGGACGAAGAAACGGGAACGCCGCATGTCAACCAGCGCGACGTCCGCAAAGGGGATCTTGACCGCAAATCGCAACTGCCCGGCCAGAACGCCACATCGGAAACCGTATCTACCCCCACCATCATGGTCATGCCCGCCAACAAGACCAATAATCCAATGTCCCACGCCATGATGGAAGCCATCAACGGCTACCTCACCAAGAAGAACTTCGAGGTGAAGTCGATGGAAGGCCAGGCCCAGCTCGACGACCTCATCAGGATGCAGAACGACATCGCCAATACCGAAGACGACATGTCGTACCTCGCCAGCCTCGCGCTCGGCGCCGACATCTACATCAAGTTCTCCGGCTCCTCGCAGGCGGACAACGTCGTTGTCGAAATAAGCGCCTATGAGACCTCCACTGCCCGCCTGCTCGGCAGCCAGACCGCCGAAGTCAAGAACAACGGGCACACGAACGAGACCAACCTGCGCGCCAACGCCCAGTCGGCCGCACGCAAGGCCATGCCCAACCTCGAAAAGAAAATCCTCAGCTACTGGAAAGCGGACATCGCCAAGGGCCTGCAGTACAAGGTCGTGATGAACCTGAACAAGGACTTCTCGGACGCCCAGGTCGAAGAACTCCAGGAAGCCCTCATCAAGGCAATGAAGCGTACCTTCAACGCCATTACCGTGAACGTGATGACCTCCAAGACCATCGACGTCACCATCCACGCCGACCCCGCACGGTTTGCCGATTCCCAAGAAGTCTATAGCCAGATTCGCAGCCTGCTCAAGACGCATGCCGAAACGAAGAAAATCAACATCACGAAGAAACTCATCTTAATGGAAATTCTCTAATGAAACGCGCCGCGATACTACTTGCATTCGTAATGGCACTGCCCGCATTCGCCGGCAGGGTCATTACGTATACCGCGTCGTCCGCCGTCTCGCAAGAAGACGCGAACAACGCGGCTATGGCGGGTATCGCCAAGCAAATAGTATCGCAGGTGGACTCCAAGCAGACGATGGTCAAGAAGGAGTCCGGCAAGAACGGCCAGAGCAAGCTGGACGAGACGTTCTTCTCGAGCAACAGCGTCAAGAGCAACATCAAGCTGAAAGGTGTCACGCTCGAAACGCTCAAGGCCGAGAAAGGCTTCATGGCCAAAGCTTCGCTCGATATCGACGAATTTACCGCCGACATCCAGTTCCGGATGAACCGCATCAAGGCCGATGTCCAGAAACTGGAAGCCGGCGCCCGCGACGCCATCAAGAAACGCCTTTACGGCCAGGCCGCCAACAACCTGCAATCCGCGCAGGACATGTTGCCGGAACACGAACGCCTGCTATGGCAGCTGAGCAAGATCTACCCGCTGAACGATTCGCACAGGCTCGTACACAACCTTCCGGAAGTCGAAACCATCCTCCTCGGCAAGCTCTCGGGAATCAAGCTTCGCGGCCCTGCCGAAACATTCGTGCTGACCAAGTCCGAAATGCCCGAATGGAGCGTCACCGTAAGCGACGAACAGGGACTCCTCCCCGGATTTCCGCTGACCGTGCGCCAGGGACGCCAGGTCCTTTCGGAAAAGCGTACCGGCGAAAACGGCAACGCCACATTCCTGCTACGCAAGGTAAACTTCGAAAGCGGACCATACTCGTTAACCGTCTTGCCCAACCTGCCGGCGGGAATCATGAAGGCTTCCGGCCTGGACCAGGGCATCGAGATTACTTACAAAGTGAAACTCGAACGCTGCGAAGTCCAGATGGAATGCAACCAGATAGCCAACCTTTGCAGCGCGCTGGAAAGTTCCCTGAACAAGAAATCCATCTTTACCACAAGCGCCAAGACCGCCCCGAAACTTTCCGTGAGCTTCTCGGCCCTCGAACGCAACACGCTCGATGTCGGAGGCAGCACGCTCAAGTCCTACGACATCGCCGTAGACGCCAAGGGAGAAAAAGTTTCTTTCCACAACGAAATCAAGGGCGTCGGCAAGAACGAACTGGACGCGACAATCAAGGCCGTCCAGAAAATGGATTTTTCCAGCCTGCAGAAGCAGCTGAAGACCTACTGCAAATAGCAATCCATGAAATTTTCCGGGCTCATTTCCTTCGTCATCGCGGTTTCTATCGACGCCTTTGCGTTCCAGTTGCCGGACAAGCCCCCAAACAGCCTTGTCTATGACGAAGACAGGCTGATGAGCGCCCAGCAGATAGACTACTTCAACGAACTCGCCAACGAGCTTTTCCGCAAGACGGGAGTTTCCATTGCCGCGGCACTGGTCGATGACATCGAAAGCGTGAACATCCATACCTACGCTTCCCGCACTGCCGAAAAATGGGAAATCGGCGGGACTTCCGGCAACGCAATACTAATCCTGTCGGCACTGAAACAGCGGAGCAGGGCCGTAGAAATCGGCACAGGGGCAGAACCACTGCTGACGAAAGTACGCGCCGAGCGTCTGCAGCAGGAACTGCTCGTACCCGCATTCCGCAAGGACAAATACGGCGAAGGGATACTCGCCCTCGCCTACGCCATTTCAAACGAAATCGCCCAACAAAAAGGAACATCCCTAGAAATCAAGCCGTTCATCCCCGAAGAAACGCCCATGACCGTTCAAGGCTGGATTTTCATTGTCGTCGTTTTCGGCCTGCTCGTATTCATCGGGCGCAAAGGAAGGCGGTTCGGATTCTTCGACAACATGAAAAAGCTACTGTGCGTAAGCGAGATTGAAAATTCGGATTGGCCAGGAATATTCAGGAACACCCTCGGCGACAACCTCGTCACGGCGTTCCTCTCCGGCAAGTGCCTCATGGAAGGATTCGATGCGCTCGCATCGCCCTGGACCATAAGCTTTATACTCAAGGACAACTCTCCCGAACAGGTTGCCAAGATTCGCGCCTACGAGAAGCGCGCCCGCAGGGAGAACCTCGAGTTCGCCCGCTTCTACAGCCTGGCAGAAATCTCCAGGGCTCTCGAAGGAGTCCAGGCGCACGGCGACACACTGTTCTACGGCGTATACTACCTTGAAACCGGGACGTATCCCGAAAATAACAAACAGGTCACGGAATATTTCCATGACCTGTACCAAGAAAAACCTGCAGAAGCCTAACGGCGGATAATCTTCCCGAAGCCACCCGGATTCGCCACACGGTTCGCAGAACGGCCTTCCGAATTCCTGGAAGATCCGCCCCTGCTCCCGTAAGTCGACGAATTATCGTCGTCCCGGTCGTCCCTGTACACGGGAGTCGACGGACGCGACCCCTGCGGGACCTCCCTTACGACGGGTCTCGTAGTAGCGGCTGTTGCACGCGCCGGAGCGGCATGGACCGGAGCCGCGTGGACCGGAACGGATGGAGCCGGACGGACAACAACCCTTTCTCCACGGGGCGGGTTGTTATGCGGGAAATAGCGCGGTTCGTGGCGCGGAGGCGGAGGCCTGTACCCCCTCGGATGGCGCGGGTAGTGCCTATGCGGGCGCCAATGCGTATTGCGCACATAGATGACTCTCGGCCCCCAGTCAAACCAGCAGTTGCCCCATCCCCACTCGCCATACCAGGAGCCCATCCAGACACCGGTACCATAAGAAATTCTCGTATACCCGTCGGCATACACGTAATAGACTACCCGTGGATTGTAGACAGGGACATACACAATTTCCGTCTTGACCGGGGTAATGACGATATTGCCGGATTTTTCGGCGACAGAGACATTCTCGTTGGAACGGAGGTGTCCGTGATCGTAAGCCGCCTGGCGCATGCGCTGGATTGCCTCCATCACGTCGTCCTTCTGGTTCGTGACGGCATCGCCGAGCTGGTCACACCAGGCTTCGTACTTGTTCATCATCTCGAGCACCGTCGGGAAAGGCAAAAGCGCCTGGACACTCGGATCGTACTTGATGTCCGAATTCGCCATGGCCGCGGCAAGGGATTCGCCCTTCAGGTTCTTGTGCCCTTGCGCCCATGCATTGGCCGCGGGAATCTGCTCCCCATAGGTAGACGCCGTCAGGACATGGACAAGAAGGGGGTCCGGATAAAGCGCAATGTTCGATACCAGCGTATCGAGTTCCGACGGAGTAAAATTCGACTGGGCCATTCCGTATCCCGGAATGAGCATAGTGACTAGAGCCAGCAAAAAGAACAATCGCTTCACAGAAACGCTCCTCCAAAGCACAAGATACAATTTTTTTTCATGGAAGAACGGTTTTGCCCTTCAAAAACGCAAATTCGCCAACAATTCTTACACACTATTGGCGAATTTTGCAAAATTTCGCCGCTTTCTAGTTGTTGTGCATTACAACGAGTAAACAACAATTAACATCTATTAGAGGAAAAAACATGTAAATTTATATTAGGTATTTTGGTTAAGGAGTGAATCACATGCCCTACACATCTAAACAGATCTTCTACGGCATCATTTTCGCCATGGTTTCGCCTCTGTTCGCGCAAACCTACGATCTGCCCATCATTTTCGTCGACACCAAGCAAAAGTGTCTCGACAATAGCCTTCTCGACAAAATCCCGGCAACCATGAGGGTTTTGGACGGACCGACAAATAACGTAGCCGACAGTGCCAAGGGCGCCCTCTACGACATCGGTATCAAGGTGCGCGGACAATCTTCCGCCATGTTCCCCAAGCCCGGCTACAGCGTCGAAATTCGCGACGAAAAGGGCGAAGGCATGGACGTCAGCATGTTCGGCCTCCCGCCTGCTGACGACTGGGTATTCCATGGCCCGTACGTGGACAAGAGTATGCTCCGCAATGCGCTCGCCTACTGGCTCTTTAGGCAGGCGGGCCGCTACGCCCCGCGCACCAAGCACTTCGACCTCTATATCAACGGCGTATACCGCGGCGTGTACGTGATGGTTGAAAAAATCAAGCGCGGCAAGTACCGCGTGAATGTAAGCAAGCTCAAGGAAGACGACATCGCCGGAGACAGCCTGACCGGCGGCTACATCTGGGCGTTCGACAAAACGGGAACCAATACAGGCGGCGCAGGCGACCAAAAAACAGGCGGAATCGAAGCCGAAGGCTTCAACACCTCCGACGGCCTGAATGTCATTCTGCACTATCCCAAGAAAGACAAGATTCAACCCCAGCAGGAAGAATACCTGAAGAAATACCTGAACGATCTTGAAGCGCTATTCAAGAACGGCAAAAACGGGGACGGATATGAAAAATACGTGGATCTCGGTTCTGCCCTTGATTACGTGCTACACCAGGAAGTCACCAACAACGGCGACTCCTACTGGTGCAGTTTCTTCTTGCACAAGCCCAAGAACAAGACCAACAAGGAAGGCGTATACACCGAAGGCAAGGTAACCCTTGGCCCGCCGTGGGACTTCAACCTCGCCATGAGCAATGGCGGCATGATGTTCGGAGGCTCCGGCAACAGCTGGCAGATCGAAAGCAGCAGCAAGGCGCCCCAACAGGGTAATGGCGGCCAATGGGGCGGTGGCGGTTTTGGCTTCGGCATGAGTTCGCTGAAGGCCCCCAACTGGCTCGTTCAGATGTGGAAGAGGAGCGATTACCAGAGCGAGCTCAAGAAGCGCTGGGCGGAACTCCGCAGTGGCGTTTGGCACACTAAGGTCATGGATGCATACCTGGATTCCATGAAGACATACCTGAAGAACGCCGCCGACAGAAACTTCAAGCGCTGGCCGAACCTGGGCCAAAACAGCGGCCAGGGCGATACCGACCCGCAGCCGATGAAATACTGTAACGGCAACGGCAGTTCCGGCATGAAGATGGGCATGGGCGGCAACAACGCCAACACCTGGGACGGCGAAGTGGAACACCTCCGCAAGAAGATGAAAGAAAGAATGCAGTGGATGGACCAGCAGCTCGGATTCAAGGAACCGTCAGCTCCCGTTGTCACCGGTCCTGTAGACACCGAACTCCATTGGCCCCATTGGGAGAAGGACACCGCAAAAGTTGACCCGCCGTTGGCCTTCCAGGACGATTTCAGCAGGCTCTCCCCGGCAAACTTCTTTACCGTGAACGGGAACAATATCGAAATCCAGACAAGCCTGGGCGGCACCTTTGCCCTGATAGACCTGAACGGAACGGTATTGTTCAAGACCCGCATCAAACAGGGCTTCACCACCTTGAAGATGCCGCGCAAGGCCATGAACAAGCACTGGATAGCCACTCTCAACGGAAAAATGCTAAACCGCTAAAAAAAGTTTACGTCCGTATCAGTTGTCGTCGCTTACAACGCTCAATCCATAGTTGAGGTGTCTTTTTAGTGCAGATAATATAGATTACAAGAAAAATGGTTTGGTTAAGGAGTTAACATGTCCAGCAAGACTAAATTTCTGTTTTGTGGCCTTTTTTGGGCCATGACGCTTTCTTCGTATGCACAGACATACGACCTGCCGCTCATCATCGTGAACACGCAGAACGGGAAAACTCTCGAGAAAGGAGCCGACAAGATTCCCGGCACCATGCGCATCCTGGACAAGGGCACGAACAGTGTCGCCGACAGTTCCAAGGGCGAACTCATGAATATCGGCATCAAGATTCGCGGGCAGACCTCCGCCGACTTCCCGAAAAAGGGCTACGGCATCGAACTCAAGGCGCGCGCCTGCACGAACGTCGCCGACACGGCCTGTCACGACACGAGTCTCAAGGTCCTCGGCATGCCGAAGAACGCCGACTGGGTGTTCCATGGTCCTTATGTAGACAAGACGCTCATCCGAAACGCGCTCGCCTACTGGTTCTACCAGCGCACGGGCCGCTACAGTTCACGTTTCAAGTTCTTTGAACTCTACCTGAACGGGCAATACAAGGGCGTGTACCTGCTGCTCGAAAAAATCAAGCGTGCCAAGTCCCGCGTACATATCGCCAAACTCAAGGAAGACGATATCAGCGGCGACGACGTGACCGGCGGCTACGTGCTCAGCATCGACAAGGTGGAAAACAACTCCACGCAGGGCCTCGACAAGGAAGGCTTCAAGAGCAAGGACGGCTCCCCCGTCGTCATGCGTTCCCCGAAAAAGGAAAACACCACCAGGGAACAGCAGCAGTATATCCAGAATTTCTTCAACTCCATCGAGCAGAAGTGCGACAACGGCGACATCAACAGCAGCGGATGCCTGGACATTCTCGATATCGATGCCGCAGTGGATTACATCATGCACGAGGACATCACCAACAATACCGACGCCTACATCTGCAGCTTCTACATGTTCAAGGACAAGGACAGCAAGGGTGGCAAGTTGCAGCTCGGTGCCCCGTGGGACTTCAACCTCGCCTTCGGAGCCTACCAGCGCGTGGGCGGCGAAAAGGCGGATGGTTGGCGTATTCCCCAGAGTGCAAACGACGGCGGCTTCGCGTTCGGCATGAACGAATGGTTTGTCGCCAAGTGGATACAGAACATCTGGAAAGACAACAGCTTCCAGCAGAAGTACAAGGCCCGCTGGGCGGAACTGCGCAGCGGCGTATGGCATACCAAGAACATCGACCACTTCATAGACTCCCTCAAGACAGTCCTCAAGAATGCTGCCGACCGCAATTTCCAGCGCTGGCCAAACCTGGGGCAGTCTAGCGGCACCTGCGACGCCGATCCGATGGAATCCGGAAACAATAACGGCGGGAACAACGGCGGGAACAACGGCTGGAACCAGGGCGGTTGGAACATGGGCGGTTGGAATACGGGTTGCATGGGCATGAAAATGAACTACTACAATGAACCCACGTGGGACGCCGAAATCGAGCACCTCCGTAAGTACGTAAAGCAGAGATTCGCATGGATCGACCAGCAACTGAGTTTCAGCGAGCCGTCTACCCCCATCGCAACCGAAGCGCTCATCATCGACGACTGGAGCTACTACGACGATGACGACAGTGAAAATAATAATCCCTGGCAGGTGAACGCGCACCTGGAAATCACCAAGCTGAATTATTTCACGCTCGAGGGGAACCGGATTACCGTCCAGAGCGAAAAAGGCGGTCTGTTCAGGCTTGTCAGCTTAAACGGAAACACCCTCTTCGAAAAGAGGGTGAATTCCGGAATTCAGACATTTATGCTACCCCGCAAGGCGAAGGACCAGGCCTGGATCGCAACGCTCAACGGGAAGATGCTCAGCCGTTAACTAGTCAACCCAGTAGTAGTTGAACTTGAACTTGTATCCGGCGTGAGGTTCGTCGCCGCAATCGCGGTCGCAACCGTTATCGCCCGGATCGAATTCAATTCCGCTCATGCCGTAATTGAACTTGTGTTCGCTCCAGTTCGACTTGGGCGCATTGCGATTCTTCGCATCTACAGTGACATCCGTAGATCCATTCAGCACCCTGGCCAGATTTTCGTACGGCCAGAATACGTTGTGGCTCGGCTTATCGCCATACCTTGCGGCAACCTTCAGCTGCATCGTAATACCCCCATTGCCGATTTCAAACGAATAGCGCGTATCGTCACCAGACACCTTGTTGTCATCGTGATCCATGTCGGTATCCGTCTTATTTTCATAGACAACCGTGTTGCCAGCGCCCACCGAGCCCGCATCGCGGAAGTAGTAGGTGTATTGATGCAGCGGGGGCACCCCGGTATTGCTTCCTTCATAGAAGATGGCATCCGTTATAAAGTCTTCGCGGCGCGCCTTGCCGTAGTTCCACAAGTATTCCGAACCGCGGCCCGTCAACTGGAACTCGAACTTGATACGGCCCACGCTCTTGGTTTGCACATTGGAACCCGGAGAGAACACATACTTGTTCCCCGACTTGGCATAGGCATAGACGCGGTAAGTATAGTAGGGAGAACCGCCACCCACCTTGTCTGTGTAGGAATCGTCGTTAGGACCCAGCACCTTAACCATGGTAATGCCGTTATCCAGAGAATAGTCGTCCTGGGGCTTGGTCGTCGTAGGCTTCATGACATACGAGGCCAAATCCGCATTGTCCACGCCCTTGTTTCCCTTGGCACGGAGAACCACGTAACCGAGGATCCTCTTGTCCGTTTTCTTGGGACTCCAGCTCAACATCAGGGCATTCCTGTCGCTATTTCGTCCGAGCGACATATCGGTCGGAGCAGTAATGGCGGAGCGGAGAGCCAGATGGTACGCCGTAGAATCTCCAGATTCCGAAGTCACGACGAACCTGATAGTATCGGCATCTGCAGGAGACAGATTTTCGACGGAAATCTTGAACATCTTGGCCTCGATACCATGACCGGATTCCTTGGCACCTTCGACCGTCACCGAGATTCTCGTATTGCCACGGAAAGCCTTCACACCGCCGTCGACATTGACAGGGGCCACCGTCGTAATCGTGACCTCGGCCGTTGCGCCCCTGATTGTATCCGTCACGAAGAGAGTATCCCCACAGACCATATCGTCCGTCATGCAGTTCCTGCTCACGGCAACGTTCTTCATTTCGGCAACATCATTGACAACGACATTGGCCAGGGCAGAATTGTCAGAAGCCACACGAACGTTCGGATTAGAATCCTCGTAGTCATCGATGCCATCACCATCCGTATCCTTCTGTGCCGGATTCGTGAAGAACGGCCCAATAAGTGCGGAATCTATAGGCACCTGGACAGTGTCGTAACCTGCAACATCTTCAGGATGAATTTCCTTTATCTTTACTATGCCCGCCGTATTATAGCAGTAATTTTCATAAGTCGTTACAAGTTCGGCACAGGCGACAGGAATATTGTACTTGCCATCCTTATCGGGAGCAAAACAGAAAGAACGGGTCGAGTCATATTTCAAGTGCATAAAGTTGTCATTTCTGCAATTGCGATTAACCGCCGTCGGAACAGCAAGGGGCACATAGGTATAAACCATCTTGGTCCATCCGTTGATTTCGTCGAAATCCGAGATAGAATCGCCATCCGTATCCGCCTTGTTGTCGCTTATGCCAAGCATCTTTTCCATGCTGGCAGGCACGTGGTCATGATCGCGGTCCTCGTTATAGATGAACTGGACACGGTCCCCGGCGGCAACGGTCACGGAATCCAAATTGAAACTGCCTATCTGCACAGAGTACAATTTCGCGACATTCGGATTCGCGGCCTTCGATACAGACACAAACCAGCACGCCGTATCCCCGTCCGCCGCGGCAAAGGACAAGTCGCCAACGCTCTTGAGGCCATAGCGGACTTCATTGTCCACTTCTATGGAATCCTGCTCGAAGGGCATTCTCAGCACCCTGAGCATATCCGAAAGCGAGACCGGCTTGTAATAATCGTCCATGCCCCTGTACGACCTGTTATGGCGGAAATTGGTTGCAACGAGGTATTCGTTGACCTGGTCTTCATGGTTGGAATAGTAAACACCCTTATCTATAGTAATCCGCGCTGTGCTAGCCGAAGCCCTCGTATAAGCCCCGGTAAAGTCCGTATCTTTCCCATCTTCTTTGGCGGTAATCTTGTAGGCACTCGCCGAAAGGAAGATGGCTCCCGGGTTGTAAATGAGGCTGCTCAAGGCATCCAGCGACACGCCGCTCTTCCAGAACTTCAATTCCCTGGATTCCCCCGGAGCGAGGGTGATTTGCGTCCAGTTGTTTTCCCCGGCTCCATCGCCCACGGCAAGCTCGGCAATGATCTTTATATCACCAGAAGGCGTATAGGTACTGGCATTGAGGACCAGGTTGTCTATGCTATAGGCAACCTTTCCCGTATTGGTCACCCTCGCCTGCATGCTGATGGAACCGCCCGAAATGGTTTCGCCCTGGGTCATCGCTTCCGCAACGGCCTTGGTATAGTTACTGGTAATGGTCTTGGATTGGCTTTCGGTCAAAGTATGACCTTCACTCTGCGTAAAGCTTCCATGATAGCCCACATTTACTAAGAACGTAGGATCATCCTTTTGAATACCAGCCGTAACTCCGACATTCCAGCCGTTCATCAAGGAGGCACTACGCGTTTCCGCATTGCTGACACTTTCGGCTGTCTGCAACGTCTCTCCTTCGGAAATGGTCGTCGATTTGGAAGAGCCCGTACTTGTCGTACGCTGCAGCGCGATACTCGGGGTCATCGTCATCGTGACTTCCAGCTTGGGCAAATCCGCCACATGGGGGTTCCATACAGCCGGATTATTGGGATTGAACACCTTCATTTCGGCGCCATCGTCGGTTCCGTCACCATCCGTATCCTCCGAAAGCGGATTCGTACCGATCTTGAACATTTCGTCAACATCGGAAATTCCGTCTTTATCGGTATCCTTGTTGTTGTCCATTTCAATGAAATCAATATATTCCACGTCCCTCAAGTAGAAAGAGTAGTCCATCGGCCTGGCACCGGCGTCCACGTCAATCGACATTTTTTCGGCATCGAAATAGTTCGTCCTGAAGGATATTTCGGTCTTACGCAGGGGAATCCTGTCAAATCCCTTGAGGCCGAAGCCTTCAATAAAGAGGGAATCGCTTGTTCCGCGCCTATCCTTGGGGAAAGTAACCGAATCAAGTCCCAGAAGCCCTGCACTGTAGGTGGAATCCTTCTTGAAGATAAAGTAGGCCTGGCCGGCAAAGGCGGTAAGCGAGGTCGCCAGCACGGCAGATGTAATTACGCGATAATTCATGGTTTACCTCCCTACTTTCCCGTAACGGAAATCTTCTGCTGAAGTTTGGTGTTTCCTATTTCAAACCGGATTACAAAGGTTCCCTTGGGCAAATTCAGGTATTCCAGGGAAAGGGATGTCGAACCCCTGGAGACGTACATACTGCCGCCACCCACATTCACGCCCTGGGCATCGAAGAGGGAGAACTTCGCGTTCCCGGCCTGCCTCGAGAAAACCGACAGCGTCTGCTTCTTGGGGCTCCACATAATTCTCGTACCGGCGTAATCAATCATCGGGATTCCGTCAGTCGTTTCCGAGGAGCTGGACTGCTTCACAGAGGAACTGGAAGACTTGTCCGAAGACTTGCTGTCGGAGGACTTCGCGGAACTCGAAGACTTGTCATCGGCTTGCTTGCTGTCCGAGGACTTGCTATCCGAAGATTCGCTGTCGGAAGACTTTACCTCAGGATCGAACTTATCCGAGGAACTCGACTCCGTTGCAGAGGAGCTCATCGAACGGGCTTCCGGCGTCCTGTCGGGCACATCGGGCAGCTCGGGATCCTCAACCGGCGGCTTCTCGTCTATATCGGAGCTGTCGTTGGGATTTGCCGCGAAAGTGAGGTTCTTGACGGATTCCATCAGGAACTCCTCCGTCGAGCCATCCTTCATGGTGACGCGCATAAGCCTGGAATAGGAGCCGTGCTTGTCGCGCGACAGCTTTTTCGCATCGTTAGTTTGAACAGCCGCCATGGCCGAGCAGACGCAGGCGAAAGCCACCATTGTCGATATTTTCGTTAGCATTTTCATTTTGAATAGCCTCTTAATTAGGGGATAGCACATGCTATCTTTTCCGATCCAAATATATTTACGCCAATTAATAAATTCAAATACATAATTTCTTTGATTTTAATCAAATTTTTCTATCAATCAAGAAATTCCGCATAGACGCACAAAAAAAACGCCCCGAAATCATCGGAGCGCATTTTTCATCAAACGCAGTATTGCGATGCGTTATAATTCGAATTACTTGTTCACCTGTTTTGCAAAACTGTCCTTAAGATCGACAGTTCTGTTAAAGACAAGGTGGCCCGGCTTGGAGTCTTCGCTGTCAAGGCAGAAGTAACCCTGGCGCATGAACTGGAAGCGGTCCTCGAGTTTAGCGTTTGCGAGGCTCGGTTCGAGCTTCGCCTGCTTGATGACCATGGATTCCGGGTTCAGGTAATCGTGCCAGTCTTCGCCCTCGGGAACCGCAGCCGGATCTTCGAGCGTGAACAGGTTGTTAATCAGGCGCACTTCGGCATCCACGGCGTGAGCGGCAGAAACCCAGTGGATGGTGCCCTTGACCTTGCGGCCATCGGGAGTCTCGCCGCCCTGGCTCTGCGGGTCGTATTCGCAGTGAATCACCGTCACCTTGCCGTTCGCATCCTTCTCAACGCTCTTGCAGGTCACGAAGTAGGCGCCCTTCAGGCGGACTTCTCCATCCGGCTTCAAGCGGAAGTACTTCTTGGGCGGTTCTTCCATGAAGTCATCAGCCTCGATGTAGAGTTCCTTGCCGAACGGGACTTCGCGGGTACCGGCGGCGGGATCGTTCGGGTTGTTTTCAACCTTGATCATTTCGACCTTGCCGTCTTCCCAGTTGTCGATTACGAGCTTCACCGGGTCGATTACGGCCATCACGCGGTTCGCCGTCTTGTTCAGCTCTTCGCGGATGCAGAAGTACAACAGGTTCACGTCGACCATGGAGTCGGCCTTGGAAACGCCGATGCGGTCACAGAACTCGCGGATGGAACTCGGCGTGAAACCACGGCGACGGTAACCGCAGACTGTGGGCATACGCGGGTCGTTCCAGCCCATCACGGCCTTCGTCTCCACCAGTTCAAGGAGCTTGCGCTTGCTCATCATGGTGTAGGTCAGGTTCAGGCGTGCAAATTCAATCTGCTGCGGGCGGTTGTCGAGGCCGAGCTCGATCAGGAACCAGTCGTACAGCGGGCGGTGCGCCTCGAATTCCAGCGTACAGATGGAGTGCGTGATGCCCTCGATCCAGTCGCTGAGCGGGTGTGCAAAGTCGTACATCGGATAGATGCACCACTTGTCGCCGGTGCGGTGGTGCGTGCAATGCTTGATGCGGTAGATGACCGGGTCACGCATGTTCATGTTCGGGCTAGCGAGGTCCACCTTGGCACGGAGGCACTTCTCGCCGTCGGCGTACTTGCCGTCGCGCATCTCGCGGAAGAGCTTCATGTTTTCTTCCACACTGCGGTCGCGGTAGGGGCTCGGGCGGCTCGGCTTGCCGGCATCGTTGCCGCGGTATTCCTGCATCTCGTCGCGAGTCAGGTCTTCCACGTAGGCCTTGCCCATTTCGATAAGCTTTTCGGCGAAGGCGTAAATCTGGTCGTAGTAGTCGCTGGCGAAGTATTCGCCGCCCTTCCATTCAAAACCGAGCCACTTCACGTCTTCGCGGATGGAATCCACGTATTCCACGTCTTCCTTAGTGGGGTTCGTATCGTCAAAGCGCAAGTTCGTGATGCCGCCAAAATCCTTGTACTTGTTTGCCGTGCCGAAGTTCAGGCAGATGGACTTCGCGTGTCCGATGTGGATGTAGCCGTTCGGTTCCGGCGGGAAGCGGGTATGCACGTTGGTGCGCTTGCCCGTCTTGAGGTCGTTAACGATGATGTCCTGCACAAAATTCGAAGATTCGGGGATTTCCATTGTGGTATCCTTTTAAAAATTACGGGGAAAAATTTAGAAAAAAAACGCAATACAAAAAGGCACTCCCGCGGTCGGGAATGCCTTGAACAAACTGCTTTTTGAGAAACGGCTTATTTCGGCATCTGGGCGCCGCAGCCTTCCATCGGGTACTTGTTCACTACTGGCGGCGCCGTTCCTCGCGAATCTCTTCCATGCGGTTCTTGTACTTCGTGTTGACCGCCTTGAGCCTCTCGCCCGAAACGGCTTTCCTGAACGACGGGTCCATCACTTCGTAAACGGATTCGCGCACGCCCTGAACAAAGAACTTGCCCTCGAAATCCTCACCGAAACTCTTCCTCATTCCATCAAAGAGAACATCGATCATCACGCCCTGCGTGTAGGAATACTTGACAATCATGGATGTGGTATCCGTGATGACAACCTTCTGGCCCGTGATCGGCCCCGCAAGGGCAATCTCCGAAGCCTTTTCCCCTGCTCCCTTACGTTCTGTAGCCACCTTCTCGTAATGCTCGTTGATATCCTTCTGCTCTTTCTCCGAAAGCTGGAGTTTCCAGGTCGAGTCCTTCAGGGCCCTCTCGTTATCGACAATCCCCTGAATCATTGCATCGAGTTCGACCATCGCGCCAACCCGCTGGGGCGTATTCATGTACGACGGCAGCCCGTAGACCGAGCCCAGGATGTAAGCAAATACTTGCGCATCCGTCATCGCACTTGCGGCATCGTTCTGGAGCTGGGCTGCCGCTTGCTGGGCCTTGACCTGTTCCGGGGCGGCCTTTTCTGCGACCTTCTGCGGCTCATCCGATTCACAGGCAAGCAGAGTAAACGCGCAAATACATAAGGCAACAAAATTTTTCATAATCGCTCCTCCCGAAAATATATGAAATAATACGGATTTTTTACTTGCGCGCACCAATTCACGCACATATATTTATTCAAGGATATATTAGACAGGCTCGAAGAGAATTTTGAACCGCCGAAGTTTTATATCTTTTTTAGTGGATATTTTAGAGTTCAGCCCCAGGTGGGCGGACAAACGAGGAAAAATTGAACCGTATCGACGGAAAAACAGAGACACTCTGTATCTTTGGGCATCCCGTGGCGCACAGCAAGTCGCCCGCCATGCACAACGCCCTATTTGAAGCGCTAGGAATCAACGCCCGCTATCTACCCTTCGCCCCCGAACCGGAAAACTTCGACAATGCCGTACGCGGTTTCCGTTCCATGAACTTCCGCGGGGCAAACGTAACCATCCCGTACAAGACCGAATTCATGGAAGGCGACGGGACTCCCCGCCTGCTTGACGAGCTCAGCGACATCAGCAAGTTCACCGGCAGCGTCAACACGCTCTACTGGAAAGACGGCGTAGTCGGCGGCTCGCTCTGCGGCACCACGACCGACCCCTACGGATGCATCCGCAACCTGGAAGAACACGGCGTGTCCGTAAGCGGCAAGAAGATCGCCCTGCTCGGGAACGGCGGTGCGGCCAAGGCAATCTCCTTTACGCTCGTGGAACAGGGGAACGCGCTTACCATCGTCTGCAGGACTGCAGAAAAGGGCCTGGCTCTCGCAGATAGCCTGAACGACCACTTCGCGAAAACGCAGAAGGCCGACAAGGTCCAGGTCACGACCTTCGAACAGTTCCCCGACATTTCCGCCGATTTCGACATCATCATCAACGCAACCTCCGTCGGCATGACTCCACATACGGACGAAAGCCCCATAGGCGGAAACTGCCTGCACCAGGACCAGGCCGTATGCGACATCGTCTACACGCCGCCCATGACAAAGCTCCTACAGATGGCCAAGGCCAAGGGCTGCAAGATTGTCACGGGCGAAGGCATGCTCGTCCACCAGGGGCTCGAAAGTTTCAAGAAATGGTTCCCGGCCGAAACCTCCGGACGAACAAACGAAGAATTGACTGCGATCATGCGCAAAGGAATGCAGGGCTAATATGAAGCAACATATCTTTTTTACCGGATTCATGGCAAGCGGCAAGAGCCGCACCGGCAGAGCCCTGGCCGAACGTCTAGGATACCCGTTCATCGATACAGACGCAGAAATCGTCAACCGCGCAGGCAAGAGCATTACCGACATCTTTGCACAGGACGGTGAAGCCGTTTTCCGCCAGATGGAACACGACGTCATCGAAGAAATCACAAAGAACGAAACCCCGCAGGTCATCTCGCTGGGCGGCGGTGCGCTGAACCAGCCGGAAAACCTCAAGATTATCCGCAATTCCGGGACAATCGTCCGCCTTTGGGCAAAGCCCGAAATCCTTTCGGAACGCATCGGCCGCAAAAACACCCGCCCGCTCCTGGCAAACCTTTCGGACGAAGAGCGCCTCGCCAAGATAAAGACGATGCTCAAGGAACGCGAACCAATCTATGCGCAGGCTGATTTCAGCATCGAGAGCACCAACGACGCCAATGAATCCCATGTCATAGAAAGGCTATTGCACCTGCTGAAATTCTGGAAAAGCCATGCACTCGACGTGCTGCCGAGCAGCGGCGGAAGGTACCCGATTTTCATCGGCAAGAATATCATTCCCGAAACATCCTGTCTGCTGGAAGGGCTCTGTCTTTCGCCGAAATACGATTTTCTCGTCTGCACCGATACAACCATCGCAAAGGTACAGAACGAGGCGCTCCACCAGCTCCGCGGTCAGGCAGGTCGTTGTCCGATTTTCAAGTTCCAGGCCGGTGAACGCAACAAGACGCTCCACAACCTAAACCAGCTTTTCAGTTTCATGCTTCACCGCGGATACACGCGCAAGAGCTGCCTGTTGCAGTTCAGCGGCGGCGTCGTGGGCGACATGGCAGGCTTCGGTGCGGCCACCTACCAGCGCGGAATCCCGTTCATCCAGTTCCCGACCACCCTCCTTTCCATGGTCGACAGCTCCGTGGGCGGCAAGGTCGCCGTGAACCATCCCGAAGGCAAGAATATGATCGGCGCATTCTACCAGCCCCAGGCGGTAGTCTGCGACCTGAGCGTACTCAAGACGCTCCCGTGGAACGAATATCTTGCCGGCCTTGCCGAAGTCGTCAAGTACGGAGTCATCTACGACGAGGAATTCTTCAGCTACATAGAACAGCACGTAGAAGATATCAAGCAGAAGAAAAACGACATACTCCGCCACCTGATTTTCCGCAGCTGCCAAATCAAGGCCGAAGTCGTGAGCATCGACGAGAAGGAATCCGGACTCCGCGCCATCCTCAACTACGGGCACACCTTCGGACACGCCATCGAGAAGCTCACCAACTACGAGATGTTCAGCCATGGCATCGCCGTATCGCTCGGCATGCGTGTCGCGGCTAGGGTGGCCGTATCGCTCGGCATGCTGGACGAATCTGCAGAAAAGCGCCAGAACGCCCTTCTGGACGCACTGGGTTTCCCGAAGAGTTTCAATGTCAACACGGAAGCCGCATGGAACGCCATGGCCATCGACAAGAAGGCGGAAAAAGGTTCCCGTGTCTATATTTTACCTACGAAGATTGGCGAAGTACAGAAAGTTGTGAATGTCGATAAGGACATCATTGCCAAGTCCTGGAGCGCCATCCAGGCAAAAGAGGCGTAAATGAGCGTATTGGTTACAGGCGGTACAGGAGCACTCGGTTTTCATCTCCTGGCAAATCTCCGGGGAACGAATCACGAGCTTTTCAGTTTCAGCGACGAACAGCCGCAGCCCTGGCAAAAGAACGAAGGTGTCGAATACCTCAACGGGAACCTGTTGAACTTCAAGGATGTCTATGAAATGCTCCAGAAAGTCCAGCCTTCGCAAATCTACCATCTGGCAAGCCAGTCTTCTGTCGGCCTGAGCTACAAGAAGCCCTACGAGACATTGAACATCAACCTGCTCGGCACCCAGACGATACTGGAAGCGGCCAGGCAGGTCTGCCCGAAGGCAAAGATCCTGCTTTTGAGCAGTAGCGAAATTTACGGACGCACCGACCAGAAATTAACTTATCTGCACAAAGAGACGGACTTGCCGAACCCGCTGACGCCCTATGCGACGTCAAAGGCCTGCATGGAGCTGCTCGGCAACCAGTTCCGGAATGCACACGGCCTCCACATCGTCTTTGCACGTCCGTTCCACTTTACCGGCCCGCATCACAGCCGCCGTTTCGTGATTCCCTCCATCACGCATCAGCTCGTAAAAATCAAGTACTACGGAGCCGAACCGGTCATCTATTCCGGCAGCCTCGACGTGAGCCGCGATGTCGTAGATGTACGCGATGTCGCCCGCGGCATGATACAGATCTTGAATACGGCGCCGTCCGGAGAAGTATACAACATCTGTTGCGGCAAGTCGTACACCTTCCGCGAGCTCGTCGAAATGCTCGTCGATATCGCCGGCATGAGCGTCGATTTCCGTTTCGACCCGGCATACGAACGCAGCAACGACATTCCCCTGCTGATTGGCGACCCGACAAAGATTACGGGCATCGGCTGGAAGCCCATGATTACCATCGAGGACTGCCTTACGGACCTCTTCAACGAAATGGTCGTTCGCCGCCGCACCGAGCTGATGAACGGCATGGGTAAAGATTTGCGACTATAGGACAATTTCAGCGATAAGATACAGCCCGCTAGCGGGCTGTTTTTTTATCTTTTAGATATGATGTTGAGGGATAGGATATCGGTAATCGTCGCAATCGCAATCGGCATGCTCGTCGGCTCAGCCTTCGCTGTCGACGTCGTTCCCCCGAAGGGTGCCGAAAGGGCCCTTACTACAAGCGATTTCATGCCGCACGCGAACACCACCAAGGAATTCAACGAAACCTGGAGCTACCAGTTCGTATTCGACAACGGCACCCGCGCCTTCATCAACTTCTCGACGCTCTACATCCCCGGTTCCGGCAAAAAGCTCGGTTGCGATCTCGGATTCTGGAACTTCAAGGGAAAGACGCATACCATAGGCCGCCAGTACCCGCCCGAACGCATGGAAACGGACAAGGCGAAATCTACGATTGTCATCAAGAGCGGTGAATATATCCTGGGCAACAAGCCGGGCAAGGGACACCGCGTACTGTTCAGCACCGAGAAAGACGGCAAGTTCTTTCTGGACGTCACCTTCGAAAGCGCCGTGCAGGGCAGGGTCCCTGGAGACGGCGTCTGGACCATCGGCAAGCAGAAGTTCGGCCAGTACGTCCACATTCCCTACGGCCGCGTCTCGGGCAGGATTGCCTACAACGAAGACACTATCGCAGTGAAGGGCTACGCCTACATGGACCAGACCTGGCAAACGGCCCAGGCGACCGAAACGGCGAGCCGCACCGTCAACTTCAGCACGAATGCGAGGGAACCCCTGTACGCGGGCAGAGTCTCGCTCACCGAAGACGGCAAGCCGTTCGGCTACGCTATCTACAACAACGCAGGAGCCACCAAGGTCGCCTTGCCCACGCAGGTCAAGGACGGCGATTCCGGCTACAGCGGCAAGACATTCCCCAAGGGCTCGCTCAGTTTTGAATTCAACGGCGGAATCCCCGCCCTGAGTTTCGCCGCGAACAAGCCCCTGCAAAAGGCCTCCCTGCTCGACAAGGTGGACGGCTGGTTCGCAAAGAAGGCCATGAAGATTGCTGCCGGCGGCGAAGTTCTATTCTACCGCGGCCGCAGCGACGGCAACAACGGCAAAAAGATTGACTGGGCCATCACGGGAGTCAAGGACTGATGACCAAGTTCCGCCCCTGCATAGACCTGCACGACGGTCGCGTAAAGCAAATCGTAGGGAGTTCGCTCTCCGATAGCGGCACGGGCCTCAAGACGAATTTCGAGACGGACCGCTCCCCCGCCTGGTTCGCGGAACTCTACAAGAAAGACGGAATCCGCGGCGGGCACGTGATCATGCTCGGCAAGGGCAACGTAGACGCGGCGAAGGCAGCGCTCGCGGCATACCCCGGCGGACTCCAGGTAGGCGGCGGCATTACCGCGGACAACGCCCTCGAATACCTGAATGCAGGTGCAAGCCACGTGATTGTAACGAGCTGGATTTTCCCGGACGGCAAGCTGGACCGCGAAAGGCTTGAACGGCTTTCGATGACCGTAGGCCGCAACCGGCTGGTGCTCGACCTGAGCTGCAAGCGCGTAAGCGACCCCGAAGATACGAATCCGCGCTGGAAAATCGCCATCAACCGCTGGCAGACCCTCATCGACATCGAGATTACCGCCGAGACGCTCGAGGACCTCTCGCGATACTGCGACGAGTTCCTGATCCACGCCGCCGACGTGGAAGGCAAGCAGCAGGGCATGGACGACGAGCTCATCATGTTCCTCGCTGAGTACAGCCCCATCCCCTGCACTTACGCTGGCGGCGCCAAGTCGCTCAAGGACCTCGAACACTGCAAGAAAATTTCTAACGGAAAGATAGACCTCACCATCGGATCGGCACTCGACCTTTTCGGTGGCAAAGGAGTGAAGTATGAAGACTGCGTCAGGTTCAACAAAGCTTAAGGCTACCGACGCACTGGACACGCGCCCCGCCATATTCGGGCGCAAGGTCACGAGCACCTTCAAGAAGATGTCCAGTTTCAAGCACCAGCCCCCGGGAAACTTGCGCACGGGCATGATTCCGCCTATCGTTTTCGGTTCGCTGATCGCGAACCTGCCCAAGCTCCTGAAGCTCCGCAGCTACCTGAAGAAGGAACGCCGCAAGCACCCCGCCGACGACGTGCGCATCCTCTTCTATTCCGACAACCTGGACGAGACCAACGGCATCGCGAACAACCTGAGGAACGTGATCCCGTACATGCGCGCCCACGGCATGAAGGCATTCCTCGCCGGCAACGCGTTCAACACGCGCCCCTGCGGCGTAGTGGAGAACAGCTACTGCATCCTGCTTCCACGGCTATTCAGCATGGAACAGCTCGGATACGCGAACAGCGAACTGGCCATTCCGCGCGTGGGCCCGGTCCTCAGGCTGCTCAAGCGCTACCCCGTCGACCTCATCGAATTCGAGACGCCGAGCCCCGGCGCCTGGCTCGTGTGCTTTTGCGCGAAGGTCGCAGGCATCAAGGTCTTTAGCCATTACCGCACCGACGTGCCCACCTACACGCGCACGCTCGTGAAGGCGAAGTGGATGTACCACTTTGTGCTATGGCTCATGAAAATATTCTACGGCATGACGAAGCCCGTGGTGAGCCCCTGCAAGGACTATGCGGACATCCTCACCTCGCAACTGAAGATTCCCGAAAGCAAGGTGAAAATCTTGCCCCGCGGACTCCCGCTCGAAAAGTTCTCGCCCGACCTGCGCGGCAAGGGCGTATGGGAAAAGTACAACGGCGCCGAAGCGATACAGACTGGTGCCGCGCGCAAGGTACGTTTCTCGTTCATCGGCCGCATTTCCAAGGAAAAGAACCTAGAATTCCTGAACGGCGTCTGGAAAAAGTTCGCCGCCAGGCACGACGACGTGGAACTCATGTACGTGGGTTACGGCTGGTACCTCGAAGAAATCAAGAAGTTCTACGAAGGCGACAACAGCGTCCATTTTGCAGGCGAACAGGGCGGCGAAACCCTCGCGAGCCTCTATGCCGATTCCGACTTCTTCCTATTCCCGAGCGTCACAGACACCTTCGGGAACGTAGTCGTAGAAGCCATGTCCACCGGCACGCCCGCGCTCGTGAGCGATTACGGCGGACCGCACGACATCGTGATGGATAACGCCGCAGGGCGCATCCTCCCCATTGACGAAGACGCCTGGCTCAACGCAATGGAAGAATGCCGCAAGCTGTTCCTCGAAGAGCCCGAAACCTACGCGAAGATGCGCGAGACTGCACATGAACGTACCCAAAAGTACACCATGCAGAACTCCACCAAGGCGCAGTTCGAATACTTCCGGGAACTCAAGCGCGACGCATACGGGATGTAAAAAGCCTTTTTCCCGCTTTTTTCGCTAAAATAAGCGTTTTTTAACTTGGAATAAATCCAAAGGCGTTTTTGTTGTATATATCGCGCAATTTGCTTATATTAGTCATTATGAAGATGAGAAAATTTCCCCTTTATTTGTCCGTAACCTTCCTTGCGTTAACGGGCGTTTTCGCGTTTGGGCAAGAAGCCCCGTCCGCGCAGCCGGTACAACCGACTCCAGCTGTAGCTCCTGCTCAACCCGCTCCGGCGGCCACAGCGGCACCGGCTCCGACGACCGCGCCGGCACAACCCGCAGCGCTGCCTGCACAACCCGCGCCTCAACCGGCCCCACAACCCGTGGCACAACCTGTGCAACCCGCACCGGCCGCACAAGCCACCGAACAGCCTGCTCCCGCAGCCGTAACGCCGCAAGCGCCCGCACAACCTGCGGCAGCACCCGCTCAACCGGCAAAGGCAATCCAAGCCGACAGCACCGCGGCAACACAAAGCGCCGAAAAACCTGTATTCACCCCCGAACCGACCCCGGTCAAGCCAGCCCCCGTCCAAGCCAACGAGACGCCACGCGAAACATACGTCCAAGGTTACGGGAAACCGCCCCAGGGATTTTTCGGGTATTATGGCTACGCCCCTTGCGAAAACAAGGAATGTGCCTGCGCTAATGGCGATAGTGCCAATGCCGAGCCTACGGTGAAGAAAAAGAAAAAGAAGAAAACTGCCCAGGCCCCTGAAGAAGAGGAAGAAGAACAGGAAAAAGAAAAGAAGTCTAAAATACTGCACAGCTTCCACGTTTCCATACCTATCGAATCCGAACAGTACGAATTCAAGAAAGACCGTTTTGACGCCGATGCCAGCTACTTTGGAGTCGGCGGAAGCTGGAACCGCATCCGTCTCGACGAAAGCCTGTACTCTTCTGTCGTGGGAATCGGAATCAACCACGTCACGACAGAACTGGATGGCGGCGGAAGCAGGAACATAAAATACGGCGGTATCGATGTCAACCTGAAATTCGGTTTTGGTATCGCCCCCAGCATGGACAATTTCATCTTGGCATTCCACGTGTTCTTTGCTTTCGACTACAAGATGCAGCAGGCCATATTCAAGAAGGACATGAAAGAAATGCTCTTTGACGATGACGATTACGCATTCATCGATTATGACGCCCTTGACGGCATTGACATGACGTATAAATTGAACCACACCATACATGTCCTTGATATCCAGCTTGGCGGCGATCTGATCCTGGGTTATCAAGTCAATGATTACTTCGGCTTCCTGGCCGGCGTAGACATCTCCTCGAACATGTTCGGCGGCGGAGTCCTGATGGCTAAATACGAAGCTCCCGATGCTCTCGATTATCTAAATCAATACGGCTCCTACAACGGGAACAGCAACTATGACGAAGAGGATCTTGAACACGATGACGAAATCAATCCTATCTTGTACCATGTCACCGGACTTAACATTGTTCCGCGCATAGGCATATTCTTCGCGTTCTAACAAGGGAGAAAGAAAATGAAATACATGAATCTGAAAACTTTCCTGTTAGGATCTGTCGGCTTTATGGCTTTGTGCTCTACGACAATGCTCCTCGGTTGTGCCGAAGAAAACGACCCCGCCGTATTGGCATGCTTTACCAGAATTTGCACTGACGACGATGAAGACGACACTGGCCATTCAGGGAAAAAAGGGGAAACCGATACCCGCTATTGCGATTATACGGCCAGCGGAAAGTACGCGATATCGACGTGCGACATAGACGACCTCGGAAAGACGATGTACAGTTTTGACGAAGGTTTCGTCTACGGATGCGAAATCTATTCCGGAGGCGTAGCTTTGTGGGTCGCCCACCGCGACATATCGGATTGCAGAGATTACCATTATTCACCGCAAAACTACAGTTCTTCCTCGACACAAAACTCCAGTAGCAGCCAGACCAAGGGACCCGAAGGCTGTACGTATTACGACAAGGATGTCGATGATTACATCTGCGACAAGGCGGAATACGGAGCCACCGTGTATAGCGAATCGACAGGAACAATATTTGGTTGCGATTATTCTAAACAGAAAGACGAATTCACCTGGATAGAATACCCAAGACTCAAGAGCTGCTACGATTTCGAACCCGATCCCTACGATCCGTAGCGCATGAACTCCAAATCATTAAGACTCCTTCGCGAATGGTTCAAGAAAAATGCCGCCAGTCTCCCCTGGCGGCCCAGCAACCTTGACGCCCCGCGAGACCCGTACGCGGTATGGATCAGCGAGACCATGCTGCAACAGACGCAGGTCTCGACCGTACGCGACTACTTCATAAAATGGATGAAGCGATTCCCCGACGTCGCGACACTCGCCAAGGCTAGCGAAGAAGAAGTCTTCAAGTACTGGCAAGGACTCGGCTACTACAGCCGTGCCAGGAACATCCTGAAGACCGCTAAAATCGTTGCCGGGAACATCTCACAGAAATTCCCGGAAAACCGCAAGGATCTCGAAGCATTGCCAGGCATCGGCGCCTATACGGCAGGAGCCATCCTGAGCCTCGCCTACCACCAGCGTGAAGCCATCCTGGACGGGAACCTGGTGCGAATCTTTTCCAGGCTGTATGCACTCGAATTTTTGCCGACAGACTCCAAGGAAGCTGCCGAGACGTATTGGAATTACGCCCGCGAAATAGCCGACTCGTCCAAGGCCTACATGCACAACGAAGCCCTGATGGAACTGGGCCGCACCGTATGCAAGGTCAGGAATCCCGAATGCGGCTCCTGTCCGCTACTGGCATCTTGCCGCGCCGCACGGGAAAACCGCACCGCCGAATTCCCGCCCGCCAAAAAGCACGTGCAAAAAGACTGGCACGGTACCGTCCTCGTCATCGAAAGCATGGACCACAAGATTCTCGCAGTCCACGGCGGGCAGAAATTCTTCAAGAACCAGTTCACGCTACCGCATTTCGAATCGCCGCGGAACGCGACGGCGGGTCTACCCGCACAGGCCGAGAAATACGTCGACGCCGACGCGGTACAATCCGTTGAAATCGCAGGCAAGTTCCGGCACGGCATCACCGTGCACAAGATGGAATGCGACGTGCTTTACGTAAAGCTCCGCACAAAGGCCCCCAAGCGCGAACGGGCGGATTCCCGCTGGGTCGAGCGCTCACGCGCCACGGAATTCTTCGCAAGCAGTTTCTGCCTCAAGGCGTTGGAACAGGCACTTTCCTAGAACGTCTTCTTTACGGTGCAAATAAAGCGCAGGCGGTTTTCCGCAGCATTCGGAGTTTCGATGGTCTCGGAACCGATAATATGCAGCAGCGTACCCGTCAGGTAGAGCCCGTGCGCGGGAAACTGCTGTTCGAACGTCGCGTCCCAATACCAGTCGCCCTTGACCACGAGCGGGTCGACACTACGCAGGTTCCACTGCGCATCGCTCCTGTAACGCAACGACTGCGAAATGCGGAAACTCTTGCGTAGCAACCAATCCGCCGTAAACGACGTGAAGAACTCGACAGGAGTCACCTCGAAGCGGCTGCTGTTGCCGTCAACACGTTCGAACCCGCCCAGCGCCTTGAACGAGAACATCTCGCGGTACCAGGCACTAATCCAGAGTTCGCCCGTCACGCCGCGAATCCACGAGTTGATGCGTTCGACATCGCCGTGGCGGTACACCATCTGGTCGTCTTCCACGTAGCGGTCCACGTCGAATGTTTCCGCCCCGTGTTCCGCCCAAAAACTTACCCTGCCGCCCATACCCACGTTGCCCATGGTATCCGAGAAGGCCGTGTATCCCTGCACAAGGTTCATCTGGCCGTCGGCCTTGAGCGAAATGGTATCGCCGTCAAAGTATTCCTCGCCGTCGGCCAGCGGATTCAGGCGCGTACCCGAAATATTCTTGACACCGACGACAACTCCCGTGTACCTGGGCACAGGAGGCCTGAATTCCAGGCTGTCCTGCACGAGCCAGTCGCGTTCGTTGACCGCGAACATCGCTTCCATCGCAAGATTGTTAAAAGGCTCGAAACGCAGGTTCACGAAGGGTAAGAAAGCGCGGTCTTCTTCGAGGTGCGTATAGACCATACCGGAGTCGTCCACCGCCCTGAAGGCAAGGCCCGCAGACAGCTGGAGCATTCCCCTGCGGCAAGCTTCGCCACAACGGTAGTACACCGAGCCGTTCAGTTCCTTCCTCGCGCCCTTTTCCTTTTTCCGCTTGTCCTGGTATTCGGCGTCTTCGTAGGCCACCGTCGCTTCGATATTGCTAGCGTCTATGCGCGCTTCCAGCCTGGGCTTGTAATGGATTGGAATCCAGCGCGAACTCTCCGAGAAAATCCAGATGTACTCCTCGCCCGCGAGGAACGAAGCGTCAATCGAATTCGCGCTGTAACCGAATCCCGCATACATGGTGCTGAACATGGGATAGTTTTCGCCAAAAATTGCAAATTCGTCATCCACGAAACTCTTGCGGTACGAAAAATTCGACGTTGTGAAATGGTCGTCCTGGAATGCGCGGCCCGTCACCCAGAAACCCTTGAACGAAGGCGTACGGAAACCGCCTTCCAGAATGGGAGTCCTGTTCGTAGGGCGGTTTTCTGCCGTAATGAAATCCCGGTAAATCATATCGCCGAGTTCGTTGCCGGACTTTATCCACACCGAAGGTTCCATGACATCCCAGCTCGGCAATATGGACATGCGGTCGAGCAACATGCGCTGCCTCAATTTTTCGGGGCTCCACATCTCGCTTTCGGAGTGCAGGCCTCCTGCACCGAGAATGCGGTCGTAGAAGAACGTCGGGCTACCCACCAAGAAGGTACCGTCGTCGCGCTGGTCCACCTCCATGCCTTCCATCTCGGCATCCACCGCGGCAAAGGCGCCCACCGAGGCAAGGCTGCAGAACGCCACAAGGGACTTCACAATCTTTCCGAAGGACTTCATTACCAAATCCTCCTTTCAACGTAGACGCCCACCGAGAGCGTCTCCGAGCGTTTGGGTAAGGTCCAGAGTTCCTTCCACAGGGCGTTGAAGCCGACCTTGTACGTTTCCTTGCGAATCAGCGGCAAGTTCAGGCGTGCGAACCACCCGAATTCCGTCTCGTTGTCCGTAAGCGTCCCGCCCAGATCGTTGCTGAAACTGATTTCGTCAAGTTTGTCTTCGTCGTAATCGCCACGCACCCAGTCGCACACGAAGCCGGCGCCAATGGCGAGCGGAGCAATCGCCTTCCACTTGAAATCTAAACCGAGCTTGCCGCTGAACTGGTGCGCCCCGTAAATCTTGACACCCTCGGGAACGGGCTTGAAGTACGAATAGTCGAACAAAATAAACCCGTCGATATTTTCCAGGTACGCATACCTGAAGCCGACACCGCCGTAGAACGAATTCTCCACCGCATCGATGAGGTCACCGAAGGGGTATTGTTCGCCGCCCTCGATGGAGACGTAAATGTGCGAGAACGCCGAATCGGCCGGATGTTGCGCGAACACCGGCGAAAGGCAAAGGACTAATGCCAGCAACCATCTTTTCATTTTCTGTACTCCAGCGCCTGGGCAAAAAAGCCGTCGAATCGCGCATCCAGATTGCCCGGCAACACGGCATCGCCGCGCCTTGCGAACTCAGGATGTTCCTTCACGAACCTGTTCACCACCTGCGTCGTCTCGGTCGGATCGGGACTGCACGTGGCATACACGATAATGCCGCCCACGGCAAGCCTTGTCGCGGCGGATTCAAGCAACTTGTACTGCAACTCCGAAAGTTCCTTGATGGATTCCGGAGTGAGGCGGTACACCGATTCCGGGCGCCTCGCGATGACGCCCATGTTGCTGCACGGCACGTCGAGCAAGATTCTGTCGAAAGTCCCAACGTCCCCGTTGCAGGCAAGAACATCGATGCATTCGAGGTGAACATTCTTGAGGCCAAGGCGGTCAACGACATCGTGCATCTTCTGCACGCGGAATTCCGAGACATCGCTTGCAAGGATGTCGAGCGACGGTTCCATCTCGGCCATCAGCGCGGACTTCCCGCCCGGCGCGGCGCAGGCATCCCACACATTCAAGCCGGGCTTCAGTTCCAGCAGCTTGACCACCTCGTACGCCGAGGGGTTCTGCAGGCTGAACTCGCCGTTCGCGAAAGAATCCGACTCTAGAATCGGCTTGAGCTTTGCATCGGCAGGAACCTGGATAAAGCGGTCATATTTAGACGAAAGACGAGAAGCCTGCCCTGAGCCTGCCGAAGGGACGAGAGACGAAAGATTTTTTTCGTCATTCTGAGATGAGTCACGAAGTGACGGAATCGAAGAATCCAGTCCTAATTTTTTGGCAAGTTCTTCTATTGAAGTCTTCTGCAGGTTCACGCGGAGCCATTCCACGGGGCGTTCGAGCGTTGCCTTCGCGAGCGCCTCGGCGCGGTCGCCGCCATAGACGTCGAACCAGCGGCGTACCAGCCACTCGGGCACCGAGTTCTCGATGGACACGCGGCGCAAGCGCTGTGGCGGGAGCACCGGCGGGCCGGACCTGCGCGCGGCATGCAGCACGGCGTTCACCAGCCGCGCGGAACCTTCGTGAAGGTTCGCCGCCTTCGCCAAATCCACCGAGGTTGCGACGGCGGCATGGTCCGGCACCTCGGTAAAGAACATCTGGAAAAGCCCGATTTCAAGAATCGTCAAAACTTCTACCGACGGCTTTTTCTTCACGAGGCTCTTGATAAAATACAGCAAGTAGAGATGCCGGCGGCACACGCCGAGCGCAAGCTCCATCGCGAAAGGCGAAAGCCCGCTTTCCTTGATGAACGAACCGTCTTGTTGCCACAGCAGCAAAACGCGGTACGCATCCATGCGCTCTTTCAGGGAATCATCTAGCAAAAGCAAAGTCCTTCGCGCTTCTGGATTCCGCGCATAAAGTCGGCGACAGGCATCGGTTTCTTGCCTTCGGCCTGAATCTCGATAATTTCAAGCACGCCCTCGCCCGTCCCTACGTATAGGCGGTTGTCCTTGAATTCCACCGCGCCCGGGACAAGCTTCGGGCCGACCTCGGGCGTATCCGTCTTGCGCAGGTACACCATGCGGCCGCCAAGCTTTCCGTAACCGCCCGGCCACGGATTGAAGGCGCGGATGCGGTCGTGAATCACATGTGCGGGAAGGTTAAAGTCAATCAGCCCTTCTTCCTTTTTCAGCTTCGGGGCTCCACTCGCCTGCGCATGGTCCTGCGTCAGGTCCTTCTCGCGGCCTTCCATCAGCTGCTTAATCGCTTCGTCAAGCGCCTCGCAACCGGGCGCCACCATCTTTTCCAAGAGCGATGCCGTCGTATCCTGATGGTCGATCGCGACAACCTTCTGCGCCAGAATCGGGCCATGGTCCATCTTCTCGTCAAGGCGGAACACCGTCACGCCCGTTTCCTTGAGCCCGTCGGCAATCGCACGCTGTACTGGGGCGGCACCGCGGTACTTGGGCAAGAGGCTCCCGTGAACGTTCACCGCGCCGAACTTCGCGACCGCGAGGATGTTCTTCGGCAAAATCGAGTAGGCTACGACCACGAAGAGGTCGGCGTCAAAGGCGCGCAGGGCGCTCTCGAATTCGGGCGACTTCAAATCCGTAGGTTGCAGCACCGGGAGCCCGAATTCGAGCGCCAGTTGCTTAACTGGCGGGGGCGTGAGCACGCGCCCGCGCCCTGCGGGCCGGTCGGGCTGCGTCACAACAGCCACCACGTCCGCAAAATCAGATTCCTTGAGATGCTTCAAAAAACAAGCCGCAAATTCCGGCGTTCCCATAAATACAATCTTCATGGGATACAATATAGAATCAAGCGAAAGGCTTCAGGAGCACGCATGCGCCGCACGTGGCTCCCGCGGCATTCCTGTTGCCGAATCGCCTTTCCGGATTCGGGCAAGGTTCTTCCGAACCATCGGGCAGAATCCAGATTTCGTCCTTGAAGAACTCACAGGAAGTTCCCCCAAAACCATCGAAGAACAGGCTCCCTTCGCACCGCCCCCGCGGCAATAGAAATTCGCGCAGCTCCCGTACCGTCGTAGCGTCAACGCCATAGCGTGCGCGCAACGCCTGCCCGCCCGTAATGAACACCGGCAAGTTCCACTTGATGCGGGCAATGCCGATGGACTCCGCCCACGCCAGAATCTCGGGCACCTTCGCAACGAGATTCTTGTGCAAGGTCACCTGGAGCGTCACGGAACCGCGGCCATGCCCGGCCAGCCGGCAAACATTGTCACGCCATCGCTCAAAGGAAAATCCCGGCATCATTTCGTCAAAGATTTCACTATCAAAAGCCATGCAGCTCACCTTGATGTCGCTACAGGCATCGAGCAGGCGCATCATGCCCTGCTCCGTCCCCCACTTACCGGGGAACGTCCCGTTCGTCGTCAAGTTTAACGGCAAACGGCGCATGCGGCAAAATTCCAACAACTCGTCAAAGTACGTATAAAGTAAGGGTTCTCCCATCGTACTCGGGATGACCTCGCGAAGCCTCTCCTGTACCGGAATTTCGGCACCCGCGAACCGTTCAATGGCCGCACGCGCCACTTCGATAGGCATCTCGCCCATGCCGAACGGACGTTTCCGCTGATTCAAGAAACACAGCGGGCAACGCAGATTGCACCGGTCAGGATTCGTGAGCAGCGTGAGGCGTTTCATTCCCCTAGGCCCGCGTCTCCCGCAAGTACTTTATAGCGGCAAGGCCCGCAATCGCGCCCTCGCCCACGGCAACCGCCACCTGCAAGGTTCCGCCCGTGCAGTCACCCGCGGCAAACAGCCCAGGCACCGTCGTCATGAAACCCTTGTCGAGAACGACGTTACCACCATCGAATGCAGCACCGGCCTTGCGGGCCAAGTCCATGGCACTGGCGCTGCCAAGCGCGACAAAAAGGCCATCGAGTTTTACTTCCGACTCGTCCATGAATACCACACCGGTAAGCTGCCCTTCGCCAAGCAAAGCCTTGAGCGGACGCTTGTCAATCTTCACGCTCTCGGGGAATGCCGCCGTCGGTTCGGCACCGTTCGTAAGGAGCGTCACGCTCCCCACCACGTTCACCAGTTCGTTGCATTCGTGCAGCGCGTATTCACCGGAACCGAGCACCGCGACATCCTTGCCGCGATAAAAGAACGCATCGCAAATAGCGCAGTAGCTTACGCCATGGCCTTCCAGTTCCGCCATTCTCGGAAGCGGCTGTTTCTTGCGGGCAGAACCCGTCGCCATGATGCACGCACGGCCGCGGTACTCGCCCTGGAGTCCGGTCGCCACGAATTCCTTGCCGTCAAAGAACAGGTCCGTCACCTCGTCGTCGACAATCTTTGCACCGAGGGTTTCCGCCTGGCGTTTTCCGACGGCAAAGAGGTCGGTACCGGACAACGGTTTCTCCAGACCGTAATAATTTTCTATCATATGGGCCTTTTCGAGCGCCCCGGGATCCTTGCCAACCATCAAGACGTCCAATCCGGACCTCAGTGCGTACAAGCTGGCCGACACTCCGGCCGGGCCATATCCGATAATAAGCATATCTGCCATAAAAACCTCTTACAGTAGATATAAAATTATTTAATTTATTTTAACGAGTCAACTTGACAGGATTTTGAACTATGCAGCAATTCAAGCCAAGAGATCTTTTTGTTGAAGTCGGTTATGGTCCCAACTTTGCCGACCAGCTCATTCAGAACGCATTCAGTAAGCTTTTTGAAGGGGATCCTATCGATGAACGGGTCTGTTTCGACGCCTCCGACGACATGGCGTATATTGTCGATATCGGGCACGACGACATCCGCTCCGAAGGCATGAGTTACGGCATGTTCATTGCCGCCTTGACTGGGCACGACAAGCTTTTCCAAAAGCTTTGGAATTTCGCCAAGAAATTCCTGCGCAACAACGACGGCCCCCACAAGGGATTTTTCTCCTGGCAGGTTTCCACGACCGACTTTTCCATGATGGACCCCGGGGCCGCCCCGGACGGCGAAGAATACATTGCGGCAGCCCTCCTTATAGCCGCAAAGAAATTCGACCGCGACGACTACAAGCAAGAGGCCATCGAGCTCATCAACTGCATGATGGACAAGCCCGTCAATGAGCTGGTAGGCCCGATGATCGACCACGAGCGCATGCTGATCAAGTTCTCTCCCGTGTTGGGCAACGACTTTACCGACCCGAGCTACCATACCTTCGCCTTCTACCGTGCCTACGCCGAGGCGACAGGCGACCAGAGATGGCTGCAGGTACTGGACAGAAGTCTCGAATATATCCAGAAAGCCGCCCATCCGGAAACGGGACTCTGCGGAGACTATTCCGAATACGACGGAACACCCAAGGCCATGCCCTGGTTCCCCGAAAGCAACTGCTTCAGCGGAGATGCCTGGCGTGTCGCCCTGAACCTGAGCGTCGATTACGCCCTGTTCCGCGGACACGAATGCGAAAAGGAAATCTGCACCCGCCTGCTCAACTTCTTCGAACAACGCCGGCCCTACCTTTCCGACTACGCCGTAGACGGCTCTCCCTATCCCCGTCAAGGGAGGAACGCCACCCCGGGAATCATCGCGATGAATGCCGCCGCGACACAGGTCCTTGAAAGCGACAACCCGTTGATGAAAGCCTTTGTGAAAGACCTGGCGGCTCTTTCGGTCCCCTACCGCTTCTGGCGCTACTACGACGGCATGCTCTACATCATCGGCCTATTGGCCACGGCAGGCAAGATCGAATTCTAGGCAAAATGTTATTTTACATATAACGGAGGGATATATGCATTATAAACAAGCATACATTGGGTTGGCCGTAGCAGCTGCGATTGCGCTCACGGCCTGTGAAGACGTCCGTATCGAGAAATACCCGAACGGCAACACGCGTTTCGAGACGACTTACGTCAAGGACAAGAAAGAGGGACTCGAAAAGGAATACTACCAGGACGGGACTCTCAAGCGCGAAACCACCTACAAGAACGACCGCCGCGAAGGCCTGACCAAGGAGTACTACGAGGACGGATCCGTCCAAAGCGAAATTCCCTACGCAGACGGTTACATCGAAGGCGATGTCGTGCGTTACCACAAGAACGGCAAGGTCGCATCGAAGGCCCCGTTCAAGCAGAACAAGCAAATCGCATTCGGCGAATACTTCGACGAAAGCGGTGAACCGGCTTCCAGCGGCAGTTACAAGGACCCGCGCGACGGCTACGCCTACGAATGGGTTCGCATCGGCACACAGGTCTGGACAGCCGAGAACATCAACTTCGCGACTGCAGCGGGCTCGCTCTGCTACCAGTGCAATCATTGGGGCCGCCTGTACGACTTCGAGAACGCCCAGAAGGCATGCCTCGACGGTTTCCACATGCCGAGCAAGGCAGAATGGCAGGTGCTGCTCGACTTTGCGGGCAAGGAACCCGGCATGAAGCTCAAGGCCGGCTACGGCTGGGACCCCATCAAGGGCAAGGCCGAACGCGGCAACGGCAAGGATGAATTCGGATTCGGTGCCAAGGCCGGCGGTGCACACTTTGCCAAGAGCGACGTGCCGCTCAAGGAACGCAAGCTCGAAGAAGCCGGCCAGAAGGCCTACTTCTGGACAAGCGAAGGCGAAGTCCTCGTGTTCGTCACCGACAAGAACACCGCCAAGTTCGAGAAATTCAATCCTGAATTCGGCGCAAGTTTGCGCTGCCTAAAGGATTAGTAAATAGTGGTTAGTAAACAGGAAAAAATCGCCCCGGCCGAACCGGAGCGATTTTTTTTCAACGAGAAACTTCTTTCGTCTATAGCAAGTCTCGCAGAGACTTGCGTTCTTTCGTCTAAATTACGTCGTGTATTCCGCGTTGATCTTCACGTAGCCGTAGCTCAAGTCGCAGGTAAACGCGCTTGCGGATGCCTGGCCGATGTTGAGCACGAGCGTCACCTTGTATTCGCGCTGGCGCACCACGGCATGCAAGGCCGCAGTCTGTGCCTCGTCGAGCTGGATGGGACGTCCGCCTTCCAGGACCTTCACGTCGCCGAAGTACAGGTCCGTATGTTCGGCCACCATATTGCAGCCGCTGGAGCCCGCGCTGCTGAGGATACGTCCCCAGTTCGGGTCTTCGCCGAACATGGCGCACTTCGCGAGGTTGGACGTACCGATGAAGCGGGCCATGCGGAGCGCTTCCTCGTGGCTTTCGGCCTTCTCGATGCGCAGTTCGATAAGCTTGGTAGCGCCTTCGCCGTCACGCACGATGTCTTTCGCGAGGCTCTGCATAATAAGCATGAGTGCCGCACGGAACTCGCCCTGTTCGCTCAGGCTCAGGTCTTCGTAACGGAGTCCGCTCATGCCGTTCGCAAGCAAGATGCACGTGTCGTTCGTGCTGGTGTCGCCGTCCACCGTAATCGCGTTGAACGAGTCGGCGATGTCGGCACGGAATTCGGCGAAGAAGTCGATGGGGAGCGCGATGTCCGTCGTGATGAAGGCAAGCATCGTCGCCATGTTCGGGTGGATCATGCCCGAGCCCTTGCAGGCGCCACCGATGGTCACCACGCCCTTCTCGGTCTGGATTTCGACGGCATGGCTCTTGAGGGCAAGGTCTGTGGTGAGGATGGCGCGGCCGAATTCCTCGGAAGCGTCGGCGTGAAGTTTCTCGACGAGTTTCGGGATGCCGGCCTCGATCTTGTCCATCGGCATCAGGTGGCCAATCACGCCCGTGCTGCAAACAAGCACGCTCTTCGGGGCAAGGCCCAGAGCCTCTTCGGTCATCACAGCCATGCGTTCGGCGTCCTTGTAGCCCTGTTCGCCGGTGCAGGCGTTAGCGTTACCGCTATTCACCACGACCGCAGTCGCAAAGTGGGCGTGTTCAAGCGCAGCCTTGTCGTACAATACCGGGGCGGCCTTCACCTTGTTGGTGGTAAAAACGGCGAAGCAGCGTGCAGCCTTCTCGCTCCTGAGGAGCGCCATGTCGGCATTGCCGCTAGCCTTGATGCCAGCGCAAATTCCAGAAGCGGTGAACCCCTTGGGGGAACATACGCCGCCCTTATCCAGCAGATTGTACATACTATCTCCTAAAAAGATGTTCTTTCGCGATTACGGGCCCGCGAAGCCTCGTTAAAATTTGTACTTTGTAGAGCATGGAAAAGATCAAGTTTACACAAGAAGCTTACGACAAGCTCGTCAAAGACCTTGAAAATTTAAAAAATGTGGAACGTCCGCGCGTATTGCAGGAATTGGTTGATGCCCGTGCACAGGGCGATTTGAGTGAAAACGCCGAATACCATGCCGCGAAGGAACGCCTTTCCTCCATCGACAACATCGAACTGCCCAAGCTGCAAGACCAGCTCGCCCGCGCCGAAGTCGTCGCGTTCGACCCGAACTGCGACTCCATCCGTTTTGGCGCCAAGGTCTCCCTCGTGAACGCGAAGACCAAGAAGAACGTCGTTTACCAGCTGGTGAGCCCCGAAGAAGCCGACGCCCTCAACGGCAAGATCAGCTTCAAGAGCCCCATCGGCGCCGCCCTCATGGGCAAAAAGAAGGGCGACACTATCGAAGTGACCACCCCGAAGGGCGTGAACAAGTTCCAGGTCATCGACTTCAACTAAGCCGGTTCCCATGATTGTCACCCTCATCGGCGAAGACAACTTCACCAAGGACAAGTGCATAGAGAAGTTCCTGTGCGACGCCCTCGGTGACAGGCGCGACGACCCTCTCGCGAAGCAGATCCTCTTCGCGACGGACACGAACATTCCCTCCATCGCCGACGCGGTGATTACCGCCTGCGACTCGGTATCGATGTTCACGCCGGAACAGGTCGTCGTAGTCCGCAAGGGCGAAGCGCTCAAGGCCGACGATGTCAAGAGCCTCGCCAAGTGGCTGAGCCACGGTCCGCAATGCAAGCTCCTCCTGGAATTCGAGAAGCTCGATGCCCGCGGCGAACTCTACAAGACTCTGAGCAAGGTCGGCAAAGTCGAAAAGTACGATGTCCCCAAGCAGTACAAGATGGCCGAATGGATTGCCGCAGCCATACCGACCCACTTCAACAAGGCCATCGACCGCGACGCCTGCCAGTACCTCGCCGACGCCCTCGGCAACGACACCAAGCTCGTCAGCGAAGAAATGGAAAAGGTACTGCTCTTTGCTCCGGACTGCAAGAAAATCACCCTCGATCTCGTCCGCGAGATGGTCGTCCCGCAGCGCGAGATGGTCGCCTACGAAATCAACGATTCATTCGGACTGCGCGACGCCAAGACATACACGCGCTTGCTGAACGAGATGCTCAACAACGGCGTGAACGCCGTGCAAATCGTGGGCTCGCTCTACCGCTACGCTGTAGACCTCATGAACTTCTCGACACTTCTCGGCAAGGGAATGCAGGCTAAAGAAGCCGCCGCCGCACTGGGCAAGAACGACTTCATCTTCAACGTGAAGGGCAAGGCTCCCGAATGCGCCCGCCGCTGGGGGAAGCCCCTGCTCGCCCGAGTCATCCGCCGCCTAGCCGATCTAGACTACGAAATAAAAAGCGGACTGTGCAGCACCCGCATCGCCCAGGAACTGGCCCTCGCAACCCTTGTAGTACGATAGCGATGAGCCGTAAACAATGAGCAAAACAAAAACGTCCGCCTGAAGCGGACGTTTTTAATTTCTTTTCCTAAAGACTAGTTCCAGTCACCGCCTTCAGACTGTTCCGGAGCGGGAGCTTCCGGAGCGACAGCAGGTTCTGCAGGAGCTTCCGGAGCCGGTTCAGCAGCCGGCTGAGCGGCCGGGGCAGGCTGAGCAGCGGGAGCGGCACTGACCTTCTGAGCTTCCGGAGCGGAGCTGCCTTCAGTTTCTTCGGAAGGTTCGGAGAGCTGCACGTCACCCACATAGTTGCGGATAATGCGCGGCGTCACGAAGATCACGAGGTCCTTCTTGATGACAGCCTTGCGGGAATACTTGAAGAGGTTGCCCAGGAGCGGGATATCCTTGAGGAACGGGATGCCGCTTTCGGATTCCTGGGTTTCGTTACGGGTAAGGCCGCCTATCACGACCGTTTCGCCATCGGCCACCACGACCTTCGTCTTGGCTTCCTGCGTACTGATAACGATTTCACCCTTGGTGTCGTAATCGTAGGAGTTGTTTTCCGGATGCAGGTCGAGCAAAATGCGATTGTCGCCAGAAACGTGCGGCGTGACCGTCAGCTTGATACCCGTCTCCACGAGCTGGGTCGAAGATTCGCCACTGTCGTCGATAACACGGATAGAAACCTTGTCACCCATGAACACCTGGGCTTCGGTATTGTCGAGAGTGGACACCTGCGGGCTGGCGAGCACTTCGGTAGAAGCGTCACCCATCAGGTTGCTAATGGCGATCTGGAGGTTGTTGTCGAGAACGCTAGCCGTAATCGCAGTCGAAGCACCGCTAACAGCGGGGCTCACGCCGTTGTTCGGGAACGAACGGACCGCGGCGCTTGTCCTCGTAGAACCGGCCTGGCTACCCGTCGCCGCGCCGGCAACACCCGGAGTAATAGCCGCATTGCCCATCGTAGCGGTCCAGTCCACGCCAAGCTCGCGGGCAAGGTTGCTGTTCACCACGACAAGCTTCGCGGTAATCATAATCTGCAGCGTTTCCACGTCGAGCTCGGTCAACGCGTTGGACATCTGCTCAATCTTGTTCTCGGTATCGTACACGATAATCGAGTTGGTGCGTTCCACCGTAGTGATACGGCCACGGCTGCTCTTCATGCTTTCGAGGACCTTGACAAGTTCTTCGGCCTTCGCATGGTGAACCTGGAAGTTCTTGCGGACAAGCGGAGCGCTCTCTTCGACCTGTTTTTCTTCGTCAGCAATTTTCTTCTGCTTGGCCTGGTAAGTGCTCTGGCGCTGGATAGTAATGTACTTGTCCTGGATAACCCAGGTCAGGTCATTGATTTCGCAGATAATGTCCAGGGTTTCTTGCCAAGTCTTCTTTGTCACCTTGAGGCTGATCTTGCCCTTTACATCGGGAGCGACAAGAATGTCCACGCCGGCAATGACCGACACGGAACGGAACACGGCATCGTAGTCCATGTTGACAAAGTTGAAGTCGTACAGTTTCTTGTTGGGGGCAACAGAACCTTCGGCAGGAGCAGCCCACACGGTAGCAAAGCTAGCCGCCAAGAGAAGTATGGTCAGGATTTTTGTCAGCTTTTTCACTTTTGACCCCCAAATTTATCTGGAAGACTCATGGAGTAACGACGGCTCACCCCGAATTCTTGAATCAAGAAGAGCACATCGGTTTGTGTAATTTTAAGAACTTTACCGTTGAGAATCTTGTCGCCTTCCCTAAGCGTATACGAAATGGAAGGATTCTTGGATTCTACGAGAATAGCCACCGGCACATCGGATTCCCAGATGATGCCAACCAGTTCGACCTGGTCAATGTTGATACCTTCTTCGACAAGGCCCTTGATTTCGACGAACGGGTCACGACGGCCGAAGGAACTGTAAGTCACGCGATCTTCGTACAGGCCGTCCAACTGGCTTCCCTGTCCGTTTTCGCCTTCGGTCAGTTCGCCGCGTTCCTTGTCGACCTGCTTGAGACGTTCCGCCTGCACAGCAGAAAGTTCATCCATGTAGCCCACGGCGCGCTTGTTCACGAAGCCCACGCGGTTGCCGGACTGCACCTTGTAATAGAGCCCGGTCAAGTCGATATTCACCAGACGGTCGCCAAACGAAAGGCGCTGCATAACCTGGGAATTCTCGTTGGGGGCTGCAAAGAGCTCAATTTCGTCGGCCACGACAATCAGTTCGCGAACGACAGGACGGAGGTGGAAAGTCTGCGAGCCGGAAACAATCTTCTTGCTGTCCTTCTCGAACTTGTTCACGAACGTTTCAAAATTCGGCTTTTCGTCGTTGCCCTTCATCCAGTCACGGACATAGATTCCATCAGGACGGGCCGTCCAGAAAAGGAATCCGTCCTTCTTAATAGTCTTTTCGGGAAGCTGCATGATCAAGGCGCCTTCCTGCACCATCATCATGGGATTCACGCCAGGCTGGATCTGGAGCTTGAGGCCATTGGCACCCCAGGTGACGGCACGGACAATGGAGCCGGAGCCGACCTTGAATACGGGCGACTTTTTCGGACCGGCAAGGCCAATCGTAATTGTCGACGCCTTGTCGATAGACGAAACATTCTTGATTTCGATAGGACTGTCGGCGACCAGGCGGAACTGTTCCATGCCGGAACCGATAAGCACTGTCATTTCTTTCAAGTTCGGCAACAGCGCAGAAGCCTTGGGGCCGTCCTTCAGGGCCTTTTCCAAAGCCTTCTCTTCTTCGGCAAGGCGTTTCTTCTCTTCGAGTTCGGCCTTCTCGGCCGCCTTTTTCTCTTCGGCGAGACGCTTCTTTTCTTCGAGAGCGGCCTTCTCCGCGGCCTTCTTGTCCAGAGCGGCCTGCTTTTCGGCAGCCTTCTTCTCTTCGGCAAGGCGCTTCTTTTCTTCGAGAGCGGCCTTCTCCGCGGCCTTCTTGTCCAGAGCGGCCTGCTTTTCGGCAGCCTTCTTCTCTTCGGCAAGGCGCTTCTTTTCTTCGAGGGCGGCCTTCTCCGCGGCCTTCTTGTCCAGAGCGGCCTGCTTTTCGGCGGCCTTCTTCTCTTCGGCAAGGCGCTTCTTTTCTTCGAGGGCGGCCTTTTCGGCGGCCTTCTTCTTTTCGGCATACAGCTTGGACAGCGTCCAGGCCTTACCCTTGTTTCCCTTGAGCTTCAGCAAGAAATCCGCCTTGTTCAAGGCAATCTCGTTCTTGTCGGAATTGATAGACGGTCCAATGACCATCTCGATCTTCAAGAAATCCATACCGCGGTACTGTTCCTTGAACACGCGCATAGAACGCACCCATTCAGAAGAACCGTCCACTTCGTAAGTTCCTTCTCCCATGGCGAAATCCGTACCGGAAAATCCCAAGGTCAACTTCTTGTTGGCAGCATCGAATTTCTGGAAGAAAGTCGGCAAATCCTTGTCAGACGCAAACTGGAAAGCAACAGCGCAATTCTTGGAATCGCAATTAAAGCGAACATCCTTAATCAGTGCTGCATTCGCGGCTACCGCGACGAACAGGAACAAAAGAATTAATTTGTTCTTCATCATTTTGGAGCCTTCTTGGATGTATAGGTTGTCAGGTTGAAGGTCACCGACATCGTAATCGGAGTCCACCCGTGCGTTTCGGCCTTCTGCAGTTCGGCCGTAATGCCGCTATAACGGTTCAGCCTCAAGTTCGAGATGGCCGTCGGGTAATTGAAATTCGCAATCTCGGCGAAAAGGTAGCCGAGCATGTGGTAACCGGAATTCACCGCGATGGAATAGCGGTTTTCGATGTAGTGTTCGCGTTCGCTACGTCCTTCCGGGTTGAACCTCTGGATTTGCACACCGGAACTGCGGAGCACCGCATAGAGGTCCTGCAAGCGCAGCGGCACCTTTTCTTCTTCCGGGAACATTTCCTTCAACTTCTCGAAATCCTTTTCCGCCTGCACCAACTGGAGTTCCAGTTCGGCAATGCGGTGCTTTTTCGCATTGATCTTGTCGAGTTCGGACTGTGCCGACTGCAGATCGCGTTCCAGCTGTTCGCGTTCCAGCACAAACGGATCCCACATATAGGTATAGACGCAATAGGCTGCGGCGAGGATCAGGAGGACGACAGCGATCGCATATATATTCTTTTTGTCTTTAAAGTCTATATTGCCCATTCTACCCCTCCGATCCAAGATCTTTCTTCAAGACGACCTTGATAGTGAAGTCGTAAGCTTCTTCACCACTGACCTTGGTTGTCGATATGGTCACAAGCGTCACGTTCTCCACGCTAGCCTGTTTTTCAAGCTTGACCATATATTCGGCAACTTCAGAAAAATCATACGTCATGCCCTTCATTTCCATGTTATCTTCGCCCGTCTGGTTGATGCTGGTCAACCACATATTGGGCGGCAACACGGACGAGATGTTTTCGAACAAGACCACCCAGCGCTTCTTGCTCACCTGGATGCTCTTGAGGGCATTAATCTTGGTATTGATGACACCCTGTTTCTGTTCCAAGTCGCTAATCTTGGAAAGCAACGGGCGTTCGCGCTCCACTTCGGCCTTGACTCGAGTAACTTCGTTCTGGAGGTCTTGCAAGGATTCGTTGATAAAACCGTTGAGCATATACACACAAACTATCGCCGCAATCAAGGCGACCGTCGGCCAAATGATACGCCTATCGGTAATCCACGAGAAATCCTTCTGTTTCTTTCGATATTCCGGCGGGAGCAGGTTAATCGAAATGCACAGAGCCTTCTTTACTGCAGGAGATGTCTTTTTTGCCGCCATTAGAACTTCCTCATCGCGAGTCCCAGTGCAGGGGCATAAATGTTAGACAAACTCAAGGAAATACCGCCCTCGCCAAAGACCTTGGCATCGCACTCCACATAGCGGAACGGGTTCACCGTATCCGTATCTACGCCAGTGCGTTCGGCAATATAAGCCTTAAGGCCAGGAATAGAGGCTCCGCCTCCGCCCAGCAAAATTTTATTGAGTTCCAGGGAATCTTCGGAAGAAGAGAAGTAACGGATACCGAACTCGATTTGGCTCATCAGGTCCTCGAAGGCTATCTTCAAGGTTTCTTCGACTTCGGCTTCCGAGAATCCATCCACGATGCTCAGATCGCCCTTTTCAAAAATCTCATGGCACTTCGCCGCGTCAATTCCCAGATGGGTCCCGAGCTTGGCGATCACCAGGTCCAGCGAACCGCCGGTCATGGCACGCATGGAATGGAACTTTCCATTTTGAACAAACGCAATGCTCATTTTCTTTTCACCGATATTCACGATTGCCGCTGTCTGCTTGGCATCGTCATCGGCGGCCGTAGCCATGTATGAATTGACAAGTCCGAATATATCCACGTCCATCGCGGAAAGCTTCAGTCCCTTCAGTGCAAAGAACTGCGCCCAGGAGTCGAGCAGGGCGTTCTTCGCCGCCACGACGTTCGCCTTCACCTCGTCCCCTTCACGGGACTCCACCTCGTAGTCGATGACGTTATCCTGGTCATCGAAGGGCGGACGGGACTGCGCGGTCTGAAGAATAATTGCGGCTTCGTTTCCGTTTCTCGGCACCTTCACGCTCAGATGATCCACCAGCACGCCGCCGGCGCCGGCACCGCAGTTCACCGACGCGACGACATCGACGGAATCGTCTATCGGATGTCTGATGAGTAGCTTGGAAATGGCTTCGCTAAGCATTTCATAGCCGTCTTTTTCCTTCTTGCCATCCTCGCCTGTAGGAGCGTCCCCTTCGCGGCGTTGGATTTCACCATTTATGATGGCACCATCAGGCACAGGTTCAAGGTCGGCGTCGACAACGACCTTACCACCGCGACTGTTATGGTAAACTTTCACGTATTTGATGCTGTAATGACCAACATCTATACCGACAGTTTCGCGTTCTCCGCGAATTTTAGCGATTAAACCTAAAGCCAAGATAAATCTCCAATCGGAAACAATACTATCCTAATTCTACCTTTATAAATGCAGAATGTCAAGCGAAAAAAGCGCCTAACTCATTGAAAATTAACTACTTAGGGCTATTTATCGGCATTTTCGAGTTCCTTTTTCACCTTATGGACCTCAAAAATGTACTGGAGCACGCTTTCCTGGGTCCAACCGAAGGCCCCGGTAAAGGATGCGGTAAGGGAGAAAAACTCCGGATAGTCGGGGTTTTTATGGCCCAAACTGCGCAAAATCTCGATTTCCACGTCCTGGACGCCAAAGCTGGGAAGCTCGAACTGGATGCGGATATGCCTCCCGTTTTCGCACTCTACGGGGAGCCCGATAAGAATACCGCCGGCGGAAAGGTCGTATAGACGGCCATCGCAGGTCGAACCATCCGCGAACGTCGCATGGACCGGGAAATCGACAATTTCACGAACCCAGCGGCGCAACTGCACCTTCTCCAGGGCACAGGTATGTTCAATGACGAAGGAGCCCGAAGTATAGGACTTGACAACCAGCCAGGCGGAATAAACCGCATCCTCCGGCCTGGTCCAGCGGATACGGATGCGCTTACCGATAAAGGAAGACGCCGGGCCGAAGCTGCCATCGTACAGGACAGACCACTCCTTCTCGTTCTTTGTAAGAATTTCGGAATGTTTTAGTTTCGAACCGTTTTCCAGAATCACGTCAACACGGTCACCGACGGAGAACTGGCGCGTGGACTTGATCTTGGCCAGCGGGTTCTTGGCCGTAAAGTTCAGCTTTTCGCGCAGCAGCGCCACGGAATCCAACGTCTCGTCGCGGATGGAATTCACATCACGCGCCTCGTAGAAATCCAGGACTGCCGTCTCGAACAACGTCGAAGAATTCATGACGGCATCCTTGTTGTCGAACTTGGAGGCGCGAACTAGTTTCTCCAGCGTATGGATTTCCTTTGTGGCAAAGTTGTATTCCTTGACTTTTTCGTCGAAGGCGGCCGTATCGAACATCACCTCGTTTTCGCGTCTTTTGTTACTGCGATTAACTTCTGTCAGCGCAAGCAGCACCAACAGCATCACAAAAATCGTAAAGACCCAAACGAGCTGAATCGGTTCAACCACGGACTATACCTCTTTCCACATACCACCAATATAGGTTCCAAAAATGGACGAAGGCAACTGCTTGCCCAGGAACGGCGTATTGCAGACCTGACCGGCAAACAAGGACGTACCTACATCGAGCGGCTTGTCTTCGTTCAAGAAGACGACGTTCGCCGGCTTGCCCATGGCGAGTTCCGACGCGGCAACTCCGGCCAGCTGTGCCGGTGCGGTGGAAAGGAGTTCCACCGCGCGCGCGGCGCCAAGCCGCTCGCTGAGCGGTTTCCAGATTGCCGGCAGGGCGACTTCCAAGGAAACCGCTCCCGGCACTGCGTCTTCGAAATTCACTTCCTTGTCTTGACGAAGCACCGGATCGTGGTTCACACTAATGGCGTTCACGGTACCGGATTCGAGTCCCTGCCACAAAGCCTCGCGGTCAGTCGCGGAACGGAAGGGCATCGGGACATTGTAGAAGCTGTTCAGGTCGAACAGGCAGCTGTCGTCGAAGAGCAAGTGGTAGATGTCCACGTCGCACGTGACATCCACTCCCTGGGAGCGGGCGTTCTCGATAAGGCGGAGAGTCTCGCCGCAACTAACTTGTTTAAAATGTACCGGGACCTTCAGGAAGCGGGCCATTTCGAGAATCCTGAACACAGCGATCGTTTCTGCCACGCGGGGAATTCCCTTCATGCCAAGCGTGTCGGCATAGCTACCTTCGTGTACAAGGCCGTGATGGCGGAGGGAATCGTCGAGCGGCATAAAGAAGAAACGCTTGCCCGTCATGGAACCGTATTCCATGGCAAGGCGCAGGAACCTCGTGCGGGAGCAATCCTGATTGCCGTCACCAAAACCGGCGACACCGGAATTTGCAAGTTCAACCATTTCGGAAAGGTCCTTGCACTGGTACCCGTTGCTGTACGCCCCGAGGAAGGCAATCGAAAGCCCGAACTTCGCACTAATCTGCTGGATAGCCGCAAGCTTCAGGGAATCATCGATGGCGTTGGCGCAGCTTTCATACAGGCCGCCGTAGAACCCGCCACGGCGCATCGCCTCTACACCGTCCTTGAACGTGTAGATGTCGTCACGCAGAGGTTCCTTGAAGTCAAGGCCCAGGCCGAACAGTGCCGGGAGCGCAAGCGCTCCTTTCGCATCGACGGTCTCGGTTCCTTCGGGAGCGTCCTTGGACCACACCCCGTCGACCAGGCACATTCTTGTCTGCTTCTCAAATTTTCCATTCACAAACGGACGAACGTTGTCTACAATAAGATTACGCATTGGCACGACCTCCTGCCAAAAGATAGAGCACCGCCATACGGACGGCTACGCCGTTCGTCACCTGGTTCAGAATTACCGAATTGTCGCCATCGGCGATTTCGCTGTCGAGTTCCACGCCGCGGTTGATCGGCCCCGGATGCATGATAAGCACGTTGTCCTTCGCATATTCCAGGACATCGTGCGTAATGCCGAACGTGTTGCGGTATTCGCGCATGCTCGGCAATAGGGCGTCATCCATACGTTCTTTCTGCAGGCGGAGCGCAATCACCGCATCTGCGTTCTGGACAGCCTTCTTGACATCGGATTCCAGGGTTATCTTGTCCATGAGGTCCGTATTGCGGGGAACCAGGGTACTCGGTCCGCAGAGCGTCACGTGGGCGCCCATCGTCGTCATGCCCCAGAGGTTACTGCGGGCCACGCGGCTATGGCGGATATCGCCCACGATAGTCACGTTCTTTCCTTCGAGCGTGCCAAGTTTTTCTTCGATAGTGAGCATGTCGAGAAGAGCCTGCGTCGGATGTTCGTGGGCGCCGTCGCCGGCATTCACGATAATCGCATTGCTGTTGTCGGCAAGGAACTTCGGGACTCCCGTTCCCTTGTGGCGGACGACCACGATATCGATTTTCATCGCCTCGATGTTACGGAGCGTATCGACAAGGGTCTCGCCCTTCTTTACACTGGAATTGGAGCTCGTGAAGTTCACCGTATCGGCGGAGAGGCGCTTCTCGGCGAGTTCGAAGCTCGTGCGGGTGCGGGTGCTGTTCTCAAAGAACAGGTTCACCACCGTCATGCCGCGAAGGCTAGGAACCTTCTTCACGGGTCTTTCCAGGATTTCGCGGAACTGCTTCGCGTTATCCAAGATCAGGCGGATGTCGTTTTTCGAGACCCCGCGCAGTCCAAACAAATGCTTAATCTCCAGAGCGCTCACTCTAGGCCTCCACTTCTACAAGGTAGACAGAATTTTCATTGTCGATAGGTTCAATCATCACGCGGACTTCCTGGTTCTGCGCAGTTTCTACCGTGAGCCCAACGCAATCGGGAGCGATGGGGAGTTCGCGGTGGCCGCGGTCCACCAGCACGCAGAGACGGATGGCGGCAGGGCGGCCGAGGTCGAGAATAGCTTGCATGGCGGCACGCACGGAACGGCCCGTGTAGAGGACGTCATCCACAAGGATAACCGTCTTGCCTTCTACGGAAGCGGGCATTTCGGTAAAGCGCATTTCGGTGGAAGCGCTAGGCTTGCGGTAGTGGAAGTCGTCGCGATAGAACGTCGCGTCGAGACTCCCCATCTCGATTTGCTTGCCAAACTTCTGGGAGAGACGTTCCGTCAATTTTTTCGCCAGCGGGATACCGCGGCTAGCCATGCCGAGGACAATCAGATTCTCGGCGGAAGGATGCATTTTCGCGATCTTGGCGGCCATTTCGTCAAGGGCGAATTCCATGGCCTGCGCGGAAAGCAATTCCTGTATACGTTTGCAGTTGTCTTTCATATACCTAGAAATTAGATTTTTTTACTCCATTTTACCTTATAAAAACAATAAATGACCCCCATTTTTTATATATATAGGCAATAAAACCTATTACGCCTCCAAGGCGTAGCGTAGACACATATACCCCATACCTAAGGAGTAACTAAATGGCCTTTAATCAGTTAGACAAGCCGCAGGCAGGCGAAACCATCGCCATCATGAAAACCAACCACGGTACGATGAAGCTCCGCCTGTTCGAAGAACGCGTGGACGAATGCGCCACAAACTTCATCGAACTCGCCAAGCAGGGCAAGTACGACGGAGCCCCCTTCCACCGCATTATCAGCGGGTTCATGATCCAGGGCGGCGACTTTACCAACAGGAACGGTACCGGCGGCCATTCCGCCAAGGGCCCGGGCACCACGATCGGCGACAAGTACGACCCGTGCCTCACCCACATGCGCGGCGCCCTCAGCTGGGCAAAGACCGCCATGCCGAACTCCATCGGCAGCCAGTTCTTCATTGTCCACGGCGACAACGTGCACTTCCTCGACCACGACCAGGTGGGCCCCGGCCCGGCCGACGGCTACTCCGTTTTCGGCCAGCTCTACGAAGGCTTCGACGTGCTCGACGATATCGCAAACGTCAAGACCGACCGCAGGGACGCCCCCTACGATGACGTGATTATCGAGTCCGTGACCATCGAAAAGGCATAATTTTCACGGCGGCGGCGCTTTTTTGAAAAAAAAGTCCCCCGCCCCCTTGACAAGGGCCAAATAATTTTCTCTATTTGGCTCACCTTTCGGGGTTATAGCTCAGTTGGTAGAGCGCCTGCATGGCATGCAGGAGGTCAGGAGTTCGACTCTCCTTAGCTCCACGAAAAAAGACCCGCTAAAAAGCGGGTCTTTTTCTATGCCCCGGCAATCCCCCAGTTTTACAGCGCCGTAGTATTTTTGTATCTTTTGGGCCATGAAAAAAATTACATCCAAGTTAACCCGCGTTGCCGGTAAAGTCCTTTTGCCCTGCCTGCTAGGGCTTGCCATTCCCGCCTCTGCAGAAGAATGCAATGAAAAGACGATGGACGCTTTCGCGTACGAAGACTGCCTTGCCGAACAACGGGCGGCCAAAGGGAACAGCGAGCAGGCTCCCGATGCCGGAAAGCAGATTTACAGTCCGTTCCAGCGCGATGCCTACCTTACCTCCAGCTTCGGCGAAAACCGCGGCACCCGCTACCATGCCGGCCTGGATTACTCCACCAACATGGAAGAAGGTTGGGTCGTCTACGCTCCTGAAGACGGGAACGTCACCGAAATCCGCACGAGCCCGTTCGGCTACGGGAAGGTGATGTTCTTCAAGGGAGCCAGCGGCAAGACATGGGTGTTCGCCCACCAGAGCAGCTTCGGAAGGCTTGACGAACAGGTCATCAAAAAGCAATATGCAAGCAAAAAGAACGATGTCACCCTGAAACCGAATACGGCATACAAGAAGGGCGACACGCTCACATTCGCCGGCTCTTCGGGAATCGGAAACCCGCACCTGCACCTGGAAGTGCGCCTCGACAACGACCGTATCGTGAACCCATGCAAGGAAGGCGTGATGTGCCTCGACACCATCGCCCCCCAGGTCTTCGGGGTCGCCGTCTGGCAAGGTAACGAATTTGCCACCACAAACGCCACCGCATTCAACAAGGGCTGCGCCGTCACTCCGGTAAAGAACGAATTCGGCCTGTACATGGCCGTGAAAATCGCCGACTACAGCCGCGAACCCAAGGACAATCCGATGTCCATCCGCCGTATCGAACTCTGGCGCTACGACGAAAAGATCTACAGCAAGATCCAGGACACGCTCAGCTTCAAGAAAATGCTCAACATCCGCGACGAGCTCCTGTGGGCCGAAGAAGCGGACACCGCCGGAGACTGGCATTATATCAACGCCAAACTGGCTCCGCTATCCACCTATAGGCTCGAAATCGAGGATTTCGCCGGCAACGTGACCACCAAGAAGTTCACGCTGCACCCGAAATGCAAAGGCAACGAACCGTTACAGCAGACCAAGGTCCAGACATCCCCCGTCTACACGTTCCTCTCCCGCCCCATGCTCGACCTGTTCCGCTGCAGGTCCGGCTACAAGTTCAAGGCACTCGGCGCCAAGGACGAAGAAATTTCCGAAGATCTCTGCAGTGTGTTCAAGCACAGGGCCACGTTGCTCGCCAAGATCGTAGAAACCTATCCGGAACTCAGGGCCATCCAGTACTCCGCAAGCGCAGAAGCCACCGGCAGCGGCAAGGCCGTGGATGAAACCATCGCCGTGTTCCCGTACGGCAAGTACCAGAAGAGCATCAACTGGAACAGCAAGATTGGCGATGTCGGATTTTCCCAGAAGATTTCGGGTATCCCGGTCGCTATCGACACCGCTATCCGCGTCCTCGCCGTCACGCGCACCCGCACCGACAGCCTGGACTACCTTGAATTCCACCCGAAGGGACTGCAGTTCTTCGGCAACTGGAACGTATGTATCGAGAATCCCGCGAACCCCGCCCCGCTGTACTGGCTCGGCGAGACGAGCCGCGACTGGTTCATCTTCAGCAAGCAGACCGGCGGTAAAAAGCGCTGCGCCAGCGTGAACGAGCTCCGCGACATTGCCAACATCAATAACGAAGAAGGCCCCACGCTCGGATTCCCCTACTGGTCAGACGCATTCATCAACGGCCTCAGCCAGCCTGTCCTGAAGATTCCGGTAATGTTCCGCTACGACGGTGTCGCCGACGGCAACGCCATTACCGTGAAGGCCGGCAAGAAATGGATTGCCGCCGAATACGATTCCGAACCGCGAGAAATCATCCTGTACGGCGAAGACCTGCCTGAATCCGGAGAGAACATCACGATCCAGATCGTAGACGAGGCCAAGCATAAGGTCAGCTACGACGTCACCATCCCGGGGATGTGATTTTCTTTTATAGTTCCCTGTAAAGGGAAAGCCTTCTCCCGCTCCCGAGTGCGGAGCGCAAAAGATTGCGTACGGATTTTTCCCGATTAGGGAAATCGACCGGATGGAGCGCAATGCGCGGAAGCCCAAAAGGTATTTGCAAGATGAACTCGCCGAACTTGAACGCGGGTTTCATCAAGAAGTCCGGGATACCGGCAAAGCTCGTGACAGGGGACGCATAGCGCCTGCCACGCACCGTCAAGATAGAGAAACGGTCTTCGTAGAGTAGCCCCTGAGCGCGGACCTGCCTGGGCAGGAACTTGTTGCTGTACCATGTGGGCGGCACAAAGGCGACCGGGTCGATGTCAATCAGGTTTTTCCAAGCAGAGATTCCCTGCTGCAGAAGGCGGCTCGACTCGTACTGGCAGAGTCCGGCAAACTCGGCTTCCCCATGGGTGAGGTTCATGCCGATGAGCCCCATGTAGTTACGACCCTGGCTGAATTCCGCCTTGTGCTTGTAGCCGTGGAGCGCAAGCTCGAAGCCTTCCGACTGCAATCGGGCAAGCGTTTCGCGGAATTCCTGTACCGCCTCGGGAGAGGCCTGTTCCGTATCCGGAATGATCAATACGCTAAAAGGCGCACCGACCAGGTCCTTGAGATTTTCAATGACCGGAGTCACCTTCTGGAAGTTCCAGACACTGAAATCGTGAAAACAGAGGAGGAATTTGCGAGCCATGTGATTAATATAGTAATAGAAATTAAAGCCTAGATGGCGGGTCAAGCCCGCCATGACGTCATTCCGGCCTCCGAGCCGGAATCTAAGAACTATTTTTTTTCAACTAAATTCTATCTTTCCCGTCATGATTGAATCCATCATCTTGGGCCTGTTGCAGGGCCTCGCCGAATTTCTCCCCATCTCCAGCTCCGGACACCTCGTTCTGGGGCACGAACTTTTAGGCATGAACGAAGCGGGCATGTTCTTCGACATCATGCTCCACGCCGGGACACTGCTTTCCATTTTCGTGGTGTTCCACAAGAAGATTACCGACATCATCGTGGGCTGCATTCGCCGCGACCGCGACCAGCTCCGCGAAGCGGGCTACATCATTCTGGCGAGCATTCCGACGGCTTTGATTGGACTCGGTTTCAAGGATATACTCGAAGGCCTTTTCGAAAACCCGCGCGCCGTGTGCGTCGCCGAACTCTTTACGGGCTTGCTCCTGTTTACCTCGCAGTGGGGCGCTACCGGAGCCAAGCATCCGGATAATGAAGGCGTCAAGATGAACTGGTGGCGCGCCCTCGTGACCGGTACGGTACAGGGCATCGCCTGCATCCCGGGCATCAGCCGCAGCGGCTCTACCATCAGCGCCATGATGTTCATGGGCGTGAACCGCAAGTACGCGGGCGAATTCAGTTTCCTCATGAGCATCCCCGCCGTGGGCGGCGCCGCACTCCTCGACTGCATCAAGTGGGCCAAATGCCAGAGCGTCGAGAAAGTCGCCCAGATGGCCTTGGAAAACCCCGAGAAGGCGGCCAAGTGCGCCGATGCAGGTTCCTTCACACCGGAACTCCTGGTGGGCATGGTTGTCGCCTTCATCTTCGGCATCATCGCCCTCAAGTGGCTCATGAACTTCGTGCAGAAGGGCAAGTTCCAGCACTTCGCCTGGTACGTGTGGGCCGTCGGCATCCTCGGACTGATTTTCCTCTAATAGAGCCTGTTGGCACGGTTCTTGCGATATACTCCGCGAAAACATAGCGGAGACGCATCTTTTGTTTCATTTTGAAACATCATACGGCTTTGCTGCTTGAAAATAAAACATCAAGCCTTCGCGAATAGAGCTTTAAGCTGCCCAAACCTCAAAGGGGCAAAGCCCCGACCCCAAAGCGCAGCGACCTCAAAGCACGAAGTGCGACCCAAATAGGAGATCTATATGGCAACAGAGAAGATGGAATTCCAGACCGAAGTTCGCGACATGCTGAACTTGATGATCAACTCCCTTTACAGCAACAAGGAAATCTTCCTCCGCGAACTCGTCTCGAACGCGGCGGACGCGCTGGACAAGCGCCGTTTCCTTTCGCTTTCTAACGCCGACCTGCTTCCGCAGGGCACACAGCTCCGCATCGATATCTCGGTGAACAAGGAAGGCAAGCGCATCGTTGTCGAAGACAACGGTATCGGCATGAACAAGGAAGACTTGATCAACTGCCTCGGAACCATCGCCCGTAGCGGCACCAAGAACTTCATCAAGAATTTGAAGGAAGGCGACAAGGGCAGTGTCGATCTCATCGGCCAGTTCGGCGTGGGCTTCTACTCCGTGTTCATGGTCGCAAAGAAGGTCGAAGTGTTGACCTTGAAGGCTGGCGAAACTCAGGGTTACCTGTGGTCTTCCGAAGGCACGGGTGAATTTGAAATTTCTGAAGCCCCGCGCGACAAGGTGGGCACCAAGATCACTTTGTACCTGAAGGACGACGAGGATGCTGAAGATTTCGCGAGCGAATGGAAGATCAAGGACATCGTCCAGAAGTACAGCGGCTTCGTGAGCTACGGCATCTACTTCCACCCGGAACCGATCAAGAACGACAAGGGCGAACTGGAAGAAAAGCCCGAAGAACGCCTGAACGAAAAGCAGGCATTGTGGCGCCAGAGCGAAAAGGAAGTCACCGAAGAACAGTACAAGGACTTCTACAACGTCATCAGCCACGAAGCCGACGAACCGGCCGCCTGGAGCCACAGCCACGCCGAAGGTTCCCAGGAATTCTGGAGCCTCGTGTACATCCCGAGCAAGGCTCCGTTCAACATCTGGCACAACGACGCTTTGCACGGCCTCAAGCTCTACGTGAAGAAGGTCTTTATCATGGACGACTGCAAGGACCTGCTGCCGCCTTGGCTCCGCTTTGTGCGCGGCGTGGTAGATAGCGAAGACTTGCCGCTGAACGTGTCCCGTGAAATCTTGCAGAACAACAAGATTATCACCAACATTCGTAAGCACGTCATCAAGAAGGTGCTCGACACCTTGCAGAACATGGCCGACAAGGATGCCGCGAAGTACAACGCCTGGTGGCGCGAACTCGGCATGGTGCTGAAGGAAGGCTTCTACATGAACTGGGAACATCTTGACGAACTCAAGAAGTTGCTCCGTTTCGAAAGCACCAAGACTGAAGGCGACGCTCTCGTGGGCCTCGACGAATACGTGAAGCGCATGCCGGAAGGCCAGAAGGAAATCTACTACCTCATCGGCGACAAGAATGCCGTGAAGTCTAACCCGATGCTCGAAGCTTTCAAGGCCAAGGGCTACGAGGTGTTGCTCATGAGCGACGGCATCGACGAGTTCATGATGTCTAGCCTCACCGAATTCGGCGACAAGAAGTTCCACGACATCGCCCGCGGCGACGTGGACTTCGAAAAGACCGAAGACGAAAAGAAGGCCGAAGAAGCCAACAAGGGCATCTTCAAGGGACTCTGCGAAAACCTGCAGAAGGTCTTGGACGAAGACATCAAGGAAGTCCGCGTGTCTAGCCGCCTGAAGGATAGCCCCTGCTGCCTCGTCACGAGCGAAGACGCCATGAGCGCCCAGATGGAACGCATGATGAAGGCGATGGGCCAGAAGAACTTGCCGAAGAGCAAGCGCATCCTGGAAATCAACCCGACGCACCCGATTTGCGAAATGCTCAAGAAGAAGGTCGAAGCCAAGGAAGATTTGGGTGACTGGCCGAAGGCCCTCTACGGTCAGGCATTGCTTGCCGAAGGTTCTCCGCTCCCGAACCCGGCTGAGTATGTTGCAGCAATTACCAAGTTGTTGACAGCATCCGTCAAATAAACAAATCTTACCCCCTAAAAAAAACACAACACCCGCGAAAGGCTTCGCGGGTGTTTCGCATTGACGGATTACCATTTTTTACTATATTTGAATTTGCGAATGATTTGCAAATTCGTTCCGGCAGGGACGGTCCGGGGCATTATAGAGGCAATATGGAATACAAAACCCAAACACGACAGATTATCATGGATTACATGGTCGAAAATCCCGACCGCATTTTCAAGGCGTCCGACATCGCCCAAAATCTGCCCTCCGTTTCGTTGAGTACCATCTATAGGAACCTCTCCCGCCTCGAAAAAGCAGGCATCGTACAGATTGTAGGAGCCGAAGAGAACAAGGAACTCCAGTACCGCTACACCGGCCCGAGCAAGTGCCAGGCAAAAATGCACCTCGTCTGCAAGATTTGCGGCAAGTTTTTCCATCTCGACGGTCCCGCGCTCAAGATGCTCCAGCTCTCGGTCATGCGCGTCAAGGGCTTTGAACTGGACCAGCAGCAATCGGTTCTACTCGGGCGCTGTGCCGGCTGTTCACGGAGGCGCATGCGTCATGGCTAAGGCTCTACTGCAGTCTATCATTTTTGACAAGGATCTTTCATGAAAAAGTTTTCATTCTATGCGACATTGATTTTTTTGATGACCTTTATGCTGACCGCATGTGAAACGGAATCCGGCAAAAAAGATTCCTCCACAGGAAAGGTGTCTATCGTAACGACCATCTATCCGCAATACGACTGGATCAAGAACATCTTGGGCGAATACAGCGACAAGGTGGACCTGAAGTTGCTTATCAAGAACGGAACGGACTTGCACAGCTACAAGACTTCGGCGCAGGATATCGCGGCTATCGCGAAAGCCGACATGGTCGTATATGTGGGCGGAGAATCCGACGACTGGATTAAAAAGGCGCTGGAAGCCACCCCTAAGGCAGGCCGCATCCAGGTCAACCTGATGGATGTCCTCGGCGACCGCGTCAAGGAAGAAGAAATCGTGGAAGGCATGCAGGTAGAGGAAGAGACGAAAGACGAAAGACGAAAGACGAAAGAAAACGCAGAAGAGCACCATGAGCATGCCGAGGAACACGAGCATGAGCATCACGAGCACGCCGAAGCGCCCGAAAACGATGAACACATCTGGCTCTCGCTGAAAAATGCGCAAATCCTGGTAAAGAGCCTCGCTGAATCCGTCGCGAAGATCGATACCGCGAATGCGCCCGTGTACAGGGCAAACGCAATTCTCTACGCCTCCAAGCTTCACGACCTTGACTGGGCTTACGATTCCACGGTTTCGTACGCCTCGCAAAAGACAGTCCTATTCGGTGACCGATTCCCGTTTCGTTATCTGGTGGACGATTATGGTATTAAGTATTATGCCGCGTTTGTTGGCTGTTCCGCCGAAAGCGAGGCGAGTTTCGAGACGGTCGCGTTCCTCGCGGGAATGATGGACTCCCTTTCGCTGCCGGTAATCTTCACGATTGACGGAAGCCATACTAAAGTCGCACGGGCTATCCTCAATGCGAGCAAGAACTCGAAGAATGCGCCGGTGCTGGAACTCAATTCCATGCAGTCGGTGACCGACGAGCAGATACAATCCGGGATAGATTACCTTTCCATAATGAAATCAAATCTTATAACACTGAAAAAAGGGTTGAAGTAAGCGGTATGAACGAACTGATTCCCCTGATAACATGTCGCCAGCTGACTCTCGGGTACGGGAACAAGGACATCGTCCGTGACCTGGATTACGACGTCAACGTGGGTGACTACCTCTGCATCATCGGACGCAACGGCTCCGGAAAAACGACGTTCCTCCGCGGACTCTCCGGACTTCTCTCGCCGAAATCGGGCGATATCGAGCTCTGCGAAGGACTGAAGCGCAGTGAAATCGGTTACCTTCCGCAGATGACGTTGGTCCAGAGGGATTTCCCCGCATCGGTGGAAGAAATCGTTCTTTCTGCATTCCAGGGCAAGCACCGCCTGCTCCCGTTTTACGGGCGGGCCCGGCGGGAGCGCGCCATGGAATGCATGGCGCTCACCCGCACCGAAAGCTTGCGCAAGTCGTGCTTCCGCGAGCTTTCGGGAGGTCAAAAGCAGCGCGTGCTTTTGGCCCGGGCCCTCTGCGCCGCCGAACGCTTACTGCTCCTCGATGAACCGGTGACGGGCCTCGACCCCGAATCTTCGGAAACGATGTACCGCGCCTTCAAGGACTTGCACAAGAAAGGGATGACCATCGTCATGGTGACCCACGACGTGGACGCCGCGCTGGACAATGCCACCCGCGTGATGAACTTCGACCAGATTTCTGTGAAGGGGAAATAACCATGCCCGAACTCATCGAAAAACTCTCGTTCTACCTGGAATTCCCCTTCGTACGCTATGCGATTATCGTCGGCGTACTCGTTTCTCTCTGTTCTTCGCTTTTGGGCGTGACGCTCGTACTCAAGCGCTATTCCTACATCGGCGACGGCCTTTCGCACGTGGCCTTCGGCGCCCTCGCCATCGCATCGGTATTGAAGCTCACGAACAACATGTTCCTCATCTTGCCCGTGACCATCGCCGTAGCGATACTCCTGCTCTGCACCGGGAAAGACTCCCGCATCAAGGGAGATGCCGCGGTCGCCATGGTATCGGTCGGCGCGCTCGCCATCGGCTACCTGCTGATGAACATCTTCTCAACCTCGGCGAACATCTCTGGCGACGTGTGTACCACGCTTTTCGGCTCCACGTCCATCCTCACGCTGAAACAGGAAGAAGTCTACCTGTGCGTGGTCCTTTCGGGAATCGTCCTCTTTTCCTTCATCCTCTTTTACAACAAAATCTTTTCCATCACCTTCGACGAAAACTTTGCGCGGGCCACAGGCGTCAACACCACCGCCTTCAACCTGCTGATTGCGGTCATCGTGGCAACGATTATCGTACTCGCCATGAACCTGGTGGGCGCCCTCCTGGTATCGGCACTGGTCGTATTCCCGGCACTTTCGGCCATGCGCGTATTCAAGAGTTTCTTCTCCGTGACCGTGGCAGCCGCAACCATATCGGTCCTATGCTCGCTTATCGGCATCGTCATCGCGATTCTCGCCGGCACCCCCGTGGGTTCAACCATCGTGGCTGCGGATATCGTAATTTTCGGTCTATTCTACCTGATAGGTGTTGCACGAAACGGCGGCAACTAATTTGTCCAAACATTTCAAGAAAATTGCAATCGCATTCATTGCCGTACTCCTGCTCGCAGGGGCTAGCTTTCGAACTTGCCAAGGAACGCAAGTTCCCTGATGAATTCCCGAAGGAAGGGGCTTCTATCACCATCAGCGACGAGTTCGACCTTATCAAAGAAGAAGACGAAGGCTCCTACCCCATCATCCGCAATGCAAAAATGTCAAACGAGTAATTATTTACTAAAAAACTGGATAAGCGTTATCCAGAACGTTGGATAATCAAGCAAGACAAGGCGCGAGCCTCCGTAGCGTACTAAAGCGTACGTAAGGAGGCGAGCAACGCAGTATTACGCCGATTAGCGAACGTTCTTACCCGTGGTAGAGATTGCCGGATTGGTAATTCGGTTCCATCGTGAGGTTCACGCCTAGGCGGCGGAACACACCCACATCCACTTGCGAGAGGATGACGCTGGAATGCACTTCGCAGTGACGGAGTTCCGGCAACTTTTCTAGTGCGATTTTCGCGTTGTAGTCCGTGAGGGCACAGACGGAGAGCGCCACAAGGGCCTCGTCCATGTGCAAGCGCGGATTCTTGTGGCCCAATTGCTTGGTCTTCAAGTTCTGAATCGGTTCTATCACCATCGGCGAAAGCAGGCGCACTTCGTCGGGAATCTTCGCGAGGTGCTTGAGCGCGTCGAGCAGCATGGCGGAAGAAGCGCCGAGCAGCGAAGAAGTCTTCGCCGAGATGATGGCTCCGTCGTTCAGCTGGATGGCGACCGCCGGGCCTCCGGTCAGTTCGGCCTTTTCCACGGCAGCGGCAATCACGGGGCGGTCGGCAGTGCTAATCTGCGCCTGCTCCATGATGAGTTCCTGCTTGTAAATCTGGTCCTTTTCTGCATTGCCCTTGCGCACGTCGCAAAGTGTGTTGTAGTAGCGGCGTATGATTTCCTGGCGTGCGGCCTCGCAAACGGCGTCGTCATCGACAATGCAATTGCCGGCCATGTTCACGCCCATATCCGTGGGGCTCTTGTACGGGGACTCACCAAGAATACGCGTAAACAGCGCGTTCAGCACCGGGAAAATTTCCACGTCGCGGTTATAGTTGATGGTAGTTTGTCCGTAAGCTTCCAGATGGAACGGGTCGATCATGTTCACGTCGTTCAAGTCGGCGGTGGCAGCCTCGTAAGCAAGGTTCACCGGATGCTTGAGTGGAATGTTCCAGATGGGGAACGTCTCGAACTTGGCGTAGCCGGCCTTCACGCCGCGCTTGTTCTCGTGGTAAATCTGCGAAAGGCACACGGCCATCTTTCCACTGCCCGGGCCCGGAGCGGTCACCACCACGAGTTCGCGGGTAGTTTCGACAAATTCGTTCTTGCCGTAACCGTCGTCGCTTACAACCAAAGGAATGTTGCTCGGGTAACCCGCAATCGGGTAATGGCGGTAAACCTTGAGGCCAAGTCCTTCCAGCTTCTTCTGGTAGGCAATCGCGCTCGGCTGTTCCTGCCAACGGGTCAGCACCACGGAGCTCACGTACAGGCCGTAACCGCGGAAGGCGTCAATCAGGCGGAGCACGTCCTGGTCATAGGTAATGCCGAGGTCGCCGCGGACCTTGTTTTTCTCGATATCGCCCGCGTTGATGGCGATAATGACTTCGGCCTTGTCCTTGATTTTCTCGAGCATGCGGATCTTGCTGTCGGGCGCGAAGCCGGGCAACACGCGGGATGCGTGATGGTCATCGAACAGTTTTCCGCCAAATTCCAGGTAAAGCTTTCCGCCGAACTTCGCAATGCGCTCGGCAATTTTTTCGGACTGCGTCCTCAGGTACGCGTCGTTATCAAAACCTACTTTGAACATCTTTCTTTTCGCCTTCAGACAATCTTAAAATCAACCACACAAAAATAAAAAAATTTAGGCGCGCGCAGAACAAAAAAGCCCGCCGGGCGCGTACCCGACAGGCTCTTGAAAATCGTCAATATGACAGGGTGCGATTACACAACCTTGGTCATACCGCTCATGCGTTCACGCAGCCAAGCACCGACTTCTTCCACCGGATGCTGACGGATGCTCTTGTTCACCTTGATGAGCTCTTCGTTATCCACAGCGGTGGTCTTGCCTTCGCCGTAGATAGCGCCGATGTCGTCCTTCTTCACTTCGTTCTTCATGAAGTCGGCGAGCAGAGGCACGCACTTGTTGGCGAACAGGTAGCAACCGTATTCGGCGGTGTCGCTGATCACGCGGTTCATTTCATACAACTTCTTACGAGCGATGAGGTTGGCAATGAGCGGAGTTTCGTGGAGAGATTCGTAGTAGGCGCTCATCGGCTTGATGCCCACGGAGCACATGGTTTCGAATGCGAGTTCCACACCGGCCTTGATCATGGCGGTCATGAGAACGCCGCGGTCGAAGTATTCCTGTTCGGTGATGACCTTGTCGGTAGCTTCGACCTTTTCGAATTCGAGCTCGCCCGTTTCGCCACGCCACTTGAGCAAATCCTTGTCGCCGGCTTCCCAGTCCACCATCATGGTGCTGGAGAACTTGCCAGAGATGATGTTGTCCTGGTGTTCGCAGTAGAGCGGCTTCATGATCTTCTTCATCTTCTCGGCGAGTTCCGTTGCGCGGATCTTGGCCGGGTTGGAGAGACGGTCCATCATGTTGGTGATGCCGCCGTGCTTCAGGGCTTCGGAAATGGTTTCCCAGCCGTACTGGAGCAGCTTGACCGCGTAAGCCGGTTCAACGCCGAAATCCTTCACCATCTTGTCGTAGCAGAGGATCGTGCCGGTCTGGAGCATACCGCAAAGGATGGTCTGTTCGCCCATGAGGTCGGACTTCACTTCGGCGACGAAAGAGCTTTCGAGAACGCCCGGACGGTCGGCATGGAGGCCAGCGGCGTAAGCCTTGGCGTAGTCCCAACCCTTACCTTCGGGGTCGTTTTCCGGGTGCACAGCGATAAGGCAAGGCATACCGAAACCGCGAACGTATTCGCTACGGACTTCGGAACCCGGGCCCTTCGGGGCGACCATGATCACGGTGATGTCCTTACGGATTTCCTGGCCTTCTTCAACGATGTTGAAGCCGTGGCTGTAAGAGAGGGCTGCGCCCTTCTTCATGAGCTTCATGATGGCCGGGATCACGTTATGGTGCTGCTTGTCCGGTGTGAGGTTGCAAACGAGGTCTGCATCCGGAATCATTTCTTCGTAGGTACCGACCTTGAAGCCGTTTTCAGTAGCGTTCTTCCAGGACTGGCGCTTCTGTTCGATGGCTTCCTTGCGGAGCGTGTAAGAGACGTCGAGGCCGCTATCGCGCAGGTCAAGACCCTGATGGAGACCCTGGGCACCGCAACCGACGAACACGATCTTCTTGCCCTTGAGGGCTTCAACACCACGGCTGAATTCAGAATGTTCCATGAAACGGCAGTGGCCAATTTCTTCGAGTTGGCGACGCATAGGGATAGAATTGAAATAATTCATTTTTTGAACCTCTGTTAATTAGAATGTTTCCGGGGGGAAAGATAGTAAATTAGACGAAAGACCGCTTCGCTGGTAGACGAAAGACGAAAGATTATAAGTTTTTTCCATGCAAAACGGCTTTTTTCTCTTTCGTCTACAGTCTATAGGGCCATAGGCCCGTTCTTTCGTCTATAAAAGGGGGAAGCCTCCCCCTGATTGCAGCCGCGGTTTCGTCATCCTGAGCGAAGCCCATCGGGCGTAGTCGAAGGATCTAGCCGCGTCTTCCATACACCCCTACGCCTAGGGGCTCCGCCCCTAAAACCCCGAATTACGTCATTGCGAACCCCAAGCAGGGGTGAAGCAATCCATTCGCCCTGCTAGGGGACTCCTACGGAGTCCCTCGCCGCTCGGCTCGACAATGCAGAAATGCAAGCATTTCTGCGCTGCACTCGCCTCACTGCTAGTCCTTGAGACAACGAACAGAAAACCCGTAGTCCTTATTGCCGTAGTTCAGGTACGCGTAGTCGAAGTTGACGTACAAGAGCACGTTGTACGCGTAGTTGCTATCGTACTCCGTAGAACTCCAGAAGTACGCGTTGAGGCCCTCGTAGTTGCAACCCCCATTGCTGCCCCTGTCGCCGGCAGGCAACGCCGAGAACCCGAAAGCATCCGTGCCGTTGCCGTCATTAAACCAGCCACCGGTGGATTTAAGGGCCGTACCGGCACTATCCTGGCCGCCCACCGCCGTGAACAGGGTCTCGAATTCCGTTTTGCTGGGCAGGTGCCAGCCCTCGGGACAAATACCACGGACAGGATATGTCGGCGAGCAAGTCTTTTTGTAACCGCAGCCCTTGCCGTTTGTGGTCAATGTGCCGACGCTGTCCATGGCTGCCGCCCAGGTGTACAGGCGACCGTACTTGGTGCAGTTGGCGGAGTTGTTGTTGTAGCAGTAGCTATTCCCCGTCTCGTAATTCAGGTTCTCTGCCATCCACCACTGACTACCTATTTTAACAGTTTTATATGTTTGACCATCACGTTCGTCAGTCAACGAATCATACTCACAGTTATCTTCTGTTTCCGTCTTACAAGGAACAGCCAACACTACAGAACTTGACGAAGACTCCTCCTTGTCTGCCGAGGAGGACGAACTCTTGTTCTTTTCTGCACTGCTAGATTCCGGGTCGGAGCCCGGAATGACGGAGGAAGAACGGGAATTGTCGGCGTCGGACGGGGACCACGAATCGTCATCATCGCACCCGACAACAGCAAACGCCACCAAACTCATCGCAACAAGAACCTTCTTCATAAAAGCCCCCAAATAAAGTTTATTCAATGGATAATTTAATTTATTTTCACCCAGAAACAGCAAAACAAGCCCAAAGCATCAACACAAAAGCCGCCCGCACATCACGGACGGCCAAATTGTTGGCCAAAAAACTATGCCACAGTTTTCAGCAACTCCCTGCCAATACGGCGGAGTTCCTCATCAATGAGTTTCTTTCTTGCCGAAGATGGCTTTTTCGTACCATTTACGTATGCAGCAAAGAGGGGTTGCGGGATTCCCAATCGGCGGGCAAACGCCGATGCGTTCAGTTCGGGGAACAGCCAGAATATGCGGCCAATGGGATTTGTCTTTTTCGGCGAAAAGAATCCCGAAAGTTCCAACCCCTCGTCCAGATCGTCAAACCACACGCCATCGCAATCAACGCGGCAGTTCTCCAACTGTTTTCGCGTAGCCTTCCGCAGCGGTTCGTAATCTCGGATGAGTTCACGCCCGATTCGGCCATCTTTCAGTTCGACACAAACGGCATCCTTTTCGACCCAAAGCCTTTTTACATCTTTTTCCGTAATTTCGCTCATCCGTTCGTTCCATGCCGTTTCTTTCTCTCCGCGCGAGCAGTTAAATTATTAGAGGCAAAGCCGCTCTACTTCCCGAAATCAAAAAATGCAGCGGGATCCGTTCCGAAGATTTTGCCGAGTTTTACGGCCATCTTGCGGGAAACCGTCCTGCGCCCATTTTCCATAGCGCACAGATTTTGCACCTGAATTCCAAGTTTCTCGGCCAAAGTCACCTGCGACCAGTTGCGCAAATCCCTATTCGCGACAATCATCTCTGCAGGCGTCGTCTCCAAAGACTTGAACCATTCCGACTCCTCAAAAGGAACGGCAACATCTTCATCGCTGACGATCACATTCTCCGGTTTATAGGTGTCCTTCAAGAACCTGACAAGCGGAGCGGGGATATGCTTCGCCCTGATTTCAATACGGGGCCTTTTCACGACTGCCAGCATAATACACCTCGATATCTATAGAGCCATCTCTACAAGTCCAGCACGCCACCCAGTTAAGAGCCAGGTGACAATGGTACCTGTCGCCTCCGAGCTTGGAGTAATGCCAAAACAATGGTTGAATCGGCCCGGAGACCTTGAGTGACTGGACGAGAGCCTTAAGCTTATTTTGCACAGCCTTCGGCATCGTCGCAGCACTTCTTTGCGCTCTTTTGGTTATAGTTACATTGTACATAGTTGAATATAATCAATTTTTGATTATTTGTCAAGTTTTATCTCTTTTTTTTCGCCATACTCCTTCAAGCAAGCTTTAAATATGAGCGTTACCAATTCAGAAACCGTAATTTCCCGCTTTTTCGCTTCAGCCTCAAGTTTTTCGACAACCCACACAGGCATTTCCCAAACACAATCAACAAAGCCATCACCAGTTGGTGTTTCGGATATAACCCTAAACGGGAAATCCTCTTTGCATTTTTCGATGTTGTTATTCATACAGCCTCCGTTTTGTGGTCGCATTTGCGGCCAGTTTATTGTTAGAGGCGCTCCCTTCAATCCAAAATTCAGGATAAAAAAAGAACGCATCTCGCCTTTCCTTAGACGAGATGCGTTCGGGGATGCAGTAATTGTACCTATATTTTACAACCGTGGCAAGGGGAGCACGAAAAATTTACAATCCGAAAAGGACAGTTCAAGAAACTTCTTCATAAAGCCTCCGCTCTAATCCACTTGTCCAGAAAAGCCATCTGCTCGGCGGTGTGGAACCAGTGTTCGCCGCCGTCCATCACGGTCAGGGGCGCGCCGATTTTCCGGGCGAAATCACGCATCGTGTCTAGCGAGGTCAGGTTGTCGTTCGAGCCGTACAGAATTTTTGTCGGGACGCGCCACTCGATCGGATTTTCACGCACGTAGCACAGGTATTCCCACGAGAGTGTTTCGCCAAAATTCGTCGGCACGGTTTTCTTTTCGCGGAGTTCCTCTTCGGGAACTCCCGCCCACGTCATCATGTCGCAAACCAGCTTTTCCATGTTGACTATCGGCGAAATAAAGTACGCCTGTTTGACGGGTTTATCGGCCAGCGCATTCATCGAAAAGAACGCCCCGATGCTATTTGCCACAAGGGTCACTTCGTCATAGCCCGCCGCGACAGAATCAAAATATACCGGGAATTCCTTCTTGGCATCCCACGGCGTTTCCGCCTTGTAATCGAATCCGAGTACATCGGCATCAGGGAACAGGTTCTTGTAATGCCGCGCCTCGTCAGCGTTCCCGCCCTTGCCGTGCACGTAAATAACAAGCTTCTTCATTTTTTCATCAAGTTCAAAAATATTGCGCCTTCGTTTTTCAGTACTTTATCTTGAAGTAATCCAGCAGGGCCTTATAGTTGTCCTGCGCCGTAAGGCAAGTGTCCTGCATGAATTCGTTCACGCGGCCCCACTTCTGGATTCCGCGGTAATAGAACAGCCGCAGTTCCTCGCTAATGATGAACGGGACAATCCTGTTTTGCAGGCATTGCCAGAGCATAAGCAGTCGACCAACGCGGCCATTACCATCCTGAAACGGGTGAATCCGTTCGAACTTCACATGAAAATCGATCACGTCGTCCAAAGAAATCGTGCCTCTCGAATTGAAGTCCGAAATCAATTTTGCCATGTGCTTGTGCACGGCCTTGGGCTCCACGGTCTTTTCCTCGCCCACTTCGTTGGGTAATTTCTTGTAATCCCCCACCACAAACCAGTCTTTCTGGCTATCCGAAGTATTCGCTTTCAGAATCCGATGGAGTTGCTTGATGTGCGCCTCAGTCACCTTGTCCGTCGCATGGTCAATGACATAGTCAATACAGCGGAAATGGTTGACAGTTTCCATGATGTCGTCGATGCGCGTGTTCTCGGAAGTCGCCCCCAGCGTATTCGTCTCGAAAATGAACCGCGTCTGTTCCTTGGTCAAGCGACTCCCTTCGATATGGTTCGAATTGTAGGTCAGGTCAATCTGGGTGCGATGATAAATGCCCCCCTTGAGGCGGCCCTGCTTTTCTTGACGCAGGCGCTCCAGCAGAGGCGACAGTTTCGCCTTCCCCTTCTTGGGTAGGACTGTATCGGCAGGAATACTCCAAGTCTTGCCGGTAAGGAAAGCCCCCTCAATCTTGCCCGTAGCACAATAGTTACGGGCCGTACGCTCGCTAACTCCGTACTTCTCCGCAAAGCGGGTGACGGAAATATAAATTGCATCTATCGGCAAATTTTGGTCTTTCATACACCAAAATATACATAAAATTTGCCGATATCGGCAAATTTTATGTTAAAAACGAGTAAAAAACACCATCTAGCCTTCGAATTTCCAGCCGCAATCGTTGTGGTAGACCATCTGGTGGGTCATGCCGCCATCGATGCAGATGTTTTCGCCGGTAATGAATCCGGCTTTTTCGCTTGCGAGGTAAAGCACCATGTTCGCGATGTCCAAGGGGTTACCGACGCGGCCTGCGGGCTGCTGTGTGGCATCGGGGCCTTCGTAGGTTTTGAAATCCGTATCGATCCAGCCCGGCGAAATCGAGTTTACGCGCACGCAGCCTGCAAAACTTACAGCAAGCGCATGCGTGAGGGCTGCAATCCCGCCCTTCGCCGCCGTATAGCTTTCTGTTTGCGGTTGGCTCATGCGGTCGCGACTCGAGGAAATGTTTATAATGCTTGCTCCCTTCACAAAATGCGGAGTAAAAAGTTTCGCGAGGTAGAACGGGGCAGTCACGCCGACAGCCAGCGCATAGCTGAATTCTTCGTAGCTACATTCGTCAACGCCCTTCATCAGCGGTAGCGCATTATTTACCAGCACATCCACGTGCCCGTACTTTTCAATGACGAACTGCGCAAACTTTTCGAGGACATCCTTCTTCGACAAGTCCCCCACAAAGCAGGGATTCTCGCGGATGTCAATGTAGGCGACCTTCGCGCCCTCTTTCTCGAATTCACTCACGACGGTCGCACCGATTCCGTGCGCCCCGCCCGTCACCACGACCACTTTATCTTCAAACGATTTCATGAGAGAAAATATACACTAAAACACACCGAAGCGCGTTCAACAACTTGACACGCAAGCCGCATTATCCTATTCTTTCCGCAAATGCTCCAGTTTTTCGATGTTACAAGAGATGCCCCCTGGTTTCCGCAGGTCAAGGCGCTGTATGAATCGGCGTTCCCGGCGAACGAGCGCATCCCGATAAAGCATTTGCTCGACGATAAAATCAAGCGGGAATTTTGGGCGTTTTTCGACAAGGAGGATGGTGCGAACGACGCGGTTTCTAGGTTCTGCGGGTTTTCAAATTCCATTTCACACGGGAGCATCACGAACATCGTCTATTTCGCCGTCGTGCCCGAACTGCGCAGCCGCGGATACGGCTCGCAAATTTTGCAGGCCATCCGCAGGCAACACCCCGACACGCGCATCGTCGTCGATATCGAAGTCGAAGAAGATTCCAAGGACGCCGAAGAACTCGAACGCAGGAACCGCCGCCGCGAATTTTACACCCGCAACGGCTTTGACTCCTCCCCCGTCGATTACGTCTGGCAAGGCGAACACTACCGGCTACTCAGCGCAGGCGGCACTGTCAACGAAAAAGAATTCCGCGACTTCTGGAAAGAAATCCTGAAGAACGTCCCCGGAGCGAAATACCCGTAAAAACTTATAGGGGCTCTTTTTGAGCTGAGAAAAAAAATCCAAAACTAACGCCCGCCCCTGTTGCCTATCTAGCAACAAAAGACTATATTTAATACCAAATTCAGTCCGATTTAAACAAGAAAGGCTCATCATGAACCCGATAAAGAACATCAAGCCGATTTCATACATCAAGGCGAATGCCGCACAGGTTTTGGATCACGTATGCGAGTCACACTCGCCTTACGTGGTCACGCAGAACGGGGAGGCTCGCGGAGTCATCTTGGACGTTGAAACATTCCAGACCATGCAAGACGGGCTCAAGCTCTTCAAGTTGTTCGCGCAGAGCGAAACCGAAATCGCCAAAGGCGAAGTCGTTCCGCAAAAAGACCTTTTTGATTCCCTGGAGCGTGAACTGAATGCCAAGTAAAAAATTTCAGGTTATCTGGTCGAAATCGGCCGCATTCGACTTAAAATCCATCGTCACGTTCATCGCAAAAGACAGCCCCCAAAATGCCCGAGACGTCTTGGCAAGAATCAAACGCGAATGTAAAATGCTTGAGTCGTTCCCGAACCTGGGTAAAGTCCCTGCCGAACTCGAAGCCCTGCAAATAGGGGGCTACCGGGAATTATCCATTTCACCCTGGCGGGTATTCTACAAGAAGCTCCTCAATCAGGTTTTCGTTGTCGCCGTCGTAGATTCCAGACGCGATCTAGAAGATGCGCTATGGAACAGGCTAATGCGCTAGGGGCTCTTTTTGTTATTATCTTTTCAAGGTCCCTGATGAAGTGCGTCCTGAAAATATTCCTGTTTGCCCTGGTATTCGCGGGGTTTGCCTTTGCCGAAGCGCAAGACGGCGACGAGCCTTCGGTTTCCAAGTTCCGTGAACGGTTCTCGCTGCGTTTCTTGTGCGATTACAATTTCGTGGCTATCTGGAATTCCGCCTACAACAACTCGATGCTCAATTCGAACCGCCCGGTCGATGTGGGCATCGGCGTCGGTTACGACAGTCTGTTTACCACATTCGGGATTTCGTGGGACGTGTCCGCCGATTTCAAGTACAGCCTCCCTTTTACCACTTCAAAAGAAAAATCGAACACCCAGGCTTTCGAGACGGGGCTTGACTTTTTCCCGGGAAACTGGTGGCTTGCGGCAAAGCTCCGCTTTTACAGCGGCTTTACCACGGAAGTCGAACGCGACGGCGAAAAGGAGCAGGAATTCATAGACCTCTGGTTTGCGGACATGTATTTCTCGATGCTCTGGATGGCGACTGCGAAAGGAAATTTCGCCCCCAGGAGTGCCTACTTTTTGGATCGCCGTCAAAAGAAATCTGCCGGGAGTTTGATTATCGGCGGGCGCCTGCAGCGAAACATTGCCGAAGACAACGACGGGGTTCTCGGCTACGAAAACGACAAGCGCGACATCACCTCCATCTGGGGTGACGTCGGGTACACCTACACCTTCGTTTTCAGCAACGGGTATTTCTGGAACCTCTGGGGCGTTGTAGGCATCGCGTACGGCCGCGAACACGCAGACGACGGCAACCTGCTCTTACCCGAATCGGACATAAAGACCGCTTTTGGCTACATCGGCGAAAAATGGGCATGGAACATCGTTCTTAAAAGCGAGTATTCTGCCATCGCGTTTGGCGAACACCTGGAACAAAAATACGTAGCGGCCTTCGAGATCCTTGTGGTGCGCAGGTTCTAGCCGGCAAAAGTTTTCCAACCTCGATTTACTATTTTTTTGCATACTCTCATAACTTCAGGACCATTCTATGCGTTTCTATGTGCCCACGGACATCTACGTTGAAAAGGACTGCGTGAAGAACCACGCGAAAAACTTGCTTGCGATGGGGAAGCGCGCATTCATCATGACGGGCAAAACTTCCGCCAAGAAGAACGGTTCCTTGAACGATGTCACCGCCGTTCTGGATGCAGGCCACGTGCCGTACCAAGTTTTTGACCAGGTCGAAGAAAATCCGTCAACAGATACCGTGGGGAACGCCGCACAGCAGGCCCGCGAATTCGGCGCCGATTACATCATCGGCATCGGGGGCGGTTCCGCCATCGACGCAGCAAAAGCAGTTGCATTGCTCCTTGCAAACCCGAGTGTTGACGCAGACAACTTGCACAAGGCTCCCGAAAAACCGCTAGGCCACATGCCCGTCGTCGCCGTTCCGACTACCTGCGGAACAGGTTCCGAAGCAACACCGGTCGCCATCATCACGAACCACAAGATTCACCTGAGGAAGAGCATCCCGCACAAGATTTTCCCGGCACTCGCGCTTGTCGACGGCAAGTACCTCGCCTCGGCCAAGAAAACGCTAATCGTGAACACCGCGGTCGATGCGCTCGCCCACATGGTCGAAAGCATCCTGAACGTCTATTCCAATGCATTCAACCGCATGTGTCCCGAATACGGCCTCAAACTCTGGGGCGAATTCAAGGACGCGCTTCTTTCCGACGCTCCCGTAAGCGAAAGTCTTTACGAAAAGCTCATGCTCACCTCGACTATCGCGGGCATGTCCATCGCGCACACGAGTACCGCCGTACCGCACGGCATGAGCTACGACCTCACGCTGCATCAGGGCGTGCCGCACGGCCCAGCCGTCGGTTACTTTCTCGCTGCCTACGTGGAAGTCTGCGAAAAGAAAGTTCCCGAAGATGTCAGGTGCATCTTGGAACTCCTAGGCCTCAAAAGCACTGCCGATTTCGCCGCGATGCTCGACAAGCTCATCGGCAAATGCAAGGTTTCTCGCGAAATACGCGGCCAGTTCGCCGCCGCCATGAAGGTGAACCGCTCCAAGCTCGACCTCGTCCCGGGCGGAATCACGCCCGAAGAAGTCGACTTTATTTACGACAAGTCCCTGATTACGGATTAGCGCTCGACACTTTGCAGTTCAAGGCCGTTCCTGTTTCCGGCGTGATGGTGTTGTCCGGCAGACATAGCCATTTTTACAGTTTATCTTTTATTCTAAGTTTACCTGGTAACCGTCCCTGGCGACCGCAGCCAAGGCGAGCCGGATTATTTTCTTGGCATGTTCACGCGCACGGGACTTCAATTCTTCGTTATTTTCTTCTTCGTACTTTTTCTGTTCGGCGACAAAGAACTGCTTGAAGTCCTCGAACTTGATGTCGTTGAACCAGCCCTGTTTTTCCCATAGGACCTGGATACTCTCGAAATCGATACTGTGGCTCAGGATCTTCGGTTCGGGCAGCGAAACGGAAATCGTCTTCGTGACGGGTTCGACAAGGACCTTGACTTCCTTCAGGTCGTAGCCCAGCTTGACATCGCCCTGATATATCAGCATGAATTCCTTGATAGACTTGTTGATGCGCCAATCGGGCATGTATTCCAGGAGTTTCTTGGCATCCTGGTAATTCGCATTCTTGCGGTAGTGGTGATGGAGTGTCGCCAGTTCGGAAATTTCCCTAATCTGGTTTTCTACAAACGCGCTCGTAATTTGCGGCCCATCGGGTTCGGCAGGTTCCAGCTTTTTCATGACATAGACGGTCATAGCCACCGTCACACACAGGAGAACGACGAGAGCCGCGATTCTCAATGTCCATTTCATTGCCAACCTCCTTTGGGTTTCCGCCACCTTGATAGTACAACCTCATAAAATAAAGTATATTATTTCATACACTTTGTACAGAGGTTTTTTATGAGCGAAAGCAACGTAAACGATGTCGAAAAGACCTGGCTGAAAAGAATTCGCGCCTTTATCGGAATCCTAGGAATGATTCTCCCCTGGCTATCCCTACTCGGAGCCGCTCTCGTAGCCAAAACGAGCAGTTTTCCGGACGAATTCTGGCAGAACCTGTCCATCTCGGCGACCTACTACATAACGCCACCGCTGGTCGGCGTCCTCACGACAGCAGCTATTATTCTGATGTGCTACAAGGGTTACGACTGGCGCGACAACCTCGTCACGACCCTTTCCGGCATATTCGGGGCAATGATCGTCCTTTTCCCGTGCAAATGCGCCATATCGGGAGACCTAGTCGGTTTTTTCCAACTACCCGTAAACGTTTCGCATATAATCCATTGCGTCTCCGCGGTGATGTTCTTTGTCCTCCTATCGGTCAACAGCATGTTCCTGTTCACGCTCGGCAAGAGCGACACCAAGAACAAGAAGATCAAGAACATTATTTTTAGGGTTTGTGCGGTAGGTATGCTTTGCGCACTGATTCTAGTCCTTCCGTGTTTTGAACGCATCTCCGCACACACCTTTATTGGCGAAGCTGTCGCACTCACGTTCTTTGCCGTGAGCTGGCTTGTTAAAAGTGAAATATTCGGATTCCTGTCCGATGACGGCAAATAAATTTTAAATTTCGTTACATGACCAAACCACACGTCATCTATCACCCCTACGACATGGCGCAATCCGACTGGGTCCGGTGCATATTGCCCCTGATGCAGTTCATGTGCCCGAACGCATTCCAGGTATCGCCCTCTATCACGCGCATGCCCTGCACAAGCAAGGACGCACTCAAAAAGACGCGTTCCGTCATCATGCAGAAACCAAACGCTCCCGGCAGGGCTGAACTGGCCGTGATGTATTCCAAGATCAAGAAGGAATGCGGATTCAAGCTGGTAACCGACATCGACGACCTGATGTGGGATCTCTCGCCTATCATCGCGAGCTACGCAAAGAACATTCCGAACCACGACCAGATGATGCTCAACAGCCTCAAGCAGATGCTCCCGCTTTTCGATACCGTCGTGTGTTCCACTAGGTACCTGGCCAGCAGAATCAAGTCGGATATCGGCATAAACGCCGTCGTGATGCCGAACGGGGTTTCCAAGTCCCTGTTCGGACCTCACCGGACAAACGTCCCGTTCAGCGGCAAGCCGAAAGTCATGTATGCAGGAAATCTCGGCCACTTCGTCGACGGAAACCTGGGCGACCTGGAAGGTCCCTGGGCCAAGTGGATCCGTAGACATGTCGAAGACGGCAGCATCGAATTTTCCATGTTCGGACAGCCGGACTTCTTGAAAGGGCTCGAAGACAAGTACACGAACATTCCCTACACCAGCGTTTCCGCATTTCCCGCCATCGCGGCAAGCTACCGGCCGGACTTCTACCTGGCCCCGCTCGCCAACAACAACTTCAACAAGGCGAAAAGCGACCTCAAGCTCAAGGAAGCCGCAGCACTCGGGGCCGTGTTCATCGGGAGCAATTTCGCTGGAAGCCCCTACAGCTACGCGCCCAAGGAACAGCTCATGCCGCAATCCGGTACCGACGAGGAACTGGACGCGCTATTCGACAAGCTCTGCGAGCCGGACGGATTCATGCAGGCCATAAGCTGGCAATACCAGGCCATGGAAGAAAAGCACTGGCTGTACGAAGACCCGGAATACCAGAAGAAGTTCATCGCGACATACTGCAGCGAAGCATAGCTCCTGCGACATTGTCCGCAGCGGAAACTACACGTCCATCACGTGGCGGCGCCACTTGCCGCTTTTCCACCGCATCCAGAAAATTATCGGGGCTGTCCCGTACACGGCAACGATGGCAATCCAGGCGTAATGCGCCGGCAGGTGGAACACGTATGCGACTACGTACAATGCACCCGCAACACACCAGTTCATTATAGCGCAGGTGAACATCACCCACACCGTATCGCCCGCGCCGCGCAAAGCCCCCGCATACACCACGAGCAGCACTTCCACGAATATGTAGACAGTCGCAATCCGCAGCATGAATATGCTCATGGGCCGTGCCGCATCGAAAATCGCAACTGCGTCGGCAGCCGCTTCCGCCACATCGGGCTTGAAGATATCCGTCAACACACCCGGTAAAAACACGAAGAAAATTCCCATGATAAGCGAGTAACCCCACCCGAGCTTGAGCCCCGAGTAAGTGGAGCGGCTCGCGGCAGCGCCATCCCTTGCCCCCACATAGCGCCCCACCAGGCTAGTAGACGCAATTTCCAATCCCATCAGGGGCACGTACGCCACCATGTCCCAGTTGAACATAATCGAAGATGCCGTTGCCGCCTCGGGCCCGAGCGCGTGGAACATGAGGATAAGCATCTGGAACGCACTCATATTCAGGAACATCTCGACACCCGACGGTATGCCCTTACGCAAAAGTTCGCGGGTAAGCGAGCCGTTAAACGCAAACGACTTGCGGGAACCGAACCGAGCGTCACAATCGCGCCCGAAAAACTTCACGAACAAGATGACGGTCGAAACGAGATTCCCGATGAGAGTCCCGTACGCGGCACCCGCCACGCCCAGCGCGGGGATTGGCCCCAGGCCGTATATCAGCACAAAATTGCAGGCCACGTTCACGATCATGCCCACGAACGCGGCCTTCATCACAATCTTGGTCTCACCGATGCCGCTAAAGAAGCACGGCGCCGCATTGCGCACCAGGTTTATGACCCCGCCGAACATCAGTATGTTGAAATATGTCTTCTGGTATTCCAGCTGGTCGGCAGGCAGGTGTTCGAGACCGAAAACGAAATGGCCCAAGGGAATCGTCAGGTACAAAATCGGCACGCTCACAAGCGAAACATACAGGGCCTGCATAAAGACGCGGGCGCAATCGGCCTTCTTCTTTGCACCCAGGCGTTGCGCCACCATCGCGGTCGTGTAGCTGATGGCGCCGGTAAAGAACGTCGTGAGAGCAAGCTGTACAGCGCCCGCACCAAGCGCGGCATTCATCTCGGCGGGTCCGAGCTTCGAGAGGAACAGACGGTCGATAAACGTCATGAAGGTATCGAAAGACATCGACAGAAGCATCGGGAGCGCCACCACGAGCACATCCTTCACATCTCCGTTTTTCTTGAATTTTGACGGCCTGTAGAACTTATCGAGTATCGCGTCGACCATATTGGGCGACAAATATAGAAAAAAAGACTAAAAAATCAACGTTTGAGTTTTTTGAGGTTTTCGAGGCGGTTCAGCGCATCGTTTAGCGTTTCATCTTTTTTCGCAAAATGGAGACGCACCAGATGATTTATCGGTTCGCGAAAAAAGCTGGAGCCAGGCACCGCGGCAACGCCCACTTTTTGCGCCATGTCGATGCAGAACTGTTCATCCCCATCATAGCCGAATTCGGAGATGTCAATTAGGACAAAGTAAGCTCCTTGCGGTTCAGTAAAGCGAAGTCCCAGGTTCCGCAAACCGCTTGTAAACAACTGCTTCATGTGCGTGTAGTGCGCCTGAAGGTCCGCGTAGTACGAATCGTCAAAGCGGAGCGCCGTCACGGCGGCTTCCATGAGCGGGGCGGCGGCGCCGACCGTCAAAAAGTCGTGGACTTTCTTGACGCGGTCCATGACAGGTTCCGCGGCAAGCACGTATCCGAGACGCCAGCCGGTAATCGAATAAGTCTTGCTCAGGCTGCTGCACTCGATGGTGCGTTCGAACATCCCCGGGAGCGTCGAGATATACGTGTGACGGTGAGGCGCGTAGATGATATGCTCGTACACTTCGTCCGTAATCACGTACAGGTCGTACTTCACCGCCAGGGAGGCAATCACCGAGAGTTCCTCGCGGGTAAAGACCTTCCCGCTCGGATTCGCGGGGTTGCACAGCACGAGAGCCTTCACGCCCGGCTGCTTCATGGCGCTTTCCAAAACGTCGGCATCGAAGCTCAAGTCCACCGGGGATAGCGGCACGTAAACCGGAGTCGCACCGCAGAGGATCGTGTCGGCGGAGTAGTTCTCGTAGAACGGCGAGAACAGCACGACCTTGTCGCCAGGGTTGCAGACGGACATCATGGAGGCCATCATCGCCTCGGTACTGCCGCAGGTGATGACGATTTCTTTTTGCGGGTCGTAGCGCAATCCGCTAAAATGGAACTGCTTGTCGCTCAGCGCCTCGCGGAAATTCTGCGCACCGAACGTAATCGCATACTGGTGCGGACCCACGGGGGCGATTTCTGCCAGCCGCCTCGTCAGCGACTCCGGAGGGTCGAAATCCGGGAATCCCTGCGAAAGGTTTATCGCCCCGCAGGCGTTCGCTATGCGGGTCATTCTGCGGATAACGGAATCGGTAAAGGTCTCTGTGCGCTGGCTTAGGGGTTTCATGGCAGGCAAATTTAGCATTTATACCGGCAACTCTATCGTCTTTCGTCTAATTAGCATTTATACCGGCAACCCTATCGTCTTTCGTCTATCGTCTTTCGTCTAATATTCTATATTTGCGCTCACTATGTTTTCACAGCTGACCGACTCTCTAGAATCTACCCTCAAGAACCTGCGCGGACAGGGCAAGCTCACCGAAGAAAACGTCGCCGAATCGCTGCGCGAAGTGCGCCGCGCCTTCCTCGAAGCCGACGTGAACTTCAACGTGACCCGCGACTTCGTGAAGGCCGTCAAGGAAAAGGCCCTCGGGAGCGAAGTCCTGAACTCGGTGACCCCCGGTCAGCAGATCGTGAAAATCATCCACGACGAGCTCGTCGCCGTGATGGGTGGAGAAACCAAGGAAATCAACCTCTCCGGCCCCGCTCCGGTCGGCATCATGATGGCGGGCCTCCAGGGTTCCGGCAAGACGACCTTCGCGGGCAAGATTGCCCTCTGGATGCGCAGCAAGAAGAAGAGGAAGCCTCTCCTCGTGGCGGCGGACGTGTACCGCCCTGCAGCCATCAAGCAGTTGCAGGTGCTCGGCAAGTCTATCGGCATCCCGGTCTACGACGAAGGCCAGGGCGACCCGGTGGAAATCATCAAGCACGGCTACCAGTATGCGAAAGACAACGGTTTCGACCTCGTAATTTACGATACCGCGGGCCGTCTGCAGATCGACGAAGAACTGATGCAGGAACTCGAGAAGGCGAAGGAAGCCGTCCACCCCGACGAAATCCTGTTCGTGGCCGACGCGATGATCGGCCAGGAAGCGGTGAACGTCGCCGAGACCTTCTGGCAGCGACTCAGCTTCACGGGCGTCTGCCTCTCCAAGATGGACGGCGATACCCGCGGCGGTGCGGCACTCAGCATCAAGAAGATGACGGGCGTGCCTATATGCTTTATCGGCGTGGGCGAAAAGCTCCCCGACATCGACCTGTTCCACCCCGACCGCATGGCAAGCCGTATTCTCGGCATGGGCGACGTGGTCTCCCTCGTGGAAAAGGCGCAGCAGGTTATCGACGAGAAGGACGCGAAGGACCTCAAGAAAAAGATTCTCAACAACACGTTCGACCTGAACGACTTCTTGAACCAGCTCCGCACCATCAAGAAACTCGGCCGCATCAAGGACATCTTGAGCCTGATTCCGGGACTCAACAAGCTTCCGCTCGACCAGATTGACGAGAAGCAGCTCGTTTACGTGGAAGCGGTGCTCAGCTCCATGACGCCCAAGGAAAGGAAAAAGCCCGAAATCCTGGACGGCAGCCGCAAGGCCCGCATCGCCAAGGGTTCCGGCACCGAAATCGGACGCGTGAACGCCGTGCTCAAGCAGTACGAGGGCATGAAGGAAATGTTCAAGAAGGTCGGCGCGTTCGCCAAGAAACAGAACAACGGCGGGACCATCGGCAGCAACTACACACCGCCCAAGCAGAAGAAAAAGAAGAAGAAGTAGGCATTTTTACGAGGGCGGGACGACTATGGTTTTCCCGCCCGTATCATATAGCGCCCCTTTTGTTTCATTCACAGAAAATAATTTTCCATACATCACACTTTTCTGTATTTTCAGCATAAAAACACGATTTTTGTATCATTCCTTATTGACTTTTGAAAATTTTGAAGTTATATTAAAAGCGTAAGGAAACACGATATGAAGCCGATTACCGATTACCAGGATTACCGACGCTACATGCGCGACTTCTACGAGGAGAAGAAGAAGTCAGGATTCACCTGGCGTGAATTCTCGAAGGTCGCCGGGTTCGCGTCGCCGTCGTACCTCAAGCTGGTGAGCGAAGGCAAGAGCTCCCTCAGCCGCGTGGGGCTGCCGCGCGTAGCCAACGCGATGGGGCTTACGGGTTACGAGCTCACCTACTTCGAGAAGATGGTCGAATTCGGGAACGCGAAGAACGACACGAAGAAGAAGGCCGCGTTCGCGGAACTCACCCGCATCGCCAAGGAGCAGAAGGCCCGCGTCATCGATTCCGACACGTTCGCCTACTACGATTCCGCCATCAACTCCATCGTGCGCGAGCTCGCTCCCCTGATGCCGGGTGCGCTCCCGAACGAGATAGCGAAGCGCATCAAGCACATCTACACCGCGCAGCAGGTGCGCGATTCGCTTGCGATGCTCACCCGCGCAAAGTTCCTCGAGGAGACCGGCGAGAACGTTTACCGCCAGACGCACAAGGCCATCACCGGCTCAACCGAGGCCATCCCGCTTGCGCTGCGCAGCATGAACCGTGAAATGACCGACCTTGCGAAAGAGGCCATCGACACGGTCGACGTGCGCGAGAGGAACATCTCGGGCGTCACCATGGGCGTAGACGCCTGGACGCTCGCGAGGATCAACGACGAAGTGAACAAGTGCCGCCGCCGCATCATCGCGCTCGCGAACAGCAGCCGGAAAATCGACCGCGTGTACCGTCTGAACTTGCAACTCTTCCCGCTTACGGACAATGTATAGGAGAATCGGCCATGATGAAACTCAAGATTGTAAGCACTTTCGCCATGCTGGCCCTGTTCGTAGCGCTTGCCGCCTGCGGCAAAGACAACACCGCCGGCACCGACGAGCAGGCGAACTCCGTAACCGCCCTCGACAGCGCGCTTGCCGAATGGCTTGTAACCGATACGCTTGTCGCCCCCGAACCGCAATACCCGCCGGTTCACTCGTCATACGACCTCATCATTACGGATCCAGACAACCCGAACCGCAACCCGGGCGTAAAGGTGAAGAACGGGACGCTGTACAAAAATGTCGACACCGATTTCGAATCGCTCGCCTGCGGAACCGATTCTAACTGGTTCGCCTATTCCGTCAATGCAGGCGACACGCTGATACGGAAGTACCTCACCCTGCCGGATTCCCTGAGCGCGGATGATTTCGAAACGGACTGCATCGCCGAAGGAGGCTCGTTCAATACGGACACCACAAGCGAAGCCGCCGGCCAGCACCTCCACACCTGCGACCTGGAAACCGCCGGACACCTGTCCCAAGCTAGGCAGTACGTGGACCCGAACTGGAAAAAGTACGTAGAACTTATCGTCGGCATCTGCCGCGATTAAAACCATAAACCGTTAGGAGGAAACCTATGAACAACAACATCAAGACAATCGCCTGCGGGCTCGCCGCGCTCGCGCTGTACGCCTGTTCAAGCGACAACGCGTCCGCCCCGGAACAGGCCATTTCGCAAGCATCCAACAATATCGTGGAGCAACAGCACATACGCATCGATCCGACGGACGAAACGGATTCCATCCCCGAAAGCTGGCTGGAAGGCTACACGCTCAGCCAAATGATCATGGTCGACCACTGGTGTGTCGAAAGCCCAGAACATCCGGATAATCCCATGTGGTGCTTCCCGCCAAGGGTCCAATTAGAAAGCGGGACAGTAACCAATATGTATTGGGGAACAAGTGACTACATCCGCTGCGAACTGGCTGAAGATACCCTTACTTATCGCGAGCACCTCTCCATGGACGATAGTACCGTATCGAAAACGTTGAGCCGCAACGCGGCCAAATACGTCACCGGTATCGAGGAAGCATTCCGGGATTCCTGCGAAGCCGAGGGAGGGACATTCATCGATACTAACGAAGACGCCCTTGAATGCGAGGTCAAGACGAAGCCCCTGGAATGTGAAGGCTGTCCGAAAGACATAGCCCGCACCTACAGCGACCCGTACTGGAGACCTTTCGCCGAGATGGTTATCTCCCCCTGCAGGATAAGACCGCAGATTGAGCCCATCGAGTAAAAACGCCTTTTTTAGGCAGAATTCGCCAATTTTTATGGTTAAGCGGGTGTAAAAACCCGCTTTTTCACGTTAGTTTGTACGCAAAAGACGGAAAAATTTTACATTCCGTCCTTTACACACAAGATGTGAATTGTTATATTTGGCAAAAAATTAAACATCCACCCCCGAATCCCGGGGAAAACCCAAAGAGGTTAAAATGGCAACCGTTATCCGTCTCGCCCGCTTCGGCAAGCGTCACAACCCCATCTACCGCGCAGTGGTCATCGACTCCCGCAAGGCCCGCGACGATAGCTTTATCGAACAGGTTGGTTTCTACAACCCGAACACCAAGACCCCGGACATCAAGTTCGACCAGGAAAAGGTTCTCAAGTGGCTCCAGACCGGCGCCCAGCCGTCCGACACCGTCCGTAGCCTCCTGAAGAAGGTCGGCATCATGGACCTCTTCCACGAAATCCGCGCCGGCCGTTCCATCGAAGGCAAGGTCGCCACTCCGCGTCCGGAAAAGGCCAAGAAGGCCAAGCTCGGTCCGAAGGCTCTCGCCAAGATCGAAGCTGAAAAGGCTGCCAAGGAAGCTGCCGCTGCTGAAGCTGCCGCTGCCGCCGAAGCTCCGGCCGAAGCCGCTGCCGAAGCCCCGGCCGAAGCATAATCATATAGCTTTAAAAAGGTCCTGTGCCCGCGCACGGGACTTTTTTTGTCCCGATCTTAAGCGACCAGCCAAGAGCCTATATGAACGTGATGGATCCTCGGCCTTTGGCCAAGGATGACATTCCACACCCCACATGCCGCATTCCACACTCCACATGCCTGAATCCGAAGAGTACATCACTGTCTGCCAGCTCATGCGTACGCATGGCGTGAAAGGGTACATCAAGGCGATGCCCCTGACCCACGACCTCACGCGTCACGAGAGCCTCAAGGCAGTCCGTCTCAAGAAGACGAACGGCGAAGTGCTGGAACTGGAACTGGAAGATTCCAAGCTTGCGAACACGATCTGGCTCCTGAAATTCAAGGGCTACGATTCCCCCGAATCCATTGCACATTTCGTCAACGGCGACCTGATGATTCCCAAGTCCGAAAGGCTACCGCTCCCCGAGGGGCAGTACTACCTCGACGACCTGGAAGGTTTCCGTGTTCATACCGAAGACGGTCGTGACATCGGAGAAGTCGTCTCCGTAGAGGAACTCCCGACGGTGGACGCCTTCGACATCAAGTTCGACCCGCAATACCAGACCGAATTCAGCAACAAGCGCATCCTCGCCCCGTGGATAGACGACTGCGTCCTCGAAATCAACGACGAGGGCCGCTTCATCGTCTGCGATGCCGGCTACCTGCGGGCGCTCTGCCCCGAGGACCACAGCTCCGAGGCGGATTCGGCCAACGACGGGGGTGCATAGTGAGAATCGACTGCATCACCATCTTCCCCGAGATGTTCGCCCCGATGAAAAGTTCCATCATGGGCCGGGCCCAGACCAAGGGCCTGCTGGACTTCAATACGGTCTACCTGCGCGACTTCGCCATCAACGACTACGGCCAGGTGGACGATGTCCCCTACGGGGGCGAACCGGGCATGGTGCTCCGGCCGGAACCGCTGGCGAAAGCCATCCGTAGTACCGGGGTCAAGCAGGACGGAGGCAAGGTCATCTACCTGACCGCCGACGGGGTCCCCTTCACGCACAAGATTGCCGAGGAACTTTCCAAGGAAAGCCACCTGGTGCTCGTGTGCGGGCACTACAAGGGAATCGACGACCGCATCCGCCAGACCGAGGTCGACATGGAGATTTCCATAGGCGATTTCGTGGTCAGCGGCGGCGAACTGCCCGCCATGATCGTTGCCGACGCAGTGGTCCGCCTGCTGGACGGCGCCCTCGGGCACCGGGAAAGCGGCGATACGGACTCCTTTGCGCAGGGCGTACTGGGATGGCCGGTCTACACCCGTCCGGAGGAATTCGAGGGCAAAAAGGTCCCCGAAGTCCTGCTTTCGGGCCATCACAGGAACATTTCCGAGTGGCGGAGGCAGGAATCCCTAAAAAGAACGCAAGAAAGACGTCCGGACATCTTTGAAAAACTTGAATTAAATACTAAATTTGGCGACAAATAATAAGAGGTACACATTATGTCCCTGAACATCGAAGCAATCCATAACGAAAACGTGAAGACCGACATGCCGGAATTCCGCGCCGGTGACACCGTTACCGTTAATGTCAAGGTCATTGAAGGCACCAAGGAACGTATCCAGCCGTTCAAGGGTGTTGTCATCCAGCAGAAGAACACCGGTATTTCCAAGACCGTCACCGTCCGCAAGATGTCCGGCGCCGTTGCCGTCGAACGCATTTTCCCGGTGAACTCCCCGCGCATCGACTCCATTGTCATCGATCGTAACGGCAAGGTCCGCCAGTCTCGCATCTACTACATGCGCAAGCTCCGTGGCAAGGCCGCCCGTATCGACGAGCGCGAAGCCTAATTAAAGGCCTGGAGGGGTTATTTCCCGATGATCACGGGGGATTCCCAGCAACAAGTTATCCCGCCTACGCGGTCTCACGTGAAGGCGGGTTTTGTTGTATACTCTCCGGACTCCGGAAAGCGCAACATCATCATTCTCGAAGAAGGCGAACTGGCCGCCGTCGACCGCAGTAACGGAATCCGCTCCACCGTTTTCAAGATGCAGCCGGGAGACCTGATCGGCGTAGCAGCCCTCCTGGAACACGAAAGCTTCAAGTACCCCATCGAAGCGACCCGCGATTCCACGATCAGCATCGTCACCGAAGAATGCATGGAATCGGAGCTCAAGACCCTCCCTGTCTGGATGCTCGCCGTCATCAAGAACCTTTCTTCCAAGACGCGCAAGCTCAAGGAAGCCCTGTTCAAGACCCGTTGCGAGAACACCCTCAAGAGCCTCGCCGAATACTGCAGCCACCTCGAAGCCAAGAAGGACTACCCCCTCGACGAATTCATCCAGGAATTCCACTGGCTGACCAAGATTTCGAAGGCGACCATCCAGGAAGACATCAAGACGCTCGTGCGCCGCAAGTTCCTGATACAAAAGGGAGAGAAGTCTTCGTCCATCCGCATCGCCTCCCCTATACTGCTACAGATTTTCGTAGACTACCAGATTGCCACGGAAAAGGGCGAAACCTGGGCGCCGTTCATGCTGACGCTCGACCAGAAACGCGTACTGGTGAAGCTTTCTTCTATCGACCAGTCGCAGAAAATGGACGCCCCGGCATGGATAGCCTTCTTCACGGAACAGAAAATCAACATCAATGTCGCCGAGTGGATCCGCTTGCAGAAGTTCGGCTGGTTCCAGCCCGACAGCGGGAACACGTTCTCGCCCTGTACAGATAACATAAAGTACTACCTGGCGGCGCTGCATTTCGAGACGAATATCCGGGGGGTGCTGTAATGCAGATTGCCGTCGGAGAATACCTCTGCCTGGAAGGCGACAAGGCGAATTCGCTCTACATCGTCAAGTCGGGGATGCTGGTCGGCTTTTCCAAGGCAACCGAAGGTGCGCCCCTGCAGAACTTTGGACCGGGCAGCATCATCGGCGAGTTCAGCCTGCTCGAAAGCGCGGCTCACGAGCTGACGCTCCGCGCGGCAGAAGATACCGTCATCGAGGTCATCGAACAGGGCAAGTTGCAATCCACACTCGACAAGCACCCGAACTGGCTCAGGTCTATCCTTACCTTCTTGACCAGCCGTTGCCATATCGCCGAGGAGAACAAGAAAAAGAGCGACATGATACAGGCGCTTCCTTCGCTGTTGTATATTCTTTCTTCACACATCCAGGAAACGGGTTCGGATTCCATGCCCCTGGAACTCCTGCAAAAGAAGGTCATCGCGTTGAACAATTCGCCCGCCGAAGAAACAGACCGGCTCCTCGCATCGCTGCAAAACCTCGGCCTTCTGAAGGTCTCCGGGGAACAGGACAAGGTTGTCCGGGCCGAAAGCCTGCAGACAATTCCGCTTCTCTACGAGACGCTGCGCTACAGAGCCTTGAACCAGAAGGTCTCGCCGAATATCCTTTCGATGACCGAACAGATGGTCCTTTCCACGTTCGTAAAAATCGCACGCGACAGCAACGTGCCCCAGCACAACGGCCTCTGCACCATTACCACGGAGCAGCTCAAGGCCGAGGCGAAAAAATCCATGCACGGGCTTACGCTCACCTCCAGGACAATCGCCCCGCTCGTAGAAAAGAATCTCCTGGAACCTTCCAACGCCTTCGACATCCATGCCCCGCTGGAACAGGTCAGCTTTTTCTTCGCCGATTTCGAGAAGATTCTGGATCTGTTGGAACTCAACCGCATTTTCCCGTTGCTAGACAAGAACCTTGTTTAGCAACGCGCCGAGCCCATACCCCACATCATCAGTCATCCCACATTCTTTTCTATATTTTTCCCTGTAACAAAAATTCACCTTAAAACAAGGCCTATTATGAAACTCACTGCCCTTATCGTGACTCTTTCCTCCATCGCCGCTTTTGCCGAAGAAGCTGCCCCCGAACAGCCGAGCGCACTCGCCAGCTTCCTCCCGCTGATTCTCCTATTTGGCGTGATGTGGCTTTTCTTTATCCGCCCGAAGAGCAAGGAAATGAAGCAGATGGAAGAAATGCGCAAGGCGCTCAAGAAGGGTGACAAGGTCATGACCTCTGCCGGCATTATCGGGACCATCACCAACATGGAAGAAGGTTCCAACATCATTACCGTCCGTACCGGTTCGACCACTCTCATCGACTTCGAAAAGCAGGCTATCCTCCGCGTGCTGAATGCCGAAGCCAAGCCTGAAGAAAAGAAGTAGTTGGAACAAAGGTAAACCATGGCAATCCTCCCTATCCGCATTTACGGAGACCCAGTTCTTCGCAAGAAGAGCGAGCCTATCACCGAAATTACGCCCGAACTCCGCCAGTTGGCGAAAGATATGCTGGAAACCATGTACGATGCTCCGGGATGCGGGCTTGCCGCGCCGCAAATCGGCAGGAACATCCGCCTAGTCGTCATCGACACGGCAATTCCCGGCGAAGAAGATCCGCGTCCCTACATCATGTTCAATCCGGAGTGGGAACCCGAACAGGGGGCCAAGCCTGTCGACTACGACGAAGGCTGTCTTTCCCTGCCGGAAATCTTCTGCAATGTCGTCCGTCCAGACAAGGTTTGCGTCCGATTCTTCGACATCAACGGGGAACCGCAAGAAATCCATGACTGCGAAGGCCTTTTTGCCCGCTGCATCCAACACGAAACGGACCACCTGAACGGAGACCTTTTCGTGGACAAGATTTCGCAAGCGGACCGCACGCTAAACCAGTCCAAGCTCCGCAAGATGGCCAAGGAAACGCAGTCCAAGCTGAAGAAGCGGTAATGAACAAACTCATCTGGCTTTGTGCACTTGCCATTTCGGCCACTTTCGCTGCCGACGACGGCTTTGACCTGCCCGACCTTCCGGAAAAGCAGGCGCTGCCCGAGCAAGAAGAACAGGCCGAACCGGCAGAACAGCCGATCAATTTCGCCCCGATAGAAGCCAGTTCCGTTTCTGACAAGCCGCAAGCAGACAATACCGATGCAGGAATTGTCGAAAAGAAAATTCCTTCGACATTGAACCGCCCCCTACGCGTAGGAATCATTACCGGCGCAAAGGAAGTCTTTGTCAAAAGCGACAAGGAAGAATTCCATATCACGGCGGCTGGCGACAAGCTGAAAGTTTCCAAGGGAAAATCAAAAGCCGAAACCGTGGCACAGAAAAGCTTCAAGCAAATCGGGCGTTGCACGTCCGTCGCACCGGACAAGAAATCGCTGGCCTACAGCTGTTTTCCGGGAGACATAAGACTCACGGCCAGGGGCGGGAGCATCACCGCCGTCAACACCGTCGACGTGGAACAGTACCTGCGCGGCGTCATCCCATACGAAATCGGCAAGCTGGACAGCGACCGCTTCAGCGCATTGGAAGCACAAGCCATCGCGGCACGCACTTACGCCTACAAGCATTACAACAGCCGCGACGCCATGGGCTTCGACGTATTCGCCGACACCAAGGACCAGGTGTACAAGGGCCTTTCCAGCGCAACTCCGCTTACCGACAAAGCCGTCAAGGAAACGGCCGGGATCGTCATGACGTATAACGGGGAATTCATCATCGCCTACTACCATTCCACCTGCGGAGGCGAAACGGAAACCCTGGCGACATGGGGCCGCGAAGACCTTCCCTATCTACAGAGCAAGCCCGACCTGAGTCCCGACGGAACGCCATGGTGCAGCGAATCGAGCTATTCCGCATGGGAACGCAAGTTCAGCGACAAGGAAACCGTAAACCTGATCAAGCAAAACGCGAAGGAAGTCAAATCCAAGATAACGAACTTCAGCGAAGTGCAGTCCATATCCATCCTCGACACGCTCCCCAGCGGACGAATCCTCACGTTGGAAGTCTGTACCGACAAGGGCGTATTCCAGGTCATTGGCGACAAGGTCCGCTGGCTATTCAAGAAAAACGGATCCATACTGCCTTCCAGCTTTTTCCGCATCGGCCATGACAACGATGGATGGGTCATACGCGGCAAGGGATTCGGGCACGGTGTAGGCATGTGCCAGATGGGAGTCCGCGCCAGGGCCGCCGCCGGGCAAGATTTCAAGACAATCCTCACCCACTACTATCCGGGAATCACCCTGGAAAAATTCGTCCGATGATTTCCGTCTTGAACCAGGGCTGTGCCGCGAACTTCGGCGACGGGGAAAAAATCGCGAGAATCCTTTCAAAGAATCACGAGGTGCGATTCAATCTTCCCGAAACAGGCGTTCAATCATACCCCGAGGCCATCTTCCTGAACGTATGTACCGTCAAGGGGAATGCAGGCGCCATCAAGCTTTTGCGTCACGTGCTTGACGAATACCCCGACTCCAAAATCTACATCACGGGATGCGCGCCGAAAGACTTGCGCGAAGAAATCGCGAAGATTACGGACAAGGTAATCTATACGAGTCGCGAAGAAATTGCTGCTGGATTCCGGGTCGAGGCCCGGAATGACGTGGAACGTGAAGGATCCTCGCTGCGCGAGTCCCCTTTCGTAGGAATCGTGAACATCGAAGAAGGCTGCCTGGACGCCTGTTCGTTCTGCAGCACGCACCTAGTCAAAGGCAGGCTCCGCAGTTTTCCGCAAGCGCATATCGTCGAGCAAGTCAGCACCCTGGTCCATGACGGCTGTCAAGAAATCCAGCTGACCGGGCAGGATTGCGCCTGCTACGGATTCGACACGGGAACGAACCTCGCGGAACTCGTCCAGGCCATTCTCGTAAAGGTCCCGGGAAAATACAGAATCAGGCTAGGCATGGGAAACCCGCGCCACATGGCTGCGTACCTGGAACCGTTACTGGACTGCTTTACCGACGACAGGCTCTACCAATTCATCCACCTGCCCGTACAGAGCGGCAGCGACAACGTGCTCCGCGCCATGAACCGCAGGCACTCCGTCGAAGATTACGTCAAACTCGCCAACGCCTTCACGGAACGATTCGACCGCTTTACGCTCAGCACGGACATCATCGTCGGGCACCCCGGCGAAACACAGGACGACTTTGAACAAACGCTGCGCCTGGTCCGGCAAACCCGCCCTACCGTATGCAATATCACCCGCTACGTCGCCCGGCCGGGAACCGTCGCCGCCAGGAACGACTCCATTCCGGACGCCATCAAGCATGAACGTTCCGCAACGCTTTTCGAGACGTTCAAGCAAATCGCCGAAGAAAACAACCGCCGTTGGATAGGTACGCGGGAGACCGTTTTCATCGAGAAGCCGGGCTACCGCGAAGGCACGTCCATCGCCCGCAACAGGGCGTACCGTCCTGTCGCCATCCCGGGGATTCTTGCCGCGGGCCAAGAAGTCCAAGTCCACATTACTGGCGCCGAGCCCTTCGCGCTCATCGCCAAAACGGAATAGCTTTTTTCCGAAATCCCAAAATTTAAAAAGCCCCGCGTGTCGCGAGGCCTTTTTGCAAGATGTTTCTAGCGATTACTTCTTGCCGGCGCGGCGGTAGCCACGGCGGTAGGTTTCTGCCGTACGCATGTAGGGCATGGTCATGATGGTCGGGCTGGCACCGCTACTCATGTAGCAGTATTCATACTGTTCCATCACGATGGCGACCTGGTAGATGTACGGGCCAGTAGCGAGCTGACGGCCGCTCTGGGAGACCGGATACATCTTGATGTTAGCCAACATGGCACCGGTACCGCCGTACAGCGGGTGATCCGCATCGCAACCGGCAACGACCTGACCCTGGCCGAGAGCCTTGGTAAAGTCATCCTTGGTGACGCTCTTGTTGAACTGGCTAACGAAGTTGCCCAGGTGGTCGAACACGCGGATGTTCACGTGGAACGGCTGGGTCGTCGCGAAGGCGAAGCTCGTGCAGCTTTCGCTGCTAGAATTGCCCGAGGCACTGCTGCCATCGTTATAGCAAAGCGTCTGGCTGGTGCCCTGCATCAGGCCGGTAACATTCGACGAAATCACCGGGACACCGTCCACGGAAGTCGGCACTGCGCCACCCGTAGACTTCATCAACTTTTCGGCATTGTCGGCAGCCCAGGTCAGCGGGTTGGAACCGACAACGGCAGGAATGGACGTGAGCACCAGGTCGGCAGTCATGTCTTCCTTGAGGCCGTCACTACCGGCGGCAGAAGTAAGCATATCGGCCTGCTTGGTAAAGTCGGGGCGGGAAATCCCCGGATCGTCCGGAATGATGTCCACCACAGCCACAGCGGTGTACTGGATGTCGGCCCATTCGTCCTTGCCGTCAAAGCCTTCGACAGGCTTGCCGGACTGGGAAGTGACCTTGAACGGCATCTTCTTGGACCAGGCTATCAGCTGTTCCCATTCCGCAGAAGTAAAGCTACCGTCGTTACCGTCATCACGGAGACCGTCATCGTACATGACGTTGAAAGCAATCTTGTCGCCACCGAGCAAGCCTCCAGAAATGGTGTTGCCAGCAGCATCGATCAGCGTACCTTCAAAGTTGTAGAGGATACCGTCGGCACCCTTGTCCGTCGGCCCCTGCAGAGAGTTGACCACGAAACCGTAGACAACCGTAGTCGTCGCACCCGTTGCCGGATCGGTCACTTCGCGGAGCACGAGAATAGAAGGAACACCGGAGGCGGGATCACCGGCCCACTGCATCTGCGTAGCCGTAGCTTCGTCAAGCGGAGTGTTCAAGAAAATGCTGTTCGTAACATGGCCGTCTTCGTCCACCTTCACCACGGCCTCGCCCACGGCGGGCTGGCCATAACGGGACTTGGCAAGTTCAGAAAGCGTCGAGTGGATCTTCATGTTGGAACCGTCAGTCTGGCGGTCTGCATAGAAGAAGTGCAGATGGTGCCAGGAGCCGTTCTTCCAGGTGAGGTCCGGATCGAGATTGCAGTTTTCATTTTCGCCCGTGTAGCCGACCAGCGGATCGCCAGGATGGCAACCATGCGCATATTTTGCAAGGGTATCCATTTCTGCCTTACCCGGAGCGGCCAGGTGGGTACCGCCGAGGTCCACGGCCAGGACACCGTCCACGTAAATCCACATGTCGTCGTCACCGGCGAATTCGAACACTTCTCCGGCACCCTTGTTGTACTTGAACTTGGCATAACCCATCATGGTAAAGCCGTAGTTGCGGAGGTGACGAAGTCCAATTGAAGCATCGGCCCTAGCCGCATTCAAGGCTGCGGTAGGCGTTCTCGGGCCACCGCCGCCAAGCCAGCTCTTGCAGAGGGTGCTCGTATTGGAACCGGCATAGTCTTCCTGGTTCGCAGCCCATTCATAGACATAAGGCGGGCAGAAAATGGAGAGGGACTGGGGGCCGTAGTTACAGGGAGCGCCAAACTGGCACTGGCCACCGTTGAACATGTCGGTCCAGTTATTGTTCGCATCGACAACGTCCAGCGGGAAATAGCCGCCGTTGTTCCAGTTGTAGTCGATTTCAAAAGTATTCTTGGTTCCGGCAACCAGAGGCAGCTGCAAGACAGTATTCATTCGCGCATTGACGCCCTGTCCCTGGAGAGACTGGCCTGTCGTAGGTTCATAATCCGCATACCACTGGTCAAAGTGCTCGTTATCGCAAGCGGCTCTGGCCGTGAGGATAATCGGCTCGTACATCATGTCTTCGCCCAAATCCGGGTTGAACACCAGGTGCTGCTGCACCATGCCCGGAGTCACGTACACGATCTGGGACCAACTGTGCTGGTTACAGATGCTGCCGCCACAGCTCTTGTTTCCGTCAGCCGTATTCGCATTCCAGGTACTGGTCACCGCCTCGCTCGTGCAAAGTTCGTGGGCATAGCCGCGCATCACCTTCAAGCTCTTCGGGTTCTTCTGGGCATCGTATTTACAATCCTTGAATTCTCCGTACCATGTATAACCTCTCTTAGAGGTCATCAACATCAAATAATCCGGCAACGATGAATGGACATTGGTTGCGGTCAACATGCTCTTGGGATAGCCATCGGTACCGATAGGAATACCGTATGACGGAGTCTGGGAGTTTCCGCAACCCCAGGTAGCGTAGTCATTACGGCGAGCTTGCCAAGCAGGGTTGTCCACATAACCGGGATATGTCCAAGTCTGGAAATTATGCTTGTTGTTAATACTGTTAAACGCTTCTTCCTGGAAGTTCTCAAAGTCCGGGTGTGTCACCTGGAAATCGCGGACGATAATATCAAGTTCCGCACACTGCTTAGTGGGGTCCGACGTGCAATTCACAGTACCCGCAAATACAGCAGTTGAGCCAAGAGCCATTCCGGCAGCCAATATCATTTTTAGTTTCATATAATCCAATCTCCGACCTATATATATAATAGGTTACAACCTAAATATAAACCAAAAATCTGAAAACCAAAACTCCTTTTTTCAAAAAAGCCCCCCAAAAGCGGTATTTGCAGTTTTTAGGTGATAAAACGCAATAAAATAGGCCGACCTGGGGGCATAGTCCAACTCTTTTTTGGGTACATTTTACGCATGATGACAACCGTCCTTTTTTCCATTGCCGTACTCGCCCTTCTCCTGCGTATTTTCCACCTTCGCATCAAGGCCAACAACGCCAAGACGGCCTCGTTCCAGAAGCTGCTCCCGAAAGACAAACTGGCCGTTCTCAAGGAATGCCTGCTGAACAATCCGGCCGAATGTAACTTGTTGAATATCAAGGAGTTCTGCGAATCGGAAAACATCGCGTTCGATGCGGAAGGATACCGTCCGTTTATCGGAAGGCAGCTGGAGCTCGCCAAGAGAATGGCGAACTACGTCGAATGCGACAAGCTATACGTGGAAGAATGCGAGTTCATCGACAAGACGCTTCCCCTAGAATTTGCAGAGGCAGAAAAGAAGCGCAGCGAAGGGGACGACAACGCCGCCAACAAGCTTGTCCTGGAAGGGGTGTCCAGGCTCTATTCCGACAAGGCCATCGACAGCGCCCTTGCCGCCCTGGAACCGCACTATCCCAAAGCATCCTCGCTCCGCGAAAAATACGCTGAGCTCGCCAAGGCCTGCGATGCCAGTGGCGCCGACGAGAAATCCCTGGAAATCCTCCGCAAACAAAAAGAAGCCTGGCTCGCAGACCTGCTCGCCTTCGACGCCAGCCAGCCGGAATAAAAGAAGCCCCCGCCGAAGCGGAGGCTATCGTTACACTTGCGGACTGTTGTCATCCAAGAGCGGTCTCCCGTGAGCCGTAGGCGACTCGTATTAACGAGTCGTCGCAGGCGAGAGCGAGTGCCAGCCCTGTACTTGTCATTCGAATTCTAGCACGAGCGGTCTCTTTAGAACCAGCGCCAGGTAATGCCGAAGAGCACCATCGTCTTGTACTGGGCATCTTCGTCGAGGTCGTAGTCGTAGGCCATGTCGTAGCCGACCTGGAGTTCGATAAGCGGGGCGATCATGACGGAGAGCAGGTTTTCCCAAAGTCCATCAATCTTTTCGACGCCTTCGAAGTTGCAGAAAGCCCACAGGCGGGTCTTGAAGGACACGATGTCGGAGAACGCGTACTTGAATTCCGTAATGGATTCAAGACCCGGTTCATCCTTGAACTTCTCGAACTTTTCGGTATCCTTGTCATCGGCGTAGCCGTAGCCATTGGAAATGGTCATGCGGTTAGCAAAGCCGAGGCGCTGGCTGAACATGTCGTTCGGGATGTAGGCAAGACCGGCAACCTGCGTTTCGTAGGCCGGGTCCATGAAGCTGGAAACCGGAATCTTGATTTCTTCGCCGGTCACTTCGTCTTCGACATATTCGTAACCCGCCATCATCTGGGTTTCGAAGCGGTTGCCGACATAGGGCTTGAGTACTTCGGTCATGTTGAAGTCGAGCATGGATTCCCAGAAGAGCCTGTCGGCGGACTTGCGCTTGCCGAAGCCCTCGACCCAGGTCTGGCCGAGGTCGATATCAACCAGGTTACGCCAGTTGGCGACTTTCCACTTGCCCTGCACGTCGGCATCGTATGTCACCAACCAGGTGTAGTTGGAGGTTCCGTCCTTCTGCCAGTTGTGGAAATTGTAGAAGTTATACTTGACGGCGGCAACTACGTCAGCCGTCCAGTTTTCGGGAAGCGCACCCTCGAACATGCCACCTTCCGCCATTGCGGGAGCGGCAAAAGCACAAGCGGCTGTGCAAGCCATGATCACGGATTTGATTTTCATCATTTTTCCTCTCTTTGCGGCCTATGTCCAAACCATAAGCACGGTTGTAAATTATGCCAAATAATATAACAAAAAAAGCTATAATTATGCCTATGCTACGGTTTTCTCCCCTAAAATTCCTATTTGTTTTCCTTTTCTGCTGTGCAGCGACCGTATTCGCAAGCGAAAGCAACGACTCAGGAAAGTCCCCCTGGAGATTCAGCACGGGCGTTTCTGTCGGCAATCCCACCCCCATGGCGCTTGTCGCCGGGATAGGGTACAAATCCATCCTGTTACATGTCGAAGGCCTGGGGGCGCACAATGGTCCGAACGATTTCTGGTGCGGTGCAAGGGGAGGTCTCGACTGGACGTTTTTCTGGAAACACCCTTTTTCCATTGACCTGGGATTCAGCGGCGGCTATGAATATGCGGAAGCCCCCAACAAAATGCACCAGGCCGTAAACGATGCCAACGGGGCCATAATCCTCTACCCGTACAATTATGTCGAAGTGTTGGACATCTCCGCAGAAATCCGTGTTCATTTGTTCGGATTTTTCACCCAGATTGGCTACCCCATTTACCACTTCATGGATCACGATGCCCCGACCATCAACTGGCGCGCCGGGTATATGGTGGAGTTTTGATTAATTGATAATGGATGATTGATAATTGATGATGAGGGGTGTCGGGTATGGAATGAAAAAATCCTCGGTTGAACCGAGGATTTTTTATTGAAAGATTTTCGCGAGCGGTCTCATTACTTCTTCGGGAGCACGACCGGCTTGCCGAAGTCCACGTTCGTCTTGTTGCCGAGCAACAGGGCGCGCGTCTTGAGCGGCAGGCCAAAGCAGCGGATGAAGCCAGTGGCATCCTTCTGGTCGTACATGTCGACGTCGGTGAATCCACCGAGGCCCATGTCGTAGAGGCTGTACGGGCTCTTGATGCCGGCCGGAATGATGTTGCCCTTGTAGAGCTTGAGCGTCACTTCACCGGTCACGACCTTGTTGACTTCAGCGAAGAAGGCGTCCATGGCCTGGCGGAGCGGAGTGAACCACTGGCCATTGTACACGAGGTTCGCGTAGGTCATAGACATCTTCTGGGCTTCGAACAAGGTTTCCTTGTCGAGCACGAGCTGCTCAAGGCATTCGTGAGCCTTGTACAGGAGCGTGCCACCCGGAGTTTCGTACACGCCGCGGCTCTTGAGGCCGACGAGGCGGTTTTCGACGATGTCGAGGAGGCCGCAAGCGTTCTTGCCGCCGATCTTGTTCAGGAATTCGAGGAGTTCCACGGCGCCCATCTTCTTGCCGTTGATGGAAACCGGGTTGCCCTTCTCGAAGCCGATGGTCACGTGGTCGGCCTTGTTCGGGGCCTTCTCGTACGTGGCGGTATGCTTGAGGAATTCGTACTTGTGTTCCTGTTCCGGGAATTCCAGGACGCCACCTTCGTGGGAAAGGTGCCACAGGTTACCGTCTTCGGAGTAAATCTTCTTCTTGCTGATGCCGTTGAGCGGAATCTTGTGGGCGGCAGCGTAGTCGATAGCGTCTTCGCGGCTGTGGAAGTGCCACTTCGGGTCCTTCCACGGAGCGATGATCTGGAGCTTCGGGTTCAGGGCGGCGTAGGTCAGTTCGAAACGGACCTGGTCGTTACCCTTACCGGTAGCACCGTGGGCAACTGCGTAGGCGCCTTCCTTTTCGGCGATCTTCACCTGGTACTTGGCGATGAGCGGACGGGCGAAAGAGGTGCCCAGGAGGTAGGTGCTTTCGTACTTTGCACCGGCACGGACGGTCGGCCAGACGTAGTCTTCGAGGAATTCCTTCTTGAGGTCGAGAACGTAGCACTTGGAAGCGCCAGTCTTGAGGGCCTTGTCTTCGAGGGCCTTGGCGTCCGGGAAGTCGTTCTGACCGAGGTCGGCGGCGAAAGCGATCACTTCGCAATCGTAGTTTTCCTTGAGCCAGGGAATGATGATGCTGGTATCGAGTCCACCGCTATAGGCGAGGACCACTTTTTTCTTGGATTCTTTCTTAGCCATTTTGAATGTCCTTTAGGAAAATTTTAGACGGTACAAATATAGTATTTCAAATGCCGACCTGCAGCCCCAGGAACCCAGTGGACGCCCAGTCGGGCACCCCCCTGTTGAAGTAGCGCTGGAACGAAGCCTCCACCGAAATCCACAGCGAGGCGAGAGTGCGGTTTGCCCAGGGCCACACATCCTTGAGGCTGAAGGCCAAACCCGGCGTAAGCGTAAGCAGGTGCGCTCCCGAGAAGTTGTATTCGTACAAGAAGTCTCCCGTGACGCCGAAAAGCCGTGTGAACTTCCAGCCCACGCCGAGTTCCACACCGCCCGAGAACCCGTCGAGCGAAAACATCTTCTCGCAGTCCTTCTGGTAGACCACCGAATCCAGGTCCATCCCCGGCTTCCACCATTCATCCTGGCGGTTGTCCCACTCCTCGCGGAACTCCTGGAGGTCGGTAGTCTCGAGGCCGAGTACCGGTGCGAGGAAAACGTCGAACGACTTGTACTGGAAGTGTCCGCGCACATCCATCCTGTAGCGCTGATAGAGCACCATCACGTCGGAATCCAGGTCGCCTCCAAAAAAGCGGACATCAATACCGCCACTGATCCATGGCGAATAATAATACTCGAGCTGTCCCTGCCATACGCCTAGGCAGTCGCAGTCGCCCGACGGCTTGAAAACGCCGCCCGCGATACCCACGGAAATACCCTTTCCCAGATACGCGGACTGACGCGGGAGCGCAATGCTCTGCACTTCCTTATCCGCCTTCTGCGAAGAATCCGGGGACTGTACGGATTCGGACGCTTCGGCCGCAAACGCCGACAGCACCATACAGCAAATCCATAAAACGGCCTTTTTCACATTCACAATATAAATAACTAGCTTTGTCGCATGCTACTCCGTACACCCGATTTCTATGCAAAATTCCACTGCACCGCAGGCAAATGCACCGATACCTGCTGCATCGGATGGGAAATAGACATCGACGAACAGACACAAGCAAGATACGCGGCCGTCACGGGAACATTCGGCGAGAAGCTCCATGCAAACATTGAGGACGGACATTTTGTACTCGGCCCCGGAGACCATTGCCCGTTCCTGGACAACCGGGGACTCTGCGAAATATACAGGCAACTGGGAGAAAAATCGCTGTGCGCCATCTGCACGCAGCACCCGCGCTTTGTAGAAGTCTACGGAGATATCGAAGAACGCGGACTCGGACTCTGCTGCGAAGAAGCGGCCCGCCTGCTGCTCGAAGAGAACGCCTCCCCCATCCTGAACCTCGTGGAAAGCGAGACCGACGATCCGGAAGACGCCCTGCCAGAAGAAGTCCGTGAAGCCCGCGACGCCATATTCCAAGAACGCGAGAACATGTTCCGTATCCTTGCCGAAAGCGGCGTTCCCTTAAACACGCGACTGGCCGCCCTGCTGGACTACGTACAAGACGTTGCCGGAGCCGAGCCCGCCGACATCACAGGCATTTCCCCAAAAGCCCTGACAGACGCGTGGACGGCCATATTGAGAAAGGGAGAAAGTTTCGGGACCGCCTGGGACAAGGCGCTAGACAGGATTATCCATGGCGAGCAAGAAAACATCCCTGCCATTTTTTCTGACGAAGACGGGGCGCGCATTGTCGCCTACATGCTCTTCCGTTACTACGCAAAGTCCCTGTTCGACGGAGACAGCCTGGGCAAAGTGCAGCTCGCCATTTTCTTCTGGCTTACCCTGAAACGTTTCGGCAAGGAACTCTCCGCCGACTCGACGCACGCCAATTCGCGAATCGCGGCCATCAAGCTGCTTTCCAAGCAGATTGAGTATAGCGAAGAAAACCTGAACATCCTTGCGGACAACTTCGTCACGAACAGGATGTTCAGCACCGAAGCCTTCAAAAAAGCTCTCGGCCTTTAATACGTTCCCAATAAGGAACGGACCTTCTCCATCATGGCCTTCGACTTCACGCGGGCCTTCTCCTTGCCGTACGCGAGAATCTTGTCGATTTCTTCGGTATGGTTCAGCAGGTAGAAGTACTTTTCGCGGGCGGCACCCAGGTGTTCTTCGAGAACGTTCTGGAGTTCCTGCTTGGCGTGGCCCCAACCCATTCCACCGGCGCGGTAGCGGGCGGCGAGCGCCTCGGTCTGTTCCGGAGTGGCAAACAGCTTGTACAGCTTGAACACGTTGCAGGTCTCGGGATCCTTCGGTTCCTCGATGCCCTGGGAGTTCGTGACGATCTTGCCGATTTTCTTCTTGAGGGCCTTGCTCTCGAGGAAGATGTCGATGACGTTGTCGTACGACTTGCTCATCTTGCGGCCATCGAGACCCGGGATGATACCCGTCGTTTCCTGGAACACCGGTTCCGGGATGGTGAACACGTCTTCACCGAAGTGCTTGTTGAACTTGATGGCGATATCGCGGGCGAATTCCACGTGCTGTTTCTGGTCCTTGCCCACAGGCACGATGTCGGCGCTGAACATCAGGATGTCGGCGTCCATCAGGCACGGGTAGCAGTAGAGGCCCATGTTCACGTTCGCATCCGGGTCCTCGCCGGCGGCTTCGTTCTTCGCGACCTTGTCCTTGTAGGCGTGGGCGCGGTTCATGAATCCCTTCGGCGTAAAGCAGCTGAGTGCCCAGCTGAGTTCGAAAATTTCGGGAATGTCGCTCTGCTTGTAGAACAGGCCCTCTTCGGGGTTGAGTCCCAGCGCAAGCCACGTCGCCGCAATCTTGTAGATGTTCGCGCGCATCTCTGCACCGTTCTGCACGGTGGTAAGGGCGTGGTAGTCGGCGATAAAGTAGACCGTATCGTAGGTCTTGGAAAGTTCAAGGGCCGGGCGGATAGCGCCCAGGTAGTTGCCTAAATGCGGCGTGCCGGTGGGCTTGATGCCCGTAAGGGAAATTTTTTTCATGGGCACAAAGATAGCACTTTTACTACATTTCGTCCCATGAAAAACAAGCTTTTCGTCATGAGTGCCGCCAGCGGCGCCGGCAAAACCACCCTCAAGGACCTGGTCATCAAGGATTTCCCGGATATCAAGTATTCCATTTCGGCTACGACCCGCGCCCCGCGCGAAGGCGAAGTGAACGGAGTCCACTACTTTTTCAAGACCAAGGAAGAGTTCGAACAGATGATCAAGGACGACGCCCTGGTCGAATACAACCTGGTCCACGGCAACTACTACGGGACCCCGAAGAGTTTCGTAGAAGACACGCTCGCACAAGGGAACCGGGTCCTGTTCGACCTCGACGTTTTCGGCAAGGTGAATTTCGACAAGGTCTATCCCGAAGCGACAGGCATCCTAATCCTCCCGCCTAGCGAAGAAGTCCTGGAACAGCGCCTGCGTGGACGCGGCACCGACCCCGAGGAGGTTATCCAGCTGCGCCTCGCCAACGCCAAGAAAGAAATGGAATTTGCAAAGACGAAGGGCAAGTACGAATACGTCATCGTAAACGACGACCTGCAAAAGGCCGCCGACGAACTCCGCTCCATCTTGAAGCAGAAATAACCTACTCTATCTCTATCTTGATTTCTACGCCCGGAACCCATGGTTTCGGGCTATTTACGATTGGCGCCAGGATACGGCGGACAACAGCCAGCTCGTTCGTTTTCAGGTAAAGCTTGGCCCAATGGACGTTTTGTACCACAGGCACGAACGCATCGACCGGTCCCAGGACCATCAACGTCTTTTCTGCACGGCAAATCGATTCCACCCGCTTTATCGCATCGGTCAGCAAGGATTCGCTCTTGCTGCCAAAGGAAACCTCCACCAGTTTGCAGAAAGGCGGGTAGAAAGCTTCCCTGCGGTCCTGCAGTTCCCTGGCGGCAAAACCGGCAAAATCATGGTGCAGGGCAAACTGCATCACGGGTTCATCCGGCTTTTGCGTCTGTATGATCACCTTGCCACCGCCCTGGGCACGACCGGCACGGCCCGCCGTCTGGCTCAGCAGCTGGAACAGCCTTTCCGTATTGCGGAAATCGGGCATCCCAAGACCGGAATCGGCACCCACGATTCCGACAAGGCGGACTCCCGGGAAATCATGGCCCTTCGCCACCATCTGCGTTCCGAGCAAAATGTTGTATTCGCGATTGCGGAAGGCATCGAGGATTTTTTCTACCGAGCCGACGTTCTGCGTGGTATCGCGGTCCATGCGGACAATTTTTGCATTGGGCACCCATTCCGCGATTTCTTCTTCAAGCTTCTCGATAGCGCCACCGACAAAATCATATGTTCCAGCACCACAGGCATGGCAAGGCGTATCGACAGGATAAAGCATTCCGCAATAATGGCACAGTAACGACTTGTATTGTTTATGATAAACTAACGGGACATGGCAATGCTTGCAATAAAGTGTTTCTCCACATTCTCCGCAAACGCGGATCTTGGAATACCCGCGGCGGTTCATCAGGACAATCGCCTGCTCGCCCGATGCAATGCATTCCACAAGGGCTTCGCGCAAATCCGGCGACATCAGGATTCCCTTCTGTTGCCGGACCGTCGTCATGTTCACGATCTTTACCGACGGCAGCGGGACCGCCGTAGCACGTTTTTCCAGTTTCAGGGTCTTTAACTTGTTCGCACCCGCATTGTAGAACGTCTCCAGGCACGGGGTCGCGCTTCCCAAAACAACCAACGCTCCATGCTTGTACGCCAAATGGAACGCCAGTTCGCGGGTATGGTAACGCGGTGCAGGATCCTGCTGCTTGAAAGAAGAATCATGCTCTTCGTCCAAGATAACCACGTCAAAATCGAACGGGGCCAATATGGCGCTCCGCGTACCCAACACGACACGGGCACGGCCTTCCAATACGGCGACATAGGCTTCGCGGCGTTTCGGCGCCGAAAGCGCAGAATGGATAACCTGCACGCTTTCCTGCAAAAAATCCTCGAACCGCTTGGATGTCTGCGGAGTAAGCCCGATTTCCGGCACAAGGATCAGCACCTTCTTCCCGAGGCGCAGCGCCTCGCGGACCAGTTCCTGGTACACGCGGGTCTTGCCCGATCCGGTCACGCCGTGCAAAAGCGTTCCGCGGAACCCGTCCTTCGTCAAGTCTTCTACGAGGGAGTCGAGAGCCACCCGCTGTTCTTCTGTCAGGGGCGGCATTTCGATTCCCGGAGTCCTTATGGTTTCCGGACTTTTCTTCTCGCCTGGCTCGGCGCTGTTCCTGTTTGCAACCAGGGCGTCCAGGTATTTTTCGAAATCCGACGGCCAAAAAACGTCCAGCGCCTTCATGGGCGTACTCACATAATAGCGGGCCACCCATTCCAGCATTTCCATGTAACGTTCGGAAAAGACATACCCCGAAGCATGCGGATAGACACAACGCACGTCGAAGCCGGGACGTTCGACAATCTTCGAAACAACAGCCAAGGCAGGCTTTTTCCGGGTCGCAAACTGAACCCAAACCACGCTACCCCGACGGATTTCGACACCCTCCGGGAGATCCACGGGAATGCCGTAAGTGTACTCGGATGGGGCCTGCGGGATGTATACTTCGCAAAACGTTTCAAGACTTTCCGCCTTGAACTTGGCCCGAATCTGCTCGGGAGCGGCCGTTTTGGGTATCCGTTTTGCCATTTTCAGGGTAAAGATAGGTAATAATCCGGTATTTTTCGAAACGATTCCAAATCTTTTTAGTTAGATTATGTTATACGCTCCCGCAAGGGACGTCTACCTATTTGGAGATACTTATGAGCTTACTGGATACATTTAGACCGAAATGGCAAAATTCCAACCCCGAAAAGCGCCTCGAGGCCATCGAGGAACTGGAAGCGCAAGACACTCTCGAACGCATTGCCCTTTCCGATGAGAGTGGCGACGTGAGAACGGCCGCCGTCAAAAAACTGACGCAAATACCAGTACTGCTCCAGATTTCCAAGAATGACAGCGAAGCGGGCATCCGCCGTCTCGCCGAGAACCGCTATTTCGAAGAAATTGCCAAGACTCTCAAGAATTTCCGCGAACCCGCCAACGACGATGTAATCACCTATATCGATACCATCAAGGATACGCGCTACGCCGAAGAGCTCATCAAGTCGATGCCCAGCTCGGAACTCCGCCAGGAACTCGTGAAGAGGACCAGCAAGGCGAACGTACTCGCCCTGGCCGCCACCAGGGACGCCAAGGAAGACATCGCCAAGGAAGCCGTCAACCGTATTGACTCCGAATCGTTGCTCGCCGACATCGCCAAGAATTCCAAGCATACTTCGGCAAGAAAGATTGCCGCCGAAAAAATCCGCGCACAGAAAGAAGCCGCCGACGGCGGCAAGAAGGCCGCAGCCCTCCTTATCAGCAAGCGCGAAGCCCTTATTCAGCAAGCCCACCATCTGGCAGCCCAGAAGGACCCCATCGCCACGAAGCCCCGCTTCGAGGCCCTCATGAAAGAAGCCTCCGAACTCGGCATGGGCCCTGCCCAGACAACGCTCGAAGAAATCTACGAGAGCTTCAAGAAGTTCTGCGACGAGACGGAATCCAACCGCATCGCGGCAGAAAAGGCCGAAGTCGAAAAACAGGACCGCAAGCGCCATCTCACGGAAATTCTCGACGAACTCGAAGGCATCCTGATTAGCGGCGAAGCCGAATCCAGTTCCGAACGCATTGACGCCATTATCGGCGAATGGGCCGAAAACAAGTCCATCATGGACGCCGCCGAAATCAAGCGTTTCAACCAGGCTTTCTTCAAGGCCCAGGATTTCAAGAAAAAGGAAGCTCCTGTCACCGACGAAGAAAACAAGGATCCCTCCGACGAATCCGTCCGTCCTGAACTGCTGGAACGCCTTCAGGCCCTCGCCGACACCGACGCGAACGAGACGACGTCCAAGCACCTGCACACGATTGTACGCGAATGGGAAAAATTGCCGTTGCTCGAAGGCGAAGACCCCCAGCTCCAGGCCTACAACGCCCTCCGCAACAAGCTGAGCGAAAAAATCAGCGCGTTCAACGACAAGGCGCAGCAGATCTTCGAAGCCAATTCCGAAAAGCTCAAGGCGCTCATCGAACGCGTCAAGGGTTTCGACGAAAACGAGGACTTCAAGGAACTCAGCATCAAGCTGCGCAACGCCTACAACGAATGGAAGAACATCGTCGGCGAACAGAAGTTCAAGTACCACGACCTTTGGCTCGAATACAAGTCCGCCACGGAACGCTTCCAGGAAATGCGCCAGTGGGAATCCTGGCACAACGAGAACGACCGCGCCGAAATCCTCACCGAGATGGAAGCTCTCGCAAAGGAACCGGGTAGCCAAGACGCTCTCAACAAGCTCAAGGACCTCAGCAACAAGTGGAAGAACTGTGGCCCCACATCTGCCGCCAAGTTTACCGAATTCAGGGAAAAATTCCAGACGCTGTTCGAACAGATCAAGCAGAACTGCGCTCCCTTTATCGAAGAACAGCTTGCCGAACGCAAGAAGAACCTCGAAAGCAAGGAAGAGCTCTGCAAGAAAATCGAAGACCTCGTTGCCAACACTGAACTGTTCTGGAAGGACAAGTTCAAGGCCATGCAAGAAATCCAGGAACAGTGGAAGAGCATCGGCATGGTTCCCAAGGAAAACATCACCGCCCTGATGGACCGCTTCAAGGCGGCTACAAACGCCTTCTATGCCCAGCATAAAGAGAACCAGAAGAAAGAAGACGCCAACCGCGAAGCCAACTACGAAAAGAAGGTGAAGCTGTGCGAAGAAGCCGAGGCGCTTTCCAATTCTACCGAATGGAATTCTACGTCGAACAAGCTGAAGCAGCTGCAAGACGCATGGAAATCGGTCGGTTCGGTCCCCAAGAGCAAGTCCGACGAAATCTGGACGCGTTTCCGCACGGCCTGCGACTCCTTCTTCGAAAAGAAGCGTAGCCATTTCGAAGAAATGGACGAAGCGAAAAAGGAAAATCTCGCCAAGAAGACCAGCCTCTGCGAAAAGCTCGAAGCTCTCGACATCAACAACGTCACTGCAGAACTGATCGAAGCCGTCAAGGGCATCGAAGCCGAATGGAAGACCATCGGCATGGTTCCGAAGGAATCCGTCGACGCCATCAACGACCGCTTCAGCGAAACGATCAACCAGTTCCTGGGACGCTGCGCCGAAATCGACGAGAACCTCCGCAAGCAGCTTGAAAAAATCAAGAAGCAGAAGCAGGACATTATTGAGAAGGTCAAGCAGTTTGCAGAAAGCGCCGGCTCCAACCAGCTGGCCGACGCCGTACGCGACCTCCAGAAGGATTGGCGCACGCTCGGCTCTTGCGGTGTCGACGACCTGCTGCTGTACAAGAACTTCCGCGAAGTCTGCGACGACTTCTTTACGCGCCGTCGCGACCAGCTCGACATCCAGGAACAGGCCCGCCAGAACAACCTGCAGAAGAAGGTGCTGCTCTGCGAACAGGCCGAAGACCTCCTCAGCGACCTGAGCGAAGCCACTGTCGGCGGAGCCATGAACAAGGTCAAGCACCTGCGTCGCCTGTGGAAAGAAGTCGGAGCCGTTCCGCGTGACCAGTCCGACAAGATCTGGAAGCGCTTCAATGGAGCCTGCGACAAGGTTTTCGCTTTCGGCCGCAAGGACGAACAGAAGGAACCTGCCGCCGAAGCATAAAGCGCTGCGCACGGCATCGCATTTAAAGGGATAGAAATTTCTATCCCTTTTTTTTATTTTTGTGCCATAATGAAATTCCCTCCTTGGACAAGCGTTTCGGAAGCCGCAAGGCTCCTCAAGGAAGGCGAGGTCGTCGCCATCCCGACAGAGACCGTCTATGGGCTTGCGGGGAACGCGTACAACCCCGAAGCGCTCGCGAAGATTTTTGCCGCCAAGGAGCGCCCGACGTTTGACCCGCTTATCGTGCATATTGCCGACATCGCGGAACTGGAGAATGTCGCCCGCGATATTCCCGATGCTGCATACCGGCTGGCGGAAGCCTTCTGGCCGGGCCCGATGACCATCATCCTCCCGAAGAAGGACTGCATTCCCGACCTGTGTACGAGCGGGCTGCCCTCGGTGGCGGTAAGGTTCCCGAGCCACCCCGTAGCGCAGACGATTATCAAGGAATCGGGACTCCCGCTTGCAGCCCCGAGCGCAAACCTGTTCAAGCACGTGAGCCCAACGACCGCAGAGCACGTGGCCGCACAGCTTGCGGACCGCATCGCGGGAATCGTCGATGGCGGGCCGTGCTCCGTAGGAGTCGAAAGCGCCATCATCTCGCTTGCCGGGGACGTGCCGACAGTGCTCCGCCCGGGGGCGATTACGCCCGAGATGTTCAAGGCGGTGCTCGGCGAAGTCGCCATCAAGGAATCCACGAGCAAGCCTGGGCAGGCTATGCAGGCGCCGGGCCAGTGCGACACGCATTACCGCCCGCAGGTGCCGCTGTACTTCGGAGAAGTGCCCGCAGGTTACAAACTGCCGGAGCATACCGCACGCATCGCGTTCGGGAACCAAGCCGGAGCGATTCCTGCCACAGTAAACTTGTCTGCAACGGGTGACATGACCGAGGCGACCGCAAGGCTATACGCCTACATGCACGACCTGGATACGCCCGATTACGACTTGATTCTCGTGGACCCGATACCCAACAAGGGAATCGGCATCGCCCTGAACGACCGCCTCAAGCGCGCCAGCATCAAGACGCTGCCGTAAAAAAGTGGTTACCGAGTCATCCCCCGAGCAGTGCGGAGGGGACAACCTTGCAAGGCGAGCGCTGCAAGCCATGCTCGCATGGCTATAGCCGAGCCGCAAAGGTTGGGGCATTGCCCCATCCATCACTCTTGTAGATGTACTTGGGGTATGGGCTCGGCGCGTGCGCCTTTGGGGTATGGGGGGAACGTGAAGTGTGGGATGATGGTCGCGGTTACCGAGCGGCTATTACGAACGCATAGCCAAGGAAGACTCTTCCGACTTCCGACTTCCTACTGCCTACCTCCTACTTCCCACTTCACATCGGGAACAGCGGGTAGTGTTCCTTGGTATACGCACGCGTATAGGCGTTGAAATGCCACCATTCGCTCGGGAGGGTCACCCAGCCCGCACGTTTCATGATATTGCGGAACAGGTTGCGGTTGTCAATCTGCTGCTGCGTGAGGCGTCCGGTTTCAAGCGCGGCTGCCTCGCCCACCTCGCCCGCGCATTTCTCGAACGAGTCAAAGTCCGTTCCCATGTCGAGCAAGACGCCTGCACTGTCGGCGAGGCCGATGTCGAGAGCCAGGCCGTAATTGTGCAGCCCGCCGGTCGTCCCGGAAGATACGTAGTTCGTATACGGAGTCCCCGCCACCGTACGTTTGAGGGCGGCCTGCGCATACATCGGCCGAGCCGCGTCAAAGACGACAATGCTGTAGCCGGGCAGTTCCTTGGCAAGCAGCGCCAGGGCGCGTTTGAGCTTGGGCAGGGCATCCCTATGCAAGAAAGCCCGCTGGATACCGCAATACAGATCATGACCGGTGACGTTATTGAACGTACCGTAGCGCAGGTCCATGCGGAGTCCATGCATACGCGTGATCTCGACCAAGCTGGAATCGTGACTCGCATAATCGATCCACTGCTTTGCCGCCAAGCAGAACCGCAACGGTTTCGCCGGCTTCGGAGGGACGAAAAGGGAATCTGTCCCCTGCGCCAAAGACGACGTCAATAGGCTTACGACAAGAACAAGAAAGAACCCCGCTCCACAGCGGGGATGTCCATCAGAATATTTTCTCTCATCTTTCGTCTTTCGTCTCTCGTCTTTCGTCTAATTAAAGTCCTAGCTGGACTTCGACACCGAACTGCAGGTAGAGTCCCATGCCCTTCGCCATGAAGGGAACCAGGTTGAACCCGTTGTCGGACTTCCCGTCGTTATCCTCGGACACCCAGGAGCGTTCACGGGCATTCTGCGAACCGAGGAACTTCAGCGCGTCTACATCCAGTTTCGCGAGGAAGTTGTCAAGTTCCAGGTAGAATCGGGCATCGCGGAACAAGCCCTTGTCACGGTGCAGGTCCAGATTCACGCGGATATCCGTACGGAACAGGTCCGTGAACTCGTTGTAATCCCTAAGGCAGCGCGTCCCGTTTTCTTGCGTCGAAGGAACCGACGGCATAATCTGGTAATAATACAGGGGACGATGCCAGGCCGCATGGTGCGTGAGAATTACCGAAATCAGGGAATCCTTGCGCGGGTAGTAGCGGAAATGGGAAATCACGTCCAGCCGGGAATTCGCTTCCCACGGCAACGAGCCGGAGCCGTCCAGTTCGTATTCACCGTAGACAGAACTCACGTTCGTAGACATCGAGAAATGGTGCGACGTTTTCCATTCCATCTTGGCGTTCGCGCCCATCACCCACGCATAGTCCACGCCCGTCACGTCTTTGTATTGGGCATAGGCCTTGGGCATAGGCAAAAGCGGATCGAAGTAGTAGCGTCCGAAGCCGCTAGCCTGTCCGTCAAAATACTTGGAACGGTAACCGAAACCCGCCTTGCCCGAGGTTCCCGTTTCGAGACGGCCGGTCAGGTCGCCGGCGTCATAGAACGGTTTCCAGTCGCTGCGGTAGGCGATGTTTCCGAAAAGTCTCCAGTAGGCGGAATCCTTCTTGGAAAGATTGCGTTCCATATCCACGGAAGCCGTCGGCTGGGCCTTGTGATCGACAGCGTCGGCCACGCCACCCACAGAAAGGATGTATTCGGAATAATCCTGCTTCCAGTCAAAGCGGCCCGTTCCGGAAAGGACGCCCGTCTTGTAGTCGTCCGAAATCGTCCCGCCGAATTCAGGATAGTCGCGTTCCACGAAATGCTGTTCGTACAAGATGGCACCGCTCAGCCTAGATCCGAGAATACTCCCCTTGAAATCCTTGTCGAGGCCACCGCTAATCGTCGTATGCGTGTAATCGTAACCGTCAATAAAGGCCGCGCCTTCCTTGGTGCTTGCCGTATTGCGGAACCCGGTCGTGTCGCGAAGCGTATCTCCCTGGTGTTCACGGACAAATCCCGCATGGGCGCTTGTCCCGAACTTGCTCGCATATTCGGCGCCAACCACCAGGTACGTCTGTTCGCCTTCAATGATATCGATGGAATTCACCTGGTCATAAGAGGTGGATGTATCCTGCTTGATGGAATATTCGTCGGAGCTGTACAAAGTCCTCAACGCCCACGTGTTGCCCATGGAATCCGAACCGTTCAGCTGGGCATAGACATCGAACGCAGAAAGGTCGAACGGGTCGGAGGATTTCACACGGCAATCTTCCGTGCAGTCGCCATCGCGTTTCTTGAATTCCGTAAAGAACTTCTCGCCCAGGTTCTTGAGCATTTCTTCGTCAAGCCTGCGGAACGCAAAACGGAAACTATCCCAGATAAAGAACGGGGCGTCCAGCACAACTTCTTGCACCGTAAGGCCCGCGGCGCCCTTCAGGCCCCATTTGCCGTCCGTCTGTTCCGGGATGTACTGAACCGAGGTGGCAAGTCCCTGCCCGATAGGGCCGTTGCCGTAATGGTCGTGAATCTCGATACCGCTCAAGATATGCGGATTGACCACGGAGAGGTTTCCGGGAAATCCTACATCCAGGTGGCGCATGTTCGGGATACGCAAGCGACCCAGGTGGTACGCCACATCCCCCGCTCGGGAGCCTTCGTAGTAAAGAGCGCTGCTAAAATCCTTCTGTCCCGAAATACCGGGCATCTGGCTCAGGTGTTCCGTCAAGTCGAAACGCATGCCGGCAGCATCTTCCAGCTTGTCCACGGAAACCGTGCGTTCCGGCACCCATTTTTCGGGCTCGCCACCTCCGATAACCGTGCTGGAACCCAAATCACGCAGGTTGCTGGAAAGGGTCACCACCATATCACGCAAATCGGCAAAATCCTGAAGTTCCACGACAACGCTGTCAAAGCCTTCCTTGTAGAAAACCAGGACGGCGTTCTTCGATTCCACAGTCAGTTCAAAACGGCCGTCTGCATTCGTCTTTCCAAGAGCCTTGCCGGAACGGTACGTAATCGTCGCCCCATCCAGGGGCAAATCGGACTCCGATTCCAGCACGACACCCACAATATCCGTAGGCGTCGCCGCAAAAGCCGACAAAGCAAACAATGCCACAAACCATAAAATACGGGAACTCATATACAATAATTTAGAAAACTAACGCTTCAAAAAGAATATACTAGATTTAAACCATGCTAAAAGTATACCTGGTACAGATGGGTTCGCTCGCGGGAGAAAAAGAAAAAAATTTCTCCAAGGCTCGGGAAATGGTCCTTGAGGCCTCCCCTGCTCCGCAATCCCTCGTACTGCTCCCGGAAATGTTCGATACCGGATACGTTCCCCAGCTGGCAAAACAGCTGAGCCAGGAAAACGCGCGGCCGGATACTCCGGAGTTCCTGCAGAAACTTTCTGACGACACGAACTGTTTCGTATGCGGAGGCGGCATGCGCCGTCAAGAGGCGGGAGTGACGAACCACGTCGGCATATACGCTCCCGGCAAGACGTGCGAAACAGCGGGCTACGACAAGAACCATCTTTTCTTCCCGGAGCTGGAGACCTTCACTGCAGGCCGTGAAATTAGTCTGTTCAAAATCAGGGATTTTTGCGTTTCAACAACCATCTGTTTCGACTTGAGGTTCCCGGAACAGTACCGCGATGCAACACTGCAGGGAGCGCAGCTCTTTACGGTGCATGCCGCATGGCCCGCCAAGCGCAAGGACCACTGGGAAGCCCTACTCAAGGCGCGGGCCATTGAGAATCAAGCGTACGTCGCCGCAGTCAACTGCGTCAGCACAGACGGCCTGTATACCGGAGATTCCCGGATTATAGACCCGCTCGGCAACGTAATTGTACAAGCTGACGCAGGCAAGGAATACGTCGTAAGCGGAGAAATCGACATCAATTCCGTGAACAAGTGTCGATCGGATTTTCCGTTATTCCGCCAGTAAACCTTCCAATCGAGTGATATTAATCACACGCATTTTTGGAGTCAATCCATATGCTTTTTCCGCTTTTATGCGTAAAACTATATTCATCAACAAAATAACTACTTATCCACAAAATATCCCTTTGTGAGCAACTCAACACTTAACAGCTATGTTAAAAAAAAACATGCTTTTGCACAAAAAAAAATCTACTTTTTATAAAAGAAGGGAGTATTAAAGTCAAGTATAAGGGGTTACCATGACGACACCGGACATGAACAAGCTCAACTACGCTAGAGCTCTCATCAGAGCCGGCATTACGCAGGATCTTATTCTGAGAATCACCGCGATTTCTCATTACCAGTATGCGCAAATCCAGCGTGAACTTCTCGCTGCGTAAGGCGTAGTTCAAGTGCAACTCATTCTAGATATCCCAGCGCAGTCTGCCACGAAAATGAAGAAACGGCAGGCCGCGCTTTTTTCATGTTTCAAGGACGGTTCGCTCCTGCTCGATGCCCGTGACGGCCAAAAGCCCGCCCGCTTCTATCTCGAGCCCAAGGACATCTTCCCATGGGATGATTTCATTTCCAAGATGCTCGTCGCCTGGCAACTCGCCGACTACTCCGACGTTCCCCCGCAATTCAGACCCGTCAAGCGCGTTCCGCAATTCGTACTGGACGGCATCGGCAGCGAGCCCCTGGAAAACAAGCTCAAGGTTCTCGCCACCCTGCGCAAGCAGGGGTATTTTTCCGCACTGTCTGCGCGAAAATAGCTAATATTCTCTACATGGAAAGCATGCAGGATATCGCCCAAAAACGCTGGTTCATGGGCAAGGACCTCCCGATTGCCCATATCGAGGATTTCGACCGCTCCAAAATCGCGGGCAACACCCTTTCCGTAATCCAGGTTTCCTTCGCCGACGGCCACGCCCCCGAACTTTATGCCACAGTCGAAAGCGAAAACGGCATCGGCCAAATTCTCGAAGCCGGATTCGGGAGCGAATCCGGGACAGTTATGTTCCGCGGCCAAAAAGGGCAATTCGTTTTCGAGTCTCCCGCCCCGAACGGGCAAAATCCCTTCGCAAACGCGCTGCGTTCCATAGCGCCTGTCGATGCGGAACAGAGCAATTCCTCGTTCGTCAATCCCGGAAAGTTCTTCTTCAAGCTTTACCGCCGTCTGCAAGCGGGAATCCATCCCGAAGCGGAGATCCTTTCGCACCTGAAGAATGCGGGATTCGGGGACATCCCGGAATACTACGGCTCATGCCGCTATGTCGCCGACTCCGGCGAACAATACACGTTGGGAATCCTCGAAGGCCATGTACAGGGCGCCCGTGACGCGTGGAAGGTATTCACTCAAGGGGAACCGGCATATTCGCCCGTGCAAACCGCAAAAGCCCTGGGAGAAGCCACGGCAAGGATGCATGCCGCCCTGAAAGACATGCCCGGAACATGCGGCCACTCCGTAGAAATCCCCTTCGACAAGCTGGAAAACCTGCTGCGCCACCCGGCGGCAGACGATTCCACCCGCGAACTCATGGAAAAAATCGCATCGAAATTGACATCCCTCCGCGCACTTGCGTCAAAAGCCTTCGACAACGCCGCAACGGACCTGTTCGCACCGCAGCGCGTCCACGGGGACTATCACCTGGGACAAGTTTTGGTATCCCCGTTCGCAAACGCCGCAGATAGTGCGCCGGCATTCAAGATTCTCGATTTCGAAGGCGAGCCATCCCGTACGCTCGACTACCGCAGGGCAAAGCGTTCGCCTCTCGTCGACGTCGCCGGGATGCTGCGTAGCTTCAGCTACGCGAGCGCCTGCCGCGTAGCCGGTTCCGCCAACGGGGCAAGCGACAGCTACGGCGGCTGCGAGAGCGCCTTCCTGGAAGGCTACGCGCGGCGCTCCGGAACCACCGTGGCCGAACTGCAGAAAGCCTGCGCCCCCTACGCCATCGCCAAGGCGGTCTACGAAGCCTGCTACGAACTCGAATTCAGGCCCGGGTGGTTCCGCATCCCGGCGACAGCGCTCCTCGAATACGCCGGCTAGGCCGCCGACACCACAAATTTCTATATTTGCAGCCGCTATGACAGTCGAAGAAATGGAAAAGTTGCTCCGCGACGAGGCGAAAGCCCAAGTCGAAAAAGAACCGCTCTCCAAGCTGATGCTCGAGGAACAGGTACTCAACCGCAAGGATTTTGCGGATATGCTCGGCGTTACCCTCGCCTGTCAGCTGGCCGGAGAGATTATCAACCGCGAAGAACTTGAAAAGATGTTCCGCGAAATCTACAAGAAGTACCCAGACCTTTTGCTCTGGGCCGCCAAGGACCTCAAGGCGACGGTGCTCCGCGACGCCGCCTGCACCAGCCACCTCGAACCGCTCCTGTTCTTCAAGGGCTTCCAGGGACTGCAGGCCTACCGTGCCGCCCATATCCTATGGGAAGAAGGGCGGTCCTTCCCCGCCAAGATGCTCCAGAGCATCATCAGCCGCAAGTTCGGCATGGACATCCATCCGGCCGCAAAAATCGGTCACGGGCTCCTGATCGACCATGCGACGAACATCGTCATCGGTGAAACGGCCGTCGTGGGGAACAACGTGAGCTTCTTGCACGGCGTGACACTCGGCGGTACCGGCAACGAAGTCGGCGACCGTCACCCGAAAATCGGCAACGGCGTGATGCTCGGTGCACACGCCCAGCTGCTCGGCAACATCCATATCGGAGACTGCGCCAAGATTGGCGCAGGAGCCGTAGTGCTCGGCGACGTGCCTCCGCACACGACGTATGCGGGCGTCCCCGCCGTCGAAGTCGGCCACCCGACCGACGAAACGCCGAGTTTCAACATGCAGCAGGACTTCACGCGCGACTGCGACTAGAACAGACGAAAGAACGCTGCGCCGCAATGCGGCTCGCTACAGACGAAAGACGAAAGGAGGCGCAGACATGAAAAAAACTGAAAAAATCAAGTTTATCGGCGAAAAGCTGGACGAACTTTTCCCGAACCCGCCCATACCGCTGGACTACACCAGCGCCTATACGATGCTCGTGGCCGTTGTCCTCAGCGCACAATGTACCGACATCCGCGTAAACCAGGTGACCAAGGTTCTGTTCAAGAAGGCAGACACCCCGAAAAAGATGGTCAAGCTCGGCGTAGACCGCATCGCCGAAATCATCAAGCCGTGCGGATTCTTCAACACCAAAAGCGTGAACATCTACAACCTTTCAAGGGAACTCGTCGAAAAGTTCGACGGCAATGTTCCGCAAACGTTCGAAGAACTTGAAGCATTGCCCGGCGTGGGACACAAGACGGCCAGTGTCGTAATGAGCCATATCTTCAAGATTCCCGCCTTCCCCGTCGACACGCACATCCACAGGCTCGCAATGCGCTGGGGACTAAGCGACGGCAGTTCCGTGGAGCAGACGGAGAAGGACCTGAAAAAAATCTTCCCCGAAAACGAATGGGAAAAACGCCACCTGCAGATTATCTACTTCGGGCGCACATACTGCAAGGCCCGCGGGCACAAGCCCGAGGAATGTCCGATTTGCAGCGTCGCGGGGCGCTAGTCGTTGCCCTTGAGCAGTTCCTCGAAGTAGACAATCGTCTTCTCGAGACCCTGGCGCAGCGGGATTGTCGGTTCCCAGCCGAGTGCAGACTTGGCGAGGTCGATATTCGGGCGACGCATCTTCGGGTCATCACCGGGCAGCGGCTTGTACACGATCTTGCTCTTGGAACCCGTCAGGTCTAAAACTTCCTTCGCAAGTTCAAGCATCGTGAATTCACCGGGGTTCCCGATGTTCACGGGGCCGATAATCTTGTCCTGGTTCATCATGCGCACGAAACCTTCGATGAGGTCGTCCACATAGCAGAAACTGCGCGTCTGGCTGCCGTCACCGTAAATCGTGAGGTCTTCACCCTTGAGCGCCTGCACAATAAAGTTGCTGACCACGCGGCCGTCGTTGGGCAACATGCGCGGACCGTACGTATTGAAAATACGCACGATACGGATATCCACGTTATTTTGTCTGTGGTAATCCATGAAGAGCGTCTCGGCGACGCGCTTGCCTTCGTCATAGCAGCTGCGGATACCGATCGGGTTCACGTTTCCCCAGTAGTCTTCCGTTTGCGGGTGCACTGCCGGGTCGCCGTAGACCTCGCTCGTAGACGCCTGCAATATGCGGGCCTTCACGCGTTTCGCCATGCCGAGCATGTTGATAGCGCCCATCACGCTCGTCTTGATGGTCTTTACCGGGTTGAACTGGTAATGGATGGGGCTTGCGGGGCATGCGAGGTTGAAGATGCGATCCACTTCCAACAGAATCGGTTCCGTCACGTCGTGGCGAATCAATTCGAAGCTCTTGTTGTCACGCAGGTGCGCAACGTTCGCCATGCGGCCCGTAAAATAGTTGTCGAGGCAAATCACTTCGTGGCCGTCGTTCAGCAGACGTTCACACAGGTGACTTCCCAGAAATCCTGCACCACCAGTAACTAAGCAACGCATCGGTTCCTCCTAGACGAAAGAATAGCTTTATTCATCCGAGTCCTTCTCCAGTTCGGCGGCACCGTTACCGCGGAGAGCCACTAGACGGACCCCGTTCAAGGTCAAGTACGGGTCGTAGGTATCAATCACCTTGCTGTGTCCCATGACCATCCGGCCCCAACCGCCCGTTGCAAAAACGGGAACCTTCTTCTTGCCCATCTCGGCCTTGATTTTCCCGACAAGGGTTTCGAGTTCCGCCATGAACCCGTACAAAAGGCCCGCACGGATAGCGTCATCGGTATTGTTCGCAATGACATGGTCCGGCCATTCGATGCTTACCGGCATCAGGCGTGCCGCCTTCTCCGTCAGCACGTCCAGGCTAGCACTGATTCCGGGGATGATTATACCGCCGGCAAATCCGCCGTCCTTCATCACGTCAAAAGTCGTAGCCGTACCCATGTCCACTACGATGGCATCCTTGTAGCCGCGGTCGCGCAGCGCTATCACGTTGCAGAGACGGTCGGCGCCCAGGGTCGCCGGGTTCGGGTAGGCAATCGGGCATCCCAGGCAGTTCTTGGAACTCACCACCTGCACCGGGCGCTTGAGCAATGTCTGGAGGGCCTTGATCCACGGACGTTCGAGCGCGGGAACCACAGTCGAGAGACCCACGTGCGTAATCGCCGAGGGCTTGATTTCGGAGAAGCGTACGAGACCGCCAATGCGGTTCATCACCTCGTCGCTAGTCGTTTCCTTGCGGGTGGTCAGTCGCCAATGGTCAACAACCTTGTCTCCCTTGAAAATACCGAGTACCGTGTGGGAGTTGCCCACATCGACAACAAAACTGAAAGGCTCAGTTTCTTTCAATGTTTTCTTCATACAAGGCAAATATACCAATAAAATTATATCCGCACCATTGATAAAAGGTACTCCACGGGGGAATACCTTTTTAAATATCCAATGTCAGTCTGGAATTCAGTTAAATCTCTTCGATGCTCGCGTGATATTGACGCCTACGGCGTCAGCGGCTTCGGCTCAGCCATGCCAGAGAGCAAGCTCTCTGTCGCGGCATTCGCCTTGCACGCTACTCCTGCAGACTCTTCAGTTAAATCTCTTCAATAGAAGCGTGATATTCCTGAAGAGATTTAACAGCACCGTGGCCGTTGCGAGCGGCGGCGATGCCCTTCACGGTGTTGTAGGCACCGGCGAGGGTCGTGATGTAAGGCACCTTGTACTTGATGGCGGCCTTGCGGATGGCGCTTTCGTCCTTGATGGCGTCGCGCTTTGCCCACGGCGTGTTGATGATGAGGTTCACCTGCTTGTTCAGGATGATGTCGAGGACGTTCGGGCGGCCTTCGGCAATCTTGTTCACCACTTCGCACTTGACGCCGGCCTTCTCGTAGAACTTGGCGGTTCCTTCGGTGGCGTAGATCTTGAAGCCGAGCTTCTGGAATTCCTTACCGATTTCAATCGCCTGTTCAGACAAGTTAACCTTATCGGAGAGGCTAATCAGCACGGCACCTTCGTTCGGGAGGAAGGAACCTGCGGCTTCCTGGCTCTTGTAGTAAGCGAGGGCGTAGTCGTCGGAGAGGCCGAGCACTTCGCCGGTGGAACGCATTTCGGGGCCGAGAACCGGGTCCACCTTCGGGAACTTGTCGAAGGGGAACACGGCTTCCTTGGCGCCGTGGTGGTTGAACTTCTTGTCCTTGAGCTTGAGGTCTTCGAGCTTCGCGCCGAGCATGAGGCGGGTAGCGAGGCGGGCCATCTGCGTGTTACAAACCTTGGAGACCAGAGGCACCGTGCGGCTTGCGCGCGGGTTAGCTTCGAGGACGAACACCTTGCCGTCTTCGATAGCGTACTGCATGTTCATGAGGCCGCAAACGTGGAGAGCTTCGGCAATCTTGCGGGTATAATCCTTGATGGTCGCGAGGTTTTCCTTGGTGATGGTCACCGGCGGGATGATGCAGGCGGAGT